>NZ_BAAGRD010000002.1:0-13785 GCF_054783135.1 Niabella terrae
GTTGGGATAAGTTATGTGTATATACCACCAACGGAATATTGCAACAAGATAATAACCTCATTGAAAATTCCATTAGGCCAGTGGCTATCGGCAGAAAGAACTACCTGTTCGCCGGATCACATGAACGTGCGCAGGACGCTGCGATGATCTACAGTCTGTTTGCTACTTGCAGACTGCATAATGTCAATCCGGAAAAATGGCTCACTCATTTATTTGAGAATATCAATCAAACCAAAATGACCGAACTGCATAAGCTGTTGCCGCAGAACTACGAGAATCCCGTCAAATAACATTGTAGGGGTTCGCCAACGGCATACGTTCATCCATACGACTTTTCCCGAGTACAATTAACTGATACACTCACAGTAAAAAACAGACATACCCTTTATTATAACAAAACTAAATTGAAGAAATCTATACAATAACAACAAACCCGCAGTGATGCGGCTTTAGTTTGAGACTGTAAAATATTTTGTGTAAACGGATTTATTATCTGCATTTAGATCCGGCATCTGTTTTCAAAGATAGTTAAGAACTGATGGAGTATGAAGCCCCAATTTTGAATAGGCATGCTCCATTTTTTTCGATATTGGTAATAGCCATGTAAACGGCCCTTAGGGCCGCCTGATCGTCCGGGAACTGGACTTTTATCTTTGTGTATTTTCTGATACCCCGGTTCAGGTTTTCGATGGTATTGCTAGTATAAATAATTTTTCGGATTTCCAGTGGAAAGTCAAAATAGCTGGTAAGGCAGTCCCAGTTATGGCGCCAGGACTCAATAGCGTGGCGGTATTTATGGCCCCATTTTTCGGAAAGTTTTTCCAAAGCAGCTTCTGCTGCATCTCGATTTATAGCGCCGTAAACCTCCTTTAGGCAAGCCCTGATTGGCATACGCTTAATTTCACTAACCGAAATTACCTGTAGGTAATACCTGCCACCTGGCTAATGCGGCATTCAGAGATGCTTACCGAATCCTGCCGCAACCTGATAATTCTGCATAGCAGCACCCCAACCAACAGCTCCATGGCCGATTTCTGGTCAGCATCAGCAGCAATCGGCTTTTTCGCAGATGGTATGCATAGCAAAAGGTTGGATGCTGATTCCGGTAGTTATAAAAATTCTATAGAGGTTCCCTGAGGCATTAAACTGAAAACCAATGATTTTTCGGGTTCGATTTTTGGTGCAAAAGAAAATGGACTTGAAACCAGCTAACTGAAGTTGTTCATTTGTTCTGCACGAGAAGCGACATTAAAACTAAAAACGCGAAATCATGGACGGTTTAGTTGGCTGGCAGCAATCATGGATGATGATGGTACTTATTTTGGGCGGGTATTTCCTGGCCACCTTATTTCTTTTTTACCGCAGGAAATTGAAGCTGGCGCTTAATGGGAGATACCGGCTTTTTTCCCGGTTGGCAGATCACGAAGAGGGCGCCCGGTCGGCTGACAGCGAACCGGTATCCATATCCAGGCACGCTAAAGCGAATGTGGATAAAGCCACGAATCTTATCATAGGAATATTACATTTAACTATCGCCAATTTATTATATGTACCACTCCATAAACGGAGTTTGATCCAGTCGCTTGGTCAGGCAATTAAGCATTCAGCCGTGGATAAGGAGGCCATTCTGAGGGAGCCCGTCAATCAGTTTCTGAAAGCTGAAGTGCCGCTAAAACTGCATTTGGATCTAAGTGATGAGGATTTGGCTGCAGTTTGGCGATACCTTAAAGAATAGCCTCTTTCCCTTAAGCATGTCAATATAGGTTTAGAAAGGTCCTACTCAGGAGCGAGGCGGCTGTCTGCTGCTCATCCGTTCTCTTTCATTCTCCGGAGAGGGCGGATGACGGCAGCAGTAAAAATAAAAAATCTGGTTGTATGAAAAATAAAAAACTAATTTTTTCCCTTTTGGGATGGCTGTTTACAGCATTGCAAATCCTAAGGGCGCAGGATGGCTCAGCCGGCATCCAGGAAGCCAATACCATGGTTCGCCAGTATTTTGATGTGGGCATTAACCTGATGTATGCGGTAGGGGCGGTACTGGGACTTATTGGCGCCGTCAGGGTATATCAACGATGGGGATCCGGCGATCAGAACACCAACCAGTATGCGGCAAGCTGGTTTGGCAGCTGTATTTTTTTAGTGATTGTAGCTACGGTGCTGAGAAGCTTTTTTGGGTTATAAGATGGTTAGTGTATACCAGATAAACAAAGGGGTCAACCAGCCGGTGTATTTCAAAGGACTGAAGGGGCAGTATATCTGGTGGCTGGGAGGGGGGCTGGTGGTTTTACTCATGCTTTTTACCGTCCTGTATATTCTGGGTCTTCCTATGTATTGCTGTCTTTTAATCCTATTGATCCTGGGGGTAGCACTTTTTAAGCTGGTCCACCGGTTCAGTAAAAAATACGGAGCGCGTGGTCTGAAGAAACGAATGGATCGACATAAAATGCCCCGGTATATTACCCACCGAAGCCGGCTTTTGTTTGAAGAGGGACTTTGTGCGGCTAAGGAGAAATTGGGCCTGTTTGATTGAACATTTCAACGAAAATAATTTTTCATGAACAGCAAACTGGAAAATATCTTTCCGATTCTGGATATCGAACACGATATGATGCTGAACAGCCGGGGCGATATTTCTATCGTATTTAAAGCGGAACTGCCGGAAATTTTTACACTGTCGGAGACGGACTATGAACATTTGCACCAGGCGCTGGTAAGAGCGATAAAAATGCTGCCGGAGCAAACGATGTTCCATAAGCAGGACCATTTTTATACCGACCATTATGTCCCGGATTGGCAAAGCGGGCAGCAGGGTTTTTTAACCCGTAGCAGTAATTTGTACTTTAATGAACGGCCGTTTTTATCGCATGAATGCTATTTTATCCTGACCCGTATTTCCGGTAAGTTTCGTGGTAGCGGATTTTGGCAGAACGCATTTTTTCAACGCTCCATTGTGCCCCGGCAAACCCTGGAGTTATCGGTTCGATTGGCTTTTGAAGACGCTGTGGGACAGTTTGCCAATATTCTTACGGATGCCGGCCTGGAACTTTCGCGACTCAGGTCGACAGATCTTTACAGCAGCAGGTCCGGATCCGGACTGATCGAACGCTATTACCATCTGCTGCATGATGGCAGCCAGAGGACGGTTTGCGACCTGGAACTAAAAGATCAGCTGAAAATAGGCAGAAAATATGGTCAGCTATATACCCTGTCGGATTTGCCGGATCTGCCTGCCTACTGCGGATCCCGCGTCAATTACGACAAGTACAGTACGGATCGTACAAAATTTTCAATCGGATTTGCAAGCAGTTTGGGACTGTTATTGCCCTGTGACCATATTTACAACCAGTTTATACAGATATGCGACAAGACCGCTTTAATCAAGAAATTGGAGTCCAGGAAATTAAGAATGCAGTCGCTGGCGGCCTATGGCCCGCAGAATGCTTTTGGCCGGGATGCGATTGCAGCGTTTTTGGGTGAGTGCGCCTCCGAGCAGCGCACCCCCGTTCGGGCGCATTTTAATGTTTTTGTCTGGAGTGAAGACCCGGAGGAGTTGAAAGAACTCAATAAAAAGGTGGCCGCAGCGATGGCTCAGATGGACGCGGCCACAAAGATTGAAACCCTGTCAGCGCCCCAGATCTGGTGGGCGGGTATTCCCGGCAATGCCGGAACCCTGCCCGAAAGCGAAACATTTGTCAGCTTTGCCGAGCAGGCCTGTTGCTTCCTGTGCCTGGAAACCAATTACCGGGGTGCTATTGGTAAATACGGTATCAGATTGGGGGACCGCATTACCGGGCGACCGGTGCAGGTAGATCTATCGGATGAACCGATGGAACGGGGGATTTGCACCAATAGAAATAAATTTATTCTGGGCCCCTCCGGCAGCGGCAAGAGCTTTTTCACCAACCATATGCTGCGTTCTTATCATGAACAGGGCTCCCATATCGTACTGGTGGACGTAGGCCACAGCTATAAAGGCCTCTGCAAATTGGTGGGGGGCTATTATTTCACCTATTCAGAAGATGATCCCATCCGGTTCAATCCTTTTTATCTGAAAGAGGGTGAAGCCCTGGACACGGAAAAGAAGGAAAGCATCAAAACCCTGCTATTGGCCTTATGGAAAAAGGACGATGAGAACTACCGGCGGTCGGAATATGTAGCTTTGTCCAACGCCCTGCAGGGGTATTTCGATAAGCTGATGCATACCCGGTCGGAAGCAGGCAGCCATGCGGACATATTTCCCTGCTTTAATACCTTCTATGAATACCTGCAAACGGATTTTATCGCTTCGTTGAAGGCGCAGCATGTCAGTGAGAAGCATTTTGATATCGATAATTTCCTATTTGTGCTCAGGCCTTTTTATTCCGGTGGTGAATACGACTACCTGTTAAATGCCACCGAGCATTTGGATCTGCTGGAACAAAGATTTATTGTTTTTGAATTAGACAATATCAAGGATCACAGCATCCTGTTCCCGGTGGTGACCCTGATTATTATGGAAGTGTTTATTTCCAAGATGCGGAAGCTGAAAGGGGAGCGGAAGATTATTTTGATTGAGGAAGCCTGGAAGGCCCTGATGCGGGAAGGCTTTGCCGAGTATATTAAGTACCTGTTTAAGACGGTTCGGAAATTCTTTGGCGAAGCCATAGTCGTAACCCAGGATATTGAAGATATTATTTCCTCGCCGATCGTAAAACAGGCCATTGTGAACAATAGCGACTGCAAAATATTGCTGGATCAATCCAAGTATCAGAACAAATTCGATCAAATCCAGGACCTGCTGGGATTAACGGATAAGGAAAAGGCCCTGGTATTGTCCGTCAATAAGGCGAATGACCCCCATCGAAAATATAAGGAAGTGTTTATCTCGCTGGGCGGTACCCTTTCAAAAGTGTATCGCACGGAAGTCAGTCCGGAGGAATACCTGGCTTATACGACAGAAGAATCGGAGAAAATTAAAGTCGAAGCTTACGCTTCACGGCATGGCGGAATCGAAGAGGGCATCAGGCGACTGGCGAAAGAAATTCAGTAACGAAAAGCCACAGATAGGAGCCGTTTTTATGCCATGCTGCTTGTTTTGCTACGGGCAGCCTGCAGGGGCGGGGATATTGCAGGAGGATATCTGCGGCCCATAGATTGGGCGTTTGCCCGGGGGGAGATCCGCTTAACCTGCCGGCTTGGAAAGATAATCAATATGCCATCTTTCAAAATGCAAGGTTACAAGGTATCGGTGACGGTAAGTTTATGCTTTTTGAAAAGGCCATAAAAGCTACCCGGTCACCTGCGATCCTCAACAGGATATCGTTCAAGTTCCTGACGACACTGGCATTCCGATAAGGTTTCTAATGATGGGCAATCAGGCAACCCTGATCAGGGGAGTCACGACTTGTCGAAAAGAGGCCACTGCCCATTAGCCTGCTTGACTACCCACTTGCGCAACTGGCGAGCTGGTATCTGTAAAAGGGGATTTAAGGAGCCTTCGGGTTCTGACATTAAAACACTCGCTATAAACTTCTCGCATGAAAAGGTTCAAAAGATATGTTGTTATGGTGCTGGTTTGCCTGGTTTTGACCATCACGCCCACCCGGAAAAGCCATGCGTTGATTTGGGAAGTCGTGCAGGCAGCGCTGGTAAAAGTGATTAAGGCAATGGACCTGGCAGTTCAGCGACTGCAGAATAAAACAATTTGGTTACAGAACGCCCAGAAAGCGGTAGAAAATTCACTGTCGAAATTGAAACTGGAAGAAATCTCAGATTGGGCGAAAAAGCACAAAGAGCAGTACGAAAAATATTATAAAGAACTGGTCCGGGTAAAAGCATCCATTCACCACTATCGGCGGGTAAAATCAATGATTGCGAAACAGGTGCGCCTGGTGGAGGAGTATAAAAGGGCTTTCAGGCTAATAAAGAAGGACCGGCATTTTAGCCCGAAGGAAATTATATATATGGGTAAGGTCTATGCAGGCATCCTGAATGAGAGTGTGCGCAACCTGGATCAACTGCTTTTGACGCTGCACGGGGAAGCCCTGGTCATGACGGATGGCAGTCGCCTGGCACAAATAGCGGTTTATGCAGATAAGATGGACCAGCTGCTGGCAGACCTGCGATTGTTTAACCAGCAGCATATAAAGATCAGCCTGCAGCGCTCCAGCAGCCTGGACCAGATAAATTATGTAAAAGCTTTGTATGGATTACCGCAGGATTAAATATGGACTGGTCCTGATCATCATGACCGCTAGTCATTTGTCCGTGAAGGGGCAGGGACTCAAAGAATGGTTTAGTCAGAAGGCGACGCAAAAAGACTATATGCTGCAACAAATCGCCGGATTGCGCCTATATGCCGGCTACCTGGGCAGGGGATATGCTATCGTCAGTAACGGTCTGGCAACCATTGGCGATTTGAAAGGAAAACACAGGAATTCGGACATTCTTTTTTTTCAACGCCTGGTGGATATTAATCCCCAGATCAGTGGCGCTGCATCGATCCATCAGGTGTTCCGGCTGCAACAGGAAAACCTGCGCCTGCTGCGCGGGTTGGAGCGACAAATCAGGGGGTATAAGAACTGTCCCTTGTATATAGTTCAATATTTCAGGAAACTGCAAAACAGTATGGAGCGGGAAGAAAACGAGCAGGCAGAAGCGCTTATTGCCCTGGTCAGTAAGGGCGTCTATGAGCTGGATGATCGAGCACGGTTAAGACGAATACACAAAATTACCCGGGATATTCAAGAAAGACATAAAAGGACGAAAATCCTGCTATTCCAATGGTCGAAACTGGCCATTCAGATAGACCGGGAAAGAAAAGATCTGATACCATTAAATGATAGGTACTAATGAAAGGAAGATACTTTACAGGGTTGTTATTGCTGTTCTTTCTGAGCTTTTCCTTCAGGGCAGCTGCGCAGGCGGATGAACTGGCCCAGCTGGCCCTGAATATTGAAAAACTGAGCCAGTTCCGGCAGATCCTCTCTAATATGAAGAAGGGCTATCAGCTACTTTCCGGCGGTTATAATACGGTGAAAGATATTGCCAGGGGCCAGTTCAGATTACACCAGGTCTTTTTGGACGGCCTGCTGAAAGTGTCACCTGCTGTAAGAAAGTATTACCGGATCAGGGATATTATTCAGGGCCAGATCCGGATACTAACTGCCTGCAGGGCGGCAAAAAGCTATTTCGGATCCAGTAAGGCTTTTACGGTGGCGGAGTGCGACTACTTTTCCAATGTGTATGAAAAAATGCTGGAATCTTCCGTTGCCAATCTGGAAGACCTGCTGGTCATTCTGAGCGCCGGTAATTTAAGAATGTCGGACGATGAACGACTCGCTGCCATTGATCATATATACAATGATATTTCCAAAAAGCTAAGGTTTTGTGAGGCATTTACTGCCGATGCGATGGTACTGGCGGAACAGAGAAGCAGGGACGCGGGCGATGGAAGGCAACTAAGACAGGTATATAATCGATAAAGGATGGAAAGAATGCTAATGAAAATAGGGTGTATTGCGGTAGCCGCAATACTCTTGCCGGTCAGCAGTTTTGCACAGGCAGGTGGTTGGGCAGCAGATTTACATGGGTTTCATGAAGTGCTGGACCGGCTGTATCAGGAAATGCTTCCCCTGTGCAGTAAACTTATCGGAGTGGGCAGGGGCATTGCCGGCTTTGCGGCGCTCTGGTATATTGCCTCCAGGGTCTGGGGCCATATCGCCCGCAGTGAATCAATAGATTTCTACCCCCTGTTCCGGCCTTTCGTCATTGGCTTTGCCATCGCGGTTTTCCCCTCAGTCATTGCTTTGATTAATGGGGTGATGCAACCTACGGTTAACGGTACAAAAAATATGGTAGCGCAATCCGATCTGGCGATCGAAGCTTTAATCAAACAAAAAGAGGAAGCCGTAAAAAACTCAGATCTGTATCAGGTATATGTAGGACCTACAGGAGAAGGGGATCGCGATCAATGGTATCAGTATACCCATCCCGAGAGTGATGCCGGTGCTGATGAAAGCTGGATGGAATCCATCGGCAATGATATCCGCTTTGCCCTGGCCAAAGCCGGATATAATTTTCGCAACGGTATCAAGGAAGTGATTGCCGAAGTATTGCAGTTATTATTTGCGGCAGCTTCCCTGGCGATTAATACCATGCGCACTTTCAACCTGCTGATACTGGCCATTCTGGGACCGCTGGCCTTCGGACTCGCGGTTTTTGACGGCTTTGGCCAATCGCTCAAACATTGGATCGCCCGGTATATCAATGTTTTTCTCTGGCTTCCCATTGCCAATATATTCGGGGCCGTGATCGGAAAAATCCAGGAGCAAATGCTCCAAATCGATATTTCGCAGATTTCAGAAAACGGCGATAGCTTTTTTAGCCGGACGGATATGGGGTACATGATATTTCTGATTATCGGCATTCTGGGATATTTCTCTGTGCCGTCTATTGCCAACCAGATTATATGGGTGGGTGGCGGCAACGCACTGACGGGTAAAACCACCGGGGCCATGATGGCCACCGGGGCCGCCGTGGGCGGCGTGGCTGGTGCCCTAACCGGCGCTGCAGCAGGTCAGGCGATAAAAGGGGCGGAAAATCTGGCGAAGGCGCCCTATCATGTATATGAAGGATATAAGTCGGGTGGGGGTAAAAAAGGACCGGATTATATGGAAGATAAGCTAAAAGGGAACTGAGGTATTGCGATTTAATAAACAGGTAATCAGCGATAAATAGAAGTACAGATGTTTAGAAAAATGAAAAATATTGATACCGCCTTTCGCCAAACCCGGGTTATGGCACTGTCTGTCGTGACAGCAGTCATCCTGCTGAGTGGCTGGATCGTTTATCGTACGACCAGCGTATTGACGGCCAATAATGGAAAAGTATATGTGCTGGTGAATGGTCAGTTGGTCACCGCTTTAGCAGAGAAGCGCAATATGCCGGTGGAGATAAGGGATCATATCAGAAGATTCCATACCCTGTTTTTTACCCTCTCCCCGGACGACCAGGCGATACGAGGGCAGCTGGTAAAGGCATTGTACCTGGCTGACGGATCGGCAAAAAGAATTTATCAGAATATGACAGAGGCAGGGTATTACAATAATCTAATTTCAGGTAATATCTCTCAATCGATTGAAATTGAAAAGATTGATGTGGACATGAGCAAGGCACCCTACCGGTTTATCTGCAAAGGAACGCAGTTTATTACGCGGCCCAGTTCGCTATTAACCCGGTCCATTACCACCACGGGCTATGTCCGGACCGGGATGATCCAGAGCGATAATAATGCACATGGGTTTTTGATAGAACGCTGGGAGATCAAAGACAATCACGACATTAAAAAGACCCTGCGATGAAGCGAAAGTATAGCACTGCGGCGGATCTGCTGCAATGGGGTAGGGCCCTGCAAAGAGCAGGGGCATGGCTGGAGCGTAAGCAGCGAAGATTTGCCGGGGTGCTGAATAGAAAATGTGCTGATCTGTCATCCAGGAGCCTGGTGACGGGATTGGTCTGTTTTTGTCTGTTTTCCGGATGGGTATTTGGCTATATTATCTGGGATGCCTTCAGCTCATCAAAAGAAATGGAACTGCCGGAAAAAATAGAACTGTCCCGGTACCGGATACAGGGAAGGCAACCGCAAAGCCGGTCGGAAATTGAGCTGTTCAGGATAAGGCCGGACAGCCTGCGAAATGCCCCCAATGCAGATTCCATATTCAGACAGATGGAATGATTCTGGTCAAAATTATTGAATAACATAGATTTAATAGCACATATATATCATTTAAAATAAGGTTGATATGGAAACAAGAATTGAAGTCACGGATCTAAATCGGAGGAAAAAATTATGGTTGATGCTGCCGGTATTGATCCTGCCTTTCCTGATTTTATTGCTATGGGCCCTGGGATTGGTGGGCAGTCCCTCCAAAGCGGCAGCAGATCCTTCATTGGTCTCCGGCATCAACCTGAATTTACCCGCGGCAATTGCATCCGCTGACAGTAACTGGAATAAGCTCAGTTATTATGAGCAGGCGGAGAAGGAAGCGCATCGCTTGGAAATGCAATTAAGAAGCGACAGTTCCTACGATGGCTATGCGGATAGAGCGGATGATCTGGCTGCAACCGATATGTCGGAGGCTGAATATGCGGAACAAAGTTTTCCTACCCACCCAATACCAGGTGCCACAAAAAGCCCTGGAGTCGATAAGAATGAAGCGGCCATCTTCCAAAAACTGAGCCTGCTGGAACGAGCGCTGGAGGAACCATCCCGGGAACCAAAGAATTATTATCCCGTCGAAGCACCGGATCCTATCAGTCCCGCATCCTTAGAAGCCCTGCCGGACCCGGTAAACGCCGGTAGCGTGGATCCGGAGATAGGCAAATTGGACCAGATGCTGGATAAGATTATTAGGATCCAGCATCCGGAAAAGATGCGTCAGGCGCTTGAGAGAAGATCTGCAGCGGCTTCCGGAGCCGCCTTACCAGTGCAAAGGAACCCGGAAAGCGTCAGCCTGACGATGCTTCGGTCTGCAGGGGACACGCTTCGTACGACAGAAAATGGCTTTTTTTCTTTGCGTCAAGAACCGGAAAATAATGTTGAGCAGCGGGAGATCCGGGCGGCGATTCAGGAAACACAGACCCTGGTAAGCGGAGCGACAGTAAAACTGAGGCTGACGGATGACATTTTCATCGATGGCCGGATAATACCCAAAGAAAGCTTTGTATATGGTTTGGCGAAGCTAAGCGGTGAACGGTTACATATCGGGATTAATAGCATTCGAATGGGAGCGCGGCTGTTTCCGGTTGACCTGACAGTCTATGATATGGATGGTATCGAGGGTATACGGGTACCGGGCTCGATATCCAGGCGGGTGGCCGGCCAGTCTGCGGAAAAAGGATTACAGGGCATGGGTCTCACCACGGTCAGCCCCTCTGTGGGCCTCCAGGCGGCGGGTCTGGGTATTGAAGCCGCCAGAAGCTTTCTGGGTAAAAAGCTGAGACTGGTCCGGGTGACGCTAAAAGCCGGCTATCGGGTATTGCTGAAGGATAAAAAACCTAAAGACTAGTTGGTCGGCTCGGCATTCTTTAATTAGAGTATCCGCCCTGGCAAATCGGGACTTAATATAATCAACATATAATCAATATAAAATAAATGAAATCAATTATTTATATAAAAAATATTCATATGAAAAAGAGATTTTTGTATTTCATGGTGGTGGTGCTACTGCTGCCGCAGCGGAGTCGGCTGCAAACGCTTACAAGGACCATTGCCCCCTATGCGTTTGCCATAAGTGAACATTTGACGACCAATCTGATTTTTCCTTATCCGATAAAAAGCATTGACAGGGGTGCCGCAGATTTGCTGGTTCAGAAGGCCGGAGGCGTTGAAAATGTCTTACAGCTGAAGGCGGCCACTCCGGCATTCACCAAGACCAACCTGACGGTGATCACTGCTGACGGTGCTTTTTACTCATTTATGCTCAACTATACATCTGCGCCTTCACATCTAAACTTCCGGTTGGATCAACCCAATAGGACGGATGAACCCCTGGCAGTTTTCGAGCCTTCGGGCACCAACGATATCGTAGGCGCCGCGGCCAGGCGCCTTATCCATAAACGTGGTTTTATCAAATCCTGCCGGCAAATGAAAAACGGTATCGGCATGACGCTAAAGGGTGTATATGCCGCAGAAGGGATGCTGTATTTTCATCTGGAATTGAAAAACAGTACCTGGTTGGATTACCCCATCCGGCAATTGCGCCTGTTTATTAAGGATAATAAAACCGCCAAAAGAACGGCCCTCCAGGAAATTGAGATCGAGCCGGTTTATATACTGGGGGATCGCAATATTATATATAACAGGTCGGCCCAGGGATTGGTGGTGGCTGTCCGCGGATTTACGATACCGGATAAGAAAAAATGCCTGATACAGTTGCAGGAGGCGGGGGGTGGCAGGCACCTGGACCTGGAAATTACCAACCGGCTGATTACGAAAGCCTGGCGGGTGTTTTAGCCGCCATTGCACCTTTCCTGATTAATAAAAATGATTTACTATGACTAGTTATTACAGTACAGGAATCTATTGGGCTACCGGGCTATGGTTACTTATTTGTTGTGGTTGTGCGAAACCGGCAGCAATGCCGGCGGACCGGAAATATTCCAGCGCAGACAGTCTCCCATTCAATGCCCGGAATCCTTATGATAGTTTTGGGCATTGGCACAATTTGATTTTGGACTCCGTCAATAGCTGGCGCCGCACCAATACCGCATCTAGGCATCGGGCGTCCTATCCGCTGATCGAAAAGCTATGCCGGGGTAAGCGAAACAACAGATCTGCGGTTTTTTTTCCAAATACCATTCCCGGTCTGGTGACCGAATCTGCGGTGAGGCTGCATCAGTTTGTAGAACAATTAAATTGGAGCGATTCCGTAAAATGCCGGTTGCATAAGCTATTTGTAATTCTTCGTCAGGCATCTGTGCCGGATCCTGGTTTCCCGAAAATTAAAACCGAAATAGTGGAATTCGAAAAATCAGTGATGGAAAGCGGACTGCCCGAACGAGATAAGGAAGTGCTTTTTAAGGCGGCTACCATTGGACGCCATTCGGCTTACAAATGGCTTTTGCATCCCGGGGCGCTGGATGCATTTTCCCTGCAGCAATTACAGACCCTGCACCAGGGGCAGGGTATTTCAGATGAAAAGCTTAAGCGGTTCGGTGATGCAATAATCCCCAGGCGTCTGTTCGAGAAGGTAGGTAAATGGTTTGCAGTGACGATCTGTGACATGGGTGGCGCCATTGCTGATTTAAGTCTGGAAAGTGCCGTGGCGGCAAGTGATTATATGTCCGAGATATTCCAGATACATTAGCCGATAGCTTAAATGATAAAGTTGGTTGAGGTATGGAACGCCTTCCATTAAATTATTTCAAAGAATTTTTTCAGGCAGCAGCAAGCGACCCAAGACTGGGCCCCCGGCATATTGCGCTCTATGCATCCCTGATTTATTTATGTATCGTTAAAAACGAACCTTCAGTGGTTCAGGTATCAAAAGAACGGTTGGGGAGAATGGCAAAAATAGGTCGGACGACATATTATAAATGTTTGTCTGAACTGGAAACTTTCGGGTATATTAAATATTTTAGGTCCGATAGCCAGGGGCTAAGAAGTCTGGTTGAGTTGAACACAAATATTGTGAATTGCTTGTAGTTTGCTACTGAACGATTTTTAAGTAATTTCCTGATTTTTAATTTCATGGAACAGGCGACCAAGATGAAAAAGCTGCTTTGCGATTTCCAATTCCTTTGTTATAAGGAATGCCGGTAGTGCTCGGTGCAAAGGCGGTCAGCTTATCTCCTGTGATGGATTCATGTGTTGGAATTTTAACCGGTATCAGCGTTTCGTCTGTTCGTATCCATTGACCCGTTATCGGCGTTACCAGCAGGGAAGAATAAGAATGTGCATCTAATAGTATATCCAGTAGAATATGATCTTCTTTTCTTGTTAGTCCTGATTGGTGAACTACCCATTGGCTAAAGACCAATGGGCTTCGCAACCCATACGCACAGCCTAATGACTCACGTTAGCGGTTGCAGGCTTGAACCGAAGCCCGAAGTTCTTTATATTTTTTGCAGCATTACAATCACGGTCGTGATGTGTGCCGCATGATTGACAAGTCCAGGACCTGTCTTTCAAACTTAGTTCTTTGAAAATTGTTCCACAAGAGGAACACAGCTTTGAGGATGGCTCAAATCTGCCAATGTTTTGAATATTTTTACCGTACCAATCGGCTTTGTATTCAAGCATTG
>NZ_BAAGRD010000003.1:0-637761 GCF_054783135.1 Niabella terrae
ATCCTGAAATAATATTATAGGAGTAAAGTTCAGGATTTTAACCGGAATCCTAAAAGCAGCCGGGAAAATGCTCCCCATACAGATTTTTATTCAAATATCATAGGCCGTCCTCGTTGGATGTTTACTTATAAATAACTGTCATTTAAAGAGATATGAAAGTCAGTTAGCAAAAGCACAAAAACACCTTTCAAGAAAGGTAAAAGGCTCAAGTAGCCGAAACAGGCAAAGGCTTAAAGTTGCGGCAATACACGAAAAAGTTGCCAATACCAGGCTTGACCTGTTACATAAGGTATCTACACAGATAATCAATGCGTATGATATCATATGTCTGGAAGATTTGAACGTAAAAGGAATGATGGCAAACCATAAACTTGCAAAGCATATAGCAGATGCAAGTTGGGGAACATTCGTCAGGTTACTTGAATATAAAGCAAGTTGGAACGATAAGCGAATAATTAAAATCAACCGCTTCTACCCATCTTCAAAAACCTGTAACGAATGTGGCTATATCCATCAGAACCTACATCTTTCGGAAAGACAGTGGACTTGTCCNACAGGGCGTTGAAGTCCGAAGCCCATTGGTCTTTAGCCAATGGGTAGTTCACTTTTTGTGCAAATTCTATAATATCTTTTGACTGTTCGTTGACGGGCGGCGCGAACAGGAAAGGGCTGTAGGACCGGATTCCGATTTTTCTGATGCGCGTTTTTTTAGGTCGCAGGATGACCGGCTCCAATGTGAGCGTATCTTGTTCCAAAACAATGTTGAGGCTGGAGATGCCTGAAAGCGTTGCCAATGCCAGGGTTTTTACTTTAAAGCCCACGCTGGAAAAACTTAGGGAATCCTGCAGATGTCCGGGAGGAATAGTAAGACGGAAGGCCCCTTTTTTATCTGAAATGGTGCCGATATTTTGTTCCCGGATACCGATATTGACATAGGCCAGGGGTTGATGATCCTGGTTCAATACGGTCCCGGTTATCTTAAGCTGTCCGGTGACCTGTAATATTGCCGGGAGCAGTAATATAAGTAAGAAGCATAACCTTTTCATATGATTAAAGACTGCGAATCAATCCGCCATCAACGGCAATACTCGTACCGGTCAGGTAGGAAGCCTGTTCAGAAGCCAGGAAAGTAATTACCTGGGCCAATTCTTCCGGCCGCCCCAGCCGTTTCATCGGAATGGCGTCGGTGGATTGGGCATAAACCTGTTCCACCGGCACTTGCAGATCTGCAGCGGTTTTTTCGAAGAGTTCCCGCAACCTTTCTGTGTCAAAATTACCCGTTAATATATTATTAACCGTAATACCTGTAGAAGCTACCGCACTGGCCAGGGTCTTGCCCCAGGTGGTTACTGCAGCCCGGATGGTATTGGAGAGAGCAAGGTTGGCCGCCGGTTCTTTCACCGTTCTCGAAGTCAGGTTGATAATGCGGCCCCACTGGCGGTCCTGCATATGTTTCAGGGCCAGGGAACTGCTGAACTGCACGGTTCTGAACAGGAGACTGAATGCCTCCAGATAAGCTGTATCCGTTTGCGCGAGTACCGCGCCCGCGGGGGGACCGCTGGTATTATTGACCATGATGTCCACCTGGTTGGTTTCGAAAAATTTACTGACTATTGATTGAAATGATTCAAAGTCCGTAAAATCCACCTGAAGATAGCGGTGCTGTTGTTCTTGTGGTGCAGGCAACTCCGCCAGTATTTCCTTTAACTTCTGTTCATTTCTGGAAACCAGGATGACGGTCGCCCCACTGGCAGCCAGCTGGCGGGCAGCAGCCAGACCCAATCCGGAACTGGCGCCGCCAACCCATGCTGTTTTATTTTCTAAATTGATGATCATAATAACAGTTATTGTAGCGGTCCGGCAGTTTCCAGTTTTTGGAACCAGGCATCGAGATTGGTGCCCAGCGTTTTCTCAAAGGAGGCCTTCAAATCCTCAGGTTGGGGATGTTTATCATGCCATTGTTTGAAGTAATGCTGAAAAGCTTCATCCAGCCGGACTTTGCCCACCTGTTTTTCCAGTTCGTAAACCCAAAGGGCGGTTTTAATATAGGAGACCAGTCCGTATTCTTCCGATGATTTAAAATCACCGGCGGGCTGGTCTATTATACCCTCCATGGGTATTTGTCGCATGGCGCCGTAAATAGCTTCCTGGAATCTTTCCAGGGGGAATTTCTTGAGTTCCGGTGGTACCTGATCCCGGAATATAGAATTGTAGCGGTATTTTTCTGCTTCATAACGAAATTGATAATAGGTATTCAGGCCTTCATCCTGCCAGGTATGGGCACGCTCATTGCTGCCCAGCATGCTCATGAACCAGTTATGTCCGATTTCATGGGCGATAACCCCATCGAGGTATTCCTTGCTGGCGTCGGGAACAGTAATTAAGGTAATCATCGGATATTCCATACCGCCACTGGAATTGTTTTTGGGGCCTTCAAAAACCTGTACGGTCGGGTATTCATATTCACCGACACTTTTACTGTAGAACCTTGTGGCATCCTTGGCATAATCGATGCTGTTATTCCAGATGGTTCCGGGTTTGTTTTTATAGTAGGTAAATGCATCCACCAGTTTGCCGGAAGGCAGCTGCAGGGTATCGTATTGAATTACGATATTCTTTTCGGCAAACCAGGCAAAATCCGGCACTTTACTGGCCGTATAATTCAGGGTTTTGCTGGCAGACTGGTTGGAATACAACGCGGGCTGTGCATCGCGGTTGGCGGCATTTTTTGCACCGATTGACTTATAGTTATCGAGTTCTTTTTTATCCTGCAGCACACCTGTGGCACCAACAACATAATCACCGGGCAGACTGATTTTTACATTATAGTTGGCATATTCACTATAGTATTCACCCATACTCAGGTAGGGGAATTCATGCCAGCCGCTCTTATCATAAACAGCTGGTTTGGGGTACCATTGTGTTACCATAAACTGACCATCCGCAAATCCTGAACGGGAAAAATACGAGGGTAACTGGACATGAAAAGGAGTGGCAATGCTGATCGTTGTTCCCGGCTGTAAAGGCTTTGGTAAGATGAGTTTGACAATGTCGATATAATCCGGGTTGCTATGTGGTTCGGTCTTGGCGACTTTACCGCCTACCGTAAATTTCAGTCCGTCTATAAAACCAGGAGCGATGCCGGAAACATCGTCACGATTGGTCGGATCATTCTTCAGTTGCTGAAAAAGGGCTGTTTTGTCATTTTTATAGGCATTGGGCCAGATATGAAACCAGATAAATTCCAGGGTCTCCGGTGAATTGTTTTTATAATCAATACTGATTTTTCCATCGAGGGCATTTTTCTTGTCATCCAATTTCACCTCAATATTGTAATTGAGCTCCTGTTGCCAGTAACCGTCCTGTGCGACTGCGATCAGGCCGACGCTCATGAACACTGTACATAAAACTGTTTTTAGCATAAATATTTTTTGGGAAGATAAGTATAATTCAGGTTTACCGGCCGCAGTGTTAATGAATTTAAAAGGAAAACTTAAGGAGAAATTAACGCCGCCGCGCCGTCTGACGACCTGACTGCCCGTCCTTACAATTCAGGGTTTTTATCAGACGGTTGGGCCTTATTTTGTCTTCCCGGGCCCGGGTCTTCAGTTAGGTTTGCTGCAAAAGCACTTAAAATGATGATTAATAGATTAATGCTGATCTGTCTGATTCTACTCCTCCATGGATATGGGGCAGGGGCGGCAACCGGACCAGGTTATCAGTTCGTTGAAAAAAGGATGGGCATCACTTTATATGAACGATGGGTGACGTACCATGGCAATAAAGTGCGGCAGTTGAAAGCCGTATTTCAGGTCAGTCAGGTGGATGCCGGTCAGGTGCTGCCCCTTTTGAAAAATCAGCAACTGGCCCGGATCTGGAATGTCAGCGCTGCTAAAGTGGTCATTAGACCGGGCGTCCAACCACAGCACTGGTACAGCTATATTCGGTATAAATTGCCCTGGCCGATGAATGATCAGGAGGACTGTCTGTTATATCAAAGCAGGTTCAATCCATCTGCTGCCCATATTTGTAAAGTGGATTTTAAAAGCAGCACCCATCCCGATTTTCCGAAACAGAAAAATGTGACCCGGATTACCGGCACCCTGGGTAGTTGGCTGGCAGAGCAACTACCAGCAAACCAATTACAAATTACCTATCAGATCATGACCGATAAAAGTGCCAGTCTGCCACGATGGGTTACTGATCCCATTGTATATGATAATTTGTTCCATACCCTGAACAGTTTCAAAAATTTATTGGACCAATCCACTAAAAATGCGGAATAATGGCAACTAAAACCTTTGCACTGATTACCGGCGCCGGAGCCGGATTGGGTAAGGCCTTTGCTGTCGAATGCGCAGGCCGTGGCTATCATTTGATTCTGATCGCCCTTCCCGGGAGCCGGCTGAACCTTTTATCGGATGAGCTGTCCCGGAGGTATGGCATCCAGGTGGTATATTATGAATTTGATATGACCCGTCTGGACAGGTTGCTCTATCATATCAACCTTGTCAAAGCACAGTTCCCGGTGAGTCTGTTGATTAATAATGCGGGTATGGGTGGGACGGCCTCAATACTGACCTATCCGGTTGATTTAATGGATAAAACCATCCAACTGAATATCCGAAGCAGTTCTTTAGTGACCCGTTCTTTATTGCCAGTATTGATGCGACAGCCTGTGGCTTATATTATTAATATTTCCAGCATGGCCGCTTTTACCCCCATCGCCTACAAGGTGGTTTATCCGGCGACCAAAGCCTTTCTGACTTCTTTTTCCTTGGGTCTGCGTGAGGAACTGGCGACCACCGGTGTATCCGTATCTGTGGCCTGTCCCGGCCCTATGATGACCAATGCAGGTACCGCACAGCGTATCCTGTTACAGGGACTTAAGGCAAAGCTCGGGTTGATGCCTACGACCCGGATTGCACAGCTCGTGCTTAAGAAAGCTTTCGAAGGCAAGGCGATCATTGTTCCCGGCAGATGGAATGCATTTCAATATTCATTGATGAAATGGTTGCCCCTCAGTTTCAAAACCAAAACGGTGTCGCGACAGATCAGAAAAGAGTTGATACCGGTAGCATAACTCCATTCAACTATTCAGTATTTAAGAATAAATCGATCAATTAATGGAACATCAATCCAGAGAAAAAAGAGTACTGATTACCGGCGCTACCGGTCTGCTGGGTGCTAACGCGGCAATTTTTTTGTACCGGCAGGGTTATGCGATTTCAGTGCTGGTTCGCAGGGATGCCGATCTGGGGGTGCTGGAGGGCTTGCCCTGTTCCTATGTTTACGGCGATATTACCCGGCAGGAAGATGTACTGGTGGCGGTTGCCGGATCCGATATCGTCGTACATGCGGCAGCTGTAACCCGCCAATGGGGCATAGACCGGAAGACCTATGAACAGGTGAATATTGAAGGCACCCGTCATGTGATCCATGCCTGCCTGGAACATGGTGTTCAGCGGCTGATATATATCAGTACCGCCAATACACTGGCCCCGGGTACAATGGAACATCCCGGAACAGAACTGGGCGGTTTCAGTCTTTTTTCCATCGGCGCACCCTATATCGACACCAAGTATGTTGCGGAGCAACTGGTCATGGAACATATTATCAGCCGTAATCTGCCGGCTATTATTATTCATCCCACTTTTATGATCGGGCCTTATGACAGCAAGCCCAGCTCGGGGGCCCTGTTGCAGTATGGCCTGCACAATAAGTTTGTTTATTGCCCTCCCGGGGGTAAAAATTTTGTCCATGTGGCCGATGTCTGCCATTGTATTGCCGAAGCGATTCGTCATGCGCCCATTGGAGAGCGGTACCTGGTTGCGGGAGAGAACCTGAGTTACAGGGATTTTTTTATTAAACTGGCCGATTGCAGTGGCAGACGGCCCCGGCTGATCCGACTACCGGCGTTTTTACTGATGCTGGCGGGAGTGGCAGGTAGCATCATTCGCAGGTTCAGGGGAAATAGCTGCCGGTTGCATTACGGTACCGCCCGCTTACTCTGTTTGCAGAATTACTACAATGGCAACAAGGCGGCCAGAACTTTTGGTCTGAAATATCGCAAAACAGAACAGGCAATAACTGATGCACTGGACTGGTTTAAAATCCATAAATTTTCTTAAAGCTTATGATGATTACTGCTTTGATCTTAATTTTAAGAAAAATGAACAGGTCCCAGATTGATAATTTTTTGCAGAGCCGTTTATTCAGGTATATTGCGCGCATCCTGGTACTCTATTGCCTGAGTGTTGTATTCCGGACTTTTGATATGAGCTTTAACCGGCCCTATGTTTCTACGTTTTTAAGAGGGCAGTTGTTCAGCCTGATGATGGTTGTCGTCGGACTTATTATATGGGAAGGCGCTTCCCGGCTTTCCCGGCTGATTCAGAAGAGAATGGCCGCAGGACCTACAGTGCTTTTTGTTACTACCCTTTGTCTGTCGATGGGTGCTTTTGGTATTCTGGGTGCCCTTTTATTCGGTCTGGTTTACTCCGTATTTGATATTGTCATCTTCAATCGCTACGAAGCCTGGGAGAGTTTCAGCGTGCTGAGTTATGATCTGATTTTCGGTGCATTTATTTTTTACCTGCTCATACTCGGTTTTAACGGTATTATTTTTTATTTCAGGAACTGGCAGGAAGCGCAGTTAAAGGCGGAACAATTACGCAGACAGCATATACAGGCTCGTTATGAGGTGCTCCAGAATCAGATTGATCCCCATTTTTTCTTTAATTCTTTAAGTGTGTTGACCAACCTGGTCTATAAAAGTGCTGACCTGTCCGCCGAATATATTACTCAATTGTCAAAATGTTATCGTTATATACTGGACAAGAAGATGGAGTATCTGGTGACCGTTCAGGAAGAATTGTCTTTTTTGCAATCCTATATATTTTTAATTAATATCCGACATCAGGATAATATCCAGTTCCGAATTGACCTGGATGAAACTGTCAGAGAAACCTGGTTGCCGCCCGCGGCCTTACAGATGCTGGTAGAAAATGCGGTAAAACATAATACATTTTTCTCTGAACAACCGCTGGAAATATATATTCATGCAGATGGCACATATATCATCGTAGAGAACCAATTGAGAAAGCGCACCGGTATTATGAGTTCCACGGGAATTGGCTTGTATAATATCCGTAAACGTTATGAATTACTGAGCACGTTAAGGGTGGAGGTTGCGGAAGAGGATGGGAAATTTCTGGTGAAGCTCCCGATACTTAAAACCGGCCAACTGCTAATTGTAAACGAAACCTGAGAATCATGAAAGTTGTCATTTTTGAAGATGAGAAACATAATGCGGAAAGACTGATACAGTTACTCGGCCAGGTGGATGCGCAGATAGAGATACTGGAGGTAATAGAATCGGTTGCCCGGGGCGTTGCCTGGCTGCAGCAAAATGGCGACAAGCTGGATCTGGCCTTTATGGACATCCAATTGTCCGATGGGAATTGTTTTGAAATTTTTGAAGCACTCAAATTGCAATTACCTATTATATTCACTACCGCCTATGATAATTTTGCGTTGCAGGCATTCCAGGTGCACAGTGTAGATTATTTGCTCAAACCGGTTAGTAAAGAGGAGTTGGAACGGGCGCTGTCAAAATTCCGCTTTTTTAGCGCCGGCAATCCGCCGTCTTTTGACCTGAGTAAGATCGCTGAAGCATTCTATAAGAAAGAACATACCCGCTTTTTGGGCAAAACCAATAGTCAGCTGGTTACGGTAAAGGCCAGCGATATTGCCTATGTCTATACTGCTGACGGATTTACCAAAGCCGTTACTTTCAGCAATCAGAAAACACCACTGGACTATAGCCTGGAACAGATGGAGAAAATGCTTAACCGGACGCTTTTTTTCCGGATCAACCGGAAAATGATTATTCATATTGATGCGATCAGGAAAATTAATACCTATTATAACAGTCGCTTGGCACTGCAGTTAGCACCCGCTTTTGATGCGGAAATTGTGATCAGCCGGGAACGGGTAGCTTCCTTTAAGAACTGGTTGGAGGGTAAGGAACTTTCCGCCTGAAGCTGTTATCAACGCCTGATCAGTTGGGAGGAACGCAACTGTGGTCTGGCAAAGAATTTTACCAGCAGCATTCCTGCCAAAAACCCGCCCACATGCGCCGCATAAGCCACACCAGCGCTTTCATTACCCATCGTACCCAAACCATTGATCACCTGCATGACGATCCAGATGCCCAGCGCCAGGATGGCATTGACATAGAATACACTGTACAGTGCGAATACCTTAACCCGGTTGCGGGGAAACAGGATGATATAGCCTCCCATGACACCGGAAATCGCACCCGATGCACCCAGGCTGGGAATCAGCAGGCCGGAATCGGTATAGGCAGATAAAAATACATGACAGAGGGTGGCGATGATGCCACATAAAAGGTAGAATACCAGGTAGCGGAAATGCCCCATTACATTTTCCAGGTTGTCGCCGAAAATCCACAGGTAGAGCATATTGCCGAATATATGCGCTATGCTGCCGTGCATAAACATGGCCGTAAAAATCGTCCCATACACGGGGATCGGTGTCGGCAGCAATCCCTGACCGACGACATCGGAATTGGTAAGTATTTCCGCCGGCACAGTGGAATAACTAAGCAAAAATGCTTCGTTGGAGCCGAGGCCCTGTGCAAAGACGAAGACCAGAATATTGACTGCGATCAAAAGATAGTTGATATAAGGGGTAATTGTGCGCCCTGAATTATCATCTCCAATAGGTAACATAGCCGCTATTTTGTGTAGGAAAGTTAAGCCATTCTGTCTGATTGTTATCAGTTTTTTAGGGAAGTACCCCAGATCAGGAGACAGAGCAGCAATACCACCAGAATGACGAATGCGGGTTTCCAGTTTTCCCAGAATAAATTGTTCTCCAGCCGTTGCTGGCGACTGTCCAGCTGCGATTCATAATTGCTCTGAATCCGGCGAATATCTGAGATCAGGCTCAATTCGTTTTTCGTGCCCAGCACTGGAATAATTCGGACCAACTCACCAACAATCGCATCATTGACAGAGGTTTCGTTGAATGCATTTAACATGTCGATGGTATCCGTATTCAGGACTTCACTAAAAAGATCCCTGACGCTTTCCTTATTCATACGATAAATATCCAGTCCGCTTACGGAGTCGCTAATTTTCAGTACCTTATGTAATAATTGAATGGGGGTATTCAGCTCCTGAGTAAAAGGTTGGCCCTGCGCCCTGGACAACCAGCGTTCCTGTAGGTACCTGTCTTTTTTTTCAGGATGAGAAAGGGTTTCATAGGCTTCTTTGATCAATTCAAATTGTGCCGCCTTAAATTTGTTGCCGGGATCTTTGTCAGGATGATATAAATGTGCCAGTCTCCTGTAAGCGGATTTTATTTCACTCAGGGGGGCCGAAGGGGATACCTGCAACAGTTCATAATAATCGATCATAGCGGACAAAATTCATTAAAATCCTGGTTTTCACGGCAAGCAGTTGTTAAAATGTTAAAGAAAATCACAAAAATGCCCGCTCCGGGCAACTGAACCGGCTGAGACGCAACTTTATGTACCATTTTTCGGTCAATATTCTAGAATGCCAAGATGCATTAGGAACAATATCTTAAATAATTTAAATAAATAGCAAATGAAAAGAATAATCAACTCCCTGGGCATCACGCTGATGATTGCGATGTCTGTGCTGGTAGCCAGGCCAGTTGATGCACAACCCCGGGTTGGGGTGAGCATTAATTTTCAGACGTTCTACGATCAGTTGAGCCCCTACGGCGAATGGATCGATTACCCTGAATACGGGTACGCCTGGCGACCCCGGGTAGGTGGCGATTTCCGTCCCTATTCCAGCAATGGTTACTGGATGTACACCAACGATTATGACTGGATGTGGAATTCCGGTTATGATTGGGGATGGGCCCCCTTCCACTATGGCCGCTGGTTTCAAGATCCTTATTACGGATGGATGTGGGTCCCCGGTTATGAATGGTCACCGGCCTGGGTTGCCTGGAGAGGCGGCGGTGATTACTACGGATGGGCACCACTGCGTCCTGGATTCAGTATTAATGTAGGTTTCAACAACTACAATTGTCCTTATGATTACTGGACTTTTGCGCCGGGCCGTTACATGACATCCAGATACATCGGCCGTTATTATTATCCTTATAGGAATAATGTAACAATCATTAACCGGACAACGATTATCAATAATTATCATGGTCGCCGTGGCGGTGGCAGGACCTATATCAACGGTCCCCGCCGGACAGATGTGGAACGTTACACCGGCAGAATTAGGTCGGTATCAGTAAGAGACCGCAGATCTCCGGGGAGAGCGTCGATGAGCCGGAATTCAGTATCCGTATACCGCCCTGCTGTCCAAAGATCTTCAGACAGAAGGAGCTATGCACCTCGCTCTGTACAACAATATAGTCGCAGCCAAAACCGTACGAATAGCAGATCCGTTCGCGGCACAGAGAACCGGACCAATACCAGCCCCAGAAGGCAGGATGCGGTAACGAATCGGAACAGTCGTGGGAACACCAACAGCAGGTCTGTTAGCCCGAATCGTGAACGCAGCCGTTCCGTCGAAGGCAGGTCTACCAGTCCGTCCAGCCGCAGCAGGGAATCCATGCAGCGGAGTCGCTCACAGTCGCAACCAAATTCACGCGTTGAGACCCGTTCCAGAGCGCAACAACAACGCAGCGTCCAGTCCCGCCAACAATCACAGGCAAGGGAACGTCAACAGGCACAACAACGCAGCGTCCAGGCCCGTCAACAATCACAGGCGCGTGAACAGTCTCGTGCCCGTCAGGCGGCTCAGTCCCGCGAACGCCAGCAGGCACAACGCAGCGCACAGGCCCGTCAACAATCACAGGCGCGTGAACAGTCTCGTGCCCGTCAGGCGGCGCAGTCCCGTGAACGCCAGCAGGCACAACGTAGTGCACAGGCCCGTCAGCAATCTGAGGCGCGTGAACAAGCCCGCGCTCGCCAGCAATCTCAGTCGCGCGAACGCCAGCAAGCTCAACAGCGCAGCGTTCAGTCCCGTCAGCGGAGTTCAAGCGTTAATCGCAGCAGCAATCAGTCCAGTGTCAGGAGATCATCTCCTTCCGTGCAAAGCCGGAGTTCTTCACATTCTTCAAGAAGTTCTTCCAGCAGGAGCGGAGGCGGTAACGTGAGAAGCAGCAGAAGATAGATACGTACTTAGGTTTAGTTTTTTCATATTAAAGTTTGAAAGCAGTTTCGTCTCCCGAAACTGCTTTTTTCTTTCTGCCAGGACACTGGTAAATTTGGTCTGTAGCTTGTCGGTGGGCGAAAACCTAAGCCACCAGACGGGACGGTCGTATTGCGGCTACCGCTTAATAAGCAGCCATAAAAAATGCTTGTTTCAGGAAAATAGGCGGAACGCCCGCGGCTTATTTGTTGCCGATAACGTCCAGGCTTACCTGCACGTCATCGCCCATGGTCATGCTGTTACCTCCCACGCCAAAATCTTTGCGGTCGATTGTAAATTTGGTTTTGAAACGGTATCCTCCGTTTTGTGACTGGGCGGTAAATTCAAATTGAATTGCTTTGGTAACGCCATGCATCGTCAACCGGGCCGTGGCCAGATAGGTATTATTCCCTTTCGCCGAAATACTGGTCGTCTTTATACCAATAGTGGGATATTTTGCCGCGTCAAAAAAATCCGGTTTTTTGAGGTGTGCATCTCTTTTTTGGTTGCCCGTATTAATCGTATTCACCCCGACGGTGACATCAAAACTACTGCTTTTTAGTTGCTGTGGATCGAATGCCATTTTCCCTTTCAGGTCTGATAAACTGCCATTCACGGTAATGCCCATGTTTTTTATCGAGAACTCAATTTTACTATTCTGCGGCGAAGGTTGCAGTGATTGTGCGCTGACAGCCAGAACACCCAGTAATAGCAGCCATAAAAATCCTGTTTTTTTGATCATGGTATTGGAAATGTTTTTTACCTGTATTAAATATAATCAGCTACAACGCAATAATACATAAATAGTTCACAAATTGATTAACTTAGGATCGGTATCCGCATTCCCCGGATTAAAAATTACAATTATGCGACAATTACTATTTTATTCAGTTTTTGTATTAATGGTTTTGCCTGGATGCAGTTCCCCGTCCCAATCTTCCGGGACCGGTAAAGGTATTGTGGGGACGGGTGATGTAATTGTGCCGAGGGTCGAAGCGAAATCTTTCCAGAAAGAGCTGGCAGGCACCTGGAATATCCTAAGTATGCGCCGGCAACAGAAAGCCGAACTGGAAAACCTCAACGGCGTGCAACTCGTTTTTCAGGATACTTCCACCAGGTTTACCGGCAAAGCGCCCTGTAACCGGATTTTTGGTAACCTGCAATTAAAAGGCTACAGCATCCGGTTTACCGATATCGGCGCGACCCGGATGGCCTGCGACAATATGGAACAGGAAACAGCTTTTCTCGATCTGTTGGAGAACCGGATCAGTGCGTTCACTATTGAAGGCAACCGACTCCTGCTCCGGGATGGCATCAGTAATATCGTGATGGAAGGACAGCGCGTACTTTGAGTTTCTTTGGTGTTTTGTCAATACTGGCCTGTACTTAACAATACCAGGGTGCAGGCTTCCAATGGTTCGATTCCGGCATCCCTGGCTTTTGCAGCCAATGCGGGATTTTCAGCACCGGGATTGAATATAATTCGTTTTGGCTGCAATGCGAGTAAATCCGCTTCATAGGCCTGCTGGTTGTTGGCGTTCAGGTACAGCGTAATCGTATCTATATCCTGATTAAGGGGCAGTTCCTGCTGAATGGCCACATCTGCTATACGGCCACTTCTGCGCCCTACCGCAACGACATCATGTCCGTGCTGCCGTAATTTGTTAACAGCCAGGTGACTATACCGGGATTCGTTGGGCGAAGCGCCCATGACCAGTGTTTTCTTTTGTTGCATTTGATTTGAAGGTAGATAATTCTCAGCAAATTGGGTTGACCGGTATACGGTAATCATAAAACGCGGGGTCGGGCTGTAGTCTTTTGAATCCAACCGCTTCATACAGACCCTGGGCGGTTACATTATCGGTAGCGGTGGAAAGCTGGACCCAGCTGGCGCCATCCTGACGGGCAAAGTCAAGGGCCGTCCCGATCAGCCTTCTGCCAATACCCTTTCCGCGTTGTTCCGAAACCACATAAAGGTCATTTAGTATCCAGTTTTTACTGACCCGCATAGATGAAAATACCGGGTAAAGCTGGGTAAATCCCAGGGGTTCCCTGGTGTCGGATTCCTGACAGAGGAATAGGACGGATTGGTTATGATCCAATCGTTCCCTTAGGAAGGACCGGGCCAATATCAGGTCTGAAGGTTGTTTGTAAAATACACGGTACTGGTCGAATAGTTTCGTTACCAGATCTTCCTGACCGGGGCCGAGACGGATAATTTGCAACATGGTACTATTTTAAGGGATTAAAAAAAGCCACATTCTTACTGAAAGTGGCTTTTCTAATATTGTCAAAAATTAATTATACCAACATTCTGAGGGGTTCCTCCAGGAGGCTTTTCAGAGTCTGCAGGAATGCGGCGCCACTGGCACCATCCACTACACGGTGGTCACAACTCAGTGTGACTTTCATGATATTGCCTGGCACAACAGCGCCATTTTTCACTACTGGTACCTGAGAAATACCACCGATGGCCAGAATGCAGGCATCCGGAGGATTGATGATGGCCGTAAACTCATCAACACCAAACATGCCCAGATTTGAAATGGTAAAGGTATTGCCCTCCCAATCCGAAGGCTGTAATTTTTTGTCCTTGGCCTTCTTGGCAAAATCTTTGACCTCCGCCGCAATCTGGGAAAGCGATTTGGTGTCTGCAAAGCGAACGACGGGCACCAGCAAACCTTCATCCACGGCTACTGCTACACCTATATTGACATGTTGATTGGTACGTATGGTATCTCCCAGCCAACTGCTGTTAATTGCCGGGTGTTGTTTCAGGGCAATCGCACAGGCTTTCAGCACCAGGTCGTTGAAGGAAATTTTTACAGGACTGGTTTCGTTCAGTTTCGCCCGGCTGGCCACCGCGGCATCCATATCGATACTCATGGTAACATAGAAATGGGGTGCCGTAAATTTGCTTTCTGCCAGTCGCTTGGCGATCACCTTGCGCATTTGTGATACCGGACGGTCTTCGAAGGAAACCTGACCCGCAGGGGCTGCCGCTACCGTTGCTGCTTTTGCAGCAGGTTGGGAAGCCTGGGTGCCGGGTTTGTAGTTGTCAATATCTGCTTTGATAATTCTGCCCCCATCGCCACTACCCGAAACGCCGGCCAGATCAATGCCTTTTTCGGCAGCCAGTTTTTTGGCGAGCGGAGAAGCTTTGATACGGCCATCGGCTGTGCCGGATGTTTCAGCTTCCGCAGCGGTTGCTGCAGGAGCGGCTGGCGCCGCCTCGGCGGCCGGTTCCTGTGGAGCCGGTGCTGCTGTAGCACCTGCATTACCGCCTTTCACCGCTGCTACGATCGCCTCTACGTCTACTTTATCTGCTTCACCGATGATGGCCAACAGTTCATTAACCTGTATTTTTTCACCGGCCTTGGCGCCCTGATAAAGCAGTTTGCCGTTTTTATAGCTTTCCAGTTCCATGGTGGCTTTATCGGTTTCGATTTCAGCCAATAAATCACCTTTTTTAATGTCTTCACCAACATTTTTTGCCCAACTGGCAATTACCCCTTCGGTCATGGTGTCACTGAGCCGCGGCATCAAAACAACTTCATCCATTTTGGTAAGATCTGCACCTGCGCTTTTGGTTTCGGGTGCAGCCGCAGGAGCGGCGGGTTCAGTCGGCGCCGGCGCTGCTTCGCTTTTTGCGGGCTGTTCGGCGGGTTTTTGATCCCCCTTGCCATCGATCAGGCCGGAAATATCTTCGCCCTTGTCACCTACGATGACCATCAGGTCGTCCACATTCAGTTTACCACCTTTTTCTGCGCCCAGATATAATATGGTGCCGTCCTTGTAACTTTCCAGCTCCATAGTGGCTTTATCTGTCTCAATTTCAGCTAATAAATCACCTTTTTTTACAGGATCTCCCACTTTTTTATGCCAGTCTGCAATCACCCCTTCTGTCATGGTATCACTCAACCGGGGCATTAAAATTTTTTCAGCCATGAATCAAAATATTTCGCCCGAAATTAGTGAATTCTCTGTAAAGTTGGTCGGTTAAAAACTAGAGTAGGGCCTGCCCCTAAACCGGGCTGGTTCAGATCGGACGGTTCAGGCCCCCGGAAGCGAAGGGGCTTTCGGGGGCCGCCGGTCCCAAAACCCGTAAAAATGAAAAAAACGCAAAGTCCGATTGTTGCTCTATCGGTTCAATTCCAGTTTCAACTGTTCTTTAAATTCCCGGACCAGCGGATATTTTGCGATCAGTTCCTGGTATTGCTGTACGGAGGTCAGCGGCGCAGTGCCTTCCGCAGCGGGCGTCGATTGAACGGTAGTTGTTATCACAAATTGTAATTGACTATTCCGGAGTCTTTTTTGCAGGAATTCGGAAGCTTCTACCTTATTAAAGTCCACGAAGCGGTGCTCAATGATACTGGAAGTATTCACTACAAAGGAATTGGCATCCATAATCTGAAGCCGGGCCATTTCAAAGCTCTGGGCCGCCGAATTTTTATTCTCTTTTAGGTGTCGGGCGAATGCCTCCCAGGCCTCCTGTAGTTGGTCCGCTACCAATGGCTGATCCGCAATATCTTCTACTTTCTCATGGAACTGCTTTCTTAATTTCTCCAGGCTGCTGATTTTGCCTCCTGTATTAGGTTTGGTTTTTGCTGTCGCCGGTTCCGGAATTTTATCGGGCACTTCGCTGGCGGATGCCGTCTTTGTAACCTGTTTTTTTTCCTGTTGAATCGTCAGTCGGGCGCCTCCGGTTGTTGTTGTGTCCGGAGCCGTTGTTTTCACGGCTATGGGGCGGATGTTGCGAAAGGGCAGTGCACCCGTCTTTTCAGCTATTTTTTTTTTAATAACCGCGGTGTCGTCGGAGCTGAGTTGCAGGGCCTGTTGCAGGTAACAGAGCTTTATAAGTGCCAGTTCTACATGGAGGCGCTTATTTCGGGCCGTCCGGTAATTGATCTCTGCCTGGGAGAGGAGGTTCAGTGCGCTCAGCAGATAGGCCGGTGGAAGCTGTTCCGCCACCGAAAGATATTTCGTTTTAAACCGCTCCACGGTATCCAGTAGAACGGCTGCCTGTTGATCCCTGCAGACCAGCAGGTTGCGGATAAAAGCTGCCATCCCGTTGAGCACCATGTCGCCCTCAAAACCTTTGCGATTGATGTCATCGAATAATAAAAGCGCGCCGCTGAGATCCTGCGCCCGCATCAGTTCCATGAATTTGAAATAATAATCCTCGTCCAGGATATTGAGATGTTCCAGGGTATGGGCATAACTGAGTTCGCCATTACTGAAACTCACAATTTTATCCATGATACTCAGGGCATCACGCATACAGCCTTCGCTTTTCTGCGCAATCAGTTGCAGGGAGGCTTTTTCAGCCTGTACGCCCTCCTTGGTGCAAATGGCCTGCAGGTGTTCCACCGTATCGTCCGGAGTAATCCGTTTAAAATCGAAAATCTGGCAACGGCTTAATATGGTGGGTAAGATTTTATGTTTTTCGGTGGTAGCCAGTATGAAAATAGCAAAGGGAGGTGGCTCTTCCAGGGTTTTCAAAAACGCATTGAAGGCCTGGGCAGTGAGCATATGAACCTCATCTATTATATATACCTTGTATTTACCTGCCTGAGGTGTAAACCGCACCTGGTCCACCAGCACACGTATATCGTCTACTGAGTTATTACTCGCGGCATCCAGTTCATGGATATTCAGGGAATTGCCCTGGTTAAATGCATTACAGGAATTACATTCATTGCAGGCTTCGCCCTCGGCACTGGGACGTTCACAGTTAATGGTCTTAGCCAGGATCCTGGCACAGGTTGTCTTTCCTACCCCCCGGGGACCACAAAACAGGAAGGCATGTGCCAGTTGCTCTTGTTTGATGGCATTTTTTAAGGTTGTGGTAATATGCGACTGGCCCACCACTGTGTCAAAAAGCTGGGGCCTGTATTTTCTTGCTGATACTAAAAATTTATCCATGGACTGTTCCTCGAGACAAATGTAACATAATTAAAGCTGGATTTGTTCTGCCGGCGCAGGGTGTGGAAAATTGACCTGAGGTTTTGAAAGAAGGGTACAAAAAAAGAGGCCGTAGCCTCTTTTCAAATGGTATTGACTTTGTATTATTCCTCGTATCCAGGATTCTGTACCAGCGAAGTATTCTTGTTCATCTCGTCTCTGGAAATGGGTGCAAAATACATTTTATTGACCCATTTGCGGTTTTCATGCGCCTGGTCCGTAACCGGTGTATACGTATAATTATAAATGGTTTCATCATGACGGTAAGGGGCTGACAGTTGTTTGCCTGGCTTAAATGCACCTACGATATTGATGAAAGTGAGTTTGCGGCCCAGTGTTGCCGGAGCGATCATCCAACGGCGGGCGTCATGATAACGCTGCTCTTCGAAACTCATTTCGATTCTTTTCTCATTGCGGAATCGATTTTTCAGTGCCGTTCCTGCATCCGCAATTGCAGGCATGCCTGAACGGTAGCGGATCCGATTCAGCCATAAACGGGCTTCCGCATCCTGTCCCAGTTCAATACAGGCTTCAGCGTAGTTGAATACGGCTTCGGTATATCGCATGAAAGGCCAGGGTATCAACTGCTTGGTATTGGCTTCAGAAATTGAAGGATCGGGATCGGTGAATTTCCGGAAATAGTAACCGGTCCGGCTGCCGTTCCAGTCTTCAATCGAGCTGCTTCGGGTATCCAGGCCGTTGAAAGTAATTTTTCCGCCACCCTGTATCAAGTCGTATCTCCCGGTCTGGATCTGATTGGCAGGATCTACATTGCCTGACACCAAATCCCGGGGTTTCCAGTCAGCACCATCATATAACAGCGTTGCATAGAACCGGGGATCCCTGTTCTTATAAGGCGCCGCCTTATGACTGGCTTCACCCCAGCTAAACGGTTGACCGTTGGCCATTTCAAAATCATCTACAAAAAGTCCCAGCGGTGTGTTGCCCGCCCAATTATGGTAACCGTTAGGCCCATTGTACAGGCCAATGCTGACCCCGCCTCCGGAATTCACGTTCAGGTTATAATACCTTCCCCAGATCATCTCCACCGATGCTGACGCATCCAGGCCAGCCGCCTTACTGTATCCGCTCATGGCTATGGACATATAATTGTTGGTGCCTTCGGCAGCAGAAACTGGCGCATTCAGGTCCATTTTATAGCCGGTGCCCAAATCCAGTACCGCTTTGGCAGCGGATTTGGCGGCCTGCCAGCGTGCAGACCGGTCGCCGGCCGAATAACCGAATAATTCCGGATTGGGATGGGAGCCCAGTTCCGAAAATTTGGTTTTGGCCAATGGCAGATAATGCAGGTCACTGGCGGCATAGACCAGCACCCTGGATTTCAGGAGCAGTGCCGACAATACCGTAGCTCTGCCTTTGTCCATGGATTTGTCATTGATGAGCCAGATGGCTGAATCACAGTCTGCCGTAATAAAATTCACGCACTCTTCATAACTGTTGCGGGGCGTTTCATAATCTTCGTTTAGATTGAAAATTTTTGTGATCAGCGGGATGCCACCGTAATAACTCAGTAACTGATTATAGAAAAAAGCCCGTAGAAAATGCGCTTCTGCCTTCAGTTTGTTGGCGAAGGAAGTATCAATCTGGGGCGCCTGTAATTGCGCAATTGCAATATTGGTTGCGCGAATCCCATTATACATGTTCTGCCACTCGTAGTTCGGCGGCACCCAGCCTATGGCACTGGGATTCGCACTGCCTTCATTGATCGTATTGATGCTGCGGCCTGTATGCGTAAACACCGCTTCATCGGAAAGGCTGGCGAGCATTTGTTCATTAAAGCCGCCTACGCCAAGGTACTGATTATAGATTCCTGATACAAAGGCTTCGGCCAGTGCTTCATCCTGCCAGGTGGTGCCTGCCGGAGCCTGGTCCGTCGGGTCGATATTTAAAAAGTCCTTTTTACAGCCAAATAGGACTGCAGCAAATAGGACCAGCAGTAAGGGAGTATATATATTGCGTTTCATATTATTAATTATTTTGGAATTAGAAGTTAACGGTGGCACCTATATTGAGTATACGAGATTGGGGATAGTACTGACCGTTGGTACTGGTTGCTTCAGGATCCCAAAGTTTCATTTTATCCCAGGTGATCACATTCTGACCATTGGCAAAAAGCCGGACATTGCTGATGATATTCCTCACTTTTTCCGGCATGTTCAGGTTATAACCGATTTCCAGGTTTTTCAACCGTAAATAATTACTGCTGCGCAGGAAATATGTATTGCGCGCTGCTGCACCACCGGTATAGTAGGTATTACCTCTGCTGGCAATCCGCGGATCGGTACTGCTGGGATTGTCGATTGACCAGCGGTGATCATAGGAGTATTTCAGGTAGTTGCCGATATCACCCGATTCCGTACCAAAGAATAACATGCCACCCATGGCGCACTGGAACATAAAGCTGAAATCAAAATTCCTATAACGCAGACTGCCGTTGAAACCTCCGGTGAATACCGGATCCCGGGTTTTATCCAGCGCCACCATATCATCTGCCGTAATCTTTCCATCGCCGTTATAATCTTTCAACTTCATGTCCCCAGGACGGAGGTTACTGGTCAGGGCTGAATAATCGATACTGTTGGCGTCTATTTCTGCCTGATCACGGAATACGCCGGCATATTCATAGGCCACGATGGTAAAGCCACTGGTGCCATAGGGCCTTCCGGTAGCACGCTGCCATTCAGGAACCCCGGCAGCTTCACTGGAGTAAATGACCTTGTTTTTGGCATAGCCCCCATTGATGCTCAGATTATAGCCTACTTCTCCGATATTGTCATTCCAGGAGATTTTGAATTCACCTCCGGTATTGGACATCTTGCCCTTATTCACAGGTGGCAGTTTATTCGAGATGCCCGTACTCTGCGGCACCAGTCCGACTTCTGCGATCAGCGCCCGATCCCGGACATTGTAGAAATAATCGAGTTCCACCGACAACCGGTTGTTCAGGAAGGCCGCGTCCAGTCCAATATTGGTATTGTTACCCACTTCCCAGGTGAAATTCTGGTTGGGAACCCGGGTTTCATATAGGGTCTGTACCACCGCATCATTGATGACATAGGTACCAAAGGGGTAGGAAGAAATAAACTGGTATTCTGCCAGATTGCCTCCGAAATAAGGCTCGGCACCCATCTGTCCCCAGGAAGCCCGAAGTTTAAGGTTGTCAACGAAAGCAACATGATCTTTAAAGAAGGGTTCTTCTGAAATCCGCCAGCCGGCAGTCACACCTGGAAAAAATCCGAAGCGGTTTTCGGGAGGAAATATATAGGATCCGTCCACCCGCCACAGGAATTCAAACAGGTATTTCTGACGGAAATTATAGCCCATTCTTCCAAAATAGCTCAGTCGTGCGCGGCGGTAAGAGCCGCCGCCATTGTTTTTCTCCAAATCACCACCAACGCTCAGTACATCAATTTTGCTGGACAGATAATAACGACGAAAGGCATTAAATCCTTCATAGTCCTCCGTTTCCCTTTGGACACCTGCCAGCAGGTTCAGCGTATGATCACCAATCGTTCTGTCATAATTAATTAAACCAGACAGGTTGATATTGAGGGTGTTTTCTGCAACCTGTGACAGACGGGGATCCGTGAAAGGCGATCGGAGTTCTCTGGTGAGCTTCGGCGTTACGCCGTCGTCTTCATAACTGGCCTTATCCCAGGAATAAAGATACCAGGGCGTTTCAAATAATTTCCGATTGCGGAAATACTTGTCAACAGCGGCGGTACCTGTGAGTTTAAGTCCTTCTATGCCGGGCACTTTGATTTCCAGCTTACCGTTGGATTGTACATAGTCTCTTTTATCGCGGTCGTATCCTGTCTGATTGGTGGCAATGACAACGGGATTCTGACCATATTCGATATCCCGACCGGGCAATCCGTTGGGCCAAATGGCCGGTTCATTGGGTTTGCCCCGCATCAGCATCCGGAAAATCTCACCTGCGCCGTCGGTAGGAAAGAAGCGGTATTCTTCCCGGGCGGCGATGCCCAGTTGCAGATTCATGTATTCATTCAGTTTGGCATCCAGGTTGAGGCGGAGATCGTATTGTTTATAACCGGTTGCGGAATTCTTATAGTAGGCGTCCTGATTCTGGTAGCCCAGTGAGCCCATGTACCGGACGTTTTCTGAACCGCCGGAAAGCGTCAGATAATGTCTTGTCTGCGGCGACCAGTTCTTGAAAGTGGCGCCAAACCAGTCAGTATTGGGATGGCCCCAGGGATCAGAACCATCACGGTATTTTTCCATGTCTTCCGGAAAAAAGCCTACCGGTGAATTAACAGTGGCGCCACCGTTGGTGACATAGGTGCCGGTATTAATCAATGCGTCCCAGGCCGCATCCCATTCGGCGGGTGAAACATTTTCGTAGACTGCCAGTTCATTCCTCAGGGTGCCATATTCTATCGCATCTGTCAGCTCGGGGATCACGGTAGGCTGGGCCCAGCCCTGATTAAATGTATAGGAGAGTTGCGGTTTGCCGCTTTTACCTCTTTTAGTGGTAATGAGGATGACGCCATTGGCGGCCCGGGAACCGTAAATAGCAGCAGAGGCATCTTTCAGCACCGACATACTTTCAATATCATTCGGGTTCAGTCTTTCCATTCCGCCTTCGCGGTCGGGCACACCATCGATTACGATCAAGGCACTCGAATTCCCCAGGGAATTGGTGCCCCGAATACGGATCGTGGATCCGTCATATCCGGGTTCTCCGCTGCCGTTGAGGGCGGTGATGCCCGGTAGTCTTCCGGCCAGGGAGTTCGTCAGGTTCAGGGTAGGGGTTTTGGCCAGCTCCGTACCCTTGACGTCGGCAACGGCACCTGTGAGGGTGACTTTTTTCTGGGTGCCATAACCTACGACTACAACTTCATCGAGGTTGTTGGCAGCGGCTTCCATTTCCACCGTCAGCGAAGTCTGGTTATTTACCGGAACGGTTTTCTGAAGAAAATTCACGTGGGTGAAAATGAGTTGTGCATTGGCAGCCGCTGCAATAGTGAAATGACCACTGCTGTCGGTCTGGGTGCTGTTCGATGAGCCACCGACCGTTACAGTAGCACCGATCACGGGTTGGCCATTGGCACTTACGGTGCCGGATACCTGTTGGCCAAACAGGTTGCTGGTGCAGAACATACACAGGAATATCAGGAGCAGGTAAATACGCCTGAAGAATTTGGGGCAAGTTTTCGGTTCCATAGAAAGAGCTGTTTTTGATTTTAATGGTTAAGAGAAATCGTTCTTGATTATTGAACTGATACGTATAGGAAACTGGTTGCGGCGTTATTTATGTAACACCGACACGACAGCGTTTAAACGACGAAGGCAGGTAACTCAGTAATAAATTAAAAGTTTTTCTCTGGTTTTTTCACTGATTGTTACCTACAGGAATTTTTATCCAATTGCCGGCATTCATCATGGCTCACAGAATCTCAGATATTCGGGCGGCTTTATTTCTTATGTAAAATTGTTTAAAAGACTATTATCTGATAAATATATAATTGCCAGAAATAAAATCCAAAAAAAACTAGCTGCTGTATATAAATAAATGCCTATAAGTCTGAGATACAATCACTAAGAACTTTTTAAAATTTCTATTGCCGCAAGGCTGGTTATTAAAGGATTTAAATAAGTCCTTTAATTGAAATGGAACCTGCTACAAGTCAATGTATTAGGTTTAGTATTTATAGTGCCGAACGGCTTTGGTACGGGGTTTGCAGTTTCAGTTAGGAAACAATTAATCATTAAACCTATTTTATGAAAAGAGTATTGAACTTATTAGGGATTGGAATTTTTGCCGTCTTATTATTTACTGCCTGCAGCAAAGATGATAATCCTGCGGACAACAATTTATTTGTGGGTACTTATTCTGGCGAAACCAGTTATACTTCAACCGGTACATCGGTAAGCGCCGGATCGGGAAAAGTGACAGTCGTGAAAGTTGGAGATAAATATCGTTTTGATTTTAAAGATAATGGAGATATCCCCACCATTACCGATATTGAAATTTCAAAAGGAGACGAAGGCTATGTGGGAAAAGTCAATGGTTATACGGGTGTAATAACCATCGATGCAGGTCATCTTTCCATTCATGTTACCAAGGATAATGCCGCCTGGAATGCTGAAGCTGACCGCTAATCCGGGTAGGAATTATAAATAATTCAGGACCGTCTTCAGGCCTTTCCAATAAAGGAGAAGTTTGAAGGCGGTTTTATTTTTTCGGACTTATTGAAATAAACTGAACGTAAACACATCTACCTGCATGATTCCGAGGAAGGTAAATCTAATTAAGTATCGGATGGGGTTTAAATGGTTTTTGCCGATCAAAATTATATCGATAGGTAATCAGGGCTCTGCTGCGATAAGGTTCCAGCGATTCAGCTACGTTGATCATTTTGGGATTGAAGTCTCCAATCCACTGCAGTTCATATTTTTCGTAAATAGGATTGCCAATCTGGTAGTTGCCATTTTCAATCTTCAAATTCTGAATCAGCTTGCATCCTTCAATGATCATATAAGCGTCGGCCCCTCTTCCCTGAAATTCGGGAATAATACCGAATACCAGTCCCACAAATTTATTGCAGGGTTTGGTTTTTTTATACCAGAGGAATTTTAATTTGTCCAGCAGGGAAAATTTTCCATTCAGGAAACGAAACCATTGGTTGAGGTCCGGTAGGTTGATCCAGATACCTATTGGTTCCTTTTTATAATAAATAATCCAGTTAATCCGTTCATCCATGACCGCTTTCATCGACCTGAACATTTTGAGTACGGTACGTTCGTCCAGCTGCTTCAACCCGCCGTGGCCGGCCCAGGCTTTATTGTAAACGGTCGTAAAGTCTTTGGTGTATTTTTCCAGCTGATTTTTTTTAATATTATCCGAAGAGAAGTCCGGGTCGCGGGAAAGCTGTGCATGGCGGGAGTAAAATTTTTCCTGCAACCGCACCTGAACATTCATGGCAAAACATATCTGGTTAAAAAACGGCTGAAAACCATAGGTTTCCAATAATTGGCGGTAGTAAGGCTGATTATAGTTCATGCGGTAGAGCGGCGGTTCATATCCTTCTACGAGCAAACCCCACCAGGTATCTCTTTCTCCAAAATTAATTGGGCCGTCCATGGCGGTCATCCCCTGTTCTTCCAGCCAGTTGCGGGCCTGGTCCAGTAGCAAATTGGCTGCAGCCTGATCATTGATGCAGTCAAAAAATCCCATTCCACCCACCGGACCTTCATCTCCTTTCGTCTTATATTTTTTGTTTACGAAGGCAGCAATCCGGCCGATCAGCCGGCCCTGGTCGTCTTTAAGTATCCAACGGATAGCCTGGCCGAATCGGAAAGCCTTATTTTTCTCAGGGTTAAAAACCCCGGTAATGTCCTTATCCAGTGGACGAATATAATTGGGGTCCTCCTGGTTAATGACGACATTGACTTCTAAAAACGCTTTTTCCAGTGCGGCACTGGTGACCTCTGTTAATTGCATGAATGGGATAATTTTTCCTGCTCCGCTGCTTCGGGTTGTAAGACGGAGGACACAAAACTAAGGACTCTGTTCCATTATAGAAATTCATGACAGAAAAGGCGCCTGGACGCCATCGAAAAATCATCAGGGAAGCGAGTCGGCACCGCCGATAAAGTCCGGCGGTATGCCAAAAATTGCGATCAAATTGAGCAGGGGCCTTAGGATTTCCGGAATTCGTAAACCGGTTTTCCGGATCTCGTAAACAGTACCGTGGAAAGCCAAATAATTTTGCCCACCAAAATCAAAGAAATACATGAGATTATCTTTCCCTGCATTTTTAGTTTTTGTGCTGCTGCTGATCGCCGGCAGTCTTCATGCCCAGACCGCCTCATTATATGGTAAAGTGACGACACGTGACGGTCAGCCGGTAAAGTATATCAATGTGGTCGTTCTGGAAGAAGGCAGCAGTGCTTTGACCCGCGAAGATGGCAGCTATGAGATATCTAATATCAAACCAGGAAACTGGAAAGTTCAGGCCTCCTTTACCGGACTGAAAAGCAGTGTTCGCACGGCTGCCTTCACCGCGGGAAACCAGACTGAACTGAATTTTATGTTGGAAGAGAATTATAAGGAAATCGACGCCGTAGTGATAGAAGCCACCCGCATTATGAACAAGGCGGCTTCTACAGCCAATAAACTTCCGGTTGCAAATCTGGAATCACCTCAGATAGTCAATAATATCAGCGATGTGGTCTTACGCAAGCAAAATGCCATGAACCTGGAAGACGCATTAAAGAACGCGCCGGGTGTCACCAAATTATGGGACGCCACCAGCCGGCCCGATGGCGGTTCCATTTTTGTCAGCCGTGGATTCCAGACGGTGACCAAAGCCCGTAACGGACTTCCTAATACGGTAAATACCAATGTGGATATGGTTAATCTGGACCGCATAGAAGTCATCAAGGGGCCTTCCGCCACCTTGTTCGGGAATGTAATCGGCTCCTATGGAGGCATCATTAACCGGGTGACCAAAACCCCGCATTTTTATAATGATGGTATGGTCGATTTATCTTACGGCAGCTATAATTTTATGCGGGCCGCAGCGGATCTCAACCAGGTCCTGATCAAGGATCGGTTGGCGATGCGCCTGAATGTTGGCGGCATGCATCAGGAATCCTGGCAGGATCAGGGATTTCAGGAGAGCCTGCTGATTGCGCCATCTTTCCTGTATAAACCCAACAGTCGGTTCGCTGTTCACCTGGATGCAGAGTTCAATAATACGCGTGGTAACAGTAACGGCGGTAACTTTATATTTGTCGCCAACCCTTCGTTTATTAATGCCGTACTGACACCGGCGCTGCGCGGCGCCATGGAGGCGCAGGGAGCTTCCGAAGAGATGATCGAAGGCGTACTGGCACAGATACCCCGGAATTTCAAGGAGGCTTTCGGTACCAATAAGGCTGAGGAACTCCCGATTTCTTATAACCGTTCCTTCCTGAATAATGATATCTATGCGACAACCGGTCAGAATACTATATATACTACTGCTACTTATAAGTTCAACAGCAACTGGACTTCACAGACCTCACTAACTTATGGCCGTGGTCAAAATAAGGGCTATACGGCCTACCAGTATCTTTTCCCTAATTATCTCAGTAGTTTTATCAATACACTGACACCAGGAACAGCAGGTGCTGATTCCATTGGCCGGATGGTCTGGAATCCGGTAGGTAAGAACAGGACTTATAATATTCAGCAAAACTTCATTTCCGATTATCGTTTGAACCAGGTCCGGTTTCGGACGGTATTGGGACTGGATGCCGTTGGCTATAAATCGAAAGTGACCTATAACAGGTTTCAGGGAATGCTGTTCAATGCATTTCCCTATGTGGATGTGTTTGATGTCGTCGATGTAGCTGGTACGGTGGACTGGATGGATGATTTTACCAAAGGAAATGTACTGAATGCTTTTGCCAACCGGCCCAACAGCCAATTGGTTTATGATGATGCTTCTACCATACTGGCGGCCTACCTGAATACCATCGTCAATCTGGGATCCTACGCCGTTGTATCAGCCGGTTTGCGTGGTGATCATTTCAGAAATGATATCGACAAAACCAATCAGACCAAATGGTCCCCAAAATTTGGATTGATTCTGATGCCGGTCAAGGACCGGTTGAGTATTTTCGGTAATTATCAACATTCCTTTACCAACCAGTTCGGGTCCGATAAGGAGGGCCGTTCATTTATGCCTGAAGATGCCCGTCAGAAAGAAGCAGGTATCAAATACCAGTCCCTGAGTAATAAGGTTTCGGGCAGTATCAGTTACTACCATATTCTGGTGGACAATATTGTCCGGCAGGACCCCACCGACCCGATGTTCAGCATTCAGGATGGTGCGCAGCTCAGTCGTGGCATCGAACTGGACTTGAGTGTCAACCCCGTAAAAGGCTGGACCCTGTTGGGCGGTTACGGCTATAACGACAGTAAAATGACCCGGGCAGATGCTGACGTGGAAGGGTTGCGACCGGTAGGTTCAGGTCCCTATCATAGTTTTAATTTCTGGACCAACTATAGTTTTACCGAGGCGGTTTTACAGGGACTGAGTCTGGGGCTTAGTATCAACCACGCAGGTCGTACGAACGCATTTAACCTCCGGCCCGACGGCGCCCTGACCATGCCGGCTTATACGGTCCTCGGCACCCATATCAATTATGATACGAAAGCATTTCGATTTGCGCTGAAATGCAACAACCTGACCAATGAAAGATACTGGATGGGCTGGAGCAATCTGATTGCCCAGATGCCAAGACAGTGGATTGGGACAGTATCCTATAAATTTTAAAATCAACGCAGATGAATTCTTTTGTACGGCTGAGTTTTTTATGGTTCTCAATTACGGTTTGCTATATACTGCACAACATCTACCATTTGTCAGAATTGTTTTTTGGCATTGATATCAAGTTGCCCGATGCGGCAGGAGAAGTACCCATGGCGACACATCTGTTCCGCCTGCTGGTGGACCTCTCGGTACTGGTTTTTTTCCTGACTTCACTATATGGTCGCGGGAAAAGGTTTTTCATATCAAGTTATGTCTGGGCGATGCTTTTGCTGATACTGAATATTGTGCACCTGGGAGGAACCATCGCTTCTGAATGGAAAGAATATTCCCAACTGGCCCTGCTGAGTTTTATTGTGGTGCTGAATCTGATGCTGTTGCTGGAAAGCAGGAAATGCTGGAAACTGTTGCGGCAATCACCGGCGGTACCACCAGCCTGAGAAAATGACAGAAGCCGGGATGCGCGCTTTATAAATGCGTTTTATATGAGAAAATCTCGAAAACTACAATGGGCCATCCATCAGAAACGATGGTTTGGGAAATGGCATTTATACCTGGGTATTATTGCCGGTGCCCTGCTCTGCATTATTGGTCTGACGGGTAGTATCCTGGTTTTTCAGGATGAAATAGATGCGGCATTGAATAAAGACTTGTTGCGGGTAATGGCAACACAAAAAAAATACAGCCTTGAAGCCAGTATTCCTTTGGTACAGGATCGATATCCGGATTTGAATTTTGATTATGCGATGTATGTGGACCGGAACAATCCCAATGCTTCCTACCGGTTCTATGACCTGAAAAACGACCGTGAGTTTTTTATCAATCCTTATGACCTGACCCTCTGCGGCAAGCGGATCACCAGCAGCTCTTTTGTACGGGTGGTCATGGGACTGCACCGGCAGTTGCTATTGCCGCCTGTGGGCAGGTATATTGTAGCACTCGCTACATTATGCTTGCTGATACTGACCATTAGTGGCCTGCGTTTATGGATTCCGGCGCGCCTCAACCGCTGGAAACAATGGAAATCCGTGCTCACCGTTAACTTCAGATCGGGTTGGAAGCGCCAGAATTTTGACTGGCATAATGTGCTTGGCTTTTACTCTTCGCCGGTTATTATCCTGCTTTCCATCACAGGTTTTGCCATCACTTTCAGCACGGTATTTATCGCCTTTTTGTTTCTTTTAACCGGCAATTCACCCCAGTCAGTTGCCAGTATATTTTCTCAGACTTCAGATACCACCCTGCACCAGGCGCCGCTGCATCCCGAGCGGGTTGCCAAGCTGGCAACACAGGCCCTGCCCCAAGGCAGGGTAGAAGGTATCGCCATTCCGGACGGGAAAGCGGGGGTGTATCGTATAGATATGCGGATGCCGGGAACCGCTCATACCGGCGGGCGGGCCATGCTTACACTTGACCAGTACAGCGGCAAGCTCCTGCTCAATAGTGAAAAAGATTTCCCCAATATTGGCAACAGCTATCTGGGCTGGCTGGTGCCGCTGCATTACGGCACTTTTGGCGGAATGCCGACACGAATTCTGGCATGCCTGGGCGGGTTGATTCCTTTATTGCTATATATTACAGGGTTTATCATCTGGTGGCCGCGATATCGAAAACAGAAGGGAAAACAGCGGAAGGGTGTCGACCGGAACTTGAAAAAGACGACTGGTCCGGAAGCATTGCCCCAATCACTGTGGTCATTTTTTAAATGCGAATTTCGTAAAGGCCTTAAATACGGAGGGATCCTGCTGCTCTGCTGTTTTCTGTCCGGCGCACTCTATGGACTGATCAGCGGCATTTGGCTCGAGCCGGCCGTTTTTTCGGTACTGTATTGCGGTATCTGTATCCTGATAAATTTTATCATCGCCCTGCTGGCCATGGTCATCAATTTGTTATTCTTTGTGCCATTCGAATCCGGAAGGATCCTGTTTCGATATGCCGCTTATTCCCTCGCGCTGGCGCTGGTATTTTTACCGGCGCTGCTCCTGATCGCCAACAGTGGGCTGACGCTTTTTTAAGGTGCCGGGGCTGTCCGGGAAATTTACCTGACGGGAGGGTGGATCTGTTTGCCGTCTTTTTTCCGGGAGGCTATCGTCGGTTTTGCCGGCCGGCAGCCTGGCGTTTTTTAAAGCTGCGAGACTGTCCCTGGTCCGGACTTTTTTCAGAGAATCCTTTCGGTGTTGTTCTTTTTGGCGGGCCTGGTCCTTCAGTTTCTGTAAACTGTCCTTGATGGCTTTTTGTCTGCTGTAAGTTGTTCCGACGCTGTTTAGAAACATTTTTCTGGCAATGATGGCATCATGGCCATAGATATCTTCTCTGAAATTCAGTACACTGCTGTCATTGACCCAGGAGGTAAAATAGGTAATCAGTACCGGGATGGGATCTTTAACCCGCACATATTTTTCTTTATAGGTATGCATCAGGCTGTCCACTTTTCTTTCGCTGTAGCGTACAGTATCATCCAAAATATAACGGGCCAGTTTCGCGGGTTCTTTGAGGCGGATACAACCATGGCTGTAGCTTCTTTTATCCCGGTTGAACAGGGATTTGGCCGGAGAATCGTGAAAATAGATATTATAGCTGTTCGGAAACAGGAATTTGACCAGGCCCAGTGAATTCCAGGGACCGGGTTTCTGACGTACCCGCCCCTTGATGATTTCCATATGATTTCTGCGCAAATAGGCAGCACTGGGTTTGCCGTGCATTTCATTTTTAACGATACTGGCCGGTACATTCCAGTAGGGGCTGAAAACGATATTGCTCAGACGGCCTGTAAAAATGGTGGTACTGTTGCCTTCTTTACCCACGACCACATTCATATTCCATGCCGGCTGGCCCCTTTCATAAACATGTAACTTGAATTCCGGAATATTCACAATGATGGAGCGGCCGGTATCCCGGGTATTGCTGGGCAGCCAGCGCATCCGCTCCATATTGATAAGAATCTGCTGAATTCTTTCCTCAACCGGAACATTCACGTCTTTGAGAAAGGTTTTACCAGCCGTACCGTCGGGTTTGTAACCATAACTGATTTTGATGGCGTTGACGGCGGTAGCCAGCAGCGAATCATAAGTGCTGGTCATCAGGCTGTCGGCCTGGTCCAGAAATCCTTCGATCTGGAGTCTTTTTCTCAAAACCTTAACCGCACTGTCCCGGTAGCCTTTATGCATCACTTCCACTTTACTGTATACAACCGGCCATCCACCCCGATCCTTTATGCGTTTATACTTCAGGAGCTGGTTGCGGAGCCGTAAATACTGGGGATTATGCGGCGCATACTGATCGGCATACTGACCGCTGTGGGTCAGTACCGAATCCAGTGTGGCTTCCAGGGTCAGTTTTTTCTTGGGGATATACCATTCCAGGGATTTAATATGAAACTGCGGGTCTTCCCGGTAAGCATGGTCATAATAAATATAAAAGTAGCGGGTGAGTAAAAGTTCGGTATTGCGGTACAACGAGTCATTTTTTGGCTTGATTTTCCCAATCCGTATGAGGGTTTCCATTTTCTGGGTCAGCCAGGGGTCATAAACCGAGGAATCCTTGGAGTAATTCAGGTAATTTTTCAACAGGTTCCAGAATGATATGCTGTGTTCGGGCAGTCCTTCTCCGGAAAACCAGGCAAATTGATAATTGCGGCTGTTGTAAAAGCTCTTGATCCGATTGGTCAAAGTATCACCCAGTTGGCTGAGCATCAGCATTTCATTGACCTGATTGCTGTCCAGAAACAACGAATTGAAGGAATTGGTAGTGTCAATGGTCACATCTACCCGGGTCACCGGTTTTTCTTCTTTGATTTCCGGTTGACTTTTTCGGTCAAATAGTTGACAGGAACCGGCCATAATGGTTAAGGCACAGCCTGTTAAAAGCAGTGATATGTTACGATTCATAAGTCGGGATAATAGTCAATTCGACACAAATTTATGCTTTATTCCAATTGGGCGGCTTCCCTGATTTTAGTGATTTTAAGCCGTAATTTTACGGGTGGGGATGGTCCGTTTCTCCCCCTGTGATGCTCCTGGGCCGCCAGCCTCCGTTTTTTACAGGTACCAGCTTGCGTCCAGGGCCTGCCGAAGGCCATCAGATGTGAATAATTTGTCTCTTTCCTGCATAATAATACGCGTAGAAACCTTACTTTTGCAGCCTAAAATTAACCATACCTCAAATTTATGGCAAAAGTTGGTAAAGTAAAGCAAGTTATCGGAGCGGTTATTGACGTACAGTTTAGCGATGCCCTCCCTGAAATTTATAATGCCCTGGAACTGACCAAAGAAAATGGCGAGAAACTGGTACTGGAAGTACAGCAGCACCTGGGAGAAGACAGCGTTCGTACCATCGCGATGGACGGAACGGAAGGTCTGGTGAGAGGAACAGAAGTAAGGGATACCGGGAAGGCAATCACCATGCCTACCGGAGAAGCTATCAAAGGCCGGTTGTTCAACGTTACCGGTGATCCGATAGATGGTATGCCCGCGGTTTCGAAAGAAAACGGCCGTGCGATTCATGCCATGCCGCCTGCTTTTGAGAACCTGAGTACTGCCTCGGAAGTGCTGTTCACCGGAATCAAGGTGATCGATCTGATTGAACCTTATGCCAAAGGGGGTAAAATCGGACTCTTCGGTGGTGCCGGTGTGGGTAAAACGGTTTTGATCCAGGAACTGATTAACAATATTGCCAAGGGGCATGGTGGACTTTCTGTATTTGCCGGTGTGGGTGAGCGTACCCGTGAAGGGAATGACCTGATGCGTGAGATGATTGAAGCCGGAATTATGAAATACGGCGAAGCCTTTAAACAAAGCATGGAAGAAGGCGGCTGGGATATCAGTAAAGTGAATCCTGAAGAGCTGGCTGATTCCAAAGCAACTTTTGTATTCGGACAGATGAATGAACCCCCCGGAGCCCGTGCCCGGGTTGCCTTGAGCGGTCTGACTATTGCGGAGTATTTCCGGGATGGCGACGGTGAAGGCAAGGGTAGGGATATTCTTTTCTTCGTAGACAATATCTTCCGGTTTACCCAGGCCGGCTCTGAAGTATCTGCCCTGTTGGGACGGATGCCTTCCGCCGTGGGTTATCAGCCGACCCTGGCGACTGAGATGGGACTGATGCAGGAAAGAATTACTTCTACCAAAAATGGTTCCATTACCTCGGTACAGGCGGTTTATGTACCTGCGGATGACCTTACCGATCCGGCGCCGGCGACCACTTTCGCCCACCTGGATGCGACTACGGTGTTAAGCCGTAAGATTGCGGATCTCGGTATTTATCCCGCGGTGGATCCACTGGATTCTACCTCCCGGATTCTGATGCCGCAGGTCGTTGGTGATGCCCATTACGACTGTGCCAACAAAGTAAAAAGAATTTTACAGCGTTATAAAGAACTGCAGGACATTATTGCCATCCTGGGTATGGATGAACTGAGTGATGAAGACAAGATGACCGTAGCCCGGGCGCGTAAAGTGCAACGTTTCCTTTCTCAGCCTTTCCACGTGGCAGAAGCGTTCACCGGCCTGAAAGGGGTATTGGTTCCGATCGACGAAACCATCCGCGGATTTAACATGATTATGGACGGTGAAGTCGACGATTATCCTGAAGCTGCGTTCAACCTCGTTGGAAATATCGATGATGCGATTGAAAAAGGTAAAAAATTACTGGCTCAGGCAGAAGCATAATCACTTTTTTAAAGCTGATTTTTTTAAAACGCAATAATGAAACTCAATATATTAACGCCTGAAGGCAGCATTTACAGCGGTGAAGCATACGGCGTGCAGATGCCCGGTGTCACCGGCTCCTTCGAAGTGCTCGATCGCCATGCGCCTTTGATCGCTGCCTTACGTGAAGGGAAATTAAAAGTGCTCCAGAACAGCCTTTCTGGTCCTGCTACTTTTTATAATATACAGGGAGGTTTTGTAGAAGTGTTGAATAACCAGGTTACTGTATTAGTTGAAGGTGCCAGTAAGGCGTAAAAAATTGAATATTACATTTTGAAATCCGTAACAGTCTTTGCTGTTGCGGATTTTTTTTCTTCACCCCCAGCGCTTACTGTATCCCGACATAGGTTCATGCGACCGGGAAACTTCCTACTCAGAAATGTTCGCCAGACCCCGGTTTCCCCACAATTTTCCGCGCTGAATTTTTTCACGGTAGAAAAAAACCGGGATGGAATCACTGTTGGAAAAAACCAGATGATCGATGCGCGATTATTTTTTGATGACGAGGGTACCAGCCAGCTGATCGTGCAGGCACTGTTTTTTGTCGGACCAAAAAATCATCAGATAACCAATAAAAAGGATCATAGCTGAAAGCATGGTAGCAAAATAGCGCCCGGTAGCATTCAGAAAACTGATCCGTTCTCCCTGAAGATTGGTCACTTCCAGTCCCATGGCCCTTTTACCCAGCGTAGCCTGCCATGGCCCAGAAACCAACAGGGCGCTATAGAGCCAGTTCACTATCAGCGAGGTAAAGGAATAACCGAGGAAAGGCAGGAAGCTGTTAGAACCCATCGCAGGATCAGAAAACCCTTCCTCCTGGACCTGAAACACCATAAGGCTGTCGGGTACGCCGAAAGCACGCTGCAGGAAGTAACCAACTACCCAGAGGATAACAAAATCGATCAGGAATGCCGCCAGTCGCTGGGCAAAGCTCGCGTAAGGGACCGTACGGCCCATTCTGGGAGTAAATAAATCCGAATCCCCCTGATAAAGATTTCCTGATGTTGGTTCTGACATATCGAATCGTTTGGTTTTTTTTATGCCGGTCTAATTGTCATCCTTATCCTTTTTCTTGCCGAATATTTTTTTAAACAGCCCTCGTTTCTTTTTGGGTTCATCTTCAGAACCGATTGGTTTTACTTCAGGCTGTTTTTTTACCGTGTCTTTTTTAGGAACGACTTTATTCTTGTTCGGATCCTCCGGTAAAGGTGCGGATTCCGGACCGATATATTCGCCGTCGTTGTTCAGCATATAATCCTGTTCCGTGCCAACTCCAAAATCCTGTCCTTCGGCGGTAGGTTCCGGATTGTCTTCCGTAACATACAAGGAAGGATCGGCGCTTACTGATTCATTGCTGAGGCTGGGCGGTTCGATGAATTTCTCGTCCTTGTAAATACCCAGATTTTTATCGGCGTATACTTTCTTAAAGAAATATTCCCAGATCGGCCGGGCAGCATCATTACCAAATCCTCCATAGCCTTCATTCCGGATAAAACGGTCATCGCTGCCTGTCCAGACACCGGCCAAAAGCTGGGGAACAAATCCCATATACCAGGCATCACTGTTATCATTGGTGGTACCGGTCTTGCCGGCCATTTCTGCTGCGCCCAGGCGCGCCCTGAGTCCACGGGCAGTTCCCTTGTCCACGGCTCCCTGCATCATCCGACTCATAATATAGGCCGTTGCTTCACTGATGGCTTCCTTCCGGTTGGCGCTGAAATCCGGGCGCAGAATAACATTGCCGTTGCGGTCTTCGATCCGACTGATAAAATAGGGTTTGGTGGAAAAACCCCTGCCACCGAAAATGGTATAGGCCCACATCATTTCAAATAGTGATAGTTCACAGGAACCAAGTGCAATGGAAGGGTAGGGTTTGATATCGGTGGGTATATTAATATGTTTCAGGAATTCCGTAAATCGCCGTGGCGTCACCTGTTTCATGATATAGGCCGTCGCACAGTTTTTGGACCAGGCCAGGGCATTGGCCATGGACATCGAACCCCCGCCACAGCTTCTGCCGGCAGGCACCCAACCGTTACCGGGAAAATACTGGGCGGTATTCTGTACCTGGGTTTCTGGTGTAAAACCGAGTTCCTCTACCGCTTCGCCATAGAGCAATGGTTTTATCGTGGAACCGACCTGACGTTTGGTATTGATATTGACGTGGTCGTATTTGAAAGTCTTAAAGTCAATACCGCCGACCCAGGCCTTCACTTCACCCGTAACCGGATCCATCGCCATGAATCCAGCCTGGGTAAATAACCGGTGGTATTTAATAGAATCGTAGGGCGTCATAACGGTATCCTTGGACCGTTCCGTATTCCAGGCAAAGACTTTCATGGGTGTTTTCTCATTGAAGCTCGCCCGTATTTCCTTATCACTCAGGCCGTCTTCCGCTGAATTTTTCCAACGTTCACTGGCTTTCATCGCCGCTTCCAGAACATTCTCATGGGTCTTCCACACCGAACCGTTTTTTATAAAGCCCTGCCGGATAACATTCCGATACAATTTGGGTGCCTGTTGGGCTACCGCTTCCTCGGCATAGATCTGCATTTGAGGACTGATCGTAGTATAAATTTTCAATCCGTCGCTATAGATATTATAGGAGGAGCCGTCGGGTTTTGTAATATCCTCGAGTAGTTTCCGGACTTCTGAACGCAGGACTACCCGGAAATAAGGTGCATAACCCAGTTCTTCACTGGGTTTCTGATAATTCAGCTTGATGGGCTGGCCCTGCAATCGCTCGGCTTCCCCCGCCGAGATATTGCCGTTCTCTGCCATCCGGTTCAACACCAGGTTCCGGCGGTCCATTGCGGCTTTGGGATTCCGGCGGGGATTATAGATCCCCGGTCCATTAATGGAACCGACAAGTATGGCAGCTTCACTTACATTGAGTTGGTCCGGTTCCTTTTGGAAAAAAGTCCGGGCAGCATTGCGGATACCGAATACATTGTCCGGATAGGGAACCGCATTCAGGTACAAGGCCAGAATTTCTTCTTTGGTAAAGTTTCTTTCCAGTTTTACGGCAATGATCCATTCCTTGATTTTCTGCATGACACGCTGGAAAGGGTCGGAGGCCCGCTTATTAAACAGGGCCAATGCCAGCTGCTGGGTGATAGTACTACCCCCGCCGGCAGCGCCGGCGCTGCTGATTGCCCGGGCCGTACCAATCAGATCGATGCCTGAATGTTCGTAAAAACGTTTGTCCTCTGTGGCAACCAGCGCATTAATTACATTGGGTGAAATTTCTTTATATTTTACGATACTGCGATTGCCGCTGGGCAGATAAAATTTACCCATCAGCGTGCCATCGTCCGCAAATACTTCCGAAGCCTGGGAAATTGACGGGTTTTCCAACTCCGCCAGGGAGGGCATTTTGCCAAATACCCCGAAATTAGCCAGGAGGAAAATGGCGATCAGCAATCCGAAACCAATAAAAAACAATCTCCAGAATATACGTACAGTTCTCTTCATTATTATAATTTTGCGCTCAGTGGAAGGAAGCAAAATAGCCCAAAATCCACAGTTCAAAGTAATTATTTCTTTTGTTAAAAATCAAATAAAGCTGTGGACCACCTGATGCCGGTCGACAGCGGCTGTCAAATGACTGTAGACCTGTAATTTAGGCAGTTTTAAATGCAATGAACAACCCCTGGTTACGATACCTTGGTCTGACGGCCGAATTGCTGGTACTGATTGGTGCTGCCGTATATGTGGGCATCCGGCTGGATGATCGTTGGAACCTGAGCCCTGCTTTGACGATTATCCTACCTTTGCTGGCCCTGGTGGGTGTATTTTATAAGCTGCTCCGGGAGAATAATAAAAGAAAATCCAAAAAATGAGTGAAGAACAACAAAAATTCAATCCCGTTAAACTGATGATCCTGGTATTTGTGCTGCTGAGCAGTTTTTTCTTCCTGGCAAAAGCTCTGTTGGCGAATGCGGGCGTCGATTACCGGGTAGTAGCGGGGGGTAATTTGGTGTTGTTCCTGGTGGGGCTGTTTACCCTTCGCAGCGGTCTGAAAGCGATTGAGCACTCAAATCCCCATGTTTTTGTGCGGGTCTTCTATGGAGGCTTTATCCTGCGGCTTTTTGTTTGTGCCGTTGCGGCATTTCTATATATCTATTTTACGGATGGGCCGGTAAGTAAGCCTTCGCTGTTTGCCTGCCTCGGGATTTATGTGCTCTATGCTTTTATAGAAGTACGCTCCCTGAAGAAAGCGTTGAATCTGAACAAAAATGCCTAAAAAAGAAGTTCCTATGACGGCACTGGCTGCTTATCTGCCGCCGGATACCTATGAAGCTGTCTTGTCTTATCTGAATCATTATAAGGTACATCTGACCATTGCCAAAGCCCGCAATAGTATACTGGGAGACTATCGGTTCAAAGCCGCGGGCGGCCACCACCGCATCAGTGTAAATGGCAGCCTGAACCCCTATGCTTTTCTGATTACCTTATTGCATGAATTGGCGCATTTGGTGGCATTTGAGCAATATGGCGCCCGTATTGCCGCCCATGGCAAGGAATGGAAGTCTTTGTATGGCAACCTGTTGGCCCGTTTCCTTCAAAAAGACATCTTCCCACCGGATATAGCCACTGAGCTCCGGCAGAGTCTGCACAACCCCGGCGCTTCCACCTGTGCCGAAGAGGGCCTGCAAAGAATCCTTCGCCGTTATGACCCGCCGCAACCGCATATGGCGTTGATCGAAGATCTGCCGGTGGGCAGTTTATTTATGATTAAGGGAGGGCGGGTGTTCCGCCGGGGAGAGAAGCGTACCAAGCGCTACTATTGTACCGAACTGGCTACCAATAAAGTTTATCTGTTTAGCGGGGTATATGAAGTAAGCACCCGGGTAGGTTAGGGACTTTCCTGCGAGGGTGCGCTCTTGCTCGTTTCCATTGTATGCGTTGACCTGATTACCTTGCGGCTCCTAGCGGCTTTCTGCGGTTTTTCAGCTGGAATTTCTCCGGAATTTTGAGAAAGGCTGCTTTTATTAGTCTCAGAAAATGAAGTATTTAGCGTTAAAAACTGAGTACGGCTTGCAAATATTTTCTGGAATTTGCGGTATTCTGCATTTTTTTTACCTATCTTTAGGATACTGATAACAAAATTCTAACGAATTGCTTAAGAAAGAACGACATGCTTATATCCTTCACCAGCTCAATCTGCACAACAAGGTATTGAGCGGTGATCTCTGCAAGGAGATCGCTGTTTCAGAGGATACCATCAGACGAGACCTGAATGAACTGGCGACAACCGGACATCTGATCAAAGTACATGGTGGTGCGCTGTCCATGGCTTTTAATCAGGTACAGTTCGAACCCCAACACATTTATTCCCAGCATCACAAAAGTAGTATTGCCGGCAAAGCCATGGGGCTCATCGAAAACGGTATGTTTATTCTGACCAGTGGGGGTACCACCATATTGGAGCTATTCCGCAACCTGCCCCCCCAACTCAGAATTACGGTTATGACCGGAAGTATTCCGGTTGTTAATGCTTGTCTCTCCCATTCCAATATTGAGGTGGTGGTCATAGGTGACCGCTTGTCCAAAGATGCCAAACTGACGGTGGGTGCGGGTGCGATTTCAAAAATCAGCCAGGTGAATGCTGATCTCTGTTTTCTGGGTACCAATGCGATTGATCTGAAACGGGGCGTGACTGATAACGACTGGGAAGTGGTGCAGGTAAAAAGAGCCATGGTAGCTTCATCGGCTAAAGTGGTTTGCCTGTCTATTTCTGAAAAGCTCAACACCGTACAACCCATTCAGGTATGTGAGATGAATAAAATCGATTGTTTAATAACGGAGCTGGACCCTGAGAATGACCAGCTTCATGCATTTGCAGACACCGGTATTTCGGTGCTGTAGGAATCAAGTTTAATTTTTTAATTGTAAGTGTATGAGAAAATTAGTATGCTTGGGAGTATGGCTGCCCTTCTTATTATTATGCAGCTTTTCCGTGATGGCACAAACCAGAGACATTACGGGTACGGTAAGTTCGGCGCAGGGAACCGCGCTGTCCAACGTAACCGTTGCGGTACAGGGTACGCCCCGTGCCACTATTACAGATGCGGCGGGTCATTATACGATCGCTGCTGCAACCGGAGAGGTGCTGGAATTCAGTTCAACCGGTTACGAAACCCAGCAGATAACTGTTACTGCGGCCGGTGCGATTGACGTGATCTTGGCGCAACGGACAACTGATCTGGACGAGGTGATTGTTGTGGGATATGGTACCCAGAAAAAATCGAATATTACCGGGGCTGTCAGTAATGTGGATATAGCCAGGGAATTCGGGGATCGGCCGATCGCGGATGCAGGCCGGGGCCTGCAGGGTGTGGTACCGGGCCTGTCCGTCAGACTGCCGGATGGGGAGCTGGGTTCGGATCCCCTGATGCGTATTCGGGGTTTTGTAGGATCCCAGTATGGATCCAGTCAGCCGCTGATCCTGGTAGACAATGTGGAAGTTCCCAGCATCCAGCTGATTAATCCCAATGATATTGCCTCCATTAGTGTACTTAAAGATGCATCGGCGACTTCGATCTATGGTGCCAAAGCGGCATTTGGTGTCATCCTGATCACCACCAAGAAAGGGGCAAGGAAGGATGGAATCGAGCTGAATTACTCCAATAATCTCTCCTGGCAACAATCTGCTAAAAAACATGAAATAGCGGGGATCGATGGCCTGCAATACACTTTGGATGCGCATAATAATATGAAAGCCAGCGGTCCCGCGGGTGGTTTCTGGCGCATCAGCGAAGAAAGCCTGCAGAAGTCCAGAGAATGGCAGGAGAAATATGGTAGCACGGTAGGTGCATTTGATCCTGTGGTTTTTGAAAGAGACTGGTACTATGATGGCGCTGATAAGTTTGGTATCCGGATTTATGACCCGGTAAAAGCCATGATCAAGGACCAAACGTTTTCACAGAATCACAATTTATCGCTGAACGGTAGAACGGGTAAAACAACTTATAATGCCGGTGTGGGCTTTCTGGGCCAGGAAGGGATGATGAAGCCAGCGCCATACGATGATCACAAGCGCTATACCGCAAATCTGAAACTTTCGACCGAAGTCACTGATTTTATCACCATCCGTGGCGGTGTGCTGTTTTCCGACAGGGTGAAACGCTATGCGAATTCCGCGACCGGCTTCGGCGCTGATCCCTGGCTGTACCTGTATCGCTGGAGCCGTTATTTCCCCACCGGAGTAACTGAACACGGGGAACGTTTCCGGGATCCTTACTGGGATACCAAAGACGCCCATACGGCCGTGCTGGATAAGCAATACAGCAATTATAATTTTGGAACCACTATTCAATTAAATAGCAACTGGGACATCATTGCGGACTATACTTATGATGTCCGTCAGGAAAGCCTGAAGTCTTCGATGCCGACCTTTACCGGTGCCCAGCACTGGTATAAACCTGTGGAATGGTTTGACGAAAACGGCGACCGGGTCTATGTAGATGAGGAAGGTAATATTACCGATACCGGTGGTATACCCGGCTTCCGGTTCCCGGTAGGTGAGTATTTCGGGAAGGCCCAGTCCTATGTCTATCAGAGTACAGCCACCGAAAAAAGGCATACAGTCAATGCTTATTCAACTTATCGGCTGAACCTTAATGAAAAGAATGCATTTAAGTTCATGTTGGGTAGCAATATCGTCGCTAATAAATGGGACAACCACTACAGCAAAAGAACGGAGTTGATTTCTAATGACAAGCCGGAATTTGCCTTTGCCGTGGGCGAAGAAACATCGGGCGGTTATGCCAACTGGAGTTCCCAGCTGGGTTATTTCGGCCGGGTAAACTATGCCTTTGCTGATAAATACCTGTTGGAAGGTAATCTGCGTTACGATGCGACTTCTACTTTTCCGGCATTTATGCGCTGGAAATGGTATCCTTCCTTCTCTGCGGGCTGGGTACTTTCCGAAGAAGATTTTATGCAGGACCTCAGTTCTGTGATCAGCTTTGCCAAATTCCGGGGATCCTGGGGTTCCATCGGGGATCAGTCAGTAGCCAATGATTTATATATGCCGGTGCTGGATATCGGAAAAACCAGTTGGTTGAATAGTCAGGGCGCGCAGACTTTTTACCTGGGCCAGCCCCGTCCGGTATTGGGCGGTTTGACCTGGCAGGATATTGTCACCCTGAACCTGGGTGCCGACCTGCGTTTCCTGAAAGGGCAACTGGGTGTCACTTTTGACTGGTTTGAGCGTCAGACAAAAAATATGATTGTGGCGGGCCTGACACCGCCTAATACCTTCGGAGCAAGTGCCCCGCTGGGCAACTATGGCAACCTGAAGACCCGGGGTTGGGAACTGATTGTGGATTTCAACCACCGGTTCCAGAGCGGGCTGGGTATCAACCTGAGGGCCAATATATCTGATGCGGTGACCGATGTTACCCGCGGACCGGACTGGAATATCGATTGGGCGAACCGTTCTGTTGGCGGATCCTTTACCACCGGCAAGCGTTATGGTGATATTTATGGGTACGTGACCGACCGCCTGTTCCAGAAAGAAGATTTTGTATATGATGATGCAGGCAACTTTGTGCAGGAAACCATTATCTGGGAGGGATCTGCCAAAGTCACCAATAAACTGGCCGGAGCCAATCCGGTCTATCAGACATATTTTGAGGACGGTAACCAGATCCTGCTGATCAGTCCGGGTGATGTGAAATTTGTGGACCTCAACGGAGACGGCTATATCACGCCGGGCAATGGCACTTTTGGAGATACCGGCGACCGGACAGTGATTGGAAATATTTTCCCGCGCTATGAATACGGTTTCCGAATCGGTCTTGACTATAAATCCTTTGATTTTTCTGTCATGGCACAGGGTGTAGGCAGAAGACATATCTGGGGCGTTGGTCAGCTGGCGATACCCGGTTATCACGTGAAGGACGGTGCCATGCCACAGGCCATCGCTGAGGATTACTGGCGTGAAGACCGCACCAATGCATTTTATCCCAGGGCCTGGAACCTCAACGGCAGCAATTCCGGTTTTGTGATGGTACCACAAACCCGCTACCTGCTGAATATGTCTTATTTCAGGATCAAGAATATCACACTCGGTTATAATGTGGCACCCCAGATACTCGAAAGAATCCGGCTCCGGCAGGCACGTGTATTCGTGTCTCTGGAAAATTTTATCACATTTGATAAACTCCGCGGCCTGCCCATTGATCCGGAAGCGATCTCGGGTGAATCCATGCTGAATGGGAACTACAACCTGGGTCGTACCGGTACTTCTACCCCTGTTTTCAAAATCGCATCAGTGGGTCTGAATATTTCCTTATAAATACTAAACGGTAATGAATATGAAATACATTAATAAATATGCAATCTGGATGGTTTTGTTGATTACTGTTAGCACAGGCTGTAAAAAGTTCCTGGAACGGCCTCCACTTTCAGAAGTAACCGATGAGACCGCCTGGACATCAGAAGACAATGTGCGGCTCTATGCCAATAGCTTTTATACCGGTTTTTTTCCGGGATATGGCCAGGGTTTCAATACCGCCGGGGCAGCCTATATGGGCTACCAGTTCAGCGATGATATTTTTGTGATGGGCAATCAGGGAAATTTCACCCGCGCCGTGCCTGCCAGTGCGATCTGGAGCTATTCGAATGTCCGGGCCATCAATATTTTACTGGATCGTATCGAAACCCGGATGAGCGGAATATTGGAAGAAGAGGCCAGCAATCACTGGCTGGGTGTTGGTCGGCTGTTCCGGGCGATGGAGTATAGCGAACTGGCGACCCGTTATGGCGATGTACCCTATATCAATTTTGTGCCTGATGCCGAAGACCTGGAAACCTTATATATGCCACGTACACCGCGTAATGATGTGATGGACGCGGTTTATGAGGATCTGGTTTTTGCGCTGGCAAATATCCGCAACGATGACGGTGCTCAGTATATCAATCGCTATATCGCAGCAGGCTTAACTTCCCGGTTGGCGCTGTATGAGGGTACCTGGCAGAAATATTATTATCATAATAACGAGCGTGCAAAAAAGTTTCTGGACCTGGCGGTTGAAGCCGGTAATATCGTAATGAGCAGTGGGAAATACGATATCGTTTCTGACTACCGTACGCTATTTGGTTCAGAAAATTTAGCCGGTAATAAGGATGTTTTACTGTACCGGGCTTATGATGAAGCCGTGGGCATCCGGCATTCCGTCGCATCCTATAATAATCTCTCTGAATCACTGGCTTTCGGGCCAAGCACCGCACTGATCAAATCCTTTATCTGTGCAGATGGTCAGGCCTGGCAGAATTCTTCGGAAGCGGATGCCGATGATTTTACACTGTCTAAAATGATTACCACCCGTGACTCCCGGTTGGAAGCTACTTTTTATGATGAGCCTACTTCCAAAAACCGGGCTGCTTACTGGTATACGATCAAGTTTATACCGCGATCAGCCATTGCAGAAGTCGAAGCGACCGGTACCGCACCCATTCCTTATACGAGTCAGAATAATATCAATGACTATCCGGTCCTCCGTTATGCGGAAGTATTGCTGAACTGGATAGAAGCCAAAGCGGAACTGGCCACTGTTGGCGGGTCTGCTGTCACCCAGGATGATCTGGACCGATCAGTCAATAAGATCCGGGACCGGCCACTTGCCAAAGAAGCTTCCGATAAGGGGGTGAAGAAAACAGCGCACCTGATGCTGGCCGGTCTGCCAGTGGATCCATCCCGCGATGCGACGGTGCCGGCGCTGATCTGGGAGATCCGCCGCGAGCGCCGGATGGAGATGAGTTTCGAGCATTCCCGGTTTGAAGACCTGAAACGCTGGAGCAAACTGGCCTATATGGATACAGACACAGACGGAGACCTGCTGTCGGGCGGCTGGGTGAACTTTACATCGGAACTGCCTGCCAGTGAACTGAAATCGGGAATTTCTGTGGTGGACCTGGATGGTAATGTCATCGTTTATGACGGCAACAATGGTGCAGCACTTAAAGGGTTTTTCCGGCTCACCAATACCAATGGCCGCCTGCCTTATCTTAATCAAACAAATGTCAACCCCTATCTGTCGCCGATAGGAAAAGTACAGATGGATGATTATGCCAGTCATGGATATGTGCTGGAACAAACCGAGGGCTGGCCTCAAAATAATTAAATCGGTAACTGCAAATTTTATAGCTCATGAAAAGATTAGGAAACATACTCAAATCCGGGTTGGTATTTTTAGCAGCCATGCTGCTTTTGCTGCCGGCCTGTCAGAAAGATTATCCCGGGAATGTGGAATCTTCCGATCTGGTCGTTCTGGAATCCATAAAGATTACCAACGCCGGCGCTGGTGGCAATACGGTAGTGGAAGGTACGATTGACGAGAACAAGAAAACCATATCCTTTCCGCGCCTTGATACGCTGACGGATTTTGGCAATCTGATGTTTGAGGCGGTCATGTCTAATGGCGCCAAACTGGATCAGGAATCCTATGCCATCTCCTTTGATCCCGGCCAATCCTCTAAAGGGATGATCATTAAAGTAGTGAACAATCAAAGATTTCGGGAATATCTGGCAACCATCCGGCTGAATATTCCGGTTTTTGGTGCTGATTTTACCCAGCCTGAAATATTTGATTACACGAACAACGATCTGGGCAGCCCGGTGTATCCCAGTTTCGTGTCTTTACAGACAAGAGGCTCCGGATTCGACGGGGAACATGTACTGATCGTTACCCGCGCCGGTGACGGGTCGCATTTGTTGAAAGCGGACGATCTTCGTCAGAACAAAATCGAACCGATTCCACTGAACCTGACCGGTGTATCCGGCGGTACTTTCCCGGTTAACGTGGGCGCACAGATTAACGGGCATAGTTATATTGCCAACCTTTCAGGCGGTCAGGTTTCACCTTTCAGAATCTATCATTGGACGGATCCGGCTGCAGCACCGGAACTGATTGCTGATTTAAACATTGCGACGATACCGGGTGCCGGCAACCGGCATGGCGATAATATGTCATTGAGTCTGGATGAAAACGGTAATGGTTATATGTATTTTGGAGACAATGCCGTCACTTCTATCCTGAGATTAAAAGTTGCCAATTTTACCACGGTCACCAATCCGACCATTTTGCCGAGTATAGCCGGAGCCACTTTTGTAATGTCCTTTAACCGGGTGGGCAATACCGACGACTATCTGTTTACCGGATACGAGGCACCCATCCGCGTGGCGAATGAATCGGCCGGTATCAGTTATACCCTGGGCAGTACGACGGTGCCGATCCGGGGTTCGGATGCCAGGATTGTTCAGTTTAACGGTGAACGCTACCTGATCATGACTACGGCAGCCCGAAGTGGCTCTGATGCCGTTGTATTATATATATATGATATCACGAAGGGCAGTAATACCACCGAAGCATTAAAGCTCTTTGATGAACAAAGTAGCCACAATGCCATATTCGAATATCCTTTGCTGGGACCTGCCAACAGTGCGCCTTCAACACAAACAGGCTGGGCCGTTACCAAAGATGGTGAAGGTCAAGATGAAAGGCTGACGATTTATACGGCTTCTGCGGATGCCGGATTTGTATTGATTGATTTTCCTAAAAAGAAACTGGAAGATTAATTAGGTTTCTGATTTTTAATCTGAGTAACCATGAAAAGAAGTACATATTACCTGCTGGCCCTGCTTTTTGTGTTGCTACTGCAGGCCTGTAGTAAGAGCGGTTCAGGGCCGGATCCCGTCGATCCGGATCCTGATCCGGATCCGCCACCCACCGGTGCCATGAAATTGCCCAAAAATCAATTGCGGGCAGCCTGGATGGCAACTGTTTTCGAGTTGGACTGGCCACGCGGTGACCATAATGCGGCCACCCAGAAACAGCAATATATCGACTATCTCGAGCTGTTTCAGTCAATGAACATGAATGCGGTATTTGTACAGGTCAAAGCCAAGGGAGACGCCTTTTATAATTCTGCGTATGAGCCCTGGAGTGCATCCATTACCGGCACCCGGGGCCAGGATCCCGGTTATGATGTACTGCAGTTTATGATCGATGAAGCCCATGCCCGTGACATCGAATTTCATGCCTGGCTGAATCCTTACCGGATCGGGACCAGAGCTAATAGCGGTGTGCCTTATCCGGCACTCCATCCTTCGGTGGATCCTTCCTGGGTCGTCAGTCATGAGAAGCTACAGATTTATAATCCGGCGGTGCCGGAAGTACGTCAGCGACTGGCCGATATCGTAAAGGATATCATTACCAAGTATGAGGTGGACGGGATTCATTTTGATGATTATTTTTATCCGTATCCGAGCCAGGCCGGTCAGATGGTTTCCGATCAGGCGGACTATCAGACTTACGGTGCGGGCTACAGTACGATTGAGGATTTTAGAAGGGGAAATGTTGATAAGGCGATCGAATTGGTCCACGATGTAATCGTCGCCAATAAGCCGGAAGTCGTATTTTCAATTTCGCCCGGCTCAGATTTTACGACCAATAAGAATACCCTGTATGCTGATGTCGTGAAATGGGCCAGTGAAGGCTGGATGGATATCGTGATTCCGCAATTATACCATGACAATACTTTTGCCAGTAAACTGGCCGAGTGGGACCGGTTTAACAATAAACCACCGCTAATGGTCGGGCATTCACTGGATCTGTCTAGTGTAGCCCAGATCGGCAGCCAGCTGCAACAGACGGCTTTGAAGAAAGCGGTCATGGGTAACCTGCTTTACAGTGCGCATTTCCTGTATACCAAAGCCGGGATGGCAGATATAGTGAAGGACCGCTTTGCAGATCCTGCCGTTATACCATTTCTGGGTCGGGCCATTGCACCTGATCCCACGACTGCCACCAACCTGCGACTGGAAGGCGGTATCCTTAAATGGAGCCGTGGCGCCAACCTCAGATCCGTCGTATATTTTACCTCCGATTTAAAGAATACTGCCAAAGTGCTGACAATTACTACGGAACAGCAGCTGTCGGTATCAGCAGCGGGATATTATGCCGTCGTAACTTTGAATGCGGATAACAAACAAAGTGCAGCTACGAATCCGGTTCAGAAAAAATAAGGATAATGACTTATAAGTGCAGTTCCTGAACAGGTCTGCGCCAAAGGCCTCCTGAATTATTTCAGGAGGCTTTTTACTGATTTCGGGCGATTACATATCTTTAACTCAAATAATTTACCTTGTTAAAGAAAGAAAGGCAGGCATATATCCTGCACCAACTGAACCTGCATAACAAAATATTATCTGCCGATCTGAGCTCAGAAATTGGCGTTTCCGAAGATACCATTCGAAGGGATTTGCTGGAACTGGCCGGTGCCGGTCAGCTGATCAAAGTGCATGGCGGTGCCCTGTCCAATGTGTTCAGTCAGGTAAAATTTGAATCGGGGAGTGTTTACTCGCAGATCAATAAAAGAAATATCGTCAACAAGGCCCTGAAGCTGATTGAGAATGGCATGTTCATCCTGACTACCGGCGGGACCACCATATTGGAATTGTTCCGCAGTCTGCCGAACCAGTTACAGGTTACCGTTGTTACCGGAAGTATTCCTGTTGTTAATGAGTGTCTTTCCCATCCCAATGTGGATGTAATGGTTATTGGCGACCGGCTTTCCAAGGATTCGAAACTGACAGTTGGTGCCGAAGCCATTGCCCGAATCCATCAGGTCAATGCAGATCTCTGTTTTTTGGGAACCAATGCGATTGACGTAGCCCATGGACTGACCGATAATGACTGGGAAGTGGTACAGGTAAAAAAAGCAATGATCCAGGCGGCGGATAAAGTCATTTCGATGACCATTTCGGAGAAACTGGAAACCTACCAGCCGATTACTGTATGTGGAATTGAACAAATCGATTACCTGATTACCGAACTGGAACCTGAAGATTCCCAGTTGCGACCCTTTCAGTCGAAGGGGGTCCGGATTCTCTAAACTGCGGGCAAAGTACCCCTGTTTTCGCAACGTAATATTTTTCCGGTTTTTGCGTTTTTGTGCATGAAATTGCATTACCTTTAATGAGTAATTAACAAATTCTCTCAAGCATTGCTTAGATATCTGCTTTCGGAAAATGGGTGTCATTTGTTCAACCCGACTAACAGCATATTGGCTGCTGGGCCAATGGCAGCTAAAGTTTTGTCCGGAAAATTTCCAGGGACAGCAAATGCCCCCTCAACGGAAGACCGGTTGTTCCATACCTGCGGAACGGCAGGAGAGCAGCAATCCTTTTCCACCATCCGATCGCTAATGCAAATTCCGGCAGTTCTCCGAGAATTCAATTCGGGTCGTTGTGTCCCCTAAACACGGAGGTTGTTTAACGGCCGGTTAGGGATTAATGGAGAGCCGGTTGGTATTTTGGAGTCATTGGCCGGGGCAAGGATGACCGGCATTTTTGGAGTCGATTGATTAGCTTACTTTTTTAAATTAATATTTATGCGGAAAACAATTCTAAAGTTTGCAGCGCTTTGGTTGCTCTGTTTTGTGAGTGTCGGAGTTGCCTTCGGCCAGACCAGGCAGGTAACCGGAACGGTTGTAGGAGAAGACGGAAGTCCGATTGCAGGAGTCACCGTGGCCGGCTCCGGCGATGCGACTGCTACGGATGAGTCAGGAAAATTCACCATTGAAGTCCAGACGGGGCAGGTACTGGAATTTACTTCCATCGGGTACCTGCCCCAGCAGTATACCATAGGGACCGATAATAATATCCGGATCATACTGGTACGGGGCACAGGTACCCTGGAATCAGAAGTGGTGGTAACAGCGATGGGTATCAAAAAGGAGCGTAAAGCACTGGGTTATGCCGTATCGGATCTAAGCTCCCAGGAGCTCATGAAGAATAAGAATACCAATATCGTCAATTCGCTGACCGGTAAAGTACCTGGGGTGAATATCACCCAGTTCAGCGGGGCGGCCGGTGCCGGTGCCTCCATTACAATCCGGGGTGGTAACTCTACTTCCGAAGGCAGGCAGAACCAGCCGCTTTTTGTCATCGACGGTATTATTTATGATAACTCCACTTCGGTTACGGGCAATACCGGCACTGATGGTATGTCACGCAGCAATACCACTTATTCCAACCGGATCATGGATATTAACCCCGAGGATGTAGAAACCCTTTCCGTATTGAAAGGGGCTGCTGCCGCAGCTTTGTACGGATCCAGGGCGGCTGACGGCGTCGTGATCATCACGACGAAAAAGGGAGCTGCCGGTCGCGTGACGGTGAGTGTAAACAGCAAGGTCAGTAATTCATGGGCGAATAAATTACCTGAAGTCCAGTCCCGCTTCGGGAATGGTGTTTATTCCAGTAACGGCGTATTTAACGATATCAGTTACAGTAGCTGGGGGCAGGAAATTTCCGGCGAAACTTATGACAATATCGGCCGCTTCTTCCGTAACGGAACTGTTTTGGATAATAATGTCAATGTTTCCGGGGGAACCAAAAACGGATCCTTTTATCTGTCCGGGTCCAATTTTGATCAAAAAGGGATCGTCCCGGGTACCGGCTATGATAAGACTACTTTTCGGTTTAACGGGGAACAGAAGTATGGCAGGCTGACTTTGAATGCCAACGTGGCCTATTCCATCGCCAACACTGACCGGACCCTGACCACAGCAGGTCTGTATTCAGGCGGCGGTAATGGAACTATGGGCGCCCTGTATACCTGGCCGACAACTTTTGACATCAAAAACTATATCAACGAAGACGGATCACAGCATCGGATTTACGCCAGTAATATCACCGATCTGGAAGACGATATTGACAATCCGTACTGGATCATCAATCAGGATAAACTGACTTCCAAAACAAAAAGGTTTACCGGAGGTATCAATGCCAATTTCAAAATAGCTGAATGGTGGGACCTGATCGGACGACTGGGATATGATCAGTACGGCACGGACGATTATACTTATATCGCACCAGGCTCTGCCGTAGCGCCTTTGTATCAGAACGGAAGACTGAGCAAGAGCATGTTGGATTACAGTTATATTTCCACTACGTTGATGAGTAATTTTCACAAGAAATTTGGGGATTTTGATACCCACCTGATGTTGGGAACGACTTCTGAAAGCACGGAATGGCTGACACAGAATCACTGGGGATACAGTTTTATAACGGCAGGTACCATCAGCTTTAATAATATCAGCACCGAGAATAAATTTTTCACGGATGCCACCACGAAAAAAAGACTGGTGGGTGCTTACGGGGAATTCGGTGCCTCTTATAAGAATATGGTGTATTTGACTTTGACCGGAAGAAATGACTGGTCATCCACTTTACCTATTGAAAACAGGTCCTATTTCTATCCTTCCATCAGCGGTTCCTTCGTATTTACGGAACTGATGCCTAAGAACGATATATTGTCTTTTGGTAAGGTTCGGGCAAGTTGGGCCGAAGTAGGTAAGGACGCCAATCCTTATGCAACCAATACTTATGTCTGGGCGCCCTATTCCATTGGTGATTATATTGCCGTTGGGAATCAGTGGGCAGCGGGTAATCCCATCCTAATTCCGGAGATACAGGATTCCTGGGAAGTGGGCGGTGAGTTTCATTTCCTGAAAGGCCGCTTAAACCTGGATTATACTTATTACCACAGCCAGACCAAGAACCAGATCGGTCAACCCCGTCTGGCGCAGTCGGGCGGATTTATTTTCAGTACCCTGAACTCCGGTACCGTAATTAATAAGGGTATGGAAATCGCACTGACCGGTAAGCCGGTAGTAGGCCGGAACTTTACCTGGGAATCTATGTTGAACTATTCTCATAATGAAGGCACCCTGGGTGCTTTTATCCCTGGTATCGCCTATTTCTATCCGACCGATGCACAGTTTGGTACCGTTCGGGCCGCATCTATTCCCAATGGAGGTGCTTTCCTGGCACTGATTGGTCGTAAAGCGATGCGGGAAACCGACGCTGACGGCAATGAAATTGCCAACGGTCGCTATAAAGTGGATCCCAATACCGGATTATACCTGCTGTCATCTTCTGCGAATGATCAGGTGGTGGGCAACCGGGAACCGGATTTTCTGTTGGGTTTCAACAATACCCTGCGGTATAAAAATCTGTCCATGTCGATTCTGTTTGATTTCCGGAAAGGCGGTGATGTATATAATGGTACGGAGTACGCCCTGCTGGTCAACGGACTGAGTCCTCAAACCCTGCTCAATGATCGCCAATCGGTGACGGTCAGCGGGGTGAACAGCCAGACCGGCGAGGACTTTACCCAGACTTATAATGCCAATGATAATTATACGATTGGCAGTACCACCTATTCCGGACAATATATGATCCAGCAATACTGGGCCAATTACGCAGCTAATTCCTACAACCTGATTACATCGGTCAACTGGCTCAAACTCCGGTCACTTTCCCTGACTTATGATTTTACAGATATGTTGAAATCCAGTAAAATCATCAAGGGTATTTCAGCGACGGCTGTAGGTACCAATCTACTGACACTGACGAACTACAAAGGAATGGATCCTGAAGTAAGCGCCGCGGGAGGTACAGGAGGATCCGGATCCACAGGTATTGATTATTTAGGCGTGCCTGCTGTTTCCAGTTTCACTTTTGGTATAAACCTCACATTTTAATTATTGAAAAAGCTTAGATTATGAATAGTTTAAAATATACTCTGTTGGGCTTCCTGATGGTATTGGCGCTGGGTTCCTGTAAGAAGTGGCTGGATGTGAATACGGATCCGGATAACCCCAACAATCAGACGGTTTTAATAGAAAACAGACTGCCCTGGATCGAACATTTTTACCAGTATTCCGCCGGTGTCGCCAATTACCGGACTGCCTGTATGGTAGGCGTCTATTATGCCAGATCAGCAACCCAGAATACTTTTAGTACCACCTGGGCCTGCTCTAATGCCAATTCCACGACACCTTACCAGACCTGGTTTGTAGCGGTATCTTCCAATGTGGTTGATCTGTATAAATCTGCAGAACAGAAAGGCGCGTACCATTATATGGGCGCTGCGAATGTATTCCATGCATTGGGCTTTATGCAGATGCTGGATATTTATGGGGAAATGCCCTATACGGAAGCTGCTACAGGAAATCCCAGTCCCAAACCAGATGATGGTAAAGCTATTTATTATGGATGTATGTCCAAGCTGGATGACGCCATCAGTCTGTTCAACATGCAGCAGCAGGCGGGTGCACCTGATCTGTCAGAAGGGGATATGATCAATAAAGGTGATTTGAGTAAATGGATCAAATTCTGCTATGGGTTGAAGGCCCGTTATATGCTTAAATTGTCAAAAAAATCTGATCTCTATAATCCGGATTCGATTTTGTATTGTTTGTCCAAAGGCCCGCAATCGGTAGCCGACAATGTGTTGGGGCCAGGTTTGAATAACAGCACCGTTACCGACTATCTGATCGGTGATCCTGTGGTTACCAATGGCAACTTTAACTATGCCGCCTATGGCAGCAACCAGCGGATTGCACACTACTATTATGACCTGCTGACGGATTTACGTGGATCGAATGTAACAGATCCCCGCATGAGCAAAATCGTACCCGCCTCCATGGCGAATGTGAAGTTAAATGGCAGCGGCAAAGTGAGTTCTTATACCTGGAACCGTTCCATTGGTGTGGATTCCTATGGTCCGGGTCCCAACCGGTTGACCAAGGGCGGTGCAACCTCGATTGCTACCGCATCGTATGCCGCTGAAAATACGGAGGTAACTTATAAGATCAGCGACGCAGGCGAACGGAGCGCATTTATTGCGGCATTGGTAGCGGGTGGCAAGACTTTTACCACCAGTGGTGAAGAGGTAAAAGTGGTGTATCCTGAAGGATCTATTTATGTCAACAGTACCAACTACCTCTATGCGGGCGATACCATTTATGTAAATCTACGCAGCAGTGCGTTGGCGACTTCCGGCATACCGGCGCAACCGGCCAATAATGTTAACTGGTACCCGTCTGAAGCTGCATTTAATGCAGGTGTGGTCGGTTCCACAGGCTCTTTCCAGATACGTCCGGTGTCGGATCAGGAGCTGGTGACTTACCATGAAATGTGCTTTATTAAGGCTGAAGTATATTTCAGAAAAGGGGAGACGGGTAACGCTTTTACTGCCTATAAAGACGGGATCAGAGCGCATATGGATATGATGCAGGTGAAATTGGGCGAATGGCAGGCGGGCGGGTTTGCCAGTTCCAATCCCGATATGGCACCCATGGATGCCGCAGCCATCAACACTTATATGTCAAGCAACGCGGTCTGCCAGAGCGCCGGAGCACTCACCCTGTCTGATATTATGTTGCAGAAGTATATTGCGATGGGTTGCAGTATTGAAAACTGGAATGATATGCGGCGCCTGAATTTCAGTGCCGGCGATATCGGAAGCTATGGCGTCATTTACCCGGATTATAAACGCGGACCATTGTTTTCCGGTGACGCCCAATTGACCGGATCCGGGCCTACTGATCCCCGCTACTGGATGCGTCGCTGGGCTTTACCGCCTACATATGAGATCAATTACAACTCTATCAATACCCTGGCACTGAATCCGCACGCCGGAGATGATAATATCTGGAGCATGCCGATCTGGTGGGATTGCAGTACCGATGACGAGTATTATAACTACTTGAAATAGGCCAAGGATTCATTACCGAATCAGGCACTGGAAATCCTGATCCCTGAATTTTCTTTTGAAAGTTTGGTGGGGTCAGGATTTTCTTTGTCGGTAAAAGGGGCTGCGTGCATAAACCTGTCCGAGTGGACATGCTTTGGTCAGGGACCTCAATGCAGGAAAAATATCACTGAATGAGAATTAAGAGCGGGGCAAAACGCTCCGACTACAACGGCGGAGCCTTAGCTAAGACTTGCTAAAGAGAGCTGGTGGCCTTGAAGTTGGAATCCTGCTGTCCTTAACGAATGGGAGGTTTACTGCACCACCTTATTGGCACAACTGGAACTGGCGAATGCATCCGGTTTGGCTTTAAAAGAGAATCCCATTCCTGTAATATAACCGATGGCATCCCGGAGCGCATCGTTGCTTTTGAATAAAGGACTGGTGTTGATATCCACATGAACTTCCATATCGATATTGTGGTTGGTAAATACACCGCTCAGGTGATAGGCCACATCGATACTCTTTGCCACTTCCTTCATCATCCGCTGTTTGATACTCATTTTTTCATTGGAGACTTCCTTGTTCAGATACATAAAGCCACCACAACCTTTGCGGATAAATACGATTGCGGTCGCGAATTCTGTGGCGGATCCTTTCACCTGGCTGTCCGTGCCAATGCAAACCCGTAACTGGTGCCCCTGGTCTTTTTCGCGTAAAATGACTTCTTTGACTTCGTCTTCAATAATCGTTTTCACAAACTCGCCTGTCAGTTTTCTCCATTGTTTCTGTTGATACTGCATAGGAATCGATTGATTAATTGGATGGTGAACTATTGCAAGGAACGAAAGAACTGTGAACCGGCTTTCTGGTGCTTCGGAATTAGGAGGGAAATTACAACAACCGGACTGATGGACCGCCATCAGTTTATCCACCACTATCGGAAATCTGTGGATAAAGGGAAAAACAGTAAGACTTATAGCTTTTCGGAGCAGTAAGCAAATTGCGCTGCAGCACGAAGCCCATTGGTCTTTGGCCAATGAACAGTTCACGGAAACAGGATGAATATTGCCTAAAACAACAGGCCCTGCTGCCCGGGTCGTTGAAAGATGGTACGATCCAATGGCACCCGTTCTCCGTCCAGCTGATACATTTTGCCATACTGGGCGTACTGCGCTGCCACCATTGCCGCGACAGGTCCTTCGCCGCGCATGCGCAGTCCCCAACGGCTGTCATTTACCTGCCCCTTATGACTTTGTTCAATAAGGTGCCAGACCCGGTTGGCACGGTCCGGAAAATTGGTATAAAGCCAGTCACGAAAAAGCAGCTTGATCGCTCCGTTCAGGCGGATAAAAGTATAAGCGCTGAAACGGGCACCTGCGTCAGCGGCTGCCTGCATGATCCGTGGTATTTCATGATCATTCAGTCCGGGGATCATGGGCCCCAGCATAACACCCATGGGTACGCCCGCGTTGCTGAGCTGTTCGATGACCCGCAATCGCTGTGTAGCGGTGGTAGTGCGGGGCTCCATCACACTTCTGAGCCCTTCATTAAAACTGGTTATGGAAACCATCGCGCGTACCAGTTTCCGGGAAGCCAGTTCCTGCAGGATATCCTGATCTTTCAGAATGGCTGCGTTTTTGGTCAGGATTCCTACTGGTTGATTGAAATCCCTGCAGACTTCCAGCAGGCGGCGGGTCAGGCGGTATTTTCGTTCGGCTGGCTGGTAACAATCGGTATTGCCACTTAACATGATCGGCATGACTTCCCATTTGGGATGCATCAGCTGTTTTCTCAGTAATAGGGGCGCATTTAATTTTACAATCACCTTGCGTTCAAAATCCAGCCCCGCACTATAACCCCAATATTCATGCGCATTCCGGGCATAGCAGTAAATACAGCCATGTTCACAACCGGCATAGGGATTCATGCTATACGCCATTCCCACATCAGGGCTGTCTACTTTATTGACAATGCTTCGGGCCTGTTGTTCGATATAAGTCGTTGCCGGATCAGGCTGTTCCCAGTCATCAATACATTCGGGATCATCCTGTCGCAGTTCGGTCTTGGTAAACCTGTTGGGCGTATTCATCTGGGCACCCCTTCCTTTGAGATAAGGTTTCTTTGACTGCGACTGGTTTATCGTGACGGGCAACGGGTCCTGGGGTAATTTTTTTTTCATACTGCGTGTTTTTTCCCGGAGTTATTCCGGATTTAAAAGAGTGCTGTCTGCCGGCATTCGGCGGCGCGCCCTTCAAATTCAAAATCCCTGAACTGGGATGAGCCTTTGCCATTAGCGCGCTTTTTAATCAGGCAAATTTTAGTGGCAATAAATCTTTCAGAGAACTCCTGATATTTCAAGTCGGGCCAGCACTGATCGAATTGCCAGGGCTTCAGTTTACGGGCAATCGTAAGCTGGGTCGCATCCGGAAAAAAAGCTTTGTGCTCCCTGTCTGGACTAAGCAGACCCTGTAAGCCGGTTTTCAGGTTGCTGCTCAGTTGTTGCATTACGGATCTTGGTCCCAGTTGAATATAAAGGCTGTGCGTCGGCATCACATCAAAACCATTGAGTGTTATCATCAGCGGATGCTGCTGTCGGGCAAATTGCACCAGCCGCTGTTGGATACGTGCTTCCAGGGTAGTATATTGATGAAAATGTAGCAGGGTGATCACAGCAGGAATACGAAAAGCTTCCCTGGCTTTATAGCGTGCTATAAAAGTTTGCTGTAAGTCGCGGATTAAATTCCCCAGATCTGCCCGAAGGGGCAGGGTAAGCTGGTATTCCGCAAGAATTGGCGGCGCTGTGGACAGCGTTAACGGATCATTGACCATTTAAAATGACTAATAAAATTAGTGCAATATACTAAATATATTAGTAATACGGTTGATTCGAATTTAATTTTCTGAGCGGAACAGCGATAGACGGGGAAACAGTTGGACAAATGGAACGAAGGCGACGGGCCTGCTAGCAGGAAATCGCCGTTAAGATGGGCCTAAAATGGATCGGATTAGTTGGCTTTTGCGGGAAGCATCATTACAAATTCCGGTATCTGAACTTCGAATTTTTTATGATCATCGAGGTTTTCCATTTCATAAAAACCACTCATTTTACCTATATCAGAATTCAGGTTACAGCCACTCATGTACTGATAACTTTCTGTCGGCTGCAGTGTCGGCTGGACGCCGACTACACCCTCACCTTCTACTTCCCGGTAAGTGCCATTGCTGTCGAAAATATGCCATTTACGACGCAGCAGTTTTACCGGGTGGCTATTATAGTTCTCCAGCGTGATACGGTAAGCAAACATGTACTCATTCTGTAAGGGATTACTATATTCAGGCTGGTAAAAAACCTCCACATTTACCATAATGCCTGAGGAAATCATGCTGCCCATAAACCATGTGTTTTAGTAAATATACATATTTTAATTGATCCTGGTTCCGATACCCCGCTTTTACCGGGCGGGGGAAGAAAGCGGGACAATCTAGGCGATTCAGGGCCTCAACCGCCACTTTTCCGGGTTTGAGCATAGCCTTTTTGCTGTAGCCAGGTAACCAGTTTTTCGCGGTGGTCCCCCTGGATAATAATTTCACCTTCTTTGGCTGAACCGCCGGTGCCACAGAGGGATTTTAACTGGCGGGCCAGCTGTTGCAGGTCTGTGTCAGTTCCTATAAATCCCTTTATAACCGAAGCCGTCTTGCCGCCGCGATGTTTGGTCTCCAGCTGTATCCGGAGTTTTTGCGCCGCAGCCGGCAGGGTGGTGGCAGTTGCGCTATCGTCTTCAAATTTAAAATCAGGATTGGTGCTGAATACAAATGGACTGTTCGATTTATTTTTGGACATAAATGGTATTGATTTGTATTATACAATAGCTTTCAGACTCAGGTCCAGGCTACGGGCCTGGTGGATCAATCCGCCAACACTTACGTAGTCCACACCGGTAGCGGCGTATTGTTCAATGGTATCCAGGTTGATACCACCGCTGGCTTCAGTTTCAAAAACACCGTCGATCATGGCCAATGCCTCAGTAATCTGTTCCGGTGTAAAATTATCAAGCATCACCCGAAGAATTTTTCCTTTGCCGGCTGCCAGTACTTTTTTGACATCATCCAGGTTACGGGTTTCGACTTCAATCGGAATATCCAGTGCTCTTTCACGGATATAATTATAGGCATTTTGGATGGCTTTTTCAATACCGCCGGCATAGTCAATATGGTTATCCTTTAGCATGATCATATCGTAAAGTCCAAAGCGATGATTGACGCCACCACCGATTCTAACGGCATCTTTCTCCAGTAACCGAAAATTGGGTGTGGTTTTCCGGGTGTCCAGCAGTCGGGTTTTATAAGGCCGCAGTTTGTCCACATAGCTGCGGGTGAGTGTGGCGATCCCGCTCATGCGCTGCATGCAGTTCAGTACCAGTCTTTCACATTGAAGAATGGTGTGTTCGCTGGCCGCAATTTCGAAAGCTTTTTCACCGGGGAACATGGGCGCGCCATCCTGTTTAAGTGGTTCAAAACTACAATCGGGTTCTTTGTATTCAAATATAAAACGGGCAATTTCCATTCCCGCCAGTACACCGGCTTCTTTAATATTCAGCACAGCCCGCCCCCTGGCACCGGCATCTATACTGGACAGGGTGCTGTGATCACCCGTCCCGATATCCTCCAGGAGCGCATTTTGAACCAATACCATTAATTTTTCCCTGAAATCCTGATCCATGATATGTTTTTGCAAAAATAACGGAAGCGGGGCTCCCGATAGTAATTAAGTAGCTCCCAGAACAACTGTTGCAGGACCGTGATGTTACGCTGTTGGATGGGGGCGCCGGGTAGGGCTGGAAGAACCGTAGTTTGCACAGGTCCGGCTCTGAAGCGAATTTTTCAGCCAATCGCTTCTTGGAGATTCGGATTTGGGGCACCTGTGCCAATAAAAAAACTAAGTGGCAGACCGCCAGGGATTATTCTATCAGTTGAAACCGCAGTTCCTTGATCACTTCTTTACTGCCTTCGTTTTTCATAAAAATATTTACCCGGTAGTTACCATTTCCGGTACTCAGGGTACCTATGGCATAATGACCGCTGGGTGAGCTGCCCTTATGCTTGAGTTCAAATCCTTTTACACTGTTCTTGCTGAAAAAATCCTTAATGATTTGCTGTGCCTGTGTTTTGCTGTAAGTGCTGCTTTTGCCCTGAACATTCAGCGTGAGGTTTTTACCGGCATTGGCTGCTACTTTTTCAGCACTGCCAGACTTCAGACCACCAACCACTCCGTCAATGCTTTGGGCATGTAAACCCGTCGTTACAAAAATGGCGGCTGCAATAAGTACGATGCTTGCTATCTTTTTCATGTCATTTTTTGTTAGGATCAACGGCTATCAAGTGCTAAAAATATGCCAATTTAAGCATTTTAATCAATATGCATTCTTTAACTTTACAGCTTAATCTTTCGAAACTTAAATTTTATATAACTGATAATCAATAATTTAAAAAATGTCAGTCAGTCAAAAAAAAGCGATCCTGATAATAATGGACGGTTGGGGATTGGGAAAAGTTGCATCCGCCGACGCCATCCAAAATGCGAAAACACCTTTTACCGACAGCCTCTACGGTAACTATCCCCATACGACCCTGGTCACTTATGGGGAGCAGGTCGGTCTGCCGGAAGGCCAGATGGGTAATTCTGAAGTAGGTCACCTCAATCTGGGAGCGGGTCGTATCGTCTACCAGGAATTACAGCGGATCAACGTAGCTGTCAACTCCGGGGAACTTGCCGGTAACCCGGAATTGGTACGCAGTATGGAAACGGCGAAGAAAACCGGAAAAGCCTTCCACCTGATGGGCCTGGTCAGTGATGGCGGGGTGCACTCGCATATCAACCACCTGAAAGCGCTTCTGGACATTGCCCAAAAGGCGGGATTGACCCAGGTATTTGTGCATGCTTTTATGGATGGCCGGGATACCGACCCCAAAAGCGGGCTGCATTTTATTGAAGCATTGCAGGATCATATGGATCAGATTGGACTGGGGCAGATAGCCACCGTAAGCGGACGTTATTATGCGATGGATCGGGATAAACGTTGGGAGCGTGTGGCGAAAGCCTATGATGCAATCGTAAAAGGCGAGGGGCCGAAATCCGGTTCCGCCCTGGAAGCAGTCCGTCAGAGTTATGAAGCCGGTACCACCGATGAATTTATACTGCCTACCGTTATTATAGACGCCGACAGCCGGCCCCTTGCCAGCATTCAACCAGGAGATCATGTACTATGCTTTAATTTCAGGACAGATCGTTGTCGGGAGATTACTGAAGTATTGACCCAGCAGGATATGCCGGAACATGGTATGAAAACGATCCCACTGGATTATACCACCATGACGGTTTATGATCATAAGTTTGCCGGCCTGCATACGATCTTTAAAAATGAAGACCTCACCGAGACCCTGGGAGAAGTGATAGAGAAAGCCGGTTTGCGGCAGATCCGGATTGCCGAGACCGAAAAGTATCCTCACGTAACTTTCTTTTTCAGCGGTGGACGCGAACTGCCTTTTGAAGGGGAAAGCCGGATTCTTAAAGCTTCACCTAAAGTGGCTACTTACGACCTGCAACCGGAGATGAGTGCCGGAGAATTAACGGCCGCACTCTTGCCCGAAATCCGTCAACAGGCAGCCGATTTGATCATCCTGAATTTCGCTAATGCTGATATGGTGGGCCATACCGGCGTGTTCGAAGCAGCCGTGAAAGCGGTGGAAACGGTAGATCATTGTGTAGAGCAGATCGTTACCGAGGCCCTCAAACAGGACTATGTGATTTTCCTGACAGCAGATCACGGGAATTCGGATTTTATGGTAAATGCAGATGGTACACCGAATACAGCCCATACATTAAATCTGGTTCCGCTATTCATTATTGATCGGCACTGGCGGGGTAAGATCAGTGAGGGTAAGCTGGGCGATATCGCACCGACCATACTGCATTTTATGCAGTTGCCGGTTCCGGAAAAAATGACAGGAAATATTCTGGTGGAAACCACCAGTCCGGCCTAAGTGCACCACCTGGGGCCTCAGAACCGCAGGGCAGGATAACTTTCAATCAGTTCCTGGAGGGGATCTGCGGCAGATGAGGCCATTTCCACGACCGCATATGTTAATCCGGCAATCTGCCTGTCCGCAAAAATCCGGCTAAAGGGTACTGTCCCCTTGCCGATAACCGTGCTTTCCCCGCTTTTGGGATCAATATCTCTCAGGTGCCAGAGCGGGAAACGGCCCGGATGACGGTGGAAATACACATTGGGATCCCTGCCCGCGGCAATAATCCAACCCAGATCTGCCTGGAAACAAAGGTATTCCGGCATCGTAAATTCCAGCAGTATATCGATAGGCAGCGGACCTGCCGGAGATGCCTGGAATTCATGTGCGTGATTGTGATAGGCCAGCCGAAGTCCATAGACAGCTGCTTTTTCGCCGGCCTCATTAAACTCATCAGCTGCGCGCCGGTAGCCATCGGGCGCATCCTGCAATGATTTTCTGAGAAAAGGAAGAACCAGGTACTCGAGCCCCAGTTCGGCGGCAGCTTCACAAACGATATGAATATCTTCGGGACAGAACTGAATATGGGCACTGGGTATTTTCAATCCCTGATAGCCTGCCATGCTTTTGAGATCGCGGGCTGGAATGCCCTGGAAGCTTCCGGTCTGCGGATCGAAGCCCGCCGGTTCAATAAAGGCATATCCTGTTTGGGCCAGGGTTTCCAGCACCGCTTCCGGAGCGGTTTGCATTCTTTTTCTGAGTGACCATATTTGTGCACCAATCGGATCCTTCATATGACTTTATTGTCGTGGGGGCCCGGTTGACTGACCGGCTGCCAATGCAAGCTACAGCTGCCCAAAAGCAACCTCCCGGGGTCTATTGTGTCTGTTTGATTTCCTGAATCATCAGTTCCAGTTCCTTCAGCCGGCGTTCGAGCTCAGGCAGTTTTCGGTTCAGTGCCTGGCTGCGAAGTGCGGAGGTATAATCATGCGCCGGTGATCCGGTGACTGCTTTGCCTGGTTCAATATTTTTGCTGACACCGCTCTGGGCGTTGATCTTGGCGCCGTCACCAATGTGAATATGCCCCACGATGCCGGCCTGTCCCCCAATCATGACGCCCTTACCAATTTTTGTGCTGCCGCTGATGCCCGCCTGGGCTGCTACTACGGTACTGCTGCCGATTTCCACATTATGGGCGATCTGTATCAGGTTGTCCAGCTTGGCGCCTTTGCGTATGATGGTCGAGCCGATCGTGGCCCGGTCAATGGATGCGTTGGCACCGATTTCCACATCATCTTCAATAACCACATTTCCGATCTGGGGAACTTTGGCAAAACTGCCATCCGGCTGAGGCGCAAATCCGAATCCGTCACTACCGATCACGGTACCTGCATGAATGGTGACATTATTTCCAACTTTACAGCTGTGTAGAACTTTGACGCCCGGATGCAGGACACAATTATCGCCAATCTGGACGCCGTCCCCCAGAAAAACACCAGGATAAATTTTTGTATGATCGCCGACTTTTACTTCAGCACTCAGATAGGCGAAAGCACCGATAAAAACATCTTTGCCATAGCGGGCACTGGGATCCAGATAATGCGGCTCCTGCAGACCTTTGAGCTGCTGTTGTTTGAGTTGCTGGTATTTGCCCAGCAAAGTAGCGAAGGCAGAATAAGCATCTTTAACCCGGATCAGCGTCGCCTGTACGGGTTCTTTGAGTTCCAGGGATTGATTAACGATAATGATGCTGGCATGGGTGGAATAGAGGTATTCCTCATATTTGGGATTGGCCAGAAAGCTGAGTTGTCCCGCACCCGCTTCTTCGATTTTGCCAAAAGAATTTACGGTAGCGTCGGCATTGCCTTCTACCGTCCCACCTACCAGTAACGCAATCTGCGATGCAGGGAAAATCATTGTTTATTATTTTTTCAGCCAAAGAAAATCAGAATCGGAACAAAACTAAAGAATCCCCGGGGTAGTTCCCTACAATCCTGCTGTACCCGTCCTAATTTTAATAAAATTATAAATCAGACCGACTACTGCAACTAAGGGATTAACGGTCAGTTTCTTAAGTAACAAATGTAGTGTTTTTTTACAGGTTCACTCAACTCCAGATTAATCAGTGCATTATCTACCCGGGAAATATCCCGGATACTGCCATCCTTATAAAGGATATTGATACGTTCCATTTCGGCATTATAAAGCCGGTTGCTGGTCTGTCCCCCGAATGCCAAGTAGGCGGCTTCCGCACCGGTGATTTCCAGACGATCCGCCAGTTCCTTTTTTTTCTGTTCCAGAAAGGCCGGATCAAAAGGGGCGGACTGCAGTTTTATATGCATGATTTTTCGCTGAAGAATACTGGTGCATAGGGTGGCCAGTACCCGGTCTTCATGATGGCACCAGCTTTTCAGGGTGGCCATGATATCATGATCATCCATACGGCAGAAGTCCTCCAGTATTCCCGGGGCCTGAAGGTCTATTTTGTCAGCGTGCAAAAAATGATGAAAAGCCTGGGTGGCACCCGCAACTTTCTGTCCACTGCGGATGAGTTCTCGGGAACGACGGATCGCCATAATAAGCATTTTTTCTGCCGCCACTACCGTTTTGTGCAGGTAGACCTGCCAGTACATCAGTCTTCGGCTCAGCAGAAATTTTTCGATGGAGTAGATGGCTTTTTCTTCCACAACCAGTTGTCCTTCATGCACGGCCAGCATTTTGAGGATCCGGTCATAGCCGATAACGCCTTCCGCCACACCGGTAAAAAAGCTGTCCCGGTTGAGATAATCCATACGGTCTACGTCCAGTTGACCCGAGACCAGCTGGTGTAAAAACTTTTTGGGATGGCGATCGGTGAAAATATCAATGGCTGTCTGTAGTTCGCCATCAAAACAGGTATTGAGCCGCTGCATGATAAGCAGGGAAATGTCCTCATGATGGCTGCCGGTAATCAGTTCCTGTTCCAGGGCATGGGAGAAAGGCCCATGTCCGATATCGTGCAGCAGTATAGCCAGTCTGGCGCCCAGACATTCTTCTTCAGTGATCGCTACCCCCTTGCTTTTCAGTTCATTCAGTGCAGTGCCCATCAGGTGATAGGCGCCCAGGGCATGCAGCAGCCGGCTGTGTACGGCACCGGGGTATACCAGATGCGCAAAGGCCATTTGATAGATATTGCGCAACCGTTGAAAATAGGGATGCGCAATTACCCTGAGCAGAAGGGGGTGATCGATGGTAATAAAACCATAAACCGGATCATTGATAATTTTTCTTGATTGCTGCATGTGGTAAATGTACAAAATTAGGTCCCGTCGGGCTTTTTGAGCCGGGTACTTGGATATTTGGCGTAGCCAGGGCTGGAGGCTGGTATACTGTTGCGGCTGAAAGGCCGGTGAAAGTACGGAAATCGGGATCCGGCTCTGTGGGCAAATCTTTATATTTGCCATAGTATGATTAAGTTTACCCAAAGCACATTAGACAAGCTGCAATCCATACCGGAGCAAAATGGTTATATCCTTAGATATGAACGGGGTAATTTTCAGAGCGGCTATTGTATACTCGACAGTAAGAAAGTGGTGGTTTTGAATAAGTTTTTGCAAATCGAAGGCCGGATCAATGCGCTGGTGGAGATTATTCCGCAACTGGTAATCGACAAGACTCTTTTAGACAATACGGCCGGCAAGTTGTACACAGAGATTATCCAGGAACTTTCGCAAGAGGAAGACTCTTCCAATTAATACATTTCAATATCCTAATCCAGCGCGCATCCCTTGTCTAATCCACCATTAAAAATTACTTTTTTAGGTACCGGTACCAGTTCCGGAGTACCCATGATAGCCTGTGACTGCGAGGTATGCCGTTCTACGGACAGTCGTGACCAGCGTTTACGGGCCAGCATCCTGGTGCAATCACCTCATACGACCCTGGTAGTGGATGCGGGGCCGGATTTTCGGCAACAAATGTTGCGTCATGGTGTGAAAAAACTGGATGCCATACTGCTGACCCATTCTCATAAGGATCATATTGCCGGCCTGGATGACCTCAGGGCCTTTAATTTTTTTCAGCGAACCGCGATGCCGGTCTATGGTGATGCTGCGACCCTGAACCGGGTGCAAATGGAATTTGATTATGCATTTGCAGCAGTTCGCTATGCCGGCGTGCCCACTATTGACCTCCACCAGCTGGATGGTGCATCCACCTTTACGGTGGGCGATATAGAGATCGTACCGGTAAAGGTCTGGCACCTCAATATGCCGGTGCTGGGCTTTCGTTTCGGCGCTTTTACCTATATCACTGATGCCAACCGGATCGAAGACAGTTCTAAAGACCGGATCCGGGGGTCTCGGATTCTGGCCCTGAATGCGCTGCGGCAACAGGAACATATCTCTCATTTTTCACTGAAGGAAGCCATCGCAATGAGCGAGGAACTGGAAATTCCAACCTCTTATTTTATTCATATTTCGCACCAGATGGGGCTGCACCAGCAGGTGGAAGCCGGGCTACCCGATGGACGTCACCTCGCTTATGACGGATTGGAAATAAAAATCACTAACGATTGTTAGGAGTTTTGAGAAAAGCCTTGTAACTTTGTTACTCTTAATGCTTGTTTTCAGATAGTTTTGGGTTAAGATCGCTGTACTTACACGGCGATCTTTACTTTTTTAGCGATTTCAAATAATTTATTTTAACAAAGTTAAAATTAACTTTAACTTTGTTAAATGCGAATGCCAGTTAATTGCCCCAGTTGTCTGCACACCCTAACTGTAGGGCAACTCAAATGTACCCATTGCACCACCCGGATTACCGGTGATTATCAGTTACCCCTGTACCTGCAACTAAGTGAGGCAGAGCAGGAATTTATCATGGATTTTTTTCTGGCCAGCGGGTCTATTAAGGAGATGGCTCGTTTAGCAGGACATAGTTATCCAACCATGCGTAACAAAATGGACGACATGATTGCCAAGATCAGAGAAATGAAAACCACCGGATATGAAGGCCAATAATTTAATCAATCCTTTTAACCGGATGCCGGAATCAAAGCTCCTCCTGATCGGGCTCATCAGCCTGGGAATAGCGAGCTTGTTTTCGGTATATTTTGATATTATTTACGACGGCGTGATTAATATTCATGCGACAGACCGGCAAACTTTGGGTCCGGCTCTGGTGCAGCAGTTAATCGCAGTCAGTATCCTGACACTGATCCTTTGGCTGACCGGCTGCGGGATCAATCGCAAAACCCGGTGGATTGATATCCTGACTGCGGTCCTGATATTCCGTATACCGCTCTATCTGCTGGCATTTGTAGTACCGCTCAGCCGGCCCATGCTCAAAGAGCTGCCGGCCCTGGACCGGATGGATCAGTTTCAGCCTGGTCCGGTAGCGCTATTATTATTCTCACTGATGGGCATTGTCGGTATAGGCTTGCTGTTATATGCCGTGGTATTGCTGATCAATGGTTTTAAAGTTGCCACCAACTCAAAGAAAAACCTGCACCTGGTCTTTGTATTGCTGGGGCTGTTATTGGCGGACCTGTGCTCCAAATGGCTGATCACGCGGCTATATACTTCTTAATCATTCTATAAAAAATCGATAATGAAGAAATATTTCATGGTATTAACCGGTTACCTGCTCCTGGTTATGACGGCAGGGGCGCAGCAACTAGCCGGTACCTGGATGGGCAATCTGGACCTGACCGGTGGCATGCAATTGCCCCTGGTGCTGCATATACAGCAAAAGGGGACCGGTTTGGCGGCAACTTTGGACAGCCCCGCCCAGGGTGCTAAAGGTATTGTTGTGGATAGTATTAGTTTTAAGGAGGACAGCCTCCGGGTGACGATCAACCAAATCGGTATGCGATATACCGGCGGCCTGGTCACGGCCGACAGCATGACCGGGATTTTCTCGCAGATGGGTGCCAGGCTGTCTTTGTCTTTGGCACGCAGCCGGGACTCGGTATTCCGGTACAACCGACCCCAGCAGCCGCGGCCGCCCTTCAATTACAGGGTTGAAGAAATTAGCCTGACCAATGCCGTTCAATCCGTCACCCTGGCCGGAACCCTGACCACACCCTCGGATAAGAAAGACTTCCCGGTAGTAGTTTTGATCACCGGCAGTGGCGCCCAGGACCGCAATGAAACTTTGTTCGGTCATGAACCTTTCTGGGTGATCGCCGACTATTTTGCCCGACACGGCATCGGTGCCCTGCGTTTGGATGATCGGGGTATAGGCGGCTCTTCGGGAGATTTTTCTACAGCCACCAGTGCTGATTTTGCGATGGATATCAATGCTGCCGTAGAATGGCTATCGGCCAAAGGTTATGAAAATATCGGCCTGGTAGGACATAGTGAAGGCGGTATGATTGCTCCTATGGTAGCGGCCGCCAACCCGAAGCTGCGGTTTATAATTTTACTGGCGGGGCCAGGCGTTCGGGGCGCCGAATTGCTGGAAACGCAGATGGCTGCTCTTAACCGGGCAGCCGGCATGTCCGAAGACGCGGTGGCAGTAAGCGTCGCTCAGACAAAAAAGCGGAATGCCCTGATCCTGCAATACCAGGATGCGGATCTCGAAAATAAACTGCGGACGACATTACAACAGCAATTACACATTGATTCGGCGGATGATTCCCGGCTGGACCAACAGATCAAAGTACTGACTTCACCCTGGTACCAGTACTTTATCCGGTTCAATCCTCAGGATTATCTTTCTAAACTGCAGCTACCGGTTCTGGCGCTCAACGGGTCTTTGGATTTGCAGGTAACTGCAGATGAAAACCTGGCGGGGATCCGCAGCAGTCTGGAGCGGGCAGGCAATAAGCATTTCGAAACCCGTAAACTTGAAGGATTGAATCATTTGTTTCAGCAGGCAAAGACGGGTACCATTGCAGAATATGCGTCACTGGACCAGAGTTTTGCACCGGAAGTGTTAGAGCTCATGCGACAATGGATCCTGGGTTTGGCTAATAAACAACCCTGATTCGTAGCTAGGGCAAATTTAATTGTTGAATCATCTTAAAACTGGTAACATGCATTTTAGCATTACTTATGACCGTACCGTCAAAATAGTAACCCCGGTGGTGCTCCTGGTATTGATCGGCACCCTGCTGTTCAGCCTGCTGTCGCCCGTCGATATGCCCGGTCCCCTCCGGTATCTGGCAATGGCCCTCCTACTAATCGTTATGGCGGGCAGTATCTGCTGGGCCCCAAAATCTTACCGCGTGGAAGATGGCCGGCTGTATATTGATCGATTATTGTCGCCTTCCGTGGAAATTCCACTGGCTGATGTCCGGTCGGTAGAAAAGCTCGACCGAAAAGCATTCAAAGGCAGCATCAGAACCTTCGGTTCCGGTGGTTTCCTGGGTTATTTTGGTAAATTTTACCATAGAAAACTGGGGCGGATGACCTGGTATGCCACCAATCTGAAAAAAGCTGTACTGCTACGGACCCATGATGGTAAAAATTACCTGCTCAGCCCGGATGATACGAACCGTTTTCTGGCGGCGTTTCCCGCAAATCAGCGGGCAAGCGGGGTATGATCCTGGCGAACTTGTCAGGTGGTTTCCGGCGCTTTTTTCTGCCCTACCGCATCTTTGACTTGATCGGGGACCTTTTCCCAGAGATTCTTTCCGGCTTCATTAACCTTATTTTTTACATTAGCTTTTTGTTCCGGAGTCATCTTATATTTCCAATAGGCCCAAGCTGCCAGGCCAAGGGCAATCAGTCCACTGCTTTTTTTCATAATATGCATTTTTGTCAACTAATATATACAAAAAACAGTGCCAGATGTTTTCACTAATTCATGAAGGATGAAAATGCGAGGTACCAGGGGAAGGCCGTGCGTACCCAATTAAACCAATTCGTAATTAAAAAGCAGTCGGCGAAAAAGCGGAAGCGGAGTACACCTGCCAGGGGGCAATATTCAATATCAGCCGCCAGAACAGTTTAATCTGTCGTGTGAACCGGTGCTGCAGCATGTTGAAGCAGCGAAGAAATCTGTTCCATTTGCGTTTTTTCCAGGCCCCTGTTTAGATCCACCACTTCTCCAACGACAATAACGGCCGGATTCTCTAGGCCGGCATGGGCTGCCCGCAGTGCGATGTCCCGCACTTTTCCTGTCACGATCCTGGCATCCTGACGGGTGCCGTTCTGGATAATGGCTGCCGGTGTTTCGGATTTGCCATGACGAATCAATTCATCGGTGATGGTCTCCAGCTGATTCATTGCCATCAAAAATACCAGGGTGGCTGAAGATTGTGCCGCCAGCCGCAGGTCTTCCGAAACGCCGCCTGATCGGGTGGTGCCTGTTACGACCCAGAAGCTCTCATTGACACCCCGGGAAGTCAGCGGGATCATCTGGGATGCGGGGACGGCCAGGGCACTGGATATGCCCGGGATCACTTCTACCTGCATGCCCGCAGACCGGGCAGTCTCGATTTCTTCCTGTGCCCGGCCAAAAATAAAGGGATCGCCCCCTTTCAACCGGACGATGGTTTCATAACGGCCGGCGGATTCCAGAATCAATTCGTTGATCTGCTGCTGACTCAGCCAGTGACAGCCAAAGCGTTTGCCGCAGAATATTTTCGGCACATCGGCAGCCGCATATTCCAGCAATTCCGGATTTACCAAAGCATCATATAATATTATATCTGCTTTTTTAAGCGCCTTGATCGCTTTTACGGTGATTAATTCGGGATCTCCGGGCCCCGCTCCGATAAGAATAAGTTGCTTCATTATATATTATAAAAAATTATATACATTTAATGCTAGGTAAAAATAATAAAATATTAGATAAAAACTTTGTCAGGTCCAAAAATAATTATAATATTACATCGTAAATATAGATTATTACGGTATAAACAACATATTATAAATAATACTATATAAACGATTTGCCATTCTCTCTAATTTGAATAAAAAAATAAGAATGAGAATTATCGTTATTGGAAACGGCATGGTCGGACAAAAATTCTGCGAAAAGATCCTGACCCGGCCTCTCGAAAATCTGGAACTAACTGTTTTTGGTGAAGAGCCGTTGGCGGCTTATGACCGGGTACACCTCAGCGAATATTTTGCAGGTAAAACGGTACAGGATCTGAGTATGAAACCCATGAACTGGTACCGGGATAATAATATTACCCTGCACCTGGGAGATATGGTTCAGGAGATCAATCGGGAACTGCAGTACGTTGTGTCATTTGAAGGCCGAAAAGTACCTTATGATTTTCTGGTACTGGCGACCGGGTCATCGGCCTTTGTACCACCTATCTCCGGTGTCGACAAGGAAGGGGTCTTTGTTTATCGTACCATCGAGGACCTCAACCTGATCTGGCGTCATTCCAAAGTTGCCAAATCTGCAGTTGTTATCGGCGGCGGACTTTTGGGTCTGGAAGCAGCAAAAGCGATGCTGGATCTGGGAATTGAAGATACCCATGTCGTGGAGTTTGCGCCCCGGTTGATGCCCCGGCAGATTGATGCCGGCGGTTCTGAAGTGCTTACCAGGAAGTTAAATGAGCTGGGTGTAACTGTGCATACCAGCAAGAATACCGCCGTTATACTGGGTAATGAACGGATGCAGGGCCTGATGTTTACAGATGGTACGGTGCTGAATGCTGATATGCTGGTCATATCTGCCGGTATCAAACCCCGGGACGAACTGGCTCGCCAGGCCCAGCTTCCCGTAGGTCACCGTGGCGGGATCCAGGTAGATGAACACATGACGACGGCGGATCCTCATATTCTGGCGATCGGTGAATGTGCCCTTTTCGACAGCATGATCTACGGACTGGTGGCCCCGGGTTATGAAATGGCTGAAGTAGCTGTCGCCCGTATCTGTGGAGAAGAGAAGACTTTCAGTGCTTTTGATATGAGCACCAAACTCAAACTGATTGGAATTGACGTGGCCAGCTTCGGTGATCCTTTTGTTGAAGGGCAGGAAGCCCGGCCCATTGTATATCAGGATAACCATAATGCCATTTATAAAAGGATCAATATTGCGCCCGATGGCAAAACCCTGCTGGGGGGTATTCTGGTGGGCGATGCTTCAGATTACGGAAAACTGCAGCAGATATGTAATAATAAAATGGCCCTGCCGCCCAATCCACTGGACCTTATCCTGAAATCGACGGGGACAACGGGAGAAGATTTTGAGTTACCGGATGAGGCACTGATTTGTAGCTGTGAAAGTGTCAGGAAACTGGCGATCACCGAAGCTGTCATGGGCGGTTGTGAGAATTTCGATGCGGTGAAACAATGTACCGGCGCCGGTACCGGATGCGGTGGTTGCACCCCCATGGTGAAAGATATCATCAATGCCACACTTAAGAAGCAGGGGCGGGTGGTGCGCAATGTGATTTGTGAGCATTTTAGCTACAGCCGCCAGGAACTTTATGACCTGATAAAAATCAAAAACCTGAAACGTTTTGACGAAGTCCTGGATCATATCGGAAAAGGCGATGGTTGCGAAACATGCCGGCCGGCAGTGAGCTCCATTCTGGCCAGCCTCTGGAACGAACTTGTGATTGAGCGACCAAATGAAACATCTCAAGATACCAATGATCGCTTTCTGGCCAATATCCAGAAAGGTGGCACTTATTCTGTCGTACCCCGGATACCCGGTGGCGAAATTACCCCGGATAAACTGGCGGTGATTGCCCGGGTAGCCAAGAAATATGACCTCTATACGAAAATCACCGGTGGCCAGCGAATTGATATGTTCGGGGCGCATGTGGATGATCTTCCTGATATCTGGGAAGAACTGATCGCTGCCGGATTTGAAAGCGGCCATGCCTATGGAAAGGCACTGCGGACGGTGAAAAGCTGTGTGGGTTCTACCTGGTGTCGCTTCGGCCTGCACGACAGTGTCAGCTTCGCCATCCGGGTCGAAGAAAGGTACCGGGGTTTACGGGCACCTCATAAAATCAAATCGGCTGTTTCGGGATGTATCCGCGAATGCGCAGAAGCCCAGTCCAAGGACTTTGGTATCATCGCTACTGAAAAAGGATGGAATCTCTATGTCTGTGGTAACGGCGGCGCCAAACCGCAACACGCACTGCTGCTGGCCTCCGATATCGATTCGGACACCTGTATCCGCTATATCGACCGCTTCCTGATGTTTTATATAAAAACGGCCGACCCGCTGACCCGTACGGCTACCTGGCTCAATAAAATGGAAGGCGGCATCGACTACTTGCGCTCTGTGGTCGTCGAAGACGTACTCGATATTGCCGGGGATCTGGAAACCGAAATGCAAACCCTGGTGGATCACTATGAATGCGAATGGAAACGGGTCGTTGAGACCCCGGAACTCAGAAGAAGATTCACGCATTTTGTCAACGCGCCCCGCGAGAAGGATCCTCAGGTGAAGTTCAGCACCCTTCGGGATCAGAAAAAAGCCCTCGACTGGAAATAATATCCCTAATTCTGTTTCAAACTATAATGACTATGATGCAAAACGAGAAATGGTTTTATGCCTGTAATGTAGATGATATGCCCCATAATGGCGGTGTCTGCGTCAAATATGGCGAACAGCAGATTGCTGTATTTTATTTTACCCGACGAAATGAATGGTACGCGACCCAGAATCTATGTCCCCATCGCCAGCAAATGGCCATCAGCCGGGGTATGCTGGGTTCTCAGGAGGATATACCGAAAGTCGCCTGTCCTTTCCATAAAAAGACTTTTTCCCTGAAAGACGGCGCCTGTCTTAATGACGCCACTTGCGATCATATCAAAGTATATGATGTGAAAGTGGAAGATGGCCGTGTATATATTAATGTGGAAACCGTAAATGCGGTAAGCCTGAATGCTGAAAAAACAGTGGCATGAAAAAAATAATTTTAGTTGCGCTGGTGGGAATGCTGATGTCTTCGCCACTTCTCAGGACGGAGGCACAGACCGTATCCGCAGCACCGCTGCAGTTGTCCGCCTGGAAAGGTATGGTGGTGGCGGGCTATCTGGACAAGGGTGCATTTGTTAATTTCGGAGGTCCCGCGGTAAACTGGACCCGGAAAAATTTTTCCCTGATGTTGGGCATGTTGCCCTCCCTGCGCCTTCGTGAGGATCCTGCGGCTTCTACAAAAAATTCATTTATAACACCCACATTGGGTGCCGGCCTGGGACTGGTATACAAGCATATTGTCCTGCAGTTGCCCCTGTATTATACCGCTAAATCGGCGAGCGCAGATGGCAAATGGACACCTGGTATCGGCCTGGGTTATAAATTCTGAACAGCTGGCGGAAGCAGCGGCAGCCCGCCTAAAGTTCATCACCAGCCATCCGAATATTTTAACCAATAAAAATAGGAATCATGGACTATAAGAATCCCCGGGAAGTCGTCGCTCAAATGATCCAGTCAGGAAATACCAAACTTAAACTGAGTAATCTGGATCTGTTTATCAGAGGAAGTCTTTCAGGCATGCTGCTGGGCATCGGTACCTCACTGGCGGTGACAGGATCCGTACAGACCGGCATTGGTCTGGTAGGCGCCCTGTTATTTCCGGTCTGTTTTGTCATCGTTGTCCTGATGGGTCTGGAGCTGGTGACCGGAAGTTTTGCGATTTTACCAATCGCGTATTTCAGGAAAGGGCAGGGCCTGCCGCGGCTGATTAAAAATCTGGCGATCGTATATTTTTCCAACCTCTTCGGATCGCTTCTGTATGCCTGCCTCTACTGGCTTTCGGCTACCAACTTTGGCCAGTCAGAACCCACGGCTGTCGCGGACGCCATCCTGAAAATTGCAGAACAGAAAACAATCGGCTATGGTGCTCTAGGTGCAGCGGGTGTCGCTACTGCCTTTACCAAAGGGATTCTTTGTAACTGGATGGTTAGTATGGCTGTGGTACTGGCCATGTGCAGCAGCGGGACCACCGGAAAAATCATCGGCGCATGGATTCCCATATTCATGTTTTTTGCCCAGGGCTTCGAACATGCTGTTGTAAATATGTTTGTGATACCGGCGGGCATGCTCTTCGGTGCTAAAGTAAGTCTGGGCGACTGGTGGTTTTTTAACCAGATTCCTGTGACGGCAGGCAATATAGTGGGTGCCGTCGTCTTTACGGCAGGCGCCCTGTATCTGACTTACGGTCGGAAAAAGCCATCGGAAAAAATAGCAGAAGAACTTATTGTAAACACGGAAATCGCCGCAGGTGCCAAAGTTGCCTGAGGTTTTCCTTTATCCCAGTTGACTAAGTAATATATGAACGAAACCACAGATAAGCCATTAGAACAGATTCGACTGTTTTCATTGAAAGGGGTGCAGATGCGCAGCTTTCATATTTCCTGGTTGACTTTTTTTATCTGTTTCTTCGGCTGGTTTGGCCTGGCACCTTTGATGCCGGTGATCAGTGAAGAACTAATGCTGAGCAAATCGCAGATCGGTAATATCGTCATTGCATCGGTATCCGGTACCATAATCGCCCGTCTGGTAATCGGTCGGCTCTGCGATTACTGGGGCCCCCGCAAAACCTATACGGTTTTACTGGTCCTGGGTGCCATTCCGGTAATGGCTGTAGGTCTGGCCGATAATTACGCCAGCTTTCTTTTATTCAGACTGGCCATTAGTGTCATCGGCGCTTCTTTCGTGATTACCCAGTTTCACACATCACAACTCTTTGTTTCGCGGATCAAGGGTACCGCCAATGCAATTGCAGGTGGCTGGGGAAACCTGGGCGGCGGCGTCACCAATATCGTCATGCCCCTGATATTTGCCGCCATCGTCGGTCTGGGGTACGCATCGGATCAGGCCTGGCGATATGCCATGCTTGTACCTGGTATCATGATGTTATTGGCTGCCATTTTGTATTACCGGTATACCAAGGATACGCAGGCGGGAAACTTCGATGAAATTCGCCGCGAGAAGAAAGACCGGCTGCCAACGGATTATCGGGTCCTCAGGGATTGGCGCATCTGGGCACTCACTCTGGCGTATGCCATGTGTTTTGGTATGGAAATTACTTTTGACAATATAGCTGCACTTTATTTTACGCAGCAGTACCATCTCTCCCTGAGTAGCGCGGGTTTCTGGGCAGGCATGTTCGGTCTGATGAATTTATTCGCCCGGGCACTGGGGGGGATTTTTGCAGACCGGGTGGGTAGCAAATATGGATTAAAGGGTAAGGGATTACTGCTGGGCGCGGTTCTATTGATGGAAGGTGTGGGCCTGCTTTGTTTTGCCTATGCAGGCAGCCTGCTGCCGGCCATCCTGTTTATGCTGCTTTTTGCCCTTTTTCTTAAAATGGCCAACGGAGCCACCTATGCCATCACCCCGTTTATCAGTGAAAAGGATATGGGGCTGGTTAGTGGTGTGGTAGGCGCAGGCGGTAATCTGGGCGGCATGTTGTTTGGTTTCCTGTTTAAAAGTGACGCCATCAGTTATGGACAGGCCTTCAGCTATATCGCGGCCATCATTATCCTGGTGTCCCTGCTGGTGATGCTGACCCGATTTGCCCATCCAAACGCAGCCGACCAGCCGGAGGCCGGCACTGCGCCCGCATATTAGCAAAGCGGATAAGTACCGCTGACGATTGCCCGAGAAAAGAATTGGAGAAAAAATGAAGCAAAGCAATCATACAGTAACAGAACGAAAGCCGCAGGCGCAAACGGCTACAACCACCTGTTGTTATTGCGGTGTGGGTTGTGGAATCGAGGTGTCTACCGACAAATTGGGTCGGATACATGTGAGTGGTAATAAGGCACACCCTGTAAATAAAGGGATGCTCTGTTCCAAAGGCATGAACCTGCACTATACGGTCAATGATCGCTCTGATCGGTTGCTGTATCCTGAAATGCGTTACGGTCCGGGACAGCCCCGCCGTCGGGTCAGCTGGGATACCGCCCTTGAACGCACCGCTGCTGTATTCGCAACCCTGATTAAAAAATACGGTCCGGATGCCGTGGCTTTCTATGCTTCCGGTCAATGCCTCACCGAAGAATATTATGTGGTCAATAAGCTGATCAAGGGTTTTATCGGATCAAACAATATCGATACGAATTCCCGGCTCTGTATGAGCAGTGCTGTGGTAGGCTATAAAATGAGCCTGGGTGAAGACAGTGTACCTGTCAGTTACGAGGACCTCGACGGCGCCGATGTGCTTTTTATAGCAGGGGCCAACCCGGCCTGGTGCCATCCGATTCTCTGGCGCCGCGTCGAAGCGGCGCGACAGCGTAATCCGGAGCTGAAGATCATCGTCAGTGATCCGCGAAAAACCCAGACCTGCGCGATGGCCGACCTGCACCTGCAGTTGCGGCCCGGAACCGATATTACCCTGCACCATGCGGTGGGCCGTGTCCTGATAGAAATGGGGGCGACCGACCTTGATTTTATCAATAACCACAGCGAGGGGTTTGAACAATATCGTACCGTCGTCTTTGAGAAAACCGTAGAAGAAGCTGCTACCATCTGTGGCCTGTCTGCCGCAGCTATTTATGAAGCTGCCCGCCTGATCGCAGGCGCCAAGGGTTTTATGACCTTATGGACCATGGGGCTGAATCAAAGTGTAGTGGGCGTGCAGAAAAATCTTTCCCTGATCAACCTGAATCTGATTACCGGGCATATTGGTAAACCTGGATCCGGTCCCCTTTCGCTGACCGGTCAGCCCAATGCCATGGGCGGAAGGGAAGTAGGTGGATTGGCCAATCTGCTTCCCGCACACAGGGACCTTGGCAATGCAGCCGACCGATTGGAAGTGGAGCGTTTCTGGGGTGTGCCTGAAGGCAGGATTCAGGAAAAACCGGGCCTGACCGCTACCGAAATGTTTGATGCGCTGGAAGACGGGCGGCTGAAAGCCATCTGGATTCTATGTACCAATCCGCTGGTAAGTCTGCCGGATGTCCGAAGGGCAGAGGCAGCCTTGAAAAAAGCAGCCTTCGTTGTCGTCCAGGAAATCAGTGACCAGCCGGCGACCCTTCCTTATGCGGATGTGCTCCTGCCCGCAGCCGCCTGGACTGAAAAAGAAGGTACGATGACGAATGCAGAACGTCGTATCAGTTACCTCAATAAAATCACCGAACCGCCAGGAGAGGCCCTGCCGGATGCAGAAATCATCTGCCGGTTCGCAAAAAAGATGGGATTCAGCGGGTTCGATTTTTCCGGGCCGGAAGCCATATTCGCAGAGCATTGCGCTCTGACCCGGGGCACCAAAATGGATATGAGCGGACTCGATTATGAAATCCTGAAACAGCGTCACACGGTGCAATGGCCTTTTACCGGAAAACACCGTGCGGCGGGCATCGGTGAAAAGGATTTTCAGGGCACGACCCGTTTGTTTGTGGACCGCCGGTTTTATACACCGAACCACAAAGCAAAAATCCATGCCGTTGATGATGAGAATCAGTCAGAACCCCTTAGTCCGGAATTCCCGCTGATTCTGACGACAGGGCGGATCCGTGATCAATGGCATACGATGAGTAAGACCGGAAAGGTGAACAAACTCAGACAGCATCTTCCCGAACCTTTTCTGGAAATTCACCCTGACGACGCCCGGGATCTTTCCATTACAGACGGCAGCCTGGTCAAAGTAGAGAATCCGAGGGGGACAGTTCAGGTAACCGCAAAATACTCAGAAGATATACGCCGGGGCGTGGTTTTCCTGCCGATGCATTGGGGGAAAATTCTAAACAGTGATTTGAAGCGGGCCAATAATCTGACACATAAGCTGCTCGATCCAAAAAGCAAGCAGCCGGATTATAAATATGCAGCAGTCGCTGTCAGTTCCTACCTTAAACCCCGGCAAAGAATTATCGTCGTCGGTGCGGGAGCCGGTGCCTGCGGTTTTGTAAAATCTTACCGGGAACTGAACAGGGAAGACCCGATAACCGTATTCAGCAAGGAAGCCTATCCTTTTTATAACCGGGTACTGTTGCCCGATTATATTACCGGCAGTATGCCCTGGCCCCAGTTGGTAAAAATGACGGATGCGGAGGAATATGACTATAATATAAAACTGCATCGCGGGGTTTCCGTTGTCGCTATTGACCGAAAAGCCAAAACCGTAACCGACAGCAACGGTCGTAGCCATAACTATGATCTGCTGGTGCTTGCAATGGGTAGCAGATCCACCCAGTTGCGGGACGCGCCGCAGATGCAGGGGCTGTTTACCATGCGCAACAGGAATGATGCGGATAAGTTTCTGGAATATACCCGTGAGGCTGAGGGCGCTGTTGTCATTATTGGTGGTGGATTGCTGGGCATAGAATTGGCGGCTTCCCTACGTGAGATGGGTATCGGGGTTTCCTTATTGCAGCGGACCTCCAGACTGATGAACCGCCAGCTCGATGCTTTGGGCAGTCAGCTCCTGCATGAAGAACTTACGGACAAAGGCATCGAAATTCACTACAACGATGAGATCGAGCGATTTCTGGGTACCGGGGCGATTACCGGTCTGAAACTGAAAAGCGGGAGGGTGCTGGATTGTAGCACCGTGGTCATGGCAATTGGCACGACGCCTAATACCGAACTGGCGAAAGCAGCGGCCCTGGAATGCAAACGTGGGGTGGTGGTCAACGAATACCTGCAGACCAGTGATCCTTCGATATTCGCCATTGGGGAGATCGCCGAGTTTCAGGGAAATCTCTTCGGTATTACTGCCGCTGCAGAACAACAGGCAGAAGTGGTATCCCGCTATCTGAATGGTAATATTTCTCCGTATTACCAGGGTACCCTTGCGATGAATATTCTAAAAGTACACGGCGCCGATTTTTGCTCTCTGGGAGAAGTGGAATGCCCGGATGATCCGGCTTATGAAGAAGTCGTTTTTATCGATAAGGCCAAGCGCTATTATAAGAAATGTATCATTCACAATGACCGGTTGGTCGGCGCCATTCTGATCGGTGATAAAAATGAATTCCTGGAGTTCCGCAACCTGATTGAAAACAAGCTGGAACTCAGTGAAAAAAGACTGCAACTCCTCCGGTCCGGGAAAACAGCGGAGCCGGTAAAAGGAAAACTGGTCTGCAGCTGTAATAATGTAGGGGAAGGTAATCTGACGGATAAAATTGACGCCGGATGCAGGGATCATTTGCAGCTTTGTCAGCTTACCGGTGCCGGTACTGGTTGTGGCAGTTGCCGACCCGAAGTCAAAAAAATTCTGGAAGAAAGGCTGGCGGGCGCCAATATGGTAACCGCCGAAGCGCAAACCCTCGCAGTATGAAAATCAGTAGGCTGAAAATAAACTTTAAAGGTGGAATTATTTCCCCGGGGGAGTTACTGATCCTTCTGGAAACGGCTGAGGCGCTGGGCGCCCGTCAGGCCGGTTTCGGACTGCGCCAGCAGCTGTATCTGGAACTGGCCACAGGCGTTGTGACGGAATTCAAAAGCCGGCTGAGCGACCTGAAACTGGTTATTGAGGAAAATGCCGATGCGTATCCCAATATTGTCAGCTCTTATCCGGCAGAGGAAGTTTTTATCCAACAAAGCTGGCTGAGTGAAGGCGTGTATAAAGACATTCTGGATGAGCTCGACCACCGGCCCCGGCTAAAGATCAATATCTCGAATAGCAATCAAAGTTTTACGCCGCTATTCACCGGGAATATTAATTGGGTGGCAGCCCCGGGTACCGCCCATTTCTGGTGGCTGTTTATCCGATTGCCCCGCAGTAATGATGTTTATCAATGGGATCAGATGGTCTATACCAATGATGTGGCCCGGTTGTCCCGGGAGCTGGAATCCCGTTATTTTGCCCAGCCGCATCCTGCGGGCTCGGATGAAGCCGCCGCTGCCGCCTTAATGGCCACAATGGATCAGGAGGGGTACAACCTGAAGCCGGTTTCGGGTACGATGCAGTTACCGCCTTTTAACCTGCCCTATTATGAAGGCTTCAACCGGCATAATTCCAGGTATTGGCTGGGCGTCTACCGGCGTTCGGAAATGTTCCCGTTGGCGTTTCTCAAAGAGCTCAGTCAACTTTGTCTGCAAACGAAAATCGGTGAAATCTGTTCCACACCCTGGAAATCCATAATACTGAAAGGTATTGAAGGCAGGGATAAACCCCGTTGGAGTGATCTGCTGGATCGATATGAAATCAATATGCGGCATGCCGCCAATGAATTGAATTTTCAGGTCCAGGACAATGATCCGGCGGCCCGCAGGCTCAAACAACGCATCGTACGCCGTTTCAATGACTGGGATCTTCGAAGTTTTGGTATTTGTCTGGGTATAAAAACCCAGCCTAAAACAGAAATTTTCAGTTCGATTCTGATCCGCCGCAAGCCCCTGTTGCGTCTGTTCGGAAAGCCTGTATTCTGGTTATATGATATTTTATGTGCCAGGGATTTTAATCCCAATGAGCGCACGGAAAATATTTTTATCAGCAATATTACCCGACCTTATCTGGCGGCGGAACTGGCCAACGCGGTACGCTGGTTTTATAAAAAACGAATGGAACAACAGCGGCAGGCTTCCCCACCGGAAACCGCCAAACCCCGGGTTGAACCGATTACTTTAATCCCGGTACATCAGTGTCCCGATTGTCTGACCGTCTATGATCCCCAATACGGGGATCCGGATCGCCAGGTAGCTGCAGGCACCCCGTTTACGGCGCTGCCGGCAGCCTATGCTTGTCCGGTATGCGGGACCGCAGCCTCCGGATTTCTTCCCCTAGATGCAAAGACCCTGCTTCCGGTGACCGCCTGAGCAGGATGGAGGGCGAATGAAACATGGGATCAGTGGCCGTTTAAATCGGCATGCGCATTGAAGTTTTTAAAATATTTTTTATCAGCCTCGTTCAAGGGAATGGTCCTGACATGCAATTGTTCCAGGGCATATTTCATGCTGAATTTTTTCAGGGTCCCGGCACCCACCATGTCCTGGATTTTTTGAAGCCCCTGGCTGGTATAAATCGCACAGAGGGGTTCTGCATGGCCTTCATTCGTAAAAAAGTAGGCGGCTGCAGGTTGTTCCTGATACAGCCGTAAAAGTTCTTTGAGTAAAGGGGTTACCATCAGTGGCAGGTCACAGGCCAGTACGAAAAGGTCTTTTCCGGGATCCTGCTGGTAGGCGCTCAGAATGCCCAGTAGTGGCCCTTTAACGTCCAGCTGGGGATCATCTACGATGAGTTCGCGCTGCGGAAACAACCTGGTAAATTGCCGATGCTGACCGGCATGTACCGAGTATTTTACGGGAAGCTGTAATTCACTGAGTTTGCCGGCTGCGATTTCAGCCCATTTGCCGCCTGTGGATTCCAGCAGGGCTTTATCTGTACCCATACGGCTGCTGAAGCCACCACAGAGTACCAAACCTGATATATGCATGGGATGTATGTCCAGGAGTATTAATTTTGACTTAAAATTAATCATTATTGTCCGGACAGCCGCCAGTTTACGAACGGACGGTTAAGCCGCAACCGGGTTGGTAATAATCAATAAAATGCAGTGATGCTCCAGGTGAGTCAAATATTCATATATCCGATAAAATCACTGGCCGGGATTTCTTTGACGCAGGCAGCGCTTACGGATCGGGGGCTGGCGGGAGATCGCCGGATGATGCTGGTGGATGCAGATCATTGTTTTATTAGTCAGCGCCAATGCCCCCGGATGGCTTTATTACAAACCGCGCTTGAAGGTGCGGACCTCCTGGTTTACGACAAGCACAGGTTGGCGGACCAGATCCGCTTGCCCCTGAACCCGGATATGGGCAGGGCTACGATAAAGGTGCAACTGTTTGAAGACAGCTGTCAGGCGGTTCTGGTCGCTGAAGAAGCCGATCGCTGGTTTTCCCGGAAACTGGAACGTCCCTGCCACCTGGTATACATGCCGGACAGTTTTCAAAGGAAAGTCGATCCGGAATATGCCCGTCGATCTACGGATATTGCAGCTTTTTCCGACGCTTTTCCGCTCCTGTTAATCGGTCAGGCTTCGCTGGATGATTTGAACAGTCGGCTGGCAGCAGCACTGCCGATGGACCGTTTCCGGCCCAATATCGTTTTTACCGGTGGCCGGGCTTTTGAGGAAGACAGTTTTGCCGCTTTCGAAATCAATGGCATTGGTATGTCTTCCGTGAAACCCTGTGCCCGCTGTGTAATCACGACGATCGATCAACAGACTGGCCACAAAGCAAAAGAGCCGCTGCTGACACTTTCGAAATATCGCAGGCTGGGCCATAAAATATTATTCGGCCAGAACCTGCTTTATGACAAACAGGGCGTCATTGCCGTGGGTCAGCCTTTGAAAGTGCTGAAGCGGCAACCCTTTCTTTTTTAAGTAGAATTCAATATGCTTACTGATCAATATAACCGGGTACACGATTATCTGAGAATTTCTCTGACGGACCATTGCAATTTCCGCTGTCTGTATTGCATGCCGGACGCTGATTATCAGATGACCCCTGCTGCCCGTCTGATGCAGCCGGCAGAAATTCTTTCGCTGGCCCGAACTTTTGTCGACCTGGGGGTACGCAAGATCCGGCTTACGGGAGGCGAACCTCTGGTACGCAAAGATGCCGCTGAAATCATCAGCGCTCTGGCAGCACTGCCCGTTGAGCTGGCCCTGACGACCAATGGCTCCAGGCTGCATCTGGTAGCACCCTTACTGCAGCAGACCGGGATCCGGTCGCTCAATATCAGTCTGGACAGCCTGCAACCCGAAAAATTCCTGATGATCACAAAACGCAAGGGTTTCGGGCAGGTAATGCGTAATATAGCGCAGCAACTGCGCAGAAATATTGAACTGAAGATCAATGTCGTGGTCATTGCCGGTCTGAATGATGACGAATTACTGGATTTTGTGGAATGGACCCGGGAGCAGCCAGTACAGATCCGGTTTATCGAATTCATGCCCTTCACGGGTAATCAATGGGACGGATCCAAAGTCTTTACCTGGCAGCAGATGCTGGAACGGATTGGTGCCCGCTATCCTTTTGTTCCGGTAGCAACCGGTCCACATGATACAGCTAAAAAATATCAGGTGCCGGGCCATGCAGGCAGTTTTGCCGTCATCAGTACCATGAGCGCCCCCTTTTGCAGCAGCTGCAACCGGATGCGGCTAACCGCTGATGGAAAGCTGAAAAACTGTTTGTTTGCTGGCGGTGAAACGGATTTACTGAGCGTTATTCGCAGCGGGGAGGATCCGCGACAATTGATCATCGAAAATATTGCCGGCAAGGCACGGGAACTGGGCGGTCAGTTTACCAAAGATTTTAAACAACTGGATACCAGGAGCGTATTGAACCGTTCCATGATCGCGATAGGCGGTTGAAAAAACTAAGGAATGGAGCAGATGATATCGGTCATAACAGCAAAGGAGCTGATCAGCAGGGCAATTGCACGGCTGCCACCTGTCCGGCTGTCTTTGGCAGAAGCGGCTGGAAAGATACTGGCGGAACCGGTATATGCGCAACAGGACATACCGGGATTTCCACAATCCGCCATGGATGGATATGCTTTCAGTTTTCCGCAATGGAAAAAAGACAGGGGGCTTCATGTCGCAGGGGAACTACCTGCCGGTGCCGGCAAGTCGCAGATTCTGCAGGCCGGGGAAGCCTTTCGAATATTTACCGGCGCACCGGTACCGGAAGGGGCAGATACGGTCGTAATGCAGGAGAAAGTCGAAGTAGCAGGTCCAAGTTTGACGATAAGAGATCCACAAATCCAACTGGGCGCCAATGTTCGCCCCCAGGGTTCGGAACTGCGAAAAGGTCAACTGGTGCTCGATGCCGGCAGTCTGCTTCGTCCCGCGGCTATCGGCCTGTTGGCTGCCGCAGGTAGGGCAGCCGTTGAAGTATATCCACTGCCAAGGATCAGTCTCATCGTTACCGGATCTGAATTGCAGACTCCGGGCCAGCCCTTATCCTATGGCCAGGTTTATGAATCCAATTCCCTGATGCTGGCCGCCGCATTGGAAACCAAAGGATTTATACTCGATCGTATCTTTCATGCGACGGATAATCTGGAAGAACTGAGTGATACGCTGCAACAGGCACTGGCAGCTTCTGATCTCCTGCTGCTCACCGGGGGCGTCAGCGTGGGCAGCTATGATTTTGTACTAAGGGCGGCTGAAGTCTGCGGGATTACACCGGTTTTTCATAAAGTGCGCCAAAGGCCGGGCAAACCCCTGTTCTTTGGAATAAAAGGCAGTAAACCTGTATTTGGTCTGCCGGGGAATCCGGCTTCGGTGCTTACCTGTTTCAGCCAATATATCTGGCTGGCACTGGAACAGCTGACCGGCCTGTCTTTACAGCCTGCCAGCAGCGAGGCCGTCCTGGAAAACGACTTTGAAAAAAGTCATCCGTTGACACATTTTTTAAAAGGAAGCCTGCATGCAGGCAGGGTCCGGATACTGGAAGCGCAGGAATCTTATCGCCTGAAATCCTTTGCGCAGGCCAACTGTCTGGTAGAACTGGGGCCGGAACCCGGCAGGTATACGGCGGGAAGCCTGGTTAAAGTATACCAGACTGAAGGCGAAAGGGGACAACAATTAATTTAATAATCTCAGGATAGATTTTACAATATATGAGTGTACAGAGGATACTGCTTCTAATTATTTGCTGGCTGCCCGCCTTCGGCCTGCGGGCGCAGCACCGGATTGTTTCTACTGAACATTTTACAGTAACGGGAGCGGTAAAAAAAGAGCTGCGATTTACCCTGGAGGATTTATCCCGATATCCGCAGTACCGTTTGGACAGTATCCGGATTCTGAATCATCACGGCGAACCGCGTTCCGTCTTGCATCATCCGGAACTGGTTCGACTCAAAGACCTGTTGGCGCCACTGGAATTGAACAGTCGGGGTCCCAAGCAATACAGCGAATTTTTTTTTACAATTATTGCGACTGACGGCTACAAGGTGGTGTTTTCCTGGAACGAACTCTATAATACGGCAGTGGGGGACTCCGTTTTTTTGATTAAGGGCTATGATGGCCGTAAAGGCCGGGAGATGCAGCATTACATCAGCATGATTAGCTCCTCCGACAGGGCTACGGGCCGACGTTATGTCAAAGGCGTTCAGGAAATTAAGGTAAGCCGGGTATTATAATATTTAATTATGTCGATAAGGGTACTTTTATTTGGAAAATTGGCGGAACTGGCGGTTCCGGAATTGGTAATGCCGCAGGCGGTGAGTCTGGCAGCACTGAAGGATCAGCTGGAACAAAGCTATCCCGGGCTCCGGGACCAATCCTATGCCGTCGCAGTTAATGAAAGGCTGGTGGACGGAGATCGGGAACTGGAACTGGAACCGGGCTGTACGGTGGCATTGATGCCGCCTTTTTCAGGAGGATAATTTAATGGCGGGAAAATATTCATACGAACGGTTCCGGCACCAAGTCCTGCTAAAGGGGTTCGGACCGGCAGCCCAGCAGGCCCTGCGGGACGCGGCGGTATTGGTCGTGGGTGCCGGGGGGCTCGGTTGTCCGGCCCTGCAGTACCTGGCTGCCGCCGGCGTGGGTCGCATCGGGATCATTGATCCCGATACCGTGTCCCTGTCGAACCTGCACCGGCAGATTTTATATTCTTTAAGTGATTTGGACCGGCCCAAAGTTAGCGCAGCCGCAGCGCGACTCCGGGAGTTTTACCCGGAGCTGGAGGTGGTAACTTACCAGCAACCCCTGCGGGCGAGGGAGGCGTTGGAGCTTTTCCCCCAATACGATATCATCCTGGATGGCACGGATAATTTTTCCAGCAGGTATCTGATCAGTGATGGTTGCCAGTTGCTGGGCAAAAGGCTGATTTCAGGAGCGGTTTCCGGATTTGAGGGGCAGCTTTTTGTTTTTGATAGCCATCAGCATTCCGCAGGGAACCGGCCCTTGAGCTACCGAGATGTTTTTGCCCGGCCGCCGGCGGCGGGCACCGTGCCCGATTGCAATGAAGCGGGCGTTCTGGGGGTACTGACCGGCGTGATTGGTACCATGATGGCCAGTGAAGCCATTCGGCTGCTGACCGGACTGGGCGATCAGGGAGCCGGTTTTATGCTGCAATACCAGCTACTGCGGCAGCAGACTTTTCATACAGCGCTTGTTGCTTCAGCAGCTGCAGATGCCTGGCTGCTATCCTCGGCAGCAGCCTATCTACAGCGCGATTACGGGCAGGAAGCTTGCGGGGCGGGGACTGCAGCATTGGAATGGGACGTCCCGGTATTGGAACGGGCCAGAAAGGAGCAGCAATTACTGGTTGTTGATATCCGTGAACCGGGCGAATTACCCCAGGCGACCGGACTGGCAGACCTCAGGCTTTCTGAAGCGCAATTGCTGCGGATTCTGCCGACGCTTTCTTTTCAACAGCTATTATTGTGCTGCAATTCCGGGACGCGCAGCCGGGCAGCAGCAGGCCGCCTGCGGGCGGCCGGTTATCCGGAAGTTTACAGCCTGAAGGGCGGGATCCGGGACTGGCTGGCCCGCAGAGATCGGGCAGCTATTATATAACGATGCAGCCTTTGCAGCACAGGGTGTACACAAAAACAAAATTAATTGATGGGTAACATGAAGAATATTTTTTTAGAGGGGCCTATACCGCCGGCACTGATTAGTTCCGGTATTGCCGGGCATGCGGCAAAAACCGGTATCGGTGCGCACAGCATTTTCCTGGGACAGGTACGGGCAGATGAAGTAGATGGGAAAAAAGTAGCGGCCATTGAATATACGGCCTATCAGGAAATGGCACTGAAAAAAATGCAGGAAATCCGGGAAGCTATTTTTGAGAAATATCCCCTGCATTGCATGCATATACACCATAGTCTGGGACGGGTACCGGCCGGCAGTCTTTGCTTTTTTGTATTTACTTCCGCCGCACACCGGCGGGAAGCCATCGCCGCCTGTGAAGAGCTGGTAGAGCGGATCAAAAAGGAACTGCCTGTCTGGGGCCGGGAGCTCTTCGAAGACCATACCGATCAATGGAAACAACAACATTAATATGGTTAATATAACACATAAGAATTACAGTTTAAGAAAAGCCGTTGCAGCGGCGACAGTACTGGTTTCCCGACCAGAAACGATCGAAGCCGTCCGCCACCGTCAGATTCCCAAAGGCGATGTATTTGAAATCGGCAGGGCCGCCGGATTGCTGGGTATCAAGAAGACCAGCGACCTGATTCCCGACTGTCATCCATTGCCGGTTGAGTTTGCTTCCATCAGTTACGAAATGGCGGAACTGGAAATTCATATCCGGGTCGAAGTGCATACAGTGTATAAAACCGGAGTGGAAGTGGAAGCGATGCACGGGGCCTCCATCACAGCCCTTACGATTTATGACATGCTCAAACCCGTGGATCCGGATGTACGGATTCAGGATATCCGGCTGATCAGTAAACAGGGTGGTAAATCGGACAGGGCGGCTGATTTAACCACCACGGTGCGGGCAGCCGTTATCGTTTGCTCGGATTCCGTGGCTGCCGGCAGCAAACAGGACAGCAGTGGCCGGGTGATCGTAGACAAACTCAAAGCTTTCGGCATCGAAACCGGGTCCTACCAAATTATTGCCGATGAGGCGTCCGCCATTCAGCAGCAGGCCCGTCATTTGGCAGCGGAAGGATATCAACTGATACTTTTTACCGGAGGAACCGGACTGTCGCCCCGTGATATTACGCCCGAATCCCTGCGACCCCTGCTGGACCGGGAAATACCCGGTATCATGGAAGCTGCCAGAAATTATGGGCAACAACGTACCCCCTATGCGATGTTGAGCCGGGGTATCGCCGGATTTATTGGCCGCAGCCTGGTGCTGACCCTTCCGGGTTCCACCCGGGGGGCAGCCGAAACGATGGATGCCTTATTCCCTCAGGTCCTGCACCTGTTTAAAGTGGCCCGGGGGGAGCGCCACGAGGATGCGGGGAAATCTGCTAGCTGATCGCCTGGAGGACCAGTTCGCCGATCTGATCGATCGATACCCGCTGCTGTTCCATGCTGTCGCGGTGACGAATAGTAACTGTCTGATCCTCTTTGGTCTGGTGGTCGACGGTAACACAGAAAGGTACACCGATCGCATCCATCCGGCGGTAGCGCTTACCAATGGCATCTTTTTCTTCATAAAAACATTTGAAAGCACCACGATATCGGCTCATGATCTCCTGTGCAATTTCCGGCAGACCGTCCTTCTTTAACAGCGGGAATACCGCCAGCTTGACGGGGGCCAGTTTGGCCGGAAATTTTAATACCACCCGGCTGTCCTGTTTCTCCGGCGTGCTCAGGTCTTCTTCTGTATAGGCCGCACAGATCATTGACAGGAACATCCGGTCCAGACCGATGGAAGTTTCAATAACATAAGGGATGTAATTGCCATAGGGTTTACCCGTCTGTTCATTGATATCATTGTCAAAATACTGCATTTTCTTGCGGCTGTATTCCTGGTGGTTTTTCAGGTCAAAATCAGTCCGGCTGTGAATACCTTCCAGTTCCTTGAATCCTATGGGAAAATTATATTCGATATCGCAGGCGGCATCTGCATAATGCGCCAGTTTCACATGATCGTGAAAGCGGTATTCGCTGGCCGGCACGCCCAGTTCCAGGTGCCATTGCAGCCTGGCCTGCTTCCAGTATTCATACCAATGCTGCTGACTTCCGGGCCGGATAAAGAACTGCATTTCCATCTGTTCGAATTCCCGCATCCGGAAGATAAACTGCCGGGCAACAATTTCGTTACGGAAGGCTTTTCCGATCTGGGCAATGCCGAAGGGAATCTTCATGCGGCCGGTTTTCTGTACGTTCAGGAAATTTACAAAAATACCCTGGGCGGTTTCCGGACGCAGGTAGACCTTGTTATTCTCCTCATCTGAGGATACGGTAGATCCGAATTCGGTGGAAAACATCAGGTTGAACTGCCGGATATCGGTCCAGTTCGCTGTTCCGCTGATGGGACATTTGATCTGATGCCGGTCGATAATTTGTTTCAGCTCTGCCAGGTCGCCCGCGGCATCTGCTTTTTCCATCTCAGCAATCAGGGCATCCGCCGCTGCCTGCTGGTTGTCCTGGCGAAGCAGTTCTGCATGCGATTCGATCAGGTGGTCGACGCGGTAGCGCTTTTTGCTGTCCTTATTGTCGATCATGGGATCATTGAAGCCATCCACATGTCCACTCGCTTTCCAGGTGGTGGGATGCATAAAAATCGCCGCATCGATGCCCACGATATTGTCGTGTAACTGGGTCATACTCCGCCACCAGTAATCTTTTATATTTTTTTTCAGTTCCGCGCCCCATTGCCCGTAATCATATACTGCCTGTAATCCGTCATATATTTCACTACTGGGGAAAATAAATCCATACTCCTTACAATGCGAAATGATCGCCTGAAACCGGCCTGCCGGTTGGGCAGGCTTATTGTTATTAGTTGCCATAAGGCTGCAAAAATAAGGGACGAATGGATAAGAATAGAAGATCTGCTATTCCAACCCTTTTCAGGGGTGGCCGGACCGGTGGCGGCCGGCTGCACCGGCGGAGCGAGCCACCGGATTACCGGTCCGTACAAGCGCACCGCCGCTTAGCCTGGTTAATTTAAATCCAGACAGGCTTTTCAGGCATTTAACTTCTCTTTATATTTGCCGCATTCAATCTATCTGATAATGAATAATAACTTCAATCCGGATAAACAGCATACGCTGAAAAGCGCGGTAAATATTAGTGGCACCGGCCTGCATACCGGTATACTCGCAGATGTTACTTTAAAGCCCGCCAATGCGGGTTTTGGTTTTCAATTCCAGCGGGTGGATTTGCCCAATAAACCCGTTATCAAGGCTGATTGTGAATTAGTTACCGATACCAGCCGGGGCACGACCCTGGAAGCCAATGGGGCGAAAGTCTCTACGGTAGAACACCTGCTGGCGGCCCTGGTAGGGCTAGGTATCGATAATTGCCTGATTGAAATCAATGGCCCTGAAGTTCCCATAATGGACGGCAGTTCCATGCCTTTTGTGGAAGTCATTGAGGAAGTTGGACTGGAAGAACAGGACGCTGCCAAAATCTGGTACTCCATCGATGAGAACCTCTATCTGACCGATGATGACAAAAGGGTGGAGATGGTGATCATGCCCGCCCGGGAATATCAGATAACCACGCTGATCGACTTTAATTCGCCGGTACTGGGCACCCAGCATGCGGAATTGAAGACCATGCGGAATTTCAAGGATAAAATCTCCTCCTGCCGGACTTTCTGCTTCCTGCACGAACTGGAAATGCTGCTGGACAATAACCTGATCAAAGGCGGCGACGTGAATAATGCGATTGTCGTGGTCGATAAAGCGGTGGATAATAAGGAACTCGACAGGCTCAAGGCCATTTTCAATAAGGATGATATTGAGGTAAAAAGCGAGGGCTACCTTAATAACCTTGAACTGCGGTTTCCGAATGAACCCGCCCGGCATAAACTCCTGGATATTGTGGGTGACCTGGCCCTGATCGGTTATCCGGTAAAAGGCCGGGTTATTGCGAACCGGCCGGGCCATAGTACCAATGTAGCCTTTGCGCGACTGATCAAAAAGCATATCCGCGCCAATAAGCATACCAAGGATGTTCCCAACTATAATCCCGCCGAACCACCGGTATACGACCTGCAGTATATCGAGAAAAGGCTGCCCCACCGCTTTCCTTTCCTGCTGGTAGACAAAATCATTGAACTGACCGATGAAAAGATCGTCGGTATCAAGAACGTTACTTTTAACGAATGGTTTTTTCAGGGGCATTTCCCCGGTAATCCGGTGATGCCCGGCGTATTGCAGATCGAGGCCCTGGCCCAGTGTGGCGGGATTCTGGCCATCAATCTGGCTGGTGAAGGCAATTATGATACCTATTTTCTGAAAATCGACAACTGTAAGTTCAAACAAATGGTCCGCCCGGGGGATACCATGATCCTGAAAATGGAGCTGACGGCGCCCATACGACGGGGTATCTGCGAAATGCGGGGCACGGTCTATGTGGGCAATAAAGTAGCCACGGAGGCCGACCTGGTCGCTCAGATCGTGAAACGCTAACTGCCAGATTTCCCTGGCCTGCTGCTGCTGGTACCGATGATCTATGGGTCGTTTTCGGTCCGCTGACGTCCCCGTTCCCGCTATTGACAGGATATGCACATCGGGTCAAGAAAACCCTTATCTCTGCTGGATTTTTCGTATATTTGTGAATTGCCTTTCGGGCATTTTTACTAGTAGTTTTATATTTTATGAGCGAAGAAATTAAGGAAGCAGAAGCGGTGCGCAAGCCCGTTTACGGAGCAGATAGTATTCAGGTACTGGAAGGATTGGAAGCGGTGCGCAAGCGCCCAGCGATGTATATCGGAGATATTGGTGTCAAGGGGTTGCACCACCTGGTATATGAAGTGGTGGACAACTCTATTGATGAGGCCCTGGCCGGTCATTGTAAAAACATCGATGTAACCATTCACGAAGATAATTCCATCTCTGTACAGGATGATGGCCGGGGGATTCCCACCGGTATCAATAAGAAAGAGAATAAATCCGCACTGGAAATCGTCATGACCGTACTGCATGCAGGAGGTAAGTTTGACAAGGACAGTTATAAGGTTTCCGGTGGTCTTCATGGTGTGGGCGTTAGTTGTGTGAATGCCCTGAGTACGAAAATGATTACCACAGTACACCGGGAGGGAAAAATCTTTGAACAGGAGTACCGGATCGGTATTCCCCAGTACGATGTCCGGGAGATTGGTGTTTCCGACAGGACCGGTACCCATCAGCATTTCTGGCCTGATACCAGCATTTTTATTACCGATGAATACAAATTTGATATTCTCGAGGGCCGGCTCAGAGAACTGGCCTACCTGAACCGTGGCATCCGGATTACGCTGACCGATCAAAGAGAAAAGGATGAAGCCGGAAATATTATTTCCAAAACCTTTTACAGTGAGGGCGGTATTGTAGAGTTCGTCAGTATGTTGGACGATAACGCCGGGCGTCGGCCGCTGATACCCAATGTACTCAGTGTTGACGGTCATGACGCGGCCACCAATGTAGCTGTGGAAGTGGCCCTGACCTATAATGATTCTTATAGCGAGCATATCTATTCCTACGTCAACAATATCAATACCATCGAAGGGGGGACCCATGTTACCGGATTCCGGCAGGCCCTGACCCGTGTATTCAAGACTTACGGAGATAAAAACGGATATTTTGATCGCGCCAAAGTGTCTATCGAAGGGGATGATTTCAGGGAAGGCCTGAGTGCCATTATCTCGGTGAAAGTGCCCGAACCGCAGTTTGAAGGCCAGACCAAGACCAAGCTGGGTAACAGTGAAGTAAGTGGGGTAGTACAAACCACTGTAAGCCGGGTACTGGAAGCATACCTCGAAGAAAATCCCAAAGCGGCCCGGACCATTATCGATAAAGTGATCCTGGCGGCCCAGGCCCGGGCGGCGGCCAGAAAAGCCAGGGATCTTGTGCAGAGAAAATCCGTTCTCAGCGGTGGCGGCCTGCCCGGAAAGCTGGCTGACTGTTCGGACCGTGATCCGGAACGTTGTGAGCTCTACCTGGTGGAAGGGGATTCAGCCGGCGGCACGGCCAAGCAGGGACGTGACCGGAGTTTTCAGGCAATTCTGCCTCTTAGGGGTAAAATCCTTAATGTGGAGAAAGCCATGGAGCATAAGATTTACGAGAATGAAGAAATTCGAAATATTTATACAGCGCTGGGTGTTACCGTGGGTACGCCTGAGGATCCGAAAGAGTTGAATATTACGAAGCTTCGCTACCATAAGCTGATTATCATGACCGATGCCGATGTGGATGGAAGCCATATCGCCACCCTGATCCTGACCTTTGTATACCGGTATATGAAAACACTGGTGGAACAGGGATATGTTTACATTGCCCAACCGCCCCTGTATCTTGTAAAGAAAGGCCGGGAATCAGCCTATGCCTATAATGAAGAGCAGCGCAAGGCCCTGGTGGCGCAGCTGGGTGCCGGTAAAGAAGAATCGGTTCATATCCAACGGTACAAAGGTCTGGGAGAGATGAATGCGGAGCAGCTTTGGGAGACCACCATGGATCCGGATCGTCGTACGTTGAAGCAGGTGACCATCGAAAGTGCCGCAGAAGCCGACCGGGTCTTCAGTATGCTGATGGGCGATGAAGTGGCGCCCCGGCGGGAATTCATAGAAACCAATGCCAAATACGCCAATTTGGATGTATAATATTCCAAGGCCTGAAGCCCGAAACCGCCCGAAAGGGCGGTTTTTTATTTTATATACGTACTATACTGGAAATCAACGTTTTGCGATTTTATCGCCTTGGGATTAACCTGGGATCCGATCCAGGATCAACTTCCGTAAACGCTAAAATTAGGTATGCCGGGCGGTTTTTACCGATAAATTGACCCTGATTTTGAGTAAAACCCTTAATTTCAGCCTTTCTTAATTAAAACTTAACAGATATGGCAGATGTAACACTTACAGCTTACAACGTAAAAACCAAGGAAAAGAACGTACCAATTCTGGATGCCGTGATATCAAGAACCGCAAAAGGAGGATATATCGCAAAAGGAAATGACGGTAAAGGCAATAAGCTTACTGCCTTATTAGGAGAAGAAAAGGCATTGGCTGCAATCAAAGCAGGTATTGCCAAACAGGATTGGTAATTCAGCAAATGCTAAAAGATACAAGCCTCGTTTCCGGACGGGGCTTTTTTTGTTAAGCCCCCTTCAGACTTCCGCCCCCCAGCCATCAATTATTGCGGAGGCGAAAATGCCCTGGAACCGGCAGGCCCGTTGCATGCAGCAAAAGGCCTGAACAATTGCAACCGGTTACCTGAATGTTTAGCAGACTGAAAGGCAATAGTTTAGCCTTATATGACTGGAAAGACATGCAAACGATTGCGTATTTTTTTTGAGTAATAAGCGCCGGAGTAGATAATTTAGTCGTCGAAATTTTACTTAAATTAAAACTGTTTGCCAGATGAAAAGCCTCTTTTGTCTTTTTAGTTTCCTGTCTGTTTTTTATTTCAGTGCCCAGGCACAGACCAAGCCCATCACGGGAACCGTGACCGACGAAAATGATGCCCCTTTAGCGGGCGTATCCGTTGGTCTGGAAAACGGTACCGCTGCAACTCAGACCGATGCAGCTGGAACCTATCATATTGATGTGCCTTCCTCCGGCAGGATCGTACTGGTTTTCAGTTATGTGGGATTTGAGACGGTCCAGATGCCGGTCTCCGGTAATACGGCATCTTTAAAAATGAAAAGGGTCGTAACCAATGCCGGCGATGAAGTGGTGGTGATCGGTTACCAGACCGTTCGCAGAAAAGACCTGACGGGCGCCGTTTCGTCGGTATCCGGGAAAGATGTTGCGGCGGTACCGGTGGCGAATGCCGCCCAGGCTTTGCAGGGTAAACTGCCAGGGGTAAATGTCACTACCCAGGATGGCCGGCCGGACGCCTCGGTTTCCATCCGGGTTCGCGGTGGTGGATCCATCTCCCAGAGCAATGAACCCCTCTATATCGTAGACGGGTTTCCTGTTTCTTCCATTTCAGATATTCCCCCGGCCCAGATCGCCTCCGTTGACGTACTCAAAGACGCTTCCTCCACCGCCATATACGGTGCCCGGGGTGCCAACGGTGTGGTAATTGTTACTACTAAAAACGGCAGGAGCGGGGCGGTCACCGTGAATTACGATGGTTATCTGCAAAGCAATCAGCCCACCAAGTATGTGGAGACCATGAACGCCTACGATTATATCGCTTATAACTGGGCCTATGCCAAAGCCATCAGCAACGGCTACGCTTCCGCCTGGGAGAAATTATGGGCGATCGGCGGTGCGGCAGCAGACTTCAGTAATGCCGAAGGGATCGATCATTACAGGAATGTGGCCGCGAAAAATTATGCCCGCGAAGCTTATTCGGCTTCCATGTCACAAAGCCATAATCTGTCGCTGATGGCGGGCAATAATAAAACCCGGCTCCTGGTTGCCCTGAATTACGTGGACAATGACGGCATGAAGATTAATTCCTGGTTCAAAAGGTATAATGCTTCTATCAAACTGGACCAGAAAATTGGCGAGAAACTGGACCTTTCAATTGATACCCGATATACCCATATCGATGAAATGGGCAATGAGGGAACCTCCAGCGGACGGGGATCAATTTTGTCCTCCGCCTATCAGTTCCGGCCCATTGCCACTGCGGATGTGCTGGGTGAACTGGATGATACCAAAAATACCCAGCTGGGATTGTATGATTATGTTTTGCAGGATATGTTCAATCCCGTGGCCCGGATGCGGGACTATTCGCCGGCATCGGTCAACCGTTCCCTACGGGTCAATACCGGGCTGACCTGGCGGATTGTCAAGGGGCTGACCGCCCGTTCCGAACTGGGACTGAATACTTACTGGAACCGCGGCGAATCCTGGTCCGGAGCTATTTACAATAACTATATCGATCAGGAGGGTAATAAAACTTTTTCAGGTAATGCCTCGATATCAACTGCAGAAGGCTGGAACCTGCGCTGGGCCAATACCCTGGCTTATCGTTTCCAAAATCTTGGACAGGCCCATCAGCTCGACCTGCTCCTGGGACAGGAAGTGATGAACTCAGGATCCAAAAGCATTAATATCTGGGGCAATAAATATCCCAAGGATTTTGATGCCGATCGGGCCTTCGCCATGATGGATCAGTATTTTACCGGCGATGCTTTGATCAATTACGGCTATAGTTCCAATACCGGTACGCCCAACCGCCTGAATTCCTATTTCGGCAGGGCGAACTATGGTTTACTGGACAAATACCTGTTTACCTTTACTTTCCGGGCAGATGGTTCCTCCCGATTTGCACCCAGCAACCGCTGGGGCTATTTTCCGGCGGCGGCTTTTGCCTGGAGGATGTCTGACGAGAATTTCCTGAAAGATGTTTCCTGGATCAATAACCTGAAGATGCGCCTTTCTTACGGAACGGTCGGCAACGACGGCATCAGTGCCAATCTGTGGCGGATGAACTGGACTTCGGATGGCTTTACCGGCTACTCGGTCAATGAGATCCAGCAGATGGCCTATTCCCCGAATTCCACCCTTGCCAATCCCAATCTGAAATGGGAAACGACCATTACCCGGAACCTGGGTCTGGATTATTCCCTGCTGGATAACCGCCTTTTTGGTTCTATTGACGTGTATAAGAACTCTACCAAAGACCTGCTGATGCTGACCTCTATTTCGGCCATCAGTGGTTTTTCTGCTACCTATGATAATGTGGGCAGTACCAGCAACCGCGGTATCGAAATTTCTGTCGGTGCCGGCATTGTCAGAAAGACAGACTTTAACCTGAATGCCAGTTTTAATTTCAACTTCAATAAGGGAAGGGTGGATGAACTGGCTCCGGGTGTCAACGGCTTATATAAAACCAATTGGGGCAGTACCATGACCCAACCCAATACCGGGGATTATATTCTGGAAGTCGGTAAGCCGGTGGGTCAGGTTCGCGGTTACACTTATGATGGCTGGTACACGACGGAAGATTTTGACTATGCCAATGGGGTATATACCCTGAAAAGCGGCGTAGCCGATATTGCATCAGGCATTATTGGAACCGTATATGGAACTACTGCCAATAAGCCAGGTGGCCAGGTGGCCTATCCCGGTGTCGTAAAATTTAAAGACCTGGACGGCAATGGTGTGATTGATGAAGGTGATGTATCAGTAATCGGAGATATGAACCCCAAATACACCGGTGGATTGAACCTTAATGGTAATTATAAAGGCCTGGATTTTGCCCTGAATTTTAACTGGAGCGTGGGCAATAAAATTTACAATGCGGAATACCTGGCTGCGTTTTATGGCAGTAAGGAAGACGGGCTGTTCCGCAACAGGTTAAACTATTTGTCAGGGGCCTATCGGATATTCGACATCCAGGATGGTAACCTGGTCAGCGTGACCGACCCTGCCGCATTGAATGCGCTGAATGCAGGTGCCACCACATTTCTGCCTTATCATGAGAATCCGGTGGTATCCACATTGGGAATACAGGACGGGTCTTTTCTGCGGCTCAATACGGTTACCCTGGGTTACAGTTTTCCGGAACGTTGGATTTCCCGGGCGGGCTTTAAATCCGTACGACTCTACGCCTCCGTATATAACGCCCTGCTGTTTACTAAATATAAAGGACTGGATCCCGAAGTCAGTACCAACCTGAGTCAGGGGGGCGCTCAGTACCCGACACCTGGCCTGGATTGGGGTGCTTATCCCAGGGCGCGGTCTTTTACACTGGGTTTAAACCTTCAACTCTGATTTGACTAAATTTTTACAACATGCATCCAAGTAAATATATCAACACGGACAAGAACCCAGACAGTAAGTCCGGCTGCAACCACTCCGTAAAAAAGATAAATGGTAAACAAATGAAAACGATTTCTGCATATATCCTGCTGTTGCTGGCGGTCAGCTTCAGTGCATGTAAAAAAGATTTCTTAGAGGTATCGTCTCCATCGGAAGCCGATCAGGAATTTGTATTTTCTTCAACCGAAGAAGCTTATAAAGTCATGGTAGGCTGCTATGAAATATGGCGGGGCGCTGGTAACGGTTTGTTTTATGATCTGGATGTGGTGGGCTCTGATGCCGAGACCCATCCTGAAAGTTATGATGCCCAGACAAGGCATATTCCAGAGGGACTCTATGCCAGCGAAATCTCCATCGATTATTCCAATGCCGTGGGTGCCTGGGCCAACCTCTACAAAGTGGCCAACCGGGCCAATATGATCATGGAAGCCATTGCTGAAAAACAGGAGTTTCAAGATGCGATCAGCAGTGGTACGGCCAATGACTGGTCGCAATTGTATGGTGAAGCCGCGGTGTTCCGGGCTTATGCTTATTTTCAATTGGTGCGTTATTTTGGGGATGTGCCCTACTTTGATGTTCCGATTGCCAGCCTGAGCCAGACGGACAGTGCCGGGCTGACTTCCCGTGACCAGATTTATGACAAAGAACTGGAAAACCTCCGCAAGGTGGAACCCGTCATGCACCGGCTGGGTGAAGGGGGTATCACGGCAGAACGTTTTTCCCGAACTTTTTGTCAGGGGCTGATTGGTAAAATGGCCCTGTTTGCCGGCGGCTATGGACTGCGTCGTACTGATTTTGATTACGGTGCTGTAACTCTGGAAACGATTGGCACGGAAAAATGGAACGCTGTGTATGCCCGCCGTACTGATTACAAAAATTATTATGAGATCGCCAGAACTTATCTCAAAGCCTGCGTGGACAATCCGGGCTCGGCTTACCTGATTACAAGTGACCCCAGGGGTGCCGGTTTCAATAACCCTTTTCAATACAATTTTCAATACAATATGAACCTGCAGGTGAGTCCGGCTTCTCTTTATGAAATGGGTGAGACCCAGGGACAGTTTTCCGAACGACCCTATGCATTTGGACGTCCTTCCAATGGTGGTGGTTCGAATGCCTACCCCTGCAAATCCTATGGGCAGAGCCGGTTGATGCCGGCATTCTATTACGGCGATTATGATCCTGCCGATATGCGTCGGGATGTTACTGCTACGGTCACTGCGAATTCCGGGGCCGCTTCAGAAGTCATTATCAGTTTTTCCCCGGGTTCCCGAAGCAATGGAGGCTTGCCCAACAATAAATGGGATGAAAGCCGAATGCCACAGCCTTATACGGCCTCTCAGAGAAAATCGGGCGTCAACTGGACACAAATGCGAATGGCAGATGTGATTTTAATGCTGGCGGAAGCCTACGCGGAGCTGGGAGAGGAAGGTGCTGCCAAAACGGAACTGACCAAAGTAAGGTCCCGGGCTTTTTCCGCAGCTGATCAGGCGGCTAAAGTTACCGGCTATATCAGCGGACTATCCGGTGCGAACCTGAAAGAAGCCATCCTGCAGGAACGTAAGCTGGAATTTGCCGGAGAAGGATACCGCCGCTATGACCTGATCCGGACCGGAAAACTGCCGCAGAAAATCAAAGCCGTAAGAGACCTGCAAAAAGCGATGATTAGCGGGCTGCAGTCTCAGGGCTATTATACTTTTGCCAATGGCAATACGATTTCCGCCTATATCTATGTGAAAGCAATGAATGTAACCGATGCCGGCATGAGCAAAATGCTGACGACACAGTGCGAAGTCCCGGCGGCGGATCCCACGCATTCGCTGCGTTTCCCGGGATGGAGAGGTAATTGTGATCTCTGGGCAGCTTCCGGCTTTTTACCTAACAGTGGCAATCGCAATCTGGCTATAGAAGGTTTGTTCCGATATATCAATCCGAATGGTCCCGAAGCGGCTTCACTGGTGGCTGCCGGTTATGTGAAGACGCCCTGGGGGGCTACCATTCTGGACTACAAGGACCAGTACAGTACCAATATTTTCAAAGGGTATCCGGATGATTATGTGGCATCGGGTGTGCCACCCCGTTATCTGCTACCCCTGTCATCAGAAACCATCGCCAAGTCCAACGGCCTAATTACCAATGGCTATGGATTTGCACAACAGTAATACCTTGCCCCGGAACCGTCCTTAACGGGATGGTTTCGGAGGTTATTCGATTGATATGCCTGCCTTTTACCGCCATATGCTTTTGCAGACGGTCCTTTTTCTGATGGGCCTGGGTTCCTTATTGGATGCAGCTGCCCAGGAACACCCATTGAATAAGGACATTCGTTTTGCACAGGGGAGGCTGTTTTATAAACACCAGGAAATCGTATTGGGACCGGCAGCTTTCTATATCGATGCGGGTCTGAGCGATCAGCAACTGCATTCCAGTCCGTATGTATTCCGTTCCTTACAGGTGGCGGCCCGCCAACTTCAGGACGGCAGTGAAGCAGCCCCGATGCGCCTGTATATTGCACCCTATGTGTATTGGCTGGATGATCCTGATGATCCCGCAGAACGCAGGCCAGCAGCCGGTACCAGCCTGCCATTTGCCATGGAGATTCAATGCCAGTGGCTGCAACTATACGGACTGGCGGACAGTGCGCAGGATGTGGTACTGGCTGCTAACCGGGGGCAGACGATCGGCGCCCGCGGTAATTATACCCTGCTGCACATCGAAGGCGACGGATTTTATGCCGAGAACATCAGCTTCGGTAATTATTGTAATGTTGACCTGGTATATCCCCTGAAACCCGCACTGAACCGAAAAAAACGGGCCGATGCCATCGTACAGGCGCAGATTGGATTTTGTAAAGGCGACCGGATATTTTTCCGTAATTGCCGGTTCATCAGCCGGCTGAATACCTGTCCTTTTATTGGCGGCAAACGAACCCTTTATGAAGGCTGTTATTTTGAATGTACAGATGATGCACTCAATGGCAATGCGGTATACCTGAATTGCCGTTTCGATTTCTACAGCTCCAAGCCTTTCTGGGGCAGTTCAGGAATAGGAGCGGTCTTTCTGAACTGTGATATCCATACCCATTGTAAGGGCCGGCAATTCTTTGTCAAAAGCGGTGGCCCCATAACGCTTATTGATTCCCGGATCAATGGTACCGATCCCTTATACATAGGCTGGAGGGACCGGGTCGATCTCCGGACCCGCAACTATATATATGGCCTTAGCTGGAACGGCCAACCCCTGTCGCCGGAACCCGCCCATCCGGAAACTACTGTGGACCTGCGCGGGCTGCCGCTTTTGGATGCTTACCGGTTTGTAGTGCGGGGGAAAACTTATTATAATACTTATAGCCTGCTCAAGGGTCCGGATGACTGGGACCCGCTGGAGCTGAAAGCTATCCTGAGACAGGCGGGTAAAAAAGCGGATAAGGCCCTGCAACTATGGTTAACCCCTTCGGAAGGGACCATCGAAACCGGAAAGGACAGTGTGGAGATCCAGGCCCGGGCACTCGGATCTGTCGGTAACCCGCTTCCGCCGGAAGGACTGAACTGGCAGCTGGGCGGAGCGGCGCATGCGGCAAGACTGATTGTCCGCAATGACAGTAGTTGTCTGCTGATCCCCGCCAACCATACGGACAGCACCTGTCGGGTGCAGGTACTGGCCCGGACCCGTTCCGGTCTGGAGGCGGTCAGTTTTGTAAGCATATTACCTGAATTGGAAGATCCCCCGGAATTTCTGCAGGCTTTGCGTCTGCAGACCACCGATTCCGGCGGGTTGCGATTAGCTTATCAGTTGCAGACAGTATATCCGGATCGTTCAGATATCAGCTGGTACCGCTGCCGGGATCCGCGGGGCGTAGACGCCATACGTATCGGCGTGACCCGGCAGGAACATCCATTGCGCCGGTACCAACCCACTGCGGCCGATGCGGGTTACTATATTATGGCGGTAATTAAGCCCAGGCATCAAATGAGCCGGATGGGGGCTCCCCGGTCGGTCATCAGTTCCCGACCTGTAGCCGCTGCGGCAGTTTTGCCAGCGCCCCGATCCCTGGTTTTCGAACCCGAATGGATGGCAGTTGACAACCAGCCTGAACTGTTGCCTGGCTTTTTTAGTTTTGATGCTTTTGCTCCGGAGGATACCCGTTCCTATCAATGGCAGGCAGACAATAGCCGGCCCGCCTGGTATGTGGGTGCCGGCACCGACGGTGCTGCAGATCATTTTGGTCTGGTGCAGGCACAACAGGGGGCCCGGATGCGGTATACACCGATGGGCGGATCTTATAAGAATATGGAGATTCGGATGACGGCCATACCGGCCAAAACAGCGGGTCAGGGATTCGGAAGCGCCCGGGCCCAATACCTGGACCTGTTCATCAAATTCGATACCCGGCATTTGACGGGCTATGCATTGCGGATAGAGCGGACCTCCAAGTACAGCGATGCGGTGGATTTTACCCTCATGCGTTATGATAATGGGAAAGTCGAACCCCTCTCGTCTCCGGTCTCGACCGTTTGTTTTCGGCCTGACTGTGAAATCCTGCTGAGCTATCAAGAGGGTCTGCTCCGGGTACATGCGGAGAACAAACGAATTAAGGAGGATCCTGGGGTTGGCCGAGCGCTGTCCGCTGTGGTTGATATCGAAGTCGCCGTTCCGCCTAATGATTTTGGAGGTTTTGGTATCCAGCACACAGGAACTGTGGGGGCAGGCGCGACCCTGATTCGTGACCTGGAAGTAAGCTGGGAATGAGTCGAAAACAAGGCTGCCGGCCATATCTACCGTGTTTTTTTCTTAAAGCCATGGAATTTTTGACTATTGGAAACGTTTGCGTAAATAAAGTGTTTGACAATTGTCACAGCAAATGGGATTCTTTATATCTTGTCCACTCTTATAATAGTTTGCCAATGTTTAAAAACGTGTTTTTTGGTTTATTATTCCTATTAACTGCCTTTGTAACCTCGGCGCAGACCAGCTGGAAATTACCTGAAATAGCTGCGACTTCTTTTAAAAATGACCGATACGAGATTACCCGTTACGGTGCCGTTCCGGACGGACATCAGTTGAATACCAAAGCGATACAGCAGGCAATAGATGCCTGTACAGCTGCGGGAGGCGGCATTGTCGTGGTGCCCCAGGGACTCTGGTTAACCGGTCCTATCGTACTTAAGAATAATGTCAATCTGAATCTGGCAGCCGGAGCTACCCTGCTGTTTACCAAAGATAAATCCCAGTATCCCCTGATTAAAGCCAACTGGGAGGGCTTTCCGCAAATGCGCAATCAGTCGCCCATATCTGCGGAAGGCGCCAGCAATATCGGAATTACCGGCCAGGGCATTATTGACGGGAATGGAGACGTATGGCGGGCGGTTAAAAAGGAAAAGCTGACGGCCAGTCAGTGGAAACAGCTGGTCGCTTCCGGAGGAATTGTTAAAGACGAAAGGCTGTGGATGCCTTCGGCGTCGTTTGTCAAGGGGAATGATATGAAGGATCCGGGGCGCATTACGCCGGAAAAGGATGCAGCATTCTATGCTTCAGTAAAGGATTTTTTACGACCCAATCTGGCGGTATTTACCCGCTGTGACCGGATATTACTGGAAGGGGTGACCTTTCAGAATTCTCCGGCCTGGTGTCTGCATCCGCTGATGAGCAGCAATATCACGGTGAAGAATGTTTTTGTGAAAAACCCCTGGTATGCACAGAACGGAGATGGTATCGATCTGGAAAGTTGCCGGAATGTCCTGATAGAAAACAGTGTATTTGATGTAGGTGATGACGGGCTTTGTATGAAAAGCGGCCGGGATGCCGATGGCCGCGAGCGTGGCATGCCAACCCAGGATGTGATCATCAGGGGCTGTACGGTATATGCTTCTCATGGCGGTTTTGTAGTGGGCAGTGAGATGAGCGGTGGTGTCAATAATGTATATGTCAGTAACTGCACTTTTATCGGTAGTGATATTGGTTTGCGGTTCAAGACGACCCGGGGTCGGGGAGGTATTGTGGAAAATATCTATATCAAGGATATTTATATGAAGGACATACCGGGGGAAGCCATCCTATTTGATATGTATTATATGGCCCGTGATCCGGTGCCTTTGGCAGGAGAGAAGCGAACACTACCCAAAGTGGAAAAGCTGCCCGTGGACGAAACCACGCCGCAGTTCCGCAATATTGAGATCAGCAATGTCTACTGCAATGGTGCACGTAAGGCTGTTTTCATTCGCGGACTCCCGGAAATGCAGGTCAAGAACATAACAATTTCTGATGCGGTATTTCAGTCTGACAAAGGGGTGGATATTCAGGAAGCCAGTGGTATCAGTTTCCGAAATGTCAAAGTTTTCAGTCAGGATACGGATCCGGTAATCGACATCATCAACAGTGATAATATCCAAATGGACCGGCTGACTTACCCGACGGGGGCTGCCAGTCTGCTTCGGGTTTCCGGCAACCGCATCCGCGATATCCGGTTTACGGGTACCGATTATACAGCGGCTAAAAAAAGAGTGGATGTGACCCTGGGGGCAGATGGCAAACAAGTGGAGTTTAAATAATAAGCAGATACGACCGGTACCTGTCAGGGACCCTGAAAGTTCGGAAACCGGCATGTTAAAGAGGGAAGAATAGTCCGCTCGGGAATCCAAGAGGATTGATATTATAGCGCGATTTGATTATGAACAAGAAATTATGGAAAAGATGAAGAACCTGCTCCTGATTCTGGGTTGCATGCTGGCGCTGTCGGCCAATGCCCAGACCTTACCCTATTCCCAGCAAATGGCACTTACCGCTATGCATATCTGGCCGGACTCTTTCAGTGCCACGGCAGGCAACAGGGCCCGGTGGAGTTATGATCAGGGGGTAATACTGAAAGGCATTGAAGGCATCTGGGAAGCCACCGGCGATCCCAAATGGTTCGAGTACATCGAGCACAGCATGGATTTTTATGTGCGTGAAGATGGCACCATCAAGGACTACGATCCTGAACACTACAATATTGATCACCTGAATAATGGTAAGGTATTACTGACCATTTACCGGGTGACCGGTAAAGCCAAGTATCGCAAAGCTGTAGAGTTGTTGCGCGCCCAGCTGCTGAAGCATCCCAGGACCAAAGAAGGCGGTTTCTGGCATAAACAAATTTATCCCTGGCAAATGTGGCTGGATGGGCTCTATATGGGGCAACCCTTTTATGCCGAATATGCACAGGTATTCGGTCAGGACAGCATTTTCGATGATGTGACCCGGCAGTTCGTGCTCATGGAGAAAAACAGCCGTGATTCAAAAACGGGCCTGCTGTATCATGGTTATGATGAATCCCGGCAACAAAAATGGGCAGATAAGAAAACCGGGCGGTCCCGGCATTTCTGGGGACGGGCCCTGGGCTGGTATGGGGTGGCACTGGTAGACGCACTGGATTATTTTCCAGAGGATCATCCAGGAAGGGCCAAGCTCATTGGCATTCTGAACCGTTTTGCAAAAGCGGTAGTAAAAGTACAGGATGCCAAAACCGGCATGTGGTATGATATTGTCAACCTGCCTGATCGCAAACCTAATTATCTGGAATCCTCTGCTACCGCTATGCTATCTTATACCCTGGCAAAAGGTGCACGTAAAGGATATATTGCTGCTGCCTATGCAGACAACGCCAAAGCGGCATTTGACGGATTGGTGAAGTATAAACTCACCAGAGATGCGCAGGGTTTTACCAACCTGGAGGGCACTGTTTCAGTTTCCGGTCTGGGCGGCAGTCCCCGTTACCGGGACGGCAGTTTTGAATACTATATGAGTGAAAAAGTGATTCGTAATGACGGCAAGGGCGTGGGTGCATTTATCCTGGCTGCCAATGAGATTGAGATGCTGTCCAACCTTTCCACAGGCAGGGGCAAGACCGTACTGCTGGATAATTACTTTAATAATGAGTACCGCAAAGGTCCATCCGGCGACCAGATTCCTTTTCACTATATCTGGGAGGAAAGAGACAATGGAGGTTACTCCTTCCTGGGTAAGATTTTTGAAAGACAGGGTGCGCGGCTGGCAACACTTCGGGAGGCCCCGACCGCAGCCAGCCTTAAAGGTGCTTCGGTTTATATCATCGTCGATCCGGATACCGAAAAAGAGACGGCCCATCCCCATTATATGACAGCAGCCCATGCCCAACAAATTGCTGCCTGGGTAAAAGCGGGCGGCGTTCTGGTCGTGCTGGGTAATAATTCAGTAAATGCGGAACAGGAGAAGATCAACCTGCTAACTGAAAAATTTGGTGTTCGTATGAACGGAGATGACCAGCAGATGGTAAAGAACGATCAATTTGAACAGGGCACTGTTGCGGTACCCGCCGGTAATCCAATATTCAAGACTGCCCGGAATGTGTACATCAAGGAAATCAGTTCCCTGCAAATCCAGCCACCTGCCAGCAGTTTGTTAAAGAACAACGCCTTTGAAGTAATGGCCACTGCATCTTATGGTAAGGGGACCGTTTTTGTTCTGGGTGATCCGTGGATTTACAATGAGTATCTGGATGGCCGCAAGCTGCCGTTAAAGTATGAGAATTTTAAGGCAGCTACTGACTGGGTACAATGGTTATTGCGAAAGGCTAGATAAGGCCACAGCATTTTGCCATGCCAAAGGCGATATGCAAAAATATAACCTACCAGAAAATTTGATTTTTGATTATGAAAGCGTTAAATAAAACAACCGTAGAAAAGCCGGTATATCCGGTTAAAGTGATGCAGTTTGGAGAAGGTAATTTTCTCAGGGCATTTGTAGACTGGATGATTGACAAAGCCAATGAAAAGGGTATCATGAACCATGGTATTTCTCTGGTACAACCCATTGGCGGAAGTCAGCATATCCGGGAGATTTTTGAAAAACAGGATTGCCTGTACCATGTTTATCTGGAAGGAATCAAAGACAAGCAACCGGTAAAGGAGGTCGCATTGGTCAAATCTGTTGCCAATATCATTGACCCTTATACCGATTATAAAAAATATGAAGCGCTTTTTTTGAGCGAAGAACTGGAAATCATCATTTCCAATACGACGGAAGCGGGTATCCGCTATGAACAGGGAGATGATCTGAATGCGGAGCCGCCTAAATCTTTTCCGGCCAAGATGACGGCCTTATTATTCAAAAGATTCCGGCATTTTAGCGGTGCCGCCGAAAAAGGTTTGCTGATCGTGTGCTGCGAACTGATTGAAGACAACGGCTCTACCCTGCGTGATTATGTGATTCGCCATGCAGAAGCCAACGAATTAGGCAGCGAATTTATCGACTGGATCAGGACGGCCAATCATTTTTATGATACCCTGGTCGACCGGATCGTGCCGGGGTTCCCGAGGGAAACGATTGATGCGGTGAAAGCGGAAATTGGCTTTGACGATAATTTGGTAGTAAAAGGAGAATATTTCCATGTCTGGGCGATTGGTGGTGACCCGCAAATTGCAGAGAAGCTGCCGCTGGATAAAGCCGGTTTGAACGTTTTGTTTATGGAAGATATCCGCCCTTTCCGTGCCAAAAAAGTGCGTGTGTTGAATGGCGCCCATACGGCCATGGTACCGGTGGCCTTGCAGCTGGGATGTACTACGGTCGGTGAAGCTTTCGCCAATCCGGATGTAGAGCAGTATATCAACCGGCTGGTAGATACGGAAGTCCTGCCGGCTATCGATGAAGACCAGCAGGAGCTTAAGGCTTTTGCTGCAAAAATTTTGGAACGCTTCTATAATCCTTATTTGAAACATTACCTGAAGGATATTTCCCTGAACTCGCTGTCCAAATGGGAAACCCGTGATTTTCCGACAGTACTTGATAATCATCAGCAATTGAACCGGCAGGCGCCACTTACTGTTTTTTCCTTTGCCGCCCTGCTGGTATTGTACAGCGGAAAATCTGAAGTAAATTTCACCCCGAATGATACACCGGCCTTTCTGGAATTTATTCAATCTACTTTTGACCGGAATGATATCAAAGGCTGGGTTGCGGGGATTGTCGGCAACCGGTCTATCTGGAATGTAGAACTGGATACTGTTCCGGGATTTGCAGATCAGGTGGCGGGGTATGTCGAAAATATCCTCAGTGGCGGCATGGAAGCGGCACTGAAACAATTGCTGTAGAAGGGAGCAAACTCGAAAATTTAAAATAAATCCTGTCCTGTGATCCGTTTGGATTCGGGAAAGGCTAATGATCTGATTATGGCAGAAATAGTATTAAAAGTGCATCCTGACGACAATGTTATTGTGGCACTAAAAGATTTAAAAAAAGGACAAACCATCCGTTATCAGGAAACGGAGTATGTATTGCAGGATGATGTACATGCAAAACACAAGTTTTTTACCAGGGATATGCAACCGGGGGATGAAGTGACGATGTACGGTGTGCTGGTGGGTAAAGCCCAGGAATTTATACCCCGTGGCGGCGTGATGACGACGACCAACACCAAACATGCGGCGGAACCCTATGCTTTCCGGCCCTATAATTATAGCTGGAAATCACCGGATGTATCGAAATTTCAGGGACGACAGTTCAATGGCTACCACCGCAGTGACGGCCGTGTGGGTACGGCAAATTACTGGCTGTTCATGCCGACGGTATTTTGCGAGAATCGGAACCTGGATGTGATTCGGGAGGCCCTGCATAATGAGCTGGGATATGCGGTTACCGATAAGTACAAACGCTTTGCTCACCAGTTGACAGAAGCGTATAAAAGTGGAGAAGACATTCATTCCCTGAACCTGTCGCCCATTGCGCAAACGGGTCCGGCGGACCGCGTATTTAAGAATATTGACGGCATTAAATTTCTGAACCACCAGGGTGGTTGCGGCGGAACCCGTCAGGACGCAGGTATCCTGGGTAAATTGCTGGCCGCCTATGCGGACCATCCCAATGTCGCTGGTGTAACTATTTTGAGCCTGGGCTGCCAGAACCTGCAAACCCAGCAATTGCTGGAAGAGATTAAGCTTCGCAATCCCAAGTTCGATAAACCGCTCCTGGTATACGAACAACAGCAGTCACAAAGCGAGGAACAGTTGATTAGTGACGCTATCCGGGATACTTTCGAGCAACTGATCGAAGCGAATAAAATTGAAAGACGTCCTGCACCCCTGTCTGAATTGGTCCTGGGCGTTAAATGCGGCGGAAGTGATGGCTTCAGCGGTATAAGTGCCAACCCGGCGGTAGGATATACCAGCGACCTGCTGGTTGGTTTGGGAGGAAAGGTACTGCTTGCTGAATTTCCCGAGCTCTGCGGAGCAGAACAGCAATTGATTGACAGAACCGTGGAAGAGGATGCGGCTAAAAAATTCATCCACCTGATGAGCACTTACAGCCACCAGGCAGAAGCGGTAGGCTCGGGATTTCATATGAATCCTTCCCCGGGTAATATTAAAGACGGTCTTATCACCGATGCCATCAAGAGTACCGGTGCGGCTAAAAAAGGTGGAACATCACCCGTTGTCGATGTGCTGGATTATACCGAGCCGGTGACCAAGTCAGGTCTGAACCTGGTATGCACGCCCGGTAATGATGTAGAAGCCACTACCGGTAAAGCGGCATCGGGTGCAACGCTGATATTATTTACAACAGGCCTGGGTACACCTACCGGGAATCCGGTTTGCCCCACGATCAAGGTTTCAACCAATAATGTATTGACCAAGCGGATGAGCGATATCATAGATATTAACTGCGGACCGGTTGTAGAAGGCGAGAAAACCCTCGAAGAAATGGGCGAAGATATCCTGGAGTACTGTATCAAAGCGGCTTCAGGGGAGGTTATTCCCAAAGCGGTATTACTGAATCAGGATGATTTCATTCCCTGGAAGAGAGGCGTCAGTTTATAATATTTGGCAGGAAATCCTGAGGGTAGTTTACGTATCTTTCAATTTTTATCCGGTAGGCCCGGTTTTTAAAAGGTAGTATTATATGTCAAAAAAATTTTTAGACAAGGATTTTTTATTAGAAACAGCGTCGGCGCAACGGCTGTATCATGATTATGCCAGTTCGATGCCGATTATTGATTACCACTGTCATATACCTCCTGATCAGATTGCTGCCGATACCCAATTTGAGAACCTGACACAGATCTGGCTATACGGCGATCATTATAAGTGGCGCGCGATGCGGACCAATGGGGTAGACGAAAGTTACTGTACAGGTGAGCGGTCCGACTATGAAAAGTTTGAAAAATGGGCAGCCACGGTACCCTACACCATGCGCAACCCCCTGTACCACTGGACCCACCTGGAATTGCAACGGTATTTTGGTGTCGAGGAGCTTTTAGACAGCCAGTCAGCGCGTAAGATTTATGATCATTGCACGGCCCTGCTGCAAACCAAGGAATATAGTGTACGGAATATTCTGCGCCGGATGAATGTCAAAACCATTTGCACTACAGATGATCCGGTGGATAGCCTGGAGCACCATCGCAGCCTCAGGGAAGAGGGCTTTGAGATTCCGATTCTGCCAGCCTGGCGTCCGGATGCAGCCATGAATGTTGCTGATTCCGGGAACTTTATCGCTTATGTCAACAAACTGGAAGCCGCTGCAGATACCAAGATTACCTTTTTCCAGGATTTTATCGATGCCCTGAAAAAACGGCATGATTTCTTTGCCACTATGGGCTGCGGCGTTTCAGATCATGGACTGGAGCAGATTTATGCGGCGCCTTATACCGAAAAAGAAATTCATGAAATTTTTGATAAGGTTTACGGAGGCCGGGAACTGAGTCTGGAAGAACAGAATCAGTTCCGTTCTGCCATGTTGGTATATTTTGCTGAATGGGACCACGAGAAAGGATGGGTGCAACAGTTCCATCTGGGCGCATTAAGAAATAACAATCTAAAAGCGATGCGGCAACTCGGACCAGATACCGGTTGGGATTCTATCGGAGATTTCCCGCAGGCAACGGCCCTTTCCCGATTCCTGGGCGGCCTTATTGATCGTGACCGGCTGACCAAGACCATTTTGTATAACCTGAACCCGGCAGATAACGAACTGATGGCCACCATGATCGGTAATTTTAACGATGGTACCAGTCCTGGCAGGATCCAATGGGGGTCTGGTTGGTGGTTCCTGGATCAAAAGGACGGCATGACCCGGCAACTGAATGCCCTATCCAATATGGGCCTGCTGAGCAGATTTATTGGTATGTTGACAGACTCCCGGAGTTTTCTTTCCTACCCCCGTCATGAATATTTTCGACGCATTTTGTGCAACTTGTTCGGGAATGATATTGAAAATGGAGAGTTGCCGGATCAGTTGGAATGGATCGGTCAAGTGGTGCAGGATATCTGTTTTAACAATGCAAATAAATATTTTAACTTAAATATAAAATTGTAGCTTCGGCGCAATCACATTGGGTGCAACTCAAGAAGGTTCAGGCACCGGAGCGGCTGCAGTCATAGCGTCAGGAAATAGACGCACCGCAATACATACTATTATGCAGGGTAATTATTTTGATTTAACAGGAAAAACGGCCATCATTACGGGCGGCAATAAGGGTATTGGTATGGGTATTGCCAAGGGATTGGCTGATGCAGGTGCAGATATAATCGTCGCTTCCAGATCGATCGATACGGGTTCAGCAATAGAACAATATGTATTGTCTGTGGGCCGCAGGTTCAGTTTCTATAAGTTGGATGCGTCCGACCGCGACAATGTTTACGAATTTATCAGCCGTGTACTTACCGACCATCCGCGTATAGATATTCTGGTCAATAATGCAGGCACCATCATGCGCAAACCCGTGGCAGAACACCCCGATGAATGGTGGGATGCGGTGCTGGAAATTAATCTGAATGCGCCTTTTATTCTGGCCCGCGAACTGGGTAAGCATATGATCGCGCAGGGGGGTGGCAAAATCATCTTCACCTGCTCCCTGTTAACTTTTCAAGGCGGAATTAATGTGCCAGGATATGCTGCCAGTAAAGCGGCATTGGCCAGCCTGATTAAGGGCATGAGCAATGAATGGGCCTCAAAGGGTGTGAACGTCAACGGTATCGCACCGGGATATATAGCCACGGATAATACCCAGGCCCTGCGTGAGGATGCGGACCGGAGTCAGTCCATTCTTAGCCGGATACCTGCCGGAAGGTGGGGACAGCCCGAAGATTTTGCCGGCCCGGCGATATTTCTAGCCGCTGCCGCCTCCAATTATGTCGATGGTGAAATTCTGGTCGTGGACGGCGGCTGGATGGGCAGATAGTCAATATTTATACGAATTATTCCGGAAGTCTGAGCCCGGATATTCCGATACAGACGAAGGATCTTAATCATTTTATTATGGCAAAAAAGATAGCAAAAGGCCCCGGCTTAAAGGATTATAAAACCAATACGTTTATCGATGGGGATATGGAAATACGTTTTGCAGTGGGACCCGAGGAAACAAAGGCCATGGATACCCAGCAGCTGATTGATAATTTCCTGATAAAGGAGCTCATGGTAGCCGACCGGCTCAAATTAGTTTACACCCATTATGACCGCCTGATTGTCGGTGGTGCGGTTCCGGTCACCAAACCGTTGGTACTGGGTAATCATCCTGAACTGCGGGCGGATTTTTTTCTTGAACGCAGGGAAATGGGCATCATCAATGTAGGTGGGAGAGGTACCGTGACGGCGGATGGTGTAAAATACCAGCTGGACAAAATGTCCTGTCTCTATTTAGGTAAGGGAACCAAAAAGGTAAGCTTTGCATCCGGATCCCGGAAGACGCCGGCAATTTATTATATCCTGTCAGCACCGGCACACGCTCAGTATCCCAATACCCGGTTTACCAAGGAACAGGCGTCGCCGGTGGAATTGGGGGCCACAGAGACCTCTAATAAAAGAACCATTTATAAATACATTCATCTTGACGGCATCAGAAGTTGCCAGCTGGTGATGGGACTGACGGTACTGGCGACCGGCAGTGTCTGGAATTCTGTACCGCCGCATACGCATACCCGGCGGATGGAAGCCTATTTTTACTTTGATTTACCCGAGGATCAACGGCTTTTCCATTTTATGGGTAATCCGCTTGAAACCCGCCACCTCGTAATGGCCAATAATGAGGCGGTAATCTCGCCGCCCTGGAGCACCCATTTTGGTTGCGGTACGACCAATTATGGATTTATCTGGGGTATGGCAGGGGAAAACCTGGTGTACAGCGATATGGATCCCGCACCTGTGGCAACTTTAAAATAATTCAGTTTCAGTATTTAGAATCAACAGATTTTTCAATTAACATATATGTCGAAAAAAATAGTAACTCTTGGTGAAATTATGCTGCGGCTGTCCACACCCGGACACCAGCGTTTTGTACAGGCAGACTCTTTTGAGGTCACTTATGGCGGTGGAGAAGCCAATGTGGCGGTGGCGCTTTCCAATTATGGATTGAACGGCGTTTTCGTTTCTAAGGTTCCGGAAAATGCGATTGGCCAGTCAGCGATCAACCACCTGCGGCGTTATGGAGTAGACACCTCGCATGTGGCAAGGGGTGGTGAACGCCTGGGTATTTATTTTCTGGAAACCGGCGCCTCGATGCGGGCTTCTCAGGTCATTTATGATCGTGCGGATGCTTCGATTGCCACAGCAGATGCTTCCGAATTTGACTGGGATAAAATTTTTGACGGCGCAGACTGGTTCCACACAACAGGTATCACTCCGGCGCTAAGCGATCAGGCCGCTGCGCTGACAGAAGCGGCTCTGAAAGCTGCTAAAGCCAGAGGTATTACGACTTCAATCGACCTGAATTATCGTAAAAAGTTGTGGAGTAAAGAAAAAGCGCAACAGGTAATGTCCGAGCTCTGCAAATATGTGGATGTATGTATTGGCAATGAGGAAGATGCTGAGACCACACTGGGCTTCAAGGCAGCACATAGCGATATTACCAAAGGAGAATTGAATCTGGAAGGTTATAAGGATGTGATCCGGCAGATGAAGGCGAAATTTAATTTTAAATATGTGGCTTCCTCACTCCGGGAAAGCTACAGTGCCAGCGATAACGGATGGAGTGCACTGGTCAGTGATGGCAATGAGTTCTATCATAGCCGGAAGTATGACGTGCGGATCGTGGATCGGGTCGGCAGTGGTGATAGTTTCGCCAGCGGTTTGATCTATGGCCTGGTCACCGGTATGAGTATGTCTGATGCCGCTGAATTCGGTGTCGCCGCATCGGCGTTGAAACATACCATTCCCGGGGATTTGAATCATGCAACGCTAAGCGACGTGAAAACCCTGATGAAGGGAGATGCCAGCGGCAGGGTTCAGCGATAGTATCCTATTTGCGGATGATGCCAGAACAAGTGGCGGCCTCAGACAGCAATATTTACCAATCACAATTTACCTATCATTTATGATCATAGATTCCTTACATAACGCTTCCAGGTATACCAGCCTGCACCCGTTGTTTGCGCTGGCCTTTGACTATATAGCTCGAGTGGATCTGTCTACCCTTAATCCGGGTATTTATGATATTCAGGGTGACGCATTAAAAGCGATTGTTTCAGATAAACCAGGAAAGGCACGTTCCGAATCTCTGGAGAAATTTGAGTGTCACCGTAAGTATATCGATATCCAGTTTTGCGTTAGTGGCGTGGAAGAGATTGGCTGGAAGCCCATCCAGCGTTGCCTGTTGGAGAAGGAAGCCTATGATGAGCAAAAGGATGTCCAGTTCTGGGGCGATGCGCCAGATACTTATTTCACGCTAACAAGCAATCAGTTTGTTATTCTGTTTCCCGAAGACGTACATGCACCAATGATCGGCGAGGGGCAGATCAAAAAAATAGTTTTTAAAGTACAAGTCGCCGCCTAATCAGCCGCGACTTTGTTGTATTCCATTTTCAAAAGAATTTAAGTTTATGGCGAACACAGAACAGGCAATACAGACGATTACCGAACAGGGTATGCTGCCTTTATATTTTCACGCTGATACCCAGGTTAGTATCGACATTTTAAAAGCAGTATATAAAGCTGGTGTTAAGGCCATCGAATACACTGCAAGAGGTGCGGCCGCGTTGAAAAATTTCGGCCAACTGGTGGCCCTGCGTAACGCAGAAATGCCCGGTTTGCTATTGGGTATCGGAACCGTAAAAAATCTCAATCAGGCACAGCAGTATCTGGACCTGGGTGCAGATTTTCTGGTAAGCCCCGGATATGTTCCTGAGATTGCGGCCTTCGCAGTAGCCCAGGATATTTTATATGCACCTGGTTGTATGACGCCGACAGAAATTATAGCGGCAGAAACCGCCGGCATCAGATTTATTAAATTATTTCCGGGAGATACCCTGGGACCCAAATACCTGACTGCGATCAAACCGGTATTTCCGGATCTGTATTTTATGCCCACCGGGGGTGTGGATACCAGTAAGGAGAATATCGAGACATGGTTCAAAGCCGGTGTTTGTGCGGTAGGAATGGGCAGTAAACTCATTAGTAAGGAACGGATGGCGGCCGGCGATTATCAGGGAATCACGGACAGCACGATCCGTGTTTTTGAAACCATCCGCTCCGTCAGGACTACGGGCTGAACACCGGGTGCCGATTTAATCAAACAAAAATCAACGATTGAAATATGAGCAATGCAATGACCGCAAACGGCAAGATGACGAAGTACAGATGGACAATATGCGCCTTACTGTTTTTTGCCACTACGATTAATTATATTGACCGACAGGTTTTAAGTCTCCTGCAACCAACCCTGGAAGCTGAATACGGCTGGTCCAATACCGACTATGCGAATATCAATGTGGTGTTTACTTTCGTGTATGCCATATCAATGCTTTTCGCCGGTCGGATTATTGATAAACTGGGTACGAAAAAAGGGTTTACCTGGGCCATTATTATCTGGTCATTGGGGGCGGTACTTCATGCAGTCGCCATTCCGCTGGGCGGTGCTTTTCATTCTGTATTCTCTGCGTTGGGTATTACGGTAGCGAGCGCGTCGGTACTGGGTTTTATGGTATCCAGAGCGGTACTGGCCTTTGGGGAATCCGGGAACTTCCCTGCAGCGATCAAAACCACGGCGGAGTATTTCCCTAAGAAAGAACGTTCACTGGCTACCGGTATCTTTAATTCAGGAGCCAATATCGGGGCTGTCGTGGCCGCTCCGCTGGTCTATTTTATTGTGGATATATGGCACTGGCAGGCGGCGTTTATTGTCGTAGGGGCACTGGGCTTTTTGTGGCTGATCTTCTGGAAGATATTTTATGAGCGACCTGAGAAACAAAAGCGGCTTTCCCAGGAGGAACTGGCCTATATTCAGCAAGCGGAGGAAGGTGATCTGGTGACGACAGCACCCGTAGAAAAAGAGAAAATATCCTGGTTTAAACTGCTGGGCTATAAACAGACCTGGTCCTTTGTAGTGGGCAAATTTATGACAGATGGTGTCTGGTGGTTTTTTCTTTTCTGGCTACCGGCTTATCTAAAAGCCCAATACGGCATGGAAAAAGGGGATATAAGCATTCCCATTATGGTGATTTACAGTCTTACGATGATTGGCAGTATTACCGGAGGATGGTTTCCCATGTATTTTATTAAACGGGGGCATAAAGCCTATAACGGACGAATGATTGCCATGTTTATCATCGCATTAATTCCGCTGGTAGTGCTGCTGGCACAACCCCTGGGTCATATCAGTTACTGGATTCCGGTATTACTGATCGGCGCCGGTGCTTCCGCTCACCAAGCCTGGAGTGCCAATATCTTTACCACGGTTTCTGATATGTTTCCACAAAAGGCGGTAGGCTCTGTAGTCGGTATCGGCGGAATGGCCGGAGGTCTGGGCGGTGTGGTCATCAATAAGCTGGGTGGCTATTTATTTGACAAGTATGAAGCGCTGGGGCATATCGAGACGGGCTATACCATTATGTTCGCGATCTGCGCCCTGGCCTATCTGGTTGCCTGGCTGATCATGAAAGCCCTGGTTCCCCGGTATAAGCAAATCACCGATCTATAGTTTATAGTATTCAACCGGTTTTTAATCAACCGGATGCTTACTGAATAAATCCAGAAGATGATCCCGCTTTTTGCTGAAAGCGGGATCATTGTATAAATTCACTCTTTCCGAGGGATCCCAGGAAAGGTGATACAATTCATGGCTGGTGCTGTCACCGGCCTGAACTACTCTTAATTTCCAGTCACCTTCTTTCACCCCTTCCCAGCGGGTATTATGATAGTAAATCGGTTGATGCGGCTGGTCGTAGTCTTTGATGGTCAGATAGCCGGTAATTGACTGACCGTCCAGGCGCTGGTTGTCAACAGCCGTTCCCGTCCATTCGGCAAGGGTGGGAAGGATATCGATATTGGATATGGGCCGGGTTAGTGTTTCCCGGGCCAGGGTATGGCCTTTCCAGTATATGATAAATGGCACCCGGTGGCCGCCCTCGTAAGAAGTGGCTTTCCAGCCCCTGAAAATACCCGGAAATCCTACATGATTCGGCCGGGTTACTCCATCATCATACATCCGTTGGGGTGCCTGCATCCAGGGACCGTTGTCGCTGGTAAAAATAAAAATGGTATTGTCCTCCTGACCTGCTTTTTTAACCGCCGCCCAGATAGCTGCCAGGCCCGCATCCATATCTTCGATCACGTTACCCAGTGGACCGGCTTCGGATTCGCGGTTGCGATGTCGCATGGCGGCGAAAGCTACGGGCAGGTGGGGCATATTATGGGCCAGATAGAGAAAAAAGGGTTTCTTTCGCTGTACCGCGTCTTCGATAAACCGAATCGATTCATAGGTATATGTTTTAGTTAGGATACTGTCATGGGGGCGGTAGATTTCCGGACGGGTATTGCGGAAGATCTTGATAACCGTATCGGTTTTTACATAAGGTGCGCGATAATCATTGCTGTACATCATGCCATAGAACAAATCAAAACCCTGTTTATTGGGCAGACCTGATCCGTAATCTCCGACATGCCATTTGCCAATGGCTGCTGTGGTATAACCCGCCGGCTGCAGCATTTCTGCGATGGTGACTTCTTCTGCCGGCATGGTAATCTTATTGCCTGGTCCGATCACATAGGTGATGCCGGAACGGGTGCAGTATCTTCCTGTTAGCAACGAAGCCCTGGATGGCGAGCAGATAGGAGAAGTCGTTACAAAATTGGTAGCCCTTACTCCCTGACCCGCCATTTGGTCCAGAAAAGGTGTCTGGATCAGGGGGTTGCCATAACAACCTAAATCGGCATAACCCATATCATCCGCCAGTACCAGAATAATATTAGGCTTTTGTTGAGCCGAACAATACTTACTGATAGAAAAAAGCAACAAAAACAACAGGTATTTTCCTAATTTGGTACTATTCATAACAGAATTTTTGTTTAATCAGATTTACGCAAAAATTATAAACAAATTTTTGATAAATCAAATTGAAATGAAAAAATGAATATCGAAGTACTTAGAAATTATTGTCTGTCCAAGCCGGAAGTGGAAGAGACCCTGCCTTTCGGACCAGACACACTGGTGTATAAAGTGTCGGGAAAAATATTCTGCCTGATGGGGCTCGACAGCCAGCCGTTGAGTTTTAATGTCAAATGTGATCCTGATAAGGCGCAGGAGTTGCGCGCGGCCTATCCCTGTGTGGCACCTGGATATCACATGAATAAGAAGCACTGGAATACCGTTACGGTAGATGGTTCTGTATCCTTAAAACTGATCCGGTCATGGATTGATGATTCTTATGAACTGGTCGCCGGAAAAAAGAAAAAGTAAGGCTGTATTGAGGCAGCATTGAAATTATCCGCTGCAGCACCTGTCTCAGCCAAAAAGATCGGAGGAAAGGTAACGGTCCCCACGGTCACAGATGATACAAACAATGGTGCCGGATTCGAGTTGTCTGGAGAGTTCAACTGCAGCATGGACGGCGCCACCACTACTCATTCCGGCAAAAACACCTTCTTCTTTCGCTAGTCGACGCGACATTTCTCTGGCTTGTTGTTCATCGAGCTCAATAACCTGGTCGATACGATTGCGGTCAAATATTTTAGGCAGGTAGGCCTCGGGCCATTTTCGGATGCCGGGAATATTGGAATTGTCCGTAGGCTGACAACCTACGATACGAATTTCGGGATTCACTTCTTTCAGATAGCGGGAGACGCCCATAATCGTACCCGTTGTACCCATTGAAGAGACAAAATGGGTGATTTGATGTTCCGTATCCCGCCAGATTTCGGGACCCGTAGTGGCGTAATGCATGGCAGGGTTGTCGGGATTTGCGAATTGATTGACCATCAGATAGCCTCCCGCAGTAACCTGATTTTTGGCGTAGTCAATAGCGCCTTCCATACCAATCTCTTTGGGCGTAAGTATCACTTTAGCGCCAAAAGCCTGCATCGTCAATACCCGCTCCCGGGTCGCTGTTTCCGGCATGACCAGTTCGATTTCGATACCAAAGAGACTGGCGATCATTGCCAGCGCAATGCCGGTATTGCCGCTGGTTGCTTCTATCAGCCGGGTACCTGCCTGCAGTTCGCCCCGGTCGAGAATGCCTTTGATCATGCCGTAGGCGGCCCGATCCTTTACACTTCCCCCCGGGTTATTTCCTTCCAGTTTGGCAAAGATTTTAACCTTATCATTTACAGTAACATTTTTGAGTTCAACAAGCGGGGTATTCCCAATCAGATCCAATATTCCTGCCATTGTATATTTATTTAAAGGGTCTCAAAGATAATTGAACTGAGGCATAAGCCTGGAGTAGAACGCATTTTTTCGATGATTTGTTCATTCGGACTGGCGATTTACCAGATGGCATGAACAGACCGGTAATTCAGGAAGCACGAAAAAAAGCCTCCGACGCAGCTGTAGTTTCGGGGTTATTATTCAAGCATTGCTGCTGCCATCTGTTGGACATATCCTGTGTAAATGAAAGTTTTTAAAAGTGTAGTGGAAGCGGATACCTCAAATGGAGAAATTACTTATCAGGCGCTGTGAGACAGGACCGCCAAATTGAAATCAGTTAATTTTACAGCTATGGAATCTTCTTCGTCCTCCGTTGCACTCACCCCCGCAGCGATAACGGCAGCATTGGAAAGTATTGTCGGCAGCCAGTATGTTCTCCGTGAACCTGAGGCCGTTCATCCTTATGGTCAGGATGAAACCGAGACACTCTATTTTCCGCCGGATTGGGTTGTACTTCCCCGGACTGCAGGAGAAATAAGTGCCATTTTACAATTTTGCAATACCCACCTGATTCCTGTTACGCCCCGGGGTGCCGGCACCGGGCTGAGTGGCGGTGCGCTACCGCAACTGGGCGGCCTGGTCATTTCTACGGAACGATTCAATGAGATTCTGAACATCGATGAGAAAAATTTACAGGTAACGACAGAACCCGGTGTCATTACAGAAGTGTTACAGCGGGAAGTAGCGGCGAAAGGTTTTTTTTATCCGCCGGATCCTGCGAGCAGGGGTTCCTGTTTTATCGGGGGGAATATAGCTGAGAACAGCGGTGGCCCCCGGGCGGTAAAATACGGGGTGGTGAAAGATTATGTTTTAAACCTGGAATTGGTACTCCCGACCGGCGAAATCATCTGGACTGGTGCCAATGTGCTGAAGAATGCGACCGGGTATAATTTGACGCAGCTGGTCGTCGGTAGTGAGGGTACACTGGGTATTGTTACCAGGATTGTGCTGCGACTGATTCCGCTCCCCCGGCTGCAGTTATTGATGCTGGCGCCTTTTGGAAAACTCGAAAAGGCGGCTGAAGCGGTGAGCGCCATATTTCGTGCAGGTTATACGCCCAGCGTACTGGAACTTATGGAAATCGACGCACTGAAAATTGTTAGTGCAATGGTGGATCATCATGCTGTACCGGTCGATGACACCATCGAAGCCCATCTGTTGATTGAGATCGACGGAAATGACAGTGAAATGCTTTACCGGGAGATGGAACAGATCGCCCAGGTCCTGGAACAGCAGGGTGCTGGAGACCTCTTGCTGGCCGAATCTGCAGAACAAAAGGATCAGTTATGGAAACTACGGCGGCAGGTTGCCGAATATGTAAAAATGGCCGGATATACCATCGAAGAAGATACCGTAGTTCCGCGGGCGGCCCTGCCCGAATTGATTCGCGGTTTGAAAGCGCTCGGGGAAAAGCATGATTTTAAAGCGGTGGCTTACGGGCATGCCGGAGATGGCAATCTGCATATCCGGATCCGGAAAGAAGGTCATCCCAACAGCTACAGTAATCCGGTAATGGCGGTAATCATCCGGGAGCTTTTTGAACTGGTGCATCGGCTGGGGGGAACCCTCAGTGGGGAACATGGCATCGGTCTGTTACAGAAGGAGTTTACATCTATTGTTTTTGAACCGGTACAATTGCGGCTGATGCGGCAGATTAAGAAGGTTTTTGATCCGAACGGCATCCTCAATGCCGGAAAGATTTTTGATGCCTGACGCATTTGGGACCTATAAATGCCGAATTGCACTACATTTACAGCTAAAAGAATAAAACAATATTCATGAAGAAACTTATAGGCACATTCGCTACCCTGTTGCTGACATCTATGTTTGCCAATGCCCTATTTGCACAGGATGAAGTGGAAGTTCGCAATGGCAATGAGCAGGAGGAATCCTCCCAGATATTAGAAGAGAAGGGATTTAAGAAGCAAAACCTGTTCGTTGGCGGGGGGCTGACAGCTTCTTTCTATAGTGGCGGTTCAGTCCTGGGACTGAGTCCCATGCTGGGGTATAAACTCAATGATTACCTGGATGCCGGCGTATCCTTAAACTATGTATACAGTGGCGCCAGGGACGTATACATGTATAATGACAAGTATCGGCAGCATGTAATCGGCCCCGGTGTCTTTCTGCGGGCCTATCCAATTTCTTTTTTGTTTGCCCAGGCCCAGCTTGAACATAATTTTACCCATGGACGTTATACTTCTGCAGGGGCTGAAAGACCCGACAGCAAGTTCAACGCCAATGCCACTTCCTTATTGTTGGGCGGTGGTTATTCCACCGGTCGGCTCAAAGGCGGAACAACCTTTTTCTATGTGTCGATACTGGCGGATGTGCTCAAAAACCGTAACAGTCCTTATGTAGATCTGGACTATGATCCCAATACCGGGGCAGAGCGGGTAAGCATTGTGCCGGTGATCCGCGCCGGTGTGAACGTAGGACTTTTCCAGAAGCGGTACGGGTATTATGAATAATGGTTAAATCTATCAGTGATGGGCGTTTTTAAACAGTTAGCGGAATATCTTTATTTGCGGAAGAAAGACCCCAACCGGCCGAAAAGCTCCTGGGTTGGGTATATGCACGGAATCAACAGGATCAGCCTTTTTATATTTATCCTGTGCATGATTATTCTGATGATTAAGTTGCTGCGTAATTAATCTGCCATGCGGGTGCGTTGCGGTGGTGTCCCCGCAGGTGTACTAGTCAGCTGTTTACAATGATTTCAGCGGCCGTCCGGGAAGCATTCCCTGCGGCACGCAACAGGGTTCTCAGTGCCTGATAATCGCGGCGGATCTGCTCTTGTTTCGAACGGTCCTGCAATAACAGCTGTAATTCCCGGGTGATATTGGCGACATTCATTTCTCCCTGAATCAGTTCCTTGACGACTTCTTTGTCCATAATCAGGTTGACCAATGAAATATATTTAATCCGGATGACCCTGCGCGCAATCTGGTAGCTGATTTCAGATCCTTTATAACAGACGACTTCCGGGACGCCAAACAAAGCAGTTTCCAGGGTGGCGGTGCCCGAAGTAACCAGCGCCGCAGTGGCTAACTGTAAGAGGTCGTAGGTTCGATTATTAACAATACTAACATTTGGATAAGTACCGGTAAAATGCTCATAAAAAGACCGGTCAAGCGCGGGTGCCTGTGCGACGACAAACTGGTAATCGGGGAATACCCGACTCACTTCAAGCATTACCGGTAATTTTTTTTCTATCTCCTGTTTCCGGCTGCCCGGCAATAATGCTATTACAGGTCGGGTGTTCTCATTGCCGGCCGCATCCAGGATTTGGAGCTCATTTTTTTTCAGTTGATGCTTGTCGATTTCTTCGATAAGCGGATGGCCTACATATTCGACCTCCCAGTTCCACTTCTCGCGATAATAGTCTTTTTCAAAAGGCAGGATTACCAGCATTTTATCAATGCAGCGTTTCATTTTTTTTACCCGGCCTTCTTTCCAGGCCCAGACCTGGGGAGAGATATAGTAAATGACTTTATAACCCTGTTGTTTGGCCCATTCCGCGATCCGCAGGTTGAATCCAGGATAATCAATCAGAATCAATACATCCGGTTTATAAGCTGCGATATCTGCTTTACAGGTCTTCAGATTTTTTAGGATCGTAGGGAGGTTCTTTACCACTTCAATAAAACCCATAAAAGCCAGATCCTTATAATGTTTTACCAACCGGGCACCGGCGGCCTGCATTTTATCACCACCCCAGCAACGGAAATCTGCATCAGGCCGCAAAGCCTTGAGTGCATAGATCAGGTTGCTGCCATGTAAATCTCCGGATGCTTCACCGGCGATCAGGTAATATCTGGGAGGCATTGAATGCAATAGGAAACTACTTTTAATTAAAAATTAATAAGATTTACGCATACTGGTACGTACGATTTTTTTCACGGTTTTAGGTTTTACCTTACCTTCCAGGTCGGCCCATTCTTTCTCCAGTTTGGATTTCAGACTATAGTCGGTTAAGTCAAACTCTACGGGTACGATGCTGACATAATTATTGGCCAGTGCCCAAACATCGCTGTCTCGCGCATTATCAAAATTGATGAATTCTCCGGTCAGCCAATAATATTTCTTGCCGCCGGGATCTTTGCGTTCCAGGAATTTTTCATTGTATTTGGCATAGGCCTGTTTACATATTTTATATCCTTTGATATCACTTTGCGGTACATAAGGTATATTGACATTCAACAGGAAATGACGCTTTAAATTCGGTTTTAGCATTTTCTCTGTTATCAGCCTGACATAATACTGTGCGGCGGAAAAGTCAGGATCGGTACTGTAATCCATCAAAGAAAATCCAACTGCAGGAATACTTTCGATCGCGGCTTCCATAGCCGCAGACATGGTTCCGGAATAAATCACATTGATGCTGTGGTTGGGACCATGGTTAATGCCACTCAAACAGATATCAGGCTTGCGATGCAACACTTTATCTACGGCCAGCTTGACGCAATCCACCGGTGTTCCTGAACAGGCATAGGCTTCTGCACCGTCGAATAGGTCCCTTCGCTGTAAACGCAGGGGATGACCAATAGTAATGGCATGTCCCATTCCTGATTGGGGCTTATCGGGCGCTACGATAACGACTTTGCCCAGGTCTTTGACGGCTTCGTAAAGCGCCCGGATACCGGCCGCATCTATTCCGTCATCATTGGTGATCAGAATCACAGGTTCCTGTTTGGCTTTCCCTTTTTTATTGCTGCTCATAGAAGACAAATTTAGGGCATGCACCGCATACTTGTGTTTTTATGCGGTTTACTGCAACATTTTGAACAAGTCCTAAGAATTTGATAAAACCTGCTAAGGCAACCGCTTTTAGCCATTGTGGAGCGTCTATAGATCAAAGCGTTCACAAAACAATATTTGTAAACCCTAAAATTACCAATTATGAAAAAGTTGATATTTGCCGCATTCATTGTCCTGGGATTTGCCAGCGCTGCCCAGGCGCAGATAAGCATCCAAATAAATATTGGCAACCAGCCCGCCTGGGGACCGGTTGGTTATGATTATGCCCGTTATTATTACCTGCCTGCGTATAATGCCTATTATGATATAAACAGCGGCAGGTTCATTTACCTGCGCCGGGGAAACTGGATCTATGCCAGTATGTTGCCCGGAACCTACGGTCGGGTGGATTTGTACCGCACTTATAAGGTTGTCGTCAACAGAAACTACGCACCTTACCGTGACAACCGTAGTGACAGGTTGAGATACGGACAATACCGGAACACTTATAATCAGGCCCTGATCCGGGACAGCCGGGACAGTCGTTATTTTGAAAGCCGTTTTCACCCAATGCACCAGCAATGGAAAAATAGCGCGGCCAGCAGGAATAATATTGCAAGAAACAGTAACAATGCTGTAAAATTTAACCGGCATGCAGATAGGCGTCCTTCTGACAATCATTCCCGGGTTACCGAAAACCGGAATACCCCAGTTAAACCCACAGTGCGAACCAACCGGAATACGGATACAAAAAGCCGATCCGTTCAGGGTGCCAGCAGTCGTCATCGCACCAGCGGCCGCAGATAAAAACGGACAACGCAAGCTTAGTGTACAAAGCCATCTTTCGGGATGGCTTTATTTATGTAAAAAAAATTTGGAGGTAATGGTATTTCTTAATTACTTTGTAGTGCAAAGCACTTTTTATGAATGATTTTATAAAAGAAGACCTCCAGCATATCCGGAAAATGATGGAGCAATCCTCAAGGTTTATTTCGCTGAGCGGGCTGTCTGGTATTGTCGCCGGCATCATTGCCCTGCTGGGGGCGGGGTTGGTTTATGCCCTCATCAGCAGGGAAGGGGTGGATTATTTTGACGGCCGGCGCGATCAGTATTCAAGCGAGCTGGTATTGCAACTGGTTATCGTGGCTATATTGGTACTCATAGGTGCCATTGGGGCGGGCCTGGTGTTTACGATTAGAAAAAGCCGGCGACAGGGGCTGAAAGTCTGGACCAAAACTTCCCGGCAGGTGGTACTGGCCCTGGCAGTCCCCTTAATAGTCGGCGGATTGGCCTGTCTGGCGGTCTTGTATAACGGTTTCATGGGGATCATTGCCCCGCTGATGCTGGTTTTTTACGGATTGGCGTTGATCAATACCGCGAAATACACTTACTCGGATATTCAGCAACTGGGCTATTGCGAAGCATTTCTGGGGATTACCGGACTTTTTTTCCCGGGATATGGTTTGGTGTTATGGGCGATTGGTTTCGGTATCCTTCATATTGTATATGGCTTTATTATGTACAAAAAATATGAATAGGGGCCTTATATTCTTATACGATGAGTTTATTAGAACATTTAAATAAAAATTTCGAAAGCCGGGTACGTTTAGGCATCATGTCGGTATTGATGGTGAATGTAAGTGTCGACTTCCTGGAGATGAAGGAGCACCTGCAGGTCACGGATGGCAATCTGGCCAGCCATATCAATGCATTGGAGTCCAACGGATACATAGAAGTGACAAAGGAATTTGTGGGCAAAAAAACACGCACTTCCTATGCTGTCACGGTGAAAGGGAAGGAAGCTTTTTTACAACATATTAATGCCCTGGAAAAGTTGCTTAACAGATAAAATTTTTTTTACCTATATGCTTTGAAATACAAAGTGCTTTTTAATTTTAAAATGATAAAAATGGAAACAATGCCTACCTCTTTTGAAAAGAACCCCGGTTTCTTTGAGCGAAATAAAAACCTGATTAAAGGATTTTTGATTGGATTTCTGATTCTGTTAATGCTGATACCCGCCGGTTTGCTACAGGGACTGGTCCGGGAACGAAAGGACCGCCAGCAGGAAGTAATGGAAGAAATAAGCTCAAAATGGGCTTCTGCACAAACCGTCGTTGGCCCGGCATTGGTCATTCCTTACCAGACCTATGAGAAGGATAAGGATGGTAAAATCATAACGACGCTGGATAACCTGGTCCTGCTGCCCCATTCCCTGGATGTAAATGGCCAATTGTTGCCTGAAATCCGTCATCGAAGTCTTTATGATGTTTCACTTTATAAATCCGTGCTTCGGTTGAAAGGTGTTTTTATGGCAGGAGATCTGGCACCCCTGCAACTGAAATCGGCTGATATCCGTTGGAATGAAGCAAAATTGGTGCTGGGTTTAAACGATGCCAGAGGCCTGGAGGAGGAAGTCAGCATTAAATGGGCCCGGCAAATGATTGCCATGGATGCGGGCATTCCTGTCAACACGGCGGTCAAACAGGGACTAAGTGCCCCGGTACCTTTTGATCCGCAAAGCGACACCGGTTTTGAAATTCAGCTTAAATTAAAAGGTTCCGAACATCTGTTTTTTACACCTGTGGGTAAGACCACGCTGGTACAACTTTCTTCGGATTGGAAGGACCCGGCCTTCGACGGGGACTATTTACCGGTCGCCAGCCATGTTACGGACAGTGGATTTAATGCCCGTTGGAAAGTACTGCAGGTTTCCCGGAGTTATCCGCAAACCTGGTTGGACGAAAAATATGATCTGGAGGCTTCTGCTTTCGGCGTCAAATTGATTCAGCCAACTGACAGTTATGCAAAAACGGAACGGTCGGTGAAGTATGCGATCCTGTTTATCGCGCTGACTTTCATCGTGTTTTTCTTCCTTGAAATCATACAAAAGCGACAGATACATCCGCTACAATACCTGTTGGTCGGATTTTCACTTTGTGTATTTTATACCCTGCTGCTATCTATTTCAGAATACACGGGATTCAATCCGGCTTACCTGATTGCATCGGTAGCAACGGTGCTCCTCATAGGCTTCTATATATGGGGTATTTTCAAGAAGCGTAGCATCGCACTGCTGTTCACTGCCGCGTTGGCGGGTCTGTATCTATACATTTATATTTTAATTCAACTACAGGATTATGCCTTATTGTTTGGCAGTCTGGGTCTATTCGTAATCATTGCCCTGTTGATGTATTTTTCAAAGAAAATAGACTGGTACGACACCAGTTCAAAAGCATCCTGAAATTCGGCCCGTTAATGCATTAGGAAAATGGCTGTCTGGCATCCAAAGTGATACAGGCGGCCATTGGCTGTTTTCGGGATGGCCGCTATTGGGGAATTTTAGGGCCCGGTATTGATGTTGGAACAGCGGAAATGGTAGTTGGAGATCATAGTGTCCCTTGAAGTAGCATTCAGATTATCAGGCAATTGCAAGGATGCTTTTAGATTTCAGTTTCCGATATCTCGCTAAATATTGGTTTTAAACTGATATTTTGGCGATGTATCTTTATGTCATAATACACCAGCAATCAACTGATACAGTAGTTGAAAATAGCGCTAAAAAGTATTCGTTTGTCTCGTTTTGTTTGCCGCCCGGCGATGCTCACCAGTATGACGAGAATTAATTTATAAACCCTTAAAAAAAGGAGACTATTATGAAAGCTCAATTAGCAAAAGCGATTAGCGTCGCGTACAAATTAGGTGTTCTTTTTTCGAATACCCTGACAACAACCGGAGATGCCCGTCTGCAACAACCAAGCTATAAGGCATAAGCATCCGTTGCAATTTAAAAATGATCTTTAACTATTAAAATATTCAAAATGAAAACTTACATATCAAACGTTAAAATAGCAGCCCTGGCGTTGCTGCTGACTGTAGCTACATCTGTAAAAGCTATCGCGAACGACGGCGACAAGGATAAAAAGGCATCGGTCAGTTATGTTGGAAATCTCAATGAATTACCAGTCTATCGGTTGTCCCTGCACAATGCGGATCACAGCGTATATTATGTATCTGTTACCGACAGTGAAGGAAACAGAATTTACAACGAAAAAATAAGCGGTGTAAATATCGTACGTAATTATCAGTTTAACGGCAACAACGATAATGAGTATACATTCACATTCACCATTGCTGACAGCAAAGGCAAAGCCCTGAGTGTATATAATATTTCCAAGGTAAAAAAAGTAATTGAGCAAGTCGCCATTAATGAAGTAAAGTAAGGCAGCTTCTCTTTAATTCATCAGGGCCCCACGAAAGTGGGGCCTTTTTCTGTGTTATACTGATAGTTTTGTAAATGAAAACAGGTCTTGGATATCATAAAAGAGACTGCGGTAAACTATTGATAACCAAATAAATATATGTTAATTGAAATTTTAGAACTCAGGTTATTGCCGAATAAATGGTTTGCATCAGGGGGTGGTTTTCATGTAATTTTGCATCATCAAACAAATCAAACCGGAACAGAGAGATCCAGACCGGTTGACAAGAACAAGCAAGAAGAATTAATACCGTTTCAACGGAAATTGACTAAAAGCACTTGAAAGGAGGAAATTAAAATGAACATTTCAACCAGAGCAGTTAACTAAAACAGGAAGGGCCCCCCTGCAGCGCTCAAAGTTTCTTTCAATCATATTCCGCATTCAAAACGGACGTTCGCATCACCGTTAGAGGCCGACGTAAATCTTGTAGGAATTAATTTATTAAACATATAAAACCTAAAATCCATGAAGAAGTATTTATCAAGAACAAAAGTATTCGTACTTATTGCAATCATTACATTAATCACCACCACCGTAGCCGCTTCCGTTTTAAAAGTAAAACTTAAAGACGATGATAAAGTGCAATTAAACTACGTCGGTAATGTAAACAAATTACCCGTGTACAGACTGTCTCTGAAGAACAATGCCGAAGCTGTTTACTTTGTTTCTATCAGCGACAAATCCGGTAACGTGTTTTATTGTGATCAGGTAGAAGGTGTAAACATTGTCCGCAATTATCAGCTAGATAATGAAGTGTACAGCAATGAATACGAATTGACATTCACTGTTACAGATTTGAATGGCAAGACCGTGGGTACTTATAATGTAACCCGCAATCAAAAAGTTGTAGACGAAATTTCAGTAGACGAAGTAAAATAAACAGCTTGAGAGTACAGATGAGCCGCTTCCTTTCGGGAGCGGTTTTTTTCGTTTGGGGCGGAGGGTGCCCGAAAAAAAACAGCAGCTGTCAATGGTCCAAAGAAAAGGCTGTCCATCGGGACAGCCTTACTAATAGTTGAAGGGTTTGGGGTTACAGGATCAATAATGCATCTCCGTAACTGAAAAACCGGTATTTATCTTTAATTGCTTTTTTATAGGCCTCTACTGCCAGTTCGTAACCTGCAAAGGCGCTGGTCATAATCATCAGGCTGGTTTTGGGCAGATGAAAATTAGTTACCAGCGAATCAGCGATATTAAAATTATAGGGCGGATGGATAAATGTATTGGTCCAGCCTTCTGATGCTTTTAATAATTTTTGAGCGGTCACCGAAGATTCCATAGCCCGCATAGTAGTTGTACCAATTGAACAGATCCGGTGATTGGTTTCTTTCGCTTTATTTACGATTTTACATGCCTGGTCATCGATATTATAGTATTCGGCGTCCATTTTATGTTTACTCAGGTCTTCTACTTCGATGGGACGAAAAGTACCCAGACCCGTATGCAGGGTGATTTCAGCAAAACGAATGCCTTTAATCTCCAGGCGTTTGATCAGCTCCCGACTGAAATGCAGGCCCGCAGTAGGTGCCGCTACAGCACCTTCATGTTTGGCATAAACGGTCTGGTAACGTTCTTTGTCTTCTTCGTCGGGTTTCCGCTTGATATATTTGGGCAGGGGTGTTTCGCCCAGAATCTCCAATTGAGCCCGGAATCCTTCCTCATCGCCTTCCCAAAGAAATTTAATGGTTCGCCCGCGGCTGGTCGTATTATCAATAACTTCAGCCACCAGCTCTTCATTTTCGCCAAAATAAAGTTTATTGCCGACACGGATCTTTCTGGCCGGATCCACAATTACGTCCCAGAGCCGGTTGGGCCTGTTGAGCTCCCGAAGTAAAAAGACTTCGATCTTTGCACCTGTTTTTTCCTTGCGACCGTACATGCGGGCCGGAAATACTTTGGTGTTATTAACCACAAATACATCCCTATCGTCAAAATAATCCAGAATGTCCCGGAAATACTTGTTTTCGATTTCGCCGGTATGGCGGTGAACCACCATCATTCGGGCATCTTCTCTTTTTTTTGCAGGATGTTGGGCGATCAGGTTAAGCGGTAAGTCAAATTGAAATTGTGAAAGCTTCATGTAAGGTATTCATTTTAGTGTTTCTAAACCAGTGAACTGCCAACAACCGAGGATTGTTTGGCTTGGTATTTCACATCAACCCGTCTACCGCTCCCGGGAGTTGGAAGACGGGTTGTCGATTCATACGTGTACTCGCAAGTCCCTTACGAGGTTTTTATGTCTTTTACTGACAAAATAGTGGTAAACGGCCTAGTAAAATATCCAATTACCCTTTGTTCTACCTACCAAAAGCTAAAGACTTTTGGGTTTTACAACACGTTTTATTGAAAATGATGACGAGAAGCTGAGGTTGGGGGGAGACTTTGTCTGTTTTGCCAGACAGGTTTTTCCATCCGAGCCCCGGTCTTACGGCACCGGTTTTCGATTTTGTGGCTGCAAAGGTAATATATTTACCCGATATATCAAGTTTTTTCCCTAAACAATGCGCTGTGTAAATGATTCTCTGATTCCTGAACGTTTTTAGCCCGCCTGGGGAATTGCTTCGATCAATCGGCGGGTATATTCCGTGCCAGGCGCCTCGTAAATCTGATCGGCGGGTCCCATTTCTTCGATCTTCCCTTTATTCATGACGATAATACGGTCACTGAAATAGCGGACAACCCCCAGATCATGGCTGATGAACACAATGGTAAAGCCGAATTCCCTTTTCAGATCGTTCAGGAGGTTCAGCACCTGGGCCTGTACACTCACGTCCAACGCGGACACCGATTCATCACAGATAATAAAAGAGGGCCGGAGGGCCAGTGCCCGGGCAATGACGATACGCTGCCGCTGACCTCCACTGAACTCATGGGGATAGCGATCATAATGCTCGGCCTGTAAGCCGACTTTTTTCAGCAGCTCGATGACTTTCTGTTTCCGGGATGCTGCGGTTGGTAACAACCGATGGACGATCAGCGGTTCTTCTATAGCAGCACCGATCTTTTTTTTGGGATTCAGCGAAGAATAGGGATCCTGAAATACGATCTGAAGGTGTTGCCGCAGTTGCCGGAGTTGTGGCGGCCTGCAAAGTCTCAGATTGGTATCCCGGTAAAAAATATTACCACTGGTGACTGCTTGTAGCTGCAGGAGGGCACGGCCCAGGGTGGTTTTTCCACAACCACTTTCGCCGACAATACCCAGGGTTTCGTTTTCAAAGACTTCAAAACTTAACCCGTCAACCGCCCGGATAAAACTAAGGGGCCGACCCAGCCAGTTTCTTTTATTGGGGAACCATACCGATAGATCTGTGACTTTAATAAGTATTTCCGGATCTGTGGTAGCGGGTTTCGTCCTGTTCAGCGGGCTTGTTTCGATCACCGAAACGGATCTCTGGTCAGGTGCTTCGGATGCGGGTTCCATAAAATCGCTGACGACCGGCAGGCGCTCACCCCGTTTATGGTTCACCGGCCGGCAAGCAATCAAAGCTTTGGTATAAGCAGCACCGGGCCTGCTGAAAATATCATTTACGGTTCCCTGTTCTACGATAGTCCCCCGGTACATAACGATGGCCCGGTCGGCGATTTGGGCCACAACACCCAGATCATGGGTGATAAAGATGACACCCATACCGGTTTCCTGCTGCAATTCTTTGATCAGTTCCAGGACGCTTTTCTGTACAGTAACATCCAGTGCTGTAGTAGGTTCGTCACAGATCAGCAGGGCGGGGCGGCAGCACATCGCAATGGCAATCATCACCCTTTGTTTCTGGCCGCCGCTCAACTCATGAGGATAGCGATCGTAAATAGATGAAGGCTGGGGGAGTTTTACTTTTTCGAACCATTGAATGGCCTGTTTTCTCGCTTCCTGCTTTGATATTTTCTGGTGTGCCCGCAAAGCTTCGGCCACCTGTTGACCACAGGTGAAAACCGGATTCAGGGAAGTCATCGGTTCCTGAAAAATCATGGCAATTTTATGACCCCGGATATGACGCAGTTGCTGTCTGGAACCTGCGCTGAGCTCGGTTACCTTTTGGCCGTCCTCACTGAACAGAATGCGCCCTCCTGTTTTTTGGGCCGGGGGAGTGGGTAGCAGACCCAGGATAGAAAGGGAAGTGACGGATTTGCCTGAACCACTTTCGCCTACCAACGCCACAATTTCACCTTTCTCTACCGTCAGAGAAATTTGGCTGAGGGCCGGACGTAACTGGCCATTGACCATGAAACTGATCGACAGTTCTTCAATAGCGAGCAGTGGATATTGCATTATTTGTTGATTCGTTCCAGAACTTTAATATTCAGTTTCTTCTCCGGAGTCGGGTATAAAGCCAAACATACGGCACAATTCTTTTCTGGACCATTCGTGATTTCAAAATAAAATTCATCGCCCTCCTTTAAATCCTTTGGCAGGTCACAGGGGTTTTTGACGGTAAATGCACTGGAATAAATTTTACCGGTCTGTGGATTGGTCCATAACGGCACTACCAGCGATTCATCTATCGTTCCGTCAGTGTTCGAAAAAGTATAATTCGAACAAAGCCCGGCGACTTCGAACTTGCCCTTGTATCTTTTACCGGTGGTTTTCTGGGCTATTGGGGTGCAGGCAGCCAGCAAGAGGATGGCTGCGATGCAAATCAGGAAAGGGGACTGTTTCATATTATAGGTATTTATTGATGAATGCAAATTAGTGGAGGTTAAAATTTAAGATGTCTTACCGTTTCTCCGTTTTTGATCAGTTGCTGTAGAGAAGCGATGCCGATTTTCAAATGATTTTCGACGTAGTTGAGGGTTACTTTTTTATCGCTTTCTTCGGTTTTTACCCCTTCCGGAATCATCGGCGAATCACTTACCAATAATAACGCCCCCGCCGGTATTTTATTATAGAAAGCTACCGTGAATATGGTGGCCGTCTCCATATCAATAGCATAAGCACGGATCTTTTTCAGGTATTCCTTAAAATCCTCATCATGTTCCCAGACCCTCCTGTTGGTCGTATAGACGGTACCGGTCCAATAATCTGTGCGGGCTTCCCGGATAGACGTGCTCACAGCTTTCTGAAGGGCGAATGCCGGGAGGGCCGGGACTTCGGGTGGAAAATAATCATTGGAAGTTCCCTCGCCGCGAATGGCAGCGATCGGTAGAATCAGGTCGCCGACCTTATTGCGCTTCTTCAATCCACCGCATTTACCCAGAAATAAAGCGGCCTGCGGCTCAATCGCTGTGAGCAGGTCCATAATAGTGGCTGCGCCGGGACTGCCCATACCGAAATTTATAATCGTTATATCGTCGGCGGTGGCGCATTGCATCGGTTTATCCAGCCCGATTACCTCCACTTTGTGCCAGGCAGCAAACAGCTTCACATAGTTACTGAAATTGGTCAACAGAATATATTTACCGAAATTTTTCAGGGATTCTCCGGTATAACGGGTCAGCCAGTTGGCGACGATGTCTTCCTTTGTTTTCATAAGATGCAAAATAAACTTTTATTTTTGGACCTATGATTTTAATAGAATACCCTGCACCGGATTTTAAAACGGAAATACGAAACGGGCAGCGTTATATATTTGATCAGCTCCGCAGAAAATGGCTCCTGCTTCAGGATGAGGAATGGGTACGACAGAACTTTGTCGGTTACCTGCTACAGGTAATGCGTTATCCAGCTACATTGATTGCCCTGGAAAAGGAAATTTATCTGGGTTCCCTGAAAAAGCGATTTGATATTCTGGTATATAACTCGGAGCATCAACCCTGGATGCTGATCGAATGCAAGCGAACCGCCGTTCCATTAACCGACCAGACCCTGCAGCAGATTCTGCGATACCATATTGCCATGCCAGCCAATTATCTGATATTGACCAATGGACAGCAGACCCATGGCTGGAAGAAGACCGACCAGGGATTTCAGGCCATCACCGCCTTACCTGAATTTCCCGCTCACCACTAATTCCTTACTGCCGGCAACATAGGTATAGAAACCTTCACCGGATTTAATACCCAACCGGCCCGAGGCAACCATATTGACCAGTAAGGGACAGGGCGCATATTTGGGTTGTCCGAACCCCCTGTGCATTACCTGAAGTATGGACAGGCAGGTATCAAGACCAATAAAATCTGCCAGTTGCAGGGGACCCATAGGGTGGGCCATCCCCAGCTTCATAATGGTATCTATGTCGCTGACGCCCGCAACGCCTTCCTGAAGGGTAAAGATCGCTTCATTGATCATGGGCATCAGAATGCGGTTGGCCACAAATCCCGGATAATCATTGGCCAGCGCAGGAATTTTCCCCAGCCTTTGACAAATGTCCAGAATCTGCCGGGTCACTTCGGGCGCTGTGGCATAGCCATTGATGACTTCCACGAGTTGCATTACCGGCACGGGGTTCATAAAATGCATACCGATCACCTGCTGCGGACGCTGCGTAACCGCTGCAATCTTGGTGATAGAGATCGAAGAGGTGTTGGTGGCCAGGAGGCAATCCGGCGGGGCAGCCCGATCCAGCTGTTCGAAGAGCTGCAGCTTTATGGATTCATTTTCAGTGGCCGCTTCCACCACCAGTGCCGCTTGTTCCAGACCCTGGTCCAGCCCGGTGCCGGTCTGAATACGATCCAGTGTGGCCTGTTTCTGGGCTGGGGTAAGCAGCGATTTTTTCACCTGGCGGTCCAGGTTTTTCTGGATGGTTTCCAAGGCCCGGTTTAATTGTGCGGCAGAAAGGTCGATGAGTTGCACATTAAAACCATGTTGGGCGAATGCATGGGCAATTCCGTTCCCCATGGTGCCGGCGCCGATTACAGCAATATTCTGGATCATATTGATAGGTTTTAAATCCTTCAAGATGCAGCAAAAATAGGATTCCCTGTACAAGCAAGTTATTATTTGCCTAAGTTTGTTCCGGTATGAAGAAGCATTCCAAAGCTATTTATCTGGTAATTGTACTCCTGCTGGCTGCAGGCTGGTATCTGTATAACCAGGGCGGAACAGCGCAGGGAGGGTCTTCAGAAGTATCGGCTACAGCGACCATAGCGGCAAAAACCCGGGAAGCGACCGTGATCGCCTACCTGAGATCCCACCAGCAGTTGCCGGATTATTACCTGACCAAAAAGCAGGCCCGGGCCCGGGGCTGGGATCCGGCAAGCGGTAACTTGTGTGACCTCCTGGAAGGATATGCCATAGGCGGTGATCATTTTTCCAATCGGGAGCGAAAGTTGCCGGTAGCATCCGGCCGAAAATGGTTTGAAGCAGACCTGGATTATGATTGTGGCCGTCGGAATGCCCGTAGGTTGCTTTATTCTTCCGATGGCCTGATCTATGTGAGCTATGATCACTATAAAACCTTTCAAAAACGATGAAAGAACTGGAATTTGATTTCTCCAGAATCGGGTCGATGACAGACTTCTATCAGATGGCGGGCCGTCGGTGGGACCTGCCCGAATATTTTGGCAATAACCTGGACGCCCTATGGGATTTTGTTACCGGTGATGCTGCCCTGCCCCTGCGGGTAAGGTTTGTACATCTTTCACTTTCACAGCTGGAGACCTTTGGTGGACTGATCGGCCTTTTTGAAGATGCGGCAACAGCCCTGGAAGGTGCTTTAGAATTTGAATATTATCTCAGCAAAGAATATTGAAACGGTCCGTCCCGCAAAGGACGTGTTGACAGCTATTATTTCTTCCGTTTAAAATCACCCCTTTTCCATGCTTTGATGAATTCCGACCAGGCGGCAGGATTAAATATGCCCTGCGGGGGGACCTGTCCCTGGTAACGGGCCCGTTGATACACCTGGTCCAGTTGCCGGCCGGTCATCTCCCGGCCATCATATGGTAATTTGGCAAGATAAGCTGCCCGGGCTTCCGGTGTATTGGCTTTACGTAGAATTTCCATCTCATCATCATCGACCTGGGCATTGACAAAATCACGGGCAAACTGTTCCTTGGTGGGACGGGGGCGTATTATCGCCACCGGCAGGTAGGCCGTATCCCTTACCATGGTCTTTACGATGCTGTACTGCGTCCCTTTCAGGGTGTCCGGAATCCGGACTTCCTCAGCCAGATAACTTACATGGGTAAACTCAATGATATCACCTTTCAATACTGCGATGGAGAATACACCGTCGCGATTGGTCACCGTACCTCTTTTGGTACCTTTAATCGTAATGCTGACTGCTGGAATCGCATCCAGACTATCGGCAGTCATAATTACACCATAAAGCTGCACCACTGAATCGCGCGCTTTTTCAAACTGCGCATTGGCCTGGCCCCATCCGAAAAAAAAGGTAACCGAAATAAACAGTAGTATTCTTTTCACTGCGTCAAAATTAAATACATGAATGTTAATAAAGACAACAATTTCACCCCGGAGGTGTTTAACTTTGTGAATTACAATTGAATTTAACATAAGCTTTAGTAATGACAAAAGAAACCATTTTGGAAGCGTTAAAAAAAGTGCAGAATCCCGACAATGGCACGGATATCGTGAGTTCGGGGGCGGTACAGAATTTGGCGATCGAAAAATATTATATATCTTTTAATCTTAATGTAAATACCGCCGACGCGGACCAGCGGTTGCAGTTGAAAAGCGAAGCCATCAAGGCCATCAAGGAAGAAGTGAATAAGGATGCCGTAGTTAAAATTAGTTTTGGTGCTCCCACCAGCCGGCCCGGCACTTACGAGCAGCAACCCGAAGCGCCGCTGGCTTCGGTAAAGAATATCATTGCGGTCATCAGCGGTAAAGGCGGTGTCGGTAAAAGTACCGTAGCGGCGAATCTGGCGTTGGCCCTGGGACAGGATGGTGCGAAAGTAGGTTTGATGGACGCCGATATTTACGGTCCCAGCGTACCCATTATGTTTGGTGTCAGGGGGCAGCGACCGATGATGCGGGATGTTGACGGAAAAGGTAAAATTGTACCGTTGGAGCGTTTTGGTATTAAATTATTGAGTATCGGGTTACTTGTCGACGACAATAAGGCGGTTGTATGGCGGGGCCCCATGGCCAGCAGCGCCATCCGTCAGTTTGTAACCGATGTGGACTGGGGAGACCTGGATTACCTGATAGTGGACATGCCACCGGGTACCGGAGACATCCACCTGACTTTATTACAACTGATTCAGGTAACGGGCGTCGTGATTGTCACCACACCGCAGGACGTAGCCCTAGCAGATGCAAAGAAAGGAATCGCGATGTTCGGTCAGGCTCAATTGCCGGCCCGGATTATCGGTCTGGTAGAAAATATGAGCTATTTTACACCTGCTGAACTGCCCGATCACAAATATTATATATTCGGAAAGCAGGGTGGCAGAAAATTGGCAGAACAATACGAATTGCCTTTTCTGGGAGAGATTCCACTGGTACAAAGCATCCGGGAAGGTGGCGATATAGGCGTACCTGTGATGATGGGCGACGATGCGGTCAGCAAAAAGGCTTTCCAGGATTTTGCCACTGCTGTTGAGGCGGGCATTAATAAGGCGCATCAGCCGGATTAAGCAATTCTATAGGGATCGCTGTTATACCAGGTAGCTGAACAGAGAATCGTCCTTGTTGAGTTCTTTATACTGCATACCCCGTTCTTCCAGTCTTTCCAGCAATCCCTGATAATCATCGCGATTTCTGAGTTCGATCCCTATCAGCGCGGGTCCCATTTCCTTATTGGTCTTTTGCATGTATTCAAACCGTGTGATGTCATCATCTGGCCCCAATACTTCATTGACAAACTGTTTCAGGGCGCCAGGTCTTTGGGCAAAGTTAACCAGGAAATAGTGTTTGAGCCCTTCGTATTGTAGGCTCCGTTCCTTTATTTCCTGCATCCGGTCAATATCATTGTTACTGCCACTGACAATACAAACGATATTTTTTCCCCGGATATCATCCTGCTGCAGATCGATCGCAGCGATGGATAAGGCACCGGCGGGCTCCACCACAATGGCATTCCTGTTATAAAGATTCAGTATGGTGGAACAGATTTTGCCTTCCGGAACGGCGATGACATCATCTAGCACTTTTTTGCAGCTATCGAAGGGAAGGGCACCTACCCGTTTAACTGCCGCACCGTCCACAAACCGGTCAATACTGTCGAGTGTGACGGGTTGGCCCGCTTTCAGTGCAGCGATCATCGAAGCAGCTCCCTCCGGTTCAGCACCAATGATGCGGGTTTTCGGGCTGACCGTTTTTAAATAAGTCCCAACACCAGCGGCCAGCCCGCCGCCGCCGATCGGAATAATAACGGCATCAATATTTTTCAGTTCGTCCCAGATCTCGACGCCTACAGTAGCCTGCCCTTCAATAATTTTTTTATCATCAAAGGGATGGATAAAAGTCATGTTCTGCTGCTCGCAGAACGCTTGCGCTGCGGCGGCACAATCGTCATAAGTGTCTCCTACCAGTTTAATAGTGATTTTATCTCCGCCGAACATTTCCGTTTGCTGTACTTTTTGATTCGGCGTAGTAATCGGCATGAACACAACACCATGTATATTCAACTGCTGACAGCTATAAGCAAATCCCTGTGCATGGTTACCTGCGCTGGCGCATACCACACCCCGGCTGGCGACATCTTTGGGGAGCGAAGAAATCAGATTGTAAGCGCCTCTTAATTTATAAGAACGTACGGTCTGCAGGTCCTCCCGCTTTAGATAAATATTGGCGCCATATTTTTTGCTCAGAAAGCTATTGTACTGGAGGGGTGTTTTCGTAACGATTGGTTTCAGCCGCTCGGCGGCTTCCAGGATATGATCGTATAATAAATTTGTATCGGATTGCATATTTTGAAACGTCGGTAAAGACCTTAAAATTACGAACTAATTGGCAGAGACCTGCGCTGCAGGAGCCCAATTCCCGGCGTATTCAATTTTATTTTTCCGGGCACCGGATACACAAAATTACTTGCGTCTGCCAGAGTTGCTGTTATTTTGCACCAAATATAACAGTGAACAAGTGATGGATATAGCAACGAAACATACGGCATCTTCTTTAAGTATTTTTGCAGTAATGACCCGGTTGGCAAATGAACATCAGGCCTGCAACCTGTCTCAGGGACTTCCGGATTATCCCGTCGCTCCTGAGTTGGGCGAATTACTCCGGGAGGCCGTTTCGGCCGGGTTTAACCAGTATGCACCCATGCCCGGCCTGGGTATGTTTCGGGAAAAAATCGCTGCTGATCTGAACAAGCGATATAGGTCGAACCACTGTTCCGCGGATATTATTACCATTACGCCGGGTGCCACCTATGGCATATTTACAGCTATGGCCACGCTGATCCGACCGGGAGATGAAGTCGTATATCTGGAACCTGCATTTGATTGTTACAGGCCCGCCATCGAGATCAATGGCGGCGTACCTGTCGCTGTCAGTTTGAAATCAGCCGACGGGTTTGCGCTGGATTTTGAAAAGATGGCGGCAGCCATAACGCCCCGCACCCGGGCCCTATTGATCAACACACCACATAACCCTACCGGATATGTTTGGACACAGCAGGACTGGCAGCTACTTGCAACCCTGGTCGCCGGACGACAGATCTATGTCATTTCAGATGAAGTGTACGATCATCTGGTTTTTGATGGGCAGTCCCATGCACCAGGTTTTTTGCAGGAAGCCATCGGGGAACAGGTGATTTCCATCTATTCCTTTGGGAAAGCCTTTCATATCACGGGTTGGAAAATGGGTTATATCGTGGCTTGTCCTCAAATCACCGCCGCCTTCCGAAATATACATCAGTATCTTGCTTACAGTGTTAGCACGCCAGCCCAGTATGCGTTGATGAAGTATCTGGAAATTGTAAAACCAGGCGCTGCTTCGGACCTGTTACAGGAGAAAAGAGACCGCCTGATTAACGGATTGCTGCCATCCCGATTGCGGCACCTGGAAATCAGTCGCGGAACCTATTTTCAATTATATGATTATAGCGCTATTAGTGAACTGGACGATCTTTCATTCGCTCAATGGTTGACAGTGGAACATAAAATCGCCACGATCCCACTCAGTGCCTTTTACAAAAGCGGCACTGACGATAGAATTGTCCGGCTCTGCTTTGCGAAAAGACCGGAAGTGCTGGATCAGGCAGCCAACCTGCTCAGGAATGTATGAGCAGGAGCTTGTTTGTTAATTGCTGATTGGTCCATTGGCCATCATGTGTCCCTGAGAAAGTACCAGTTTGTGCGTAAGACAGGAGGGGAGCTGTGATTCAAAATGCCCCACGTAAATAATCGTTACGCCATTGTTGCTGATCGCATCTATCAGATCGTTGAAATACCGGGTCTGCTGCCTGTCCAGTCCCTGACAGGGTTCATCCAGTACCAGTAGCTGCGGATTCTTGATGATGGTCCTTCCGAGTAAGGCCAGCCGCTGTTTGCCCAAAGGCTGGGTGGAAAGCAACTCATTTCTGATTTCATAGAGATCAAAAAAATGAAGCAGGGCTTCCAGTTGTTGTTTCTGGCTGTAACGGAGTCGCTGATATTGACCATTGGCATCGAAGAAGCCCGAAGCCAGGCTTTGGGCTACAGTGGCATTACTGTCAAAATACCAGTGGAGTTCCGGGGAGATCAGTCCCAGTTTTTTCTTGATGTCCCAGATACTTTCGCCACCTCCGCGTTGCACACCAAACAGCCGGATATCATTGGCATATGCCTGCGGATGATCGGCGGTGATCAAACTGAGCAGGGTAGACTTTCCGGAGCCATTAGGACCTTGCAGGAGCCAGCGTTCACCGGCACGGACCTCCCAATTGATGTCGGTAAGTACCTGCTTGGCTTCGTAGTGAATACTGACATCTTTCATCCGGATCATATCGGTACTGCTGTATGCCGGCGCCTGTTTCAGAAATTCCGGAATTGGTTTCAACGGGATTGGCGGACTGGACCATTCGTCGTCATTTATCTCCAGTCTTCCCTCTCGGAGTCGCATCCTGTGGGTGGTGCCTGCAGGCAGTTCGGGATCATTGCTGAGCAGTATCAACATGCCTGCTTTCAGATATTCATCCAGTAACCGGTTGAGGACCTGACGTGAAGCGCTGTCCAGTCCGGTATAGGGCTGGTCGATGATCAACAGGGCCGGCCGCAGCCAGAGGGCTTTGATGAGTTGTAACTTTTTATGTTCCCCGCTTGAAATTTCAAATAGCTGTTCTTCCAGTACCTGACTGTAGTTCAGTTCCTGCAGCAGGGTTTTCAGCCGATCCGGATTCAGTGCATGCTCCTGGCCATAAAGATCCAGTTCCCGGGCAATACTGACCGTTTCCTTTCTTTGCTGGTGATTGTAACGTTGCTGATAATAAAAATTGCGGTCCCCTTCCAGATTGGTGAACCGGTACCAACTGTCAACAAATAGTATCTTGTCGGCCATACCGGCACCTCCGGTACCATTCATAAGGATGCTGCCTTCCGAAGGTAGTTGTCTCGCAATCGCTCGTCCGAGTGTGGTCTTTCCGACACCACTCTCACCGCTGATGATCAGACACTGACCAGTTTCAAGTTGAAGGTCCAGCTGGCTGATAACTGTTTTCAGGCCATATCGGACCTGGAGATTTTCTATTTTTAAATAACTCATGCTGTGAATGGAGCGTAATACCCATGCATGGCCCTGTGGATGTGGTGTAAGCGACACGCTCTTTAACACTTACATCGTCAAAATTAAAGTTCTGAATGCAGGTTATATTGAAATATATCATTCGTGATTACCCCTGTCAAAACACAGCCCAGGGCCCATGTCTTCAAAGTTGCAACCAGCACCCTGCGGGTTCCTGTTTGGATGCGGGTAAATGCAGGCACGGGGTGCCGGTTTCCTTCCTGCTATCGATTGATCAACAGGTCCGCCATAAGCGCGGCCGGCCTATCGCTCATTCCGGGATATATTTGAAAAGATCTGTTTTAAAAAATGCGCGCCCGGATTGGCGCGCATCTAAGTTCTGTATAAAGGACCAGGTCGGAAGGACGGTTGAATTTAAGCGGTTTTTATCGCTTTCATCGCGGTCATTGCTTTGCGCAGTGTTCTACCCACTTCTTCTACAGGATGATTTCGGATGGCTTCATTGATTTCCACCAATTGCTGGTTATCAACACCCCCGTTCTTGCCTTCATTGAAGTTTTTGCCTACCAGGTCGGTATCGACGGTTTTCATGAAATCAGCCAACAGCGGCTTGCAGGCCTGATCGAACAGGTAACATCCGTATTCGGCGGTATCTGAGATCACCCGGTTCATCTCGAAAAGTTTTTTACGGGCAATGGTATTGGCGATCAGCGGCGTCTCATGGAGGGACTCGTAATAGGCAGACTCTGGTTTGATACCGGCTTCCACCATGGTTTCAAAGGCCAGTTCCACACCTGCCTTGATAAAAGCACTCATCAGCGTATAGTGGTCGAAATATTCCTGTTCGCTGATATTCATGTCGCCGGCAGGGGTTTTTTCAAAAGCAGTTTCGCCGGTTTCAGCCCGCCATTTCAGCAGGTTGGCATCACCGTTGGCCCAGTCTTCCATCATGATGCGGCTGAATTCACCACTCATAATATCGTCCTGATGTTTTCTGAACAAAGGCCGCATGATTTCTTTTAGTGTCTCAGCGATTGTAAATGCCTTGACTTTTGCCGGGTTGCTCAGCCGGTCCATCATACCGGTTACACCGCCATGTTTCAATGCTTCGGTAATCACTTCCACACCATATTGCACCAGTTTCGAAGCGTAGGCCGGATCAATTCCTTTTTCGATCATTTTATCAAAGGAAAGGATTGAACCGGTTTGCAGCAAGCCGCAAAGAATGGTTTGTTCGCCCATCAGGTCCGATTTTACTTCGGCTACAAAGGAAGATTTTAACACCCCTGCACGATGGCCCCCTGTACCCACACAGTAGGCTTTGGCTTCGTCCAGTCCCTTACCCTGAGGATCATTTTCGGGGTGTACGGCAATTAGAGTCGGAACACCAAAGCCCCGCAGGTATTCAGCACGTACCTCACTACCCGGACTTTTGGGAGCTACCATGATTACGGTAATATCCTTACGGATCTGCATGCCCTCTTCCACAATATTGAAGCCGTGGGAATAGGATAGGGTGGCACCCTGTTTCATCAGCGGCATTACCGCACTTACCACCTGTGTATGTTGTTTGTCCGGAGTGAGGTTAATGACCAGATCAGCTGTGGGAATCAGTTCCTCATAAGTGCCCACCTTGAAATTGTTATCCGTGGCGTTTTTCCAGCTGGCCCTTTTCTGATCAATTGCTTCCTGACGAAGGGCATAGGAAACGTCCAGTCCGCTATCTCTCAGGTTCAGACCCTGATTCAGCCCCTGCGCACCGCAGCCTACAACTACAATTTTTTTACCCTTGAGGGCATCTACGCCGTCCAGGAATTCATCCTTGTCCATAAACTCACATACACCAAGTTGATTTAATTGCTCTCTGAGTGGTAATGTGTTAAAATAATTTGCCATTTTGTTGTCCGTATTTAATTTTTGTGATTTTGAATTTTACTATCTTGTTGTTTTAGGAGGCAACCCGCGGGTTCTCTTGCCGAAGCGCTAATATACGCTGGTAATCCCGGATCGTCTGCCAATGACAGGTATCGTGCATGGCCACAGTAACCAGCATATCGTTGATAGTCGTCACACTTACGCCAAAAGTACCCGTGGTGTAGGCAGTAATATCGCGGAAACTTTCTTCCTGTGTTAACGCTTTTTTTACCGTTGTTGTGAACCGGTCGGAAAGTTCAATCAGGGCTTCTACCTGGGCTGCTGACACCGGTTCCCCGGGTTTGCTGCCTTTTCGGAATAGTTCCACATAAGGAATAGAAAAGTCCGGGTCCGCTCCGGTAGCCTTAAAGACCAGGCTGTAGCCGCTGACCACGATATGTCCGAAATTCCAGGCGATATTATTGTTAAAGCCTTCGGGGATGGTATTCAGCGCTTCCGGGCTCAGCGACCGGACTATGGTAATTACTTTTTTACGGATACTGTCGATATTATCTAGTACAAACATATTTATTATCTTGTCTGGTTTGGTTCCTGAACAGGATTACATAGTAAACACCTGTTCATTGTCGTTTAAAAATTCATTTTCCACCAACTCTTCTCCCGGTTCCCTGCTTTCAAATTCTTTGAGTTTACGGTGGAAACCTTCACTGGCTTTGATGATAGCGATCCGGGCACTGCGCACAAATTCAATCAGTCCGAATTCAGCGAATTTAGTCACCAGGCCATCCAGTTCCTCCCTTTGGCCGGTGGCTTCGAAAATGGTATAGTCTTCCCGAATGGCGACAACCCGGGCGCCATACTTACGCAGAAAACGCTCCACCACGAGCTTTTCTTCCACAATGGTAGTGGGAACCTTGTATAAAGCCATTTCCTGCCAGATGATATCCTCATCTGTATTATAATAGGCTTTTAATACTTCCACCTGTTTTTCAATTTGACGGCAGAGTTTCTTTACGACTTCTTCAGTTTCATTAATGACAATGGTGAACCGATGAATGCCTTCTACTTCAGAAGGACAGGTATTCAGGCTGTCAATATTGATTTTTCTGCGGGAGAAGATGGTGGAGATACGGGACACAATCCCGATCTGATCTTCCGTGTAAACCGTGATGGTATAAACCTGTTTCATTCCTTACTATTTAAATTTTTAAGGATCGCCGGCGTCTTGACGCCCGGAGATCCGTTGTTTGCTGTACTTTTATTTTACGGCACCGAAAGCTGCAAAGCACATATGCTTGTGCAATAATTCAGTTTTTGTAAATCCTGTTTTTTTCATCAACTCCAACTGATAGGTAACCGGCCTTGGGCTGTCTTCTTTTTCAATATAAGCCAAAACCTTTTCCCGGTAATCCTGACCACCGATATCTTCCAGATAAGCGCCGTACTGCTCCCAGCTGTAGGCGGTAAGTAGTTCCGTTTCCTGGGTGACCAGGTCGGAGATCATCAGACAGCCGCCGGGTTTCAAAAGCCGATAGCATTTGGCAAAAACTGCTTCCCAGTCTGCATCATCCCTTAAATGATGCAATACCGCGCCAGCCAGGATGATGTCAAAATGCTGTTCCGGTAATTCCAGGTCCCGGATATCTCCTTGCAGGATATCCACATGGCCCCGGGTAGCGGCGCTGACCCGTTCCTGCGCCTTTTGTAGCATCGGTCCGCTTAGATCTGCCAGGCTGCAATCGAGATCCGGCAGTTTGGACAACATCATCAGGGTGTAATTGCCTGCACCGCATCCGATATCCAATACGGTACGGGCGCCCGGCACCAGCCTTTTCGCTGATTCGGTAATCAACTCCAGCGACAACCTGGCGTCGATGGTAGACACTTGTCCGGTATCCAGATGGGAGAACCGCTCCACATCTCCGTCAAAACGGGCCCTGATTTCTGCGATGGTTGATTTTTGCTCCATTACTACCACTTCATTAAATTTTTGCTGCGATGAGGATGCCGGTAGACCATTGTAATCGGGTTACCGCGAGATCCCTGCGGGTTTCCAGATCGCTGATCAACTGATTCACCCGCTGGTCATGCCCTGCAGGCCAGTTGGGCTGCGGCAGCATGTCATCAATAATATACAGGCCGCCGGGTTGTAACAATGCCAGCGTTTCACTGAGTCCTTCATACTTCCCGGGCATGGCGTCTGCAAAAATCAAATCAAATGGTTGGGTGCCGGCCTGCTGCAACCAGGTCTGGGCATCAGCCAGTATAAAGTCAATCCGGGGATCCGGCAGGAATTGACGGGCAATATCCAGCAGGATCGGGTTATTGTCGATGGTCGTCAGCCGGCTGCCTTCGTCCATGCCTTCCAGAATCCAGGAGGTTGCCAGACCAGTTCCGGTACCTAATTCCAGGATCCGTGCCGACTTTTTGGAACGGGTCAGGGTTCGTAGCAGGCTTCCCGTCTGTTTATCTGACGCCATGGGGAAAGCTGCCCGTTCTGTCTCCAGCCGGATTGCTTCATAAGAGGCCGGTATGTCGGTAATGGCTCCCTGCATTTGCAGTTTTTTTATTTTAACCTGATTTCTGCCACACTACAACCCTGCGGAACCATCGGAAATACATTGTTTTCCCTTCCGGTCATTACTTCCAGCAAATAGGATCCTTTGTGTTCCAGCATGGTCTTAACCGCCTGTTTTAATGAGGCCCGGTCAGCTACCCGCTGCCCTTCGATGTAGTAGGATTTGGCCAATGCCACAAAATCCGGACTGGTTATATTGACAAAAGAATAGCGTTTGTCATGGAACAACTGCTGCCACTGACGTACCATACCCAGAAATTCATTATTGAGAATCAGGATTTTTACCTCAGCACCAAACTGCATGATGGTTCCCAGTTCCTGCAGGGTCATCTGGAAGCCGCCGTCGCCGATGATGGCCACTACGGTTCTGTCGGGAGCACCGTATTTGGCACCGATGGCCGCTGGCAGACCAAAGCCCATGGTACCCAGTCCGCCTGAAGTAACATTGGAACGGGACTTGGTGAATTTAGCATAACGACAGGCCACCATCTGGTGCTGACCCACATCGGTTACAATAACCGCATCACCGCCGGTTAATTCATTGAGGAGTTCCATTACTTCCGCCATGGAAAGTATGTCGCCCTCAGGATGCTTCTCCGGATAAATACACTGGGCCTCTTCCTGACGGGCATATTCCTTAAATTGTTCCAGCCAGGCGCTGTGCTCTTTTTTATCGATCAGCTCCGTCAGCAGGGGCAGGGTTTCCTTGCAATCCCCCCATACCGGAACGGCCACTTTTACATTCTTGTCTATCTCAGCAGGATCAATATCCAGGTGAATGATCTGCGCCTGTTTGGCATATTTGTCCAGTCTGCCGGTTACCCGGTCATCAAAACGCATGCCTACGGCGATCAGTACATCGCATTCATTGGTCAGGACATTGGGGCCGTAGTTGCCGTGCATACCCAGCATACCCACACCCAAAGGGTGGTCCGAGGGAATGGCACTTTCACCCAGAATGGTCCAGGCGGCAGGTAAATTCCCCTTTTCAATCAGGGCTTTGAATTCCGCCTCCGCGTTGCCCAGAATAACGCCCTGGCCGAAGATGACAAATGGTTTTTCGGCTTTATTGATCAGTGCAGCAGCCTGTTCAATATATTCTTTGCGCACGATGGGTTTGGGTCGATAACTGCGAATATGATTGACGGGCTTATAGCCCTCATAATTGAATTGCTGGATCTGTGCATTTTTGGTGATATCAATCAGCACTGGTCCGGGCCGGCCGCTGGCAGCGATATAAAATGCCTTGGCCAATACATGCGGGATCTCGGTCGGATCGGTTACCTGGTAATTCCATTTGGTCACAGGCGCCGTAATATTAACCACGTCTGTTTCCTGGAAGGCATCGGTACCCAGCAGGTGCGCAAACACCTGACCCGTAATACACACGATCGGTGTGGAATCAATCTGGGCATCCGCCAGTCCGGTAACCAGATTGGTGGCGCCAGGGCCGCTGGTGGCGAAAGCCACGCCTACTTTCCCGCTGGTACGGGCATAACCCTGTGCGGCATGAATACCGCCCTGTTCGTGACGGACCAGTATATGCTTCAGGCGGTCGCTGTAATCGTATAATGCATCATAAATGGGCATAATTGCACCGCCGGGATAGCCGAAAATGGTATCCACGCCTTCGGCAATTAATGCTTCCAGCACAGCCACACTACCACTAATTTCCCGTGTTGGTGGCGCTGTTTCGGGGGCGGCTGTTTTTGTTGCTGTAGTCGTATCCATATGCTTTGATTTTTCTATTAAGTTTTATGTGCTCCGGCATTGCCGGATGAAATTTTTAATCGATTCGAAAATAATTGACCATATCGGTACTGCTGATCTTCTCAAAACCTACCGTTCTGAACATCGTTACCAATTGACCCCGGTGATAAGTGCTGTGATTGAAAAGATGCGCGAGTACCTGATAATTCGGCGTCCGGAAAGCCATGCCATTCAATCTTCTATATTCCAGCACCCGGTCAAAATCAACTTCCTCCATTTGGTCAATATGCGTTTTAATGGACGCCGAAACCTTTTCCCAGAGCTCGATATGCTCCGATTTGCTGCCCCGGTAACTGCTTTGCAGCCAGACCGTATTTTCAAGTTGCTGTAACCGTTGCAGCCAGATATTTTCAGCACTGATTATATGCAGGACGGTAGCGGCGATACTGGAAAAACTGCTGGTCACCGGTTGCTGCCACTGCTCATCATCCAGGGCGCCGATCCATTGCCGGACTTCCTGGTTGGCCCAGCAATTATAGCCGGCCAGTTGTTGAAAATAGGCTTTCGTCATTGTCAATATTATATCATTCCTGAAGACCGGTAGGCAGGCATAGCACCGGCCTGCCTCAGGCGTCTGTTACGCAACCTTCAGAAGCGTCTTTTACAAGTTTGGCATATTTAAAAAGAACGCCGTTTTTTGCCTTTAGTTCCGGCTGTGTCCAACTGGCACGCCGGCGCGCTATTTCTTCATCGGAAACTTTCAGGGTCAGGGTATTGTTGACGGCATCGATTTCAATAATATCATCATCAGCTACCAGACCGATCAACCCTCCGTCGAAAGCTTCGGGCGTAATATGGCCGACGACAAAACCATGGGTACCACCACTGAACCGGCCATCGGTAATCAGGGCAACCGATTTTCCCAGTCCTGCTCCGATAATGGCCCCCGTGGGCTTGAGCATTTCCGGCATACCCGGGGCACCTTTGGGACCTTCGTTTTTTATGACGACCACGTCGCCTGCTTTCACTTTGCCATTACCCAGTCCTTCGATGAGTCGCTTCTCACCGTCAAACACCCGGGCGGTTCCTTCAAAGCGTTCTCCTTCCTTGCCACTGATCTTGGCGACACTACCTTTTTCAGCCAGGTTGCCATACAGAATCTGCAGGTGACCGGTTTTTTTAATGGGATTTTCCAGGGGATAGATGATATCCTGCGTGGTAAAATCCAGGTCCGGAACTGCCTCCAGATTTTCTGCAATACTGCGGCCCGTTACCGTTAAACAGCTACCGTCAATCAGCCCGTTTTTAAGCAGGTATTTCATCACGGCCGGCACGCCACCTTTTTCATGCAGGTCCTGCATCAGGTATTTACCGCTGGGTTTAAAATCTGCCAGCACCGGTACCCGGTCACTGATGGCCTGAAAATCATCCTGGGTCAGGTTGATGCCCACAGATCTGGCCATGGCCAGCAGGTGCAATACCGCATTGGTACTGCCTCCCAGGACCATGATAACCGTAATGGCGTTTTCGAAAGCCTTAGGGGTCATGATGTCGCGGGGTTTAATATCTTTTTCCAGTAAGAGCCGGATGTATTTACCTGCCTCCAGGCATTCCTGTCTTTTATCCTCACTCAGGGCCGGATTGCTGCTGGAGTACGGCAGGCTCATGCCCATGGCCTCTATGGCAGAAGCCATTGTATTGGCGGTGTACATACCACCACAGGCGCCGGCTCCAGGGCAACTGTTTTTTACGATGCCCTGAAAATCGGCTTCGTCCAGCTGACCAGCTATTTTCTGTCCCAGGGCTTCAAATGCAGATACAATATTCAGGTCCTGTCCCTTATAATGGCCTGGGGCAATGGTACCACCATAAACCATAATAGCCGGCCTGTTCAGGCGCCCCATGGCGATCAGGGAGCCGGGCATATTTTTATCGCAGCCCGGCACGGCAATCAGTCCGTCGTAATATTGGGCACCGCAAACCGTTTCAATAGAATCTGCGATTACATCGCGGCTGACCAGTGAATAGCGCATCCCATCGGTTCCGTTACTCATGCCATCACTGACGCCAATGGTATTAAAAATCAAACCCACCAGGTCATTGTCCCAGACACCTTTCTTGACTTCAGCGGCCAGACCGTTCAGGTGCATATTGCAGGGGTTGCCGTCATAACCCATACTGACGATTCCTACCTGCGCTTTCTTGAGATCGTCTTCCGTCAGACCCAGCGCATATAACTGTGCCTGGGCAGCAGGCTGTGTGGGGTCCTGCGTAATCGTTTTCGAGTATTTGTTTAATTCCATTGTATCGGTTTATAAAATCTGTTCTGTTTATGATCGGGGGCTGTCCAATATTCGGCGTTTGGGCTAAATGATCGTGGACTTCCGTAAATTAATATTTTCACTTTTGCCCGAACCAGGTATCAGACCGTAGATATAATCGCTGATAAGATCACCCACATCGGAAGTGGAGTAAGAACTGCCCGGATTAATATCCCTGGTCACAAAACCATTGCTTAGGGTCCAGCTGATGGCATCTCTTACCAGACCGGCTTCTTCGGGCAGCTCCAGGTAGTCCAGTAGCATGGCAGCTGATAAGACCGCACCTACCGGATTGGCGATATTTTTACCCTTGGCCTGCGGATAAGAACCGTGTACCGGTTCAAAAAGCGCGACGGTATCTCCGACAGATGCCGAGGGCAGCATGCCCAGCGAACCGGTAAGCACGCTGGCTTCATCACTTAGGATATCACCAAAAAGATTTTCAGTCAGGATGACATCAAACTGGTGGGGATTAATGATCAGTTGCATAGCAGCATTATCCACAAAGAGATAGTCTACCTGTATATCTGGATATTGTTGTGCGATTCTTTTAACCGTCCTGCGCCATAACCTGGAAGTTTCCAGTACGTTGGCCTTATCGATCAGGGTCAGTTTGCGGTTACGGCGGCCCGCCTGTTTAAAAGCCAGTTCAGTGATCCTTTCGATTTCCTCCCGATGATATACACAACTGTCCGATGCGAAGTCCGCATTGTGCTCCTGAGGTCCGAAATATATGCCTCCGGTGAGTTCCCGGTAGATAACAAAATCGATCTCTGTACTTAGTCTGGTCTTCAGCGGAGACAGATGTTGCAGGGAGTTGTAGGAATGTACCGGCCGGATATTGGCAAAAAGGCCCAGCGCCTTGCGTAACTGAAGCAGCCCCTGTTCTGGTCGGATTTTGGCGTCAGGATCATGGTCATACCGGGGATCGCCGATCGCACCCATCAGGATGGCATCGCTGTTCAGACAACTGGATACCGTGGCTTCGGGAAGTGGCTGGCCGGTCTTTTCCATGGCGGCTGCGCCGATCAGGCAGTAATCGAATTCAAAGCGATGACTGAATTGTTCTGAAATAGCGTTCAGCGCCTTGACGGCCTGTTCTGTAACTTCGGGGCCGATACCATCCCCTTCAATAACTGCGATTGATTTGATGAAAGGTTTTTTCATGATGCGTCAGATTTAGGATCCGGTGCCATCAAAAAAATCCCTTCAGGAAAGTAGAGGTGATTTACTATGGTATCGGGTATGAACAATGTAATTTTTATTGTTTTGAATGAATGGGTGGTAAAATTTATGCCAGGGCTTTCATATTATCAGCCAGGGCTTTTAAATCACCGTCCTCCACTTCTTTTTTCAGGTCAGCAACATCCAGGAACTGTTGGTACAGGACGTCCACCTGATTGCGGTCAAATTCATAACCCAGATTCTTGAATCGATAGGCCAGGGCGCTGCGACCGCTGCGGGCTGTCAGAACAATACGACTGGTATCGGCTCCGACTTCCTCAGGGGCAATAATCTCGTAAGTCGTTGCTTCTTTCAGGAAGCCATCCTGATGGATGCCGGAGGAATGGGAAAACGCGTTGTCTCCGACGACCGCTTTATTGGGCTGGACCACCATGCGCATGGTATCTGATACCAGCCGGCTCATCGGGAGTAACTTCTTGGTGTCCACTGAAGTACCCAGTCCCAGTTCGGGATGTTTATTGATCACCATTACAACTTCTTCCAGGGAGGTGTTACCGGCCCTTTCTCCGATGCCGTTAATGGTACATTCGATCTGGCGGGCACCCGCAACGGCACCGGCAATGGAATTGGCGGTAGCCAGTCCCAGGTCATTATGACAATGGCAGGAAAGAATGGCCTTATCGATATTGGGCACATGGTTGAACAGATAACTGATTTTTTCTCCGTACTGATGCGGCAGACAGAATCCTGTCGTATCCGGAATATTGACAACGGTGGCACCGGCTGCAATTACGGCTTCTGTCAGGCGCGCCAGGAATTCCAGATCCGCCCGGCCGGCATCCTCTGCATAAAATTCCACATCGGGTACCAGATTACGGGCCAGTTTTACTGCCGCTACGGCTCTTTCTATAATATTTTCCCGGGTCGTATTGAATTTGTATTTGATATGATTGTCTGAGGAACCGATACCGGTATGAATCCGGGGTCTCAGCGCCGGTTGCAGGGCCTGGGCGGCTACTTCAATATCCTTGGCCACGGCGCGGGTCAGGCCGGTTACTGTGGCGTTTTTAATAACTTTGGAAATCTCATGTACTGAATTGAAATCACCGGGACTGGAAACAGGAAAGCCTGCTTCGATGATGTCCACGCCCAGGGATTCGAGCTCAAGCGCCAGTTTTATTTTTTCCTCTGTGTTTAACTTACAACCCGGAACCTGTTCACCATCCCGGAGTGTGGTGTCGAAAATAAAAACTTTGTCTTGTGCCATAATTGAAAACGTTGTAGGTGAAAAATTTGCGGAGTTTTTTACTGTCGATTTACAACAGATAATTCCGTATATTAAAAGTACTTATTACTATATTGTAGGGAAAACTATAATATAGCAGATTTTACATCGGATAAGTTTTGATAAAATTTCATATATTGCTGAAAATCAGCAAATAATAGGAGTGTAAATTACAATGCCCAGTAGAAGTACAGATGCCCTTTTTCAATTGATCAAATCGCTTCAGAAAGCAGAGAAGCGGAACCTGAAATTATTCGTCAAACGAAATTCATCGGCCGAGAGCCTGAAAAGTATCCGGGTTTTTGATGCCCTGGATAAGATGCATGAATATGATGAGGCCCTCCTGCTCAAAAAAGTGCCATCCGTCAGCAAGCAGCAGTTATCGAATACCAAGGCTTTACTTTACAGGCAGATACTCAGTAGTTTACGCGTTATTCGGGATGAACGCAATACGGACCTTCAACTTCATGAGATGCTGGATAATGCCCGGATCCTGTATAACAAGGGGCTATACCACCAGACCCTGAAAATGCTGGACCGGATCAAGGATTTTTCGCGGACCCATCACCAGCTGACCTTTCTGCAGCAGGCCTTGTTCTTCGAGAAAAAAATTGAAGCGCTCTATATCACCCGGAGCCTGCAGAACCGGGCCGAGCAACTGACGGCGGAATCCGATCAGGTGAGTGAGAGCCTCGAGCACGTCAACGCCCTGTCCAATCTGAACTTACAGCTTTACGGCTGGTATATTCAGAACGGCCATGCCCGCAATGAGAAGGATATCCGGCATATGAAAGCCTTTATGGACGCAAGGATTCCGGCGCGGATTGGGGAGGGCTTCTACGAGAAAGTTTATTATTACCAGTGTCATGTATGGTTCGCTTATATCAAACTGGATTTCCTGCTTTTTTACCGGTATACCCAGAAATGGGTGGATATTTTTCACGCATATCCCAAAATGATTGATACCGAAACCGTCATGTATGTAAAGGGGATGCACAACCTTATGGCAGCGCATTTCAACCTGCTGAACCATGACGGACTGGCCTCCTGTATCAAGAAATTCAAACATTTCGCACAGACCAGTCTGGTACAGGAAAATGACAACAACCGGATCATTACTTATGTCTACCTCTATACAGCCGTAATCAACCTGCATTTTCTGGAAGGGACTTTTCACAAGGGCATCCGGATGGTACCCTTTCTGGAAGAAATGCTGGTGAAATATGGAAAATACCTGGATCGTCACCGGGTAATGGTGTTTTATTATAAGATCGCCTGTCTGTACTTTGGCAGCGGAGATAATAACCGGGCCATCGATTACCTGAACCGGATTATTCATCAGAAAGATGATCTGCGCACCGACCTGCAATGCTATTCCAGGCTCCTGCACCTGATTGCCCATTATGAACTGGGTAATTTTAACCTGCTGGAATACCTGATCAAGTCGGTCTACCGGTATATGGCCAAGATGGAAAACCTCAGCCGGGTGGAGGAGGAGATGTTCAAGTTTTTAAAGCGGGCCTTTAAATTTAATGAAAAGACCATCCGGCCTGAGTTTGAAAAGCTCCTGGCCAAACTGAAAAAATACGAATACAACCGGCTGGAAGCCCGGGCATTTGCCTATCTGGATGTCATCAGCTGGCTGGAAAGCAAGATTTCTGGTATCCATGTACAGGATGTCATCAGAAAAAAATACCTCCAGGAGCGGACTGAGAAACTTCGCCGCAGGAAAGAAAAAAAATAGGCCAGGACAGGAAACTTTTTCGGCTGCCTGATTTTTTGTTTTATCTTCGCAGGCATGTGTAAGCCAACCTTCCCAGATATTTTCTCCCGCCGATGGTGGCGTTGATGCCACCGATCCTGGCAGACAAAGGGCTGCTATACTATCGGGAAACCGCACTGTTACTTCTCTTATCTTTACACACTTTAAACTTTTTATCAGCTATGCAGGCGACTTATAAAGAGCCCGATCCTCGGGGCTACTATGGTGAATTCGGGGGGGCATATATTCCGGAAATGCTCTACCGGAATGTGGAAGAGTTGCGAACCCGGTACCTGGACGTCATCAATAATGAGGGCTTTCAGCGGGAATATAATGACTTACTGACGGATTATGCCGGCCGGGAAACGCCCTTGTATTATGCGGCCCGGTTGTCTGAAAAATACCAGGTACCTCTTTACCTCAAGCGGGAAGACCTTTGTCATACCGGCGCCCATAAGGTCAACAATACCATCGGTCAGATCCTGGTCGCGGAACAACTGGGCAAAAAAAGAATTATAGCAGAAACCGGCGCCGGCCAGCATGGCGTGGCCACGGCCACGGTCTGTGCGCTCAAAGGCCTGCAGTGTATTGTCTATATGGGAGAAAAAGACATTGAAAGGCAGGCGCCCAATGTGGCCCGGATGAAGATGCTGGGTGCCACGGTGATCCCGGCGACCAGCGGCAGCCGGACCCTGAAGGATGCCACCAATGAAGCGATCCGCGACTGGATCAACCACCCTGAGGATACTTTCTATATTATTGGCAGTGTGGTAGGGCCGCACCCTTACCCTGATATGGTGGCCCGTTTTCAAAGTGTCATCAGCCGGGAAATCCGTCAGCAATTAGGCGAGAAAACAGGCACGGAACTGCCCGAAGCCGTGATTGCCTGTGTCGGTGGTGGCAGCAATGCAGCCGGCGCATTCTATCATTTTCTGGATGAGCCTTCAGTGGCACTCTACGCCGTGGAAGCGGCCGGTTGTGGCATCCATTCTGGCGCGTCTGCCGCTACCACACAACTGGGTAAACCCGGCATCCTGCATGGCAGTAAAAGCTATGTCATGCAAACGGACGATGGTCAGGTGGTGGAACCCCATAGTATTTCGGCGGGTCTGGATTATCCGGGTATTGGCCCGCTTCATGCCCATCTTTTTGCCAGTGGCAGAGCGACCTTTCTCAGTGCAACCGACCGTCAGGCACTGGATGCCGCTTTCGAACTGGCCCGGCTGGAAGGGATTATCCCCGCGCTGGAAAGCGCCCATGCCCTGGCCGTATTGCCGGAGCTCTACGGGGCGGGCAGGAAAAAGCCGGAAGGCGCCGTCGTGATCTGTCTGAGCGGCCGCGGTGATAAAGATATGGAGACCTATATGCAGGAACTCAACAGAAGACAGTCCATTACTCCATCTACAATTTGATCGATCATGAGCAGACTCGCTAATAGTTTTCAGAAAGAGAAGAAAATATTAAACATTTATTGTACGGCAGGCTATCCGAAACTGGACAGTACCCTGCCGGTCATGAAAGCCCTTCAGGAAGGCGGGGCCGATATCATAGAGCTGGGCATGCCCTATAGTGATCCGCTGGCCGATGGCGAAACCATTCAGCAGAGCAGTAGTGTTGCACTGGCAAATGGCATGACCATTGCGGTGCTTTTTGAACAGTTGAAAGTGATGCGCAGCAGCCCTGAAGAAGGCGGTGCCGGTATTTCCATTCCGGTGGTCCTGATGGGTTATATGAACCCCATACTGCAGTACGGATTCGAACGGTTTTGTGCCGATGCGGCCCGGGTAGGAATCGACGGACTGATTCTGCCCGACTTACCGGCCCATGAATTTGAGCATATCTATGGTCCGGTTCTAAAAGAAAATGGATTGGACTTTATTTTTCTGGTGACGCCCGAAACTTCAGAGGAAAGGGTGCGACAGTTGGATGCGCTCAGCAGTGGTTTTCTGTATGCGGTATCTTCTTCTTCTACCACCGGCGGGAAAAAGGATTTTGACGCGGTGGCCTTGTACCTGAAGCGTTTGCAAAGCTATCAGCTGAAAAACCCGGTTCTGGTTGGATTCGGCATCAGTGATCATGAAAGTTTTACGGCTGCCTGCGCTCATGCAGACGGGGCCATTATTGGTTCCGCCTATATCAAAATGATCCAGCATATACAAACGCCGGAAGCCGTTACCAAAAGTTTTGTACAAAGCATTTTGAACTAAAACGGAAATTAACAGTTTACTATGAGGAGGCAGGTTAATTTTGCGGCCGGCAGGCTGTTTTTTAACAGGCGGCTTTCCTGAAATTAAAATGTTGCGCATGAAGAAATCCGTGTTTTTGATACTGTTTTTATCGCCTTTTTATATAGGGGCCCAGCAATTGAGTCTCTCCGGAAGTATCGGTGGGCTGAAGGATTATACAACGGTCTCGCTGAGCGACCTGCAGAATCCCGGAGCGCCACTGGCTACCACCAAATCTATTTCGGGAAGATTCAACCTGACGACAAAACTGGAAGGCGCTTCTCTCTTGGGACTGGCTGTTGGCGACAGTATCAAAACAGCTGTTTTCATGGACAACGAAACGGTGCAGGTGATCGGTGATATGAAGGAAAGCGTCGATAACTGGAAGTATACCGGATCGGACGTTCAGCGTGATTTTATTGCGTTCCAGCAAACATTTACGCCCCGTTTCGGAAAATTGAATGAACTGGCCATGCTGACCCAGACAGGCGGTGCGGATGATGCATTGCGATGGCAGCTGGACAGTCTGGTACGTGATATTCAAACCGAGGTAGACCAGTTTATCCGGAAGCGGCCGGCATCCCCAGTTAGTGCCCTGGCCATCCTGTCCACCATCAGTCTGACCGAGGATATCGATCTGTTGGAGAAAAGAGCCGAGAGCCTCAAACCGGAAGCACTCAGTAATGTATTTGGCGGTCAGTTGAAAAAGGCCGTCGTAGATGCCCGCTTCAATGCGGTCGGAAGTGTCGCACTGGACTTTTCCCAGACGGATACCACCGGCAAGGATATGTCGCTGTCGCAGTTTCGGGGAAAATATGTCCTGGTGGATTTCTGGGCCAGCTGGTGTGGTCCCTGCCGCAAGGAAAATCATTTTCTGGTCAAAACCTTCAATAAATACAAGGATCAGAACTTTACCATCCTGGGGGTATCCCTGGATGAAGACCGGGAAGACTGGCTGCGTGCCATACGCAAAGACGAACTGGCCTGGTTTCAGGTCAGTGATCTGAAAGGCTGGGAAAATGAAGTCGCCGTTAAATACCGGGTGCGTTCCATTCCCCATAACCTGCTGATCAATCCTGAAGGAAAGATTCTGGCCAAGGACCTGGACAGCGAAATGCTGGACCTGAAATTACAGGAACTTTTCTCTTCTGCACCATAAAATGCCCTGTATTGCTGCTATTCAGGGCTGGTTTCCGGGCTATCCATTCTGTCGTAACCGAAAACCAGGTGACTGAATACTTTTACGCCATTCTGCAGCAGTGCATCTGAAATGATAAAATCCGGGGTATGATGTGGCGGCGCCTTGGCAGGATTATTGCCCCGGGGCATGCCCCCATAATACAGAAAGACTGCGGGCGCTTTAAGGCCATAAAAGGCAAAATCCTCCGCGCCGGTTACCCACTGGGTAGCCTGGACATTTTCCTTACCTACGGCCTGCTGCAGCAGCGGCAGAATTTTCGCGGTCAAAACCGGGTCATTGTAAGTTACCGGTGTTTTCCGGCTGATGGAAACATCGACAAGCGCCCCATTGGCGGCGGCCACATGCCGGGCCGTCCGCTCCAGACGCCGATGAATATCGCTTTGCATCGCGGTGTCGAAAGTCCGGATCGTACCACCCATTTCCAGGGATTCAGGAATGATATTATTGCGGAGACCGGAATGGATTTTTCCTACAGTGAGCACGGCCGGCGCCTTGGTCAGGTCCTCCTGCCGGCTGATAATCTGCTGGAAGCTGTTTATGATCTGAGTGGCCGTAGCAATGGGATCCACGCTTTTCCAGGGCTGGGCGCCATGAGATTGTTTGCCCTTTACCTTAATGGTGAACCAGTCACTGGCAGCCATAAATGGCCCGGGTTTATAGTATACCTTACCTTCTTCGATCCAGCTTTCTATATGGAGTCCGAAGATGGCATCCACTCTGGGATTTTCCATAACACCTTCCTGTACCATCAGCGCCGCGCCGCCTGCTTCCTCGGGCGGTGGACCTTCCTCGGCCGGCTGGAAGATAAATTTTACCGTTCCGGGCAGTTCTTCCTGCATCGAAGCCAGCAGGGAGGCCGTGCCCATCAATATGGCGACATGGGCATCATGGCCACAGGCATGCATAACAGGCACTTCCTGCCCCAGATATTCCGCCCTGGAGGTCGATTTGTAGGGTAATTCATTTCTTTCTTCCACAGGTAGGGCGTCCATATCTGCCCTGAGGGCGATTACCGGGCCCGGCCGACCACCTTTCAGTTCGGCCACAACACCAGTTTTAGCCATCGTACGTGCCGGAATACCCAGTTTTTTCAGATGTTCGAGGATATAAGCCTGGGTCTGAAATTCCCGGTTGCTGAGTTCGGGATGCTGGTGTATATGTCGTCGCCATTCGACCAGGCGGGGCTGCAGGGCAGCCGCTTTTGCGCCAATGCGCTCGGTCAGGGACTGGGCCTGGACACCGCCAATAGCGCCAACAAAAAAGCCAATGCAGAGAATAATACACTTCATTGGCTTAAAATTACTTAAAATGACGGTTTAATTGACACCGCTGACTTCCACCGACTTGTCAATTTTCAGAATCAGCCCCTGCAATACCTTCCCAGGCCCCGATTCTGTAAACCGGGAAGCGCCGTTGGCGATCATTTCCCGGACGGTCTGGGTCCAGCGTACCGGTCCGGTAAGCTGGGCGATCAGATTGTCTTTGATTTCATCCTTATCGCGTACCGGTTTGGCGGTGACATTTTGGTAGACCGGACATACGGGATTGTGAAAATTGGTTTTTTCTATGGCTTCCTGGAGTTCCAGGCGGGCGGGCTCCATAAAGGGCGAATGAAAAGCGCCCCCTACCGGCAATACCAACGCTCTTTTGGCGCCGGCTGCTTTCATACGCTCACAGGCAAGTTCTATTCCTTTAATGCTGCCACTGATGACCAGCTGGCCGGGACAGTTATAATTAGCGGCTACTACAGTTTCGCCGGTTTCTTCCCGCAGTTCACTGCATATCTGTTCCACCTGCTCATCACTGAGGTTAATAATGGCTGCCATGGCGGAAGGGGTGATATCGCAGGCCTTCTGCATGGCACCGGCGCGAATGGCCACCAGTTGAAGTGCATCCTCGAAACTCAGGGTACCATTGGCTACCAGGGCTGAGAATTCACCCAGGGAATGGCCGGCCACCATGTCAGGATGGGCTTCTTCAATGGTGCGGTAGGCGACAATGGAATGCAGAAAAACAGCGGGTTGGGTGACTTTGGTCTGCTTTAAATCCTCTTCCGAACCCTCAAACATGATATCAGAAATTCTGAAACCCAGGATTTCATTGGCCTGTTCGAACAATTTCTTGGCAAATACACTCTGCTCATAATGACTTTTTCCCATACCGCTAAACTGCGATCCCTGACCGGGAAAAACATATGCGTACTTCATCTTTTGTCGTTTCTTTTTTTGTTTTCGAGTTGCATGCAGACTCCGCGCCCCAGCAGGCAGCTTTGGATTACACGCAAATCTAGTGCAAATCTGCGCTTATCAGCTTTAAAAATTCACTTCGGGTGGGATTTTTTTGAAATTCTCCGTCAAAAGCGGAAGTCGTTGTCACGGAATTCTGCTTCTGGACCCCACGCATCATCATGCACAGGTGCTTGGCTTCGATAACTACCGCGACACCCAGTGGATTCAGGGTTTCTTTGATCGCATTCATGATCTGTACGGTCAGACGTTCCTGTACCTGCAGGCGCCTGCTGAACACGTCCACGACCCGGGCGATTTTGCTCAGGCCCGTAATCCACCCATTCGGAATATAGGCCACATGTGCTTTTCCGAAAAAAGGCAGTACATGGTGCTCACAGAGACTGTAAAGTTCAATATCTTTTACGACGATCATTTCACTGATAGGCTCATGAAATTTTGCACTATTGATGATTTCATGGGCATCTATTTCGTAACCCTGGGTTAGGAACTGCATGGCTTTGGCCTGTCTTTCAGGCGTTTTCAACAGACCTTCCCGGGAAGCATCTTCTCCCAGTAGTTCTACAATGGATTTATAGTGACCGATCAAACCCTCGGTAATCTGGGGATCGTAAGATTCATTTTTTGAATAGGACATGATTGTAAATGCGGTTAATTGTTGACCAATTTAAGGATAATTATCTTTTGGCAGGGTACTCCACAAAATTTCTGGGTGTTTCATATAAACGCACCTGCAGGTCCAGCGCTGCATCGATATGCGGTCTTAACAGCTCGTAAATGACGATAGCGATATTTTCTGCCGTGGGATTCAGGTTCCGGAATGCTTCGGTATCCAGGTTCAGGTTTTTATGGTCAAATTTCTGAAGTACTTCCCTTCCGATGATATCACTGAGTCGTTTCATGTCGATGACGAAGCCGGTTTCCGGGTCCCGGGGACCGGTGACTTTTACCACCAGGTCATAATTATGACCATGGTAATGGGGTGAAGCGCATTTGCCGAAAACCTGTTGGTTGGTAGCTTCATCCCATTGGGGCTGATACAGGCGGTGGGCGGCATTAAAATGTTCCTGTCTGAATACTGATACGTCCATGCTATTGAATTTAAACTATTGAGTGCTGCTGCCTGAATAAGGGGCGATTGCCGGTGACGGATTCTAAAGACTTAATGGTAATCCCTCATTGTTTCCAGGCCCGTGAAGGGTTCACCCGCCGTAATATTCTACATAAATACGGGGCGTTTCATACAATTTAATACAATGTAAATGTATGTCGGCCGGGATATGGGGTTCCAGCTGTTTCCATATTTCGATGGCGAGATTTTCCGTACTGCACATTTTTCCCTGCATAAAGTCCACATCTTCGTTCAGGTTTTTATGATCCAGCTTTTCGATAATCCGTGTCCGGATAATCGTGCTCAGCATTTTTACATCAAATACAAATCCGGTATTATTGTCGGGTTTTGCTTTGACGGTCACCAGCAGGTCATAATTATGTCCATGCCAGTTGGGATTGGCGCATTTACCGAATACTTCCTCATTACGCGCGTCATCCCAGGAAGGATTGTACAACCGGTGTGCTGCATTAAAATGTTCCTGCCTTGTGAGATATACCATCGCGCAAAGGTAATATTTCAACAGAATAACGACCTTTGGCCGAAGATTTTTTTATGAGCCTATTAATTGTTGCCGCAACGGCATTCGAACTCAAACCGGTGCTCAACCGGTTGAAGCGGCAGGGGCTGCCGCTGCTGATTACCGGAGCTGGTATGCCGGCCACACTCTACGCGCTTACTAAAAAACTGGCGGAACAGCGGCCTGCGCTGATGATTCAGGCCGGCATTGCGGGCTGTTTCGACCGTAAGATTCCCCTGGGGGCTACCCGGGTGATCCGGTCGGATTTTTTCGGTGATATCGGTGTGCGCCAGCATGGGCAGTGGCATACTATGGCAGATCTGGGTCTGGCTGATCCCAATCAGCAGCCTTTTAAAAAGGGCCTGCTGCCGCAGCCTTCTCTTCCATTGTTACAATCAACGGGAGTGGAATCGGCGGCAGCGGTAACCGTAAATACGATCAGTACGAACAAAGCCATGATCGATTTGTTTAGAAAGCAGGGCGTGGTACTGGAGTCCATGGAAGGCGCGGCCTTTCATTATGTAGGCCTGCAGGAAAAGATTCCGTTTTTGCAGCTGCGTTCCGTTTCTAACTATATAGGTGAGCGGAACAAAACAAAATGGCGGTTGGAGGAAGCGACCGCCGAACTGGGCAGCCACCTGCTCCAGGTATTGGAACGATTAAGTAAAGCAAAATATTTCTGAAGACAATGGTATTAACAATTGGTTTTTCTCCCTGTCCCAATGATACTTTTATTTTCGACGCCTTAGTCAATGGGGGCATCGAGTTGGATGGTATCCGGCTGGAGCCGGTACTCGAAGATGTGGAAACCCTCAACCAGTGGGCGCTGGAAGGCCGGCTGGATATTACCAAACTCAGTTTCCCCGCTTATTTCAGAACGGCAGACAAGTACAGCCTGCTGAATGCAGGCAGCGCACTGGGCAGGGGTGTGGGCCCGCTGCTGATCAAAGGCAGTGAGACGGAATACGATGCCGAAGCGGTGAATCAGGCCAGGGTGGTGCTGCCTGGCCTGAATACGACTGCCAACCTGTTGTTTCAGTTTGCTTATCCGCAGGCCCGGAATAAGTTATACAGTGTTTTTCATGAGATCGAAAATATGGTCGCCTCCGGTGAGGCGGATCTGGGTGTGATCATCCATGAAAACCGGTTTACCTATCAGGAAAGGGGGCTGCACCAACAGATGGACCTGGGTACCTATTGGGAAGCCGTCATGAAAGTGCCCATACCACTGGGGGGTATTGTGATCCGAAAAAGTCTGGGTACAGAATTGGCAGGTCGGGTAGAAGACTGGATTCGTCAGAGCCTTGATAAATCCTATCAGCATTATCCGGAAATTTCTGCCTATGTCCAGCAGCATGCACAGGCGATGAGTGAAGCCGTAATGCGTCAGCATATTGAATTATACGTAAACGAATATACCCGTGATCTCGGCGTCGAAGGTCGGGAGGCGGTAGCCGTACTGCAGTCCATTTACGAGGGCAGGGATTAGGCCAGGAGTGGCCGGATATACTGATCGTAAAGGGCCCGGCCCTGTTCACATCGATAGGTCTTTTTGTCCCATTGTGCTACCCAATGGATACCCCGAAGGGCATTGGTGAGCAATAGTTCATCCGCATCCATGAGTGTTTCCGGCTGGCAGGTCGCTTCTGTGACCCGACCCGGATGCTGTATCAGGAAAGCCCGCATCACGCCCGCGACACAACCTTCAGACAGTGGTGGTGTAAATAGTTTTCCGTCTTTTATCCAGAAAATATTTGCGATACTGGTTTCGCAAACCCGGCCCCGGTGGTTGCAGATGATACTGTCGTCCCATTGCTGCTGCAGGTTGTATTGGGCGGCTCTGCTGAATAAAAAGGCCGAAGCTGATTTCAGCACAGCATATCGGTCCGCCATTTTTTGCATCTCCGGAAAGAGGCCTATGGTGAGTCCATTGACCGGAAAGCCTTCCTGGACCGGAGTGAAAGCGGAGGCTTCCACGGCATAGTTGAGTGGCTGGGGTTTTCCCTGCAGTGGGCCGTCTCCATGGGAAAAGGATAACCGGACCCTGGCCATATTGCTGCATCCGTTTTTCTGACAGAGCGCCAGGATTTCCCCGAAAATATCAGGAACACCGATCCTGTCCGGCAGGGCATACCCCGTAAGCGCCAGGCTGTCTTCGATACGTCGCTGATGAAATCCCGCCAGGGGGATTTTTCCCTGAACCACTTTAATGGTTTCAAAAAAGCCGTCGCCGTAACGGTAGGACCGGTTCGATAATTGAATCACCGCCTCCGCCTGCTGATAAAAATTTCCGTTATAAATAAAATAGGACAATCGGGATCGTTATGGGTGATAAGTTTACTGTATGCTCTTTTCAGGCAACGGCAGTGCCTGTGGTGCCGTGGGTCGGCTGCCACGCATGACGGGGCCCTGGGCCGGCTCCGATTGCGGGCGATTCAGACTGTCGCTGTCGGGGCTGGCAGCCTCGGGATGATCGATTCTGTTTTGCCTGGTTGTGATGGTATCCAGTATCGCTGCGAAATCTTTAGGATGTGCTTTGTAATACTGCAAACTCTTATCAAAGTCATCCTTGTTGATCTTGTGGATCTCAAAAATTTTATGCAGTAGCGTATTGTTAATGGCGGCCCGGTTCTGGGTAGGGTTTTTAAAATACACATAGCTGTTCAGAAATTCTCCTGCCTGCGCCAGATCCCATAGTACGGCCTGCATTTTCTCTTTCGGCAGCACTGTTCCTTTTTTGGTACTGCAGGCCAGTAGCAGGCTGGAGATCAGGATGAAAAGGTATCGGGTGTACATCGGCGTTTATTTATTTTCATAAAACAGAAGCGGATCCGGATCAGACCGTAACAGTTGCGGTATAGGCACTGATCTGGTCCAGTATATCGGCGGCTACTGCATCTTTGGATTTTGTTTCAAATTCGATTTCACTACCATCCCGGCCAAAGATGGTTATTTTGTTTTCCTCACTGCCAAAACGCACACCTTCGCGCAGGGAATTCAGCACGATAAAGTCAGCATTTTTGCTGCGTAATTTTTCCAGGGCATTGGCTTTTTCATTATCGGTTTCCAAAGCAAAGCCCAGTAATACCTGATCCGGACGTTTGATGGCACCCAGGCTTTTAAGGATATCTTTTGTGCGTATAAGCCGGAGCGCTGGCGCCTCATCGGCTCCTTTCTTGATTTTCGTTTCGCTGTAGTCGGCCGGTCGGTAATCCGCCACTGCGGCGGCCAGCAGCGCGATATCCATCGTTGCAAAACGTTCATGGCAGGCCTGATACATTTCTTCCGCAGATCTGACCCGGATAACCTGGATGGCTTCCGGGATGGTAGCAGACATTACCGGACCGAGCACCAGGGTGACTTCGGCACCTCTGCGGGCAGCTTCTTTCGCCAGGCTGATGCCCATTTTTCCTGAAGAATGGTTGCCAATAAAGCGCACCGGATCCAGTGCCTCCTGGGTAGGACCGGCAGTGATCAAGACCTTTTTACCGGCCAGTGATCCGGTTGGGGGTTCCAGTGCGGCAGATAAAAAATCTGACAATGCGCCGGGCTCTTCCATTCGACCTTCTCCCACCAGTCCGCTGGCCAGTTCCCCGTAGCGGGGCATCACGATCTGGTGACCGAAGCGGCGCAGGGTCTCCAGATTGGCACGGGTGGCCGGATGCCGCCACATGTCGTCATCCATTGCCGGTGCGATGGCTACCGGGCAGGTCGCAGAGAGATAGACCGAAAGCAGCAGGTTGTCACAAAGTCCCTGTGCCATTTTCGCCAGGGTATTGCAACTCAGCGGTGCGATTAGAAAAATATCTGCCCAGCGACCCAATGCGACATGATTGGCCCAGGTTTGTTCTGAAAAAATTTCGCTTAACACTTCGTTTTTGGAAAGGGTGGACAGGACCAGGGGGGACACAAAATCCGCCGCCGCCGGAGTCATGATTACTTTTACTTCCGCACCCTGTTTTACCAGCAGTCTTACCAGCGCTATGGATTTGTAAGCGGCGATACTTCCCGTGATACCCAGTAATATTTTTTTCCCTTCCAGCATATTAATTGTTATTGGCAGCGATTTTGGATCCGGATGGACGGCGCCTGCTTCGCTGTACTGCAAAAATATCTAAAACTAAAAAAACCACAGTTCTGAAAAGGGGAACCGTGGTTTTGTATCATTTCCGGCAGGAAGGACTAACTGAACAGTTCGTCTTCTGCTTTTCTAAAGTAAACCTTGTCTTCCAGAAACTCATGGGTAGCCAGCAGGGCCGGATTGGGCATTCTTTCATAAGCCCTGGAAATCTCGATCTGCTCCTTGTTTTCATGAATTTCTTCAAGCGTATCTGTATGGCTGGCAAACTCATCCAGCTTATTGTGTAATTCTTCTTTAATGGAAATATTGATCTGATTGGCTCTTTTGCCAATGATCGATATAGACTCATAAATATTTCCGGTCTTTTGCTTGATGGCGCTAAGATCCTTGGTTTCCACATTATTCGGGATACCGGCGCTAAGCTGGCGTCTTAACTTGCTCATTATTGGTAAATTTTTGTATTTCAGAATTGGATAAAACGATATAATTTTCTACGTCTTTGCGTAGTTTACTGTCGGGGTAACGCTGAATAAAATCATTGGCCTCTTCGATCACCTGTTTAAAACGCTCTACTTTCTTGGTGGCCACACTCAGTTCCGCATATTTGAACTGTGACTTCACGATCATCAGTTTGTACTGGTCGGCTGCATTGGATTCCGGGTAAGATTCCAGTAAAGTCGTATAAGTCACACCGGCTGCCTGAAATTCTCCCAGATTATAATACAGCTCGGCCGCTTTCAGATTCTTAACTTCCAGTTTTTTCCGCAGCTCATCAATCAGCCGGTTGGCATCAGCGATCCGGACCGACTGGGGGTGGGTATTAATAAATGTTTGCAGGGCCCCCATCGCCTTATAGGTATTGGTCTGATCCAATTCCGCCTTGGGAGACTGGAGGTAATAAGTATAGGCCCGCATATATTCAATTTCTTCATTGCGGGGACTGTTCGGAAAGCTTTCCAGAAAGCTTTTAAACAGGTTTTCCGCATTCATATAATCTTTCTGGTTATAAGCGGAATAAGCATATTTATAATAAATTTCCTGAAACTGCTGGGTCGTCTTGTAATAAGGCATCACGTCCTCATATACCATATAAGCCTTGGCCCACTTCTTATTTTCGAAAAAATTGTCGGCCATTTTGAGCTTGAAAGCCGCATCCTTACTTTTCAGTATCTTGTTCATTCCGGGACCGCAGGACACCAGAAACAATGCAGAAAATATAATACAAATCAGCCTCATGAAGTGTGCAAAGGTAACCATAATACCACGAAAATTGGGAAAATTTTTAAAATGTCTAAATCCATGGGAGTTAAGGTTTTGGTAAAGAAAGAATCGGCGTTTTTTTAGCTATAAGTCAATTAATTGCCGCCGTTCACAGACTGCTGACAAGCTGTTGACAGTCATTGGTTGTAGATTTGTAAAATAGCGGGTATGAAATTAGTTTAAATAATAGATTATCAATGATTTAAAGATTAATTTATCATGCATTCGACAAATTATTACAACACATTTATCAGGATTGCACCGGATTCAAAAGCCACAGCAGGCAGGACACCACTCGAAAAAGCCGGTCGGAAGACGATAGCCGGCCTGCAATTGGAAATGATTGGGGGACACCCTTACCGGTACTGCTCTGACGATGTACTGTTTCAGGTATATGCGCTTAGAAACCAGCTGCCGGAAACAAAATATACGGCCGCGAGGAAACAATTCTTCTCGAAAGGCCAGGCCTGTTTCCGGGCATCACCGTTACCTAAAAGTTTTGGCTGGGGCGTTCATTTCGATGCGGAAGGACGCATGGCTGTTTATGGTTGTGAAACTGAGCAGTACCGGCGGTTGGAAGCAGACAGCCGCATTACCCAGGTAAATGCAATGCGAAGTTCGAAGTAAATTCAATCAGACTGCCGAAGCGCCATTAATAGCTGAGAAAGGTCCGCCCGGAACGGGCATCTGTCAGGGAATTTCTCCCGGTATTTCAGGAAATCAAAAAAGCCCGGATATTTGATTACAATTATCCAGGCTTTCATTATCGCAGAGAGGAAGGGATTCGAACCCTCGATACGGTTGCCCGTATACCCGCTTTCCAGGCGAGCCCCTTCAACCACTCGGGCACCTCTCTTTCTGAAAAGGTTGGCAAAAATACAGGATTTTAGCGCTACAGTGCGAATAATTTTTTCGCATTTTCGGTACAGATCGCTGCCAGGCTTTCCAGCGGCATTTCTTTCGTATCTGCCAGCTTTTGGGCCACCAGTTTTAAATAGGCCGGTTCGTTCCTTTTGCCACGATAGGGAGTTGGCGCGAGATAGGGCGCGTCTGTTTCCAGCAGTATATACTTCAGGTCCAGTTCTTTTAGTACCTGGTCCAGGCCAGACTTTTTAAACGTCAGCACCCCGCCAATACCGAGATAAAAACCCATTTCGGTGATGGTACGGGCTTCTTCCAGACTTCCGCCAAAACAGTGGAAGACGCCTTTCAGTCCCCTGGCAATATAGCCTGAAACGATGTCGATACAGAGATCAGTAGACGCTCGGCTGTGTATGACCAGCGGTAAACCATATTCCAGGGCCCATTCAATCTGCTGTTCAAAAGCCGCGATCTGCTGGGTCCGATAGGTCTGATCCCAGTACAGGTCAATGCCGGTCTCGCCGATGGCGATAAAACTTCGTTGTTCTAAAAACCGGCGAACCTGGTCCAGTTCCTGCTGATAATCAGCATTTACAGAAACCGGATGCAGGCCCATCATGCTCAGGCAGCGGGGAAGACCGGGCGCAGAAAGGCTGAAGGCTTCGAGTGCAAGCATGGCATCATGGGTGTCGGTGTCAATGGCGGGCATCAGGATGGTTTCTATGCCGGCAGCAGCTGCATTCCGGAGCATGTCGGGCCGGTCTTCATTAAATTCTGATGCATAAATATGGGAATGGGTATCAATTAACATAAAAGAGTTGATTGGAGCTTGTATTTGAGCTGCTGCGTGTTATAGAACAATTATTTTGCATATATATTGAAAACAAGTAACTTCATGGCAAGTTTTCATAGGGTACGGATTAAAAATCGGGCCCGGGTGTTTACCCAGGGCCCTTTTTCTTTTCTGCGCCTTGAAAATCAACAGGAAGCGCATGAAACTGATAGCCCTGTTCCGAGAAATATTGCAGGGTCCGGGGCAGGGCATAGGCCATATTCTGATACGCTTTTTCACTGTCATGAAATACGATAATGGATCCCGGCCGGCACCCTTTGCGCACATTTTCAAAGCATTTTTCCGGAGATATATGGGTATCGAAATCGGCACTCAGGACATCCCACATAATAATTTCAAATCCCTGTGCTATCAGGAGCTCGGCTTTTTTTCGGGTAATCCGGCCATAAGGAGGCCGAAAAAGTTTTGAATCAATCAGACCGGCGGCCTGGTTTACATTGGAAATATACGCTGGAATCGGGGCTTTCCAGCCGTTCAGGTGATTATGGGTATGGTTGCCGGTGGTATGGCCACCGGCCAATATTTGCAGGTAGATTTCAGGATGGGCCTGCACATTTTTGCCGATGCAGAAGAAACTGGCTTTTGCCTGAAAGCGCTCCAGCATTTCCAGCACAAAAGGCGTGATTTGAGGATGGGGCCCGTCATCGAAACTCAGGTAGAGAATTTTCGTATCTGTGGGAATATCCCAGTGGTACCATTTAAAAACACGTTTGAGCCATTGTGGGGTTTTGACAAAGTACATGACTGCAAAAATAATCCCCTGATGAAATTAACCATCATTTTAAAGACCGGCGCAGCACACACTATGGATTTTTCCGGATTTTGTATCTCAAGTGAAAAGTATTTATCTTGGGCCGATCAATGACAAAGATGGAGCATAAATCAAATGAAGATTACGAACAGCAGCGGAACCGCCAGGTATCCCGGATGCGATCTGTATTGGATTACGCCATGGGCGTTTTGATCATATTGATCGGTTTGTTTCTGATCTTTCGATTTAAACTGAATATCGGGCTGAATAAGACCTATCCGCCGGACCAGTGGGATAAATTATATGGTGCACTGGCGGTTGCCTATGGTGGCTGGCGGATTTACAGGGGATATAAAAAGAATTATTTCAAATGAGCAGGATATGTATTTATGCGGGGATTGGTTTGATGCTCCTGCTGATGGCCTGTAAGACGGACAAGGAAAAAAGAGCGGCGCTTCCGGATTCCCCCCTGCACGGCACCATTACCATTAGTGCGGACGAATCCTTCAAACCCGTGGTGGATGAACTCATCAGGGTTTATGAATCCAATACGGCGGGCACCCGGATTCTGGTGGAATATAAATCCGAGGCGGAATGTGTGAAAGATCTTTATAATGACAGCATCCGGATGATCCTTTCCACGCTTCGGCTGACTGAAGCAGAGCGGCAGTCTGTAGTGGACTCTATCCGGAAAAAAGTAGTCCAGATACCGGTGGCCCGGGATGCTATTGCGGTGATTCTGAACCGCAACCATCCGCTGCAGACCCTGTCCATCGAAGAAATCCGCCAGATACTGACGGGTATCTATTCCAGGTCCCTGGTACCCGTTTTTGACGGGGTAACCGCTACCAGTACCGTGCGGTATATGATCGATTCCGTATTGAAGGGCACCGCTCTGACTTCCAGAGCCGCTGCCGCCAGGTCCAGTGATTCGGTTATTCAATACGTGATGAACCACCCGGATGCGATGGGTTTTATCGGTGTCAGCTGGATCGGCAATCCGGAAGATCCGGCCCAGTTAAAGCACTTAGAAAAAGTTAAAATTATCCCGCTGGAAAGCAACGATACCGCCGGAAAATATATCTTACCTACACAGGAGAATATCTATACCAAGGCATATCCGCTGACCAGGGATCTGACCTATATTCTGAAGGAAAGAGGCCGGGGATTAGGCACGGGGTTTGCAGAATTCATCACCGGTGAAATCGGCCAGCTGATCTTCAAAAGGGCCTATCTGATGCCGGGACGGCGCAGTTTTATCCTGAGACCGGCGGAACTCCATGAGGAATAGGCGTCTAGGCTGAATGTTATAAAAATGCTGTCATTTCAGCGAAGGATTTGCAGGAAAAGGCAAAAAAACTATATTTACAACTAGTTTAAACCGAAAATTTAAAAAATAAAAATGAAGATGAACAAAACAATCCATCTACTCGCACTTGGTGTGATGTTGAGCAGTGCGGTGTTTGCACAGTCCGTGGAGGATGGCGTGAAAGACTTTTATAACGGTAACTACGACCGGGCCATTAGTGTCCTGGAAAAGCAGTCCACCGATGCGAATGCTGCTTACTGGCTTGCTGAAAGTTATTTTTACAAAGGAAAAAATGAGGAGGCAAAGAATATCGTCACCAAAGCTTTGACCGCCAATCCGAATAATTACCTGTTGCTGGCAGCGAAAGGTCAGTCGCAGTTGCTGGAGAACAAGGCTTCCGAAGCCCATCAGAGTTTTGAGGCCGCGATCACCGCTGCAGGTAAAAAGGATGAGGACAAGGCGCAGGCTTTAAACGCCGTGGGTCGTGCCATCTCCAAGGTCTTTAATAATATCGACAAGGTCGGTGATATCAAATATGGTGTTCAAAAACTGGAAGAAGCCAAAGCCGTTGAGACCGGTATCAAGGACAAAAAGCAGGACAAGACCTTGCTGGCAGATATCCTGACCAATCTGGGGAATGCTTATTTGAAAGCCAACCCCGGCGATGGTAGTAAATCTTTCAGTGCTTACCAGGATGCCCTGCTGGCTGATCCCACTTTTGCAGCGGCAGAATACCAGAAGGCCCGGATTTTCCGGTCCCAGCGCAATACCGATATGTACCTGCAGTCGCTGACCAAGGCTACTGCGATCAATTCGGAGTTCTATCCTGCCCTGGACGACCTTTATGAATATAACGCTTATACTGCCAAAAGTATTGAAGCAGCGAAGCCGTATGGTGATAAATTGGAAGCTTTGATGCCTCCCGGTCCCAATAACCAGTATTTTAAGGCAACAGCGGCGTATTTTACGAAAAATTACAATGAAGCCATTACTATTGGTAAGGATATTATCGCCAAAGCAGGTGCGCAAACCAATCCCAAAGTTTACAAACTGGTGGCCTATGCCCTGATCGATAATAAGGACACGGCGGCAGCAATTCCTTTTGTAGAAGATTATTTCAAAAACCAGGATCCGGAAGAGTTGGTTACCAAGGATTATATCCTGAAAGCCACCGCTTATTCAACCACACCAGGCAGGGAAGCGGAAGTGGTCAAGACATTCGAGCAGGCACTGGCGGCAGATACTTCTGTAGACGGTAAAATCGAAGTCCTGGAAACCGGCGCCAAAACCTTTGCCAATGGCGGTCGCAATGCACTGGCTGGTGATCTGTATGCCAAGATTCTGGAAATAAAACCTAAGGATAAACTCACCATCAATGATTTTTTCAATGCCGGCTATACCGGTTATTATAAAGCAGGACAATTTGATAAAGCCTGGACTGTTTTTGATGCTGCCCGGACCCGTTTCCCGAACTGGAATTACGGTTACAAACTGGCTTTCTCCAGCAGTCAGAACTTTGATTCTGTCAATGCACAGAATAAACTGGTACCCGATGGCGAAAAATACATCGCTTACCTGCAGTCACCCAAGGATACTTCAGCCGCTACGACCAAAAGAGCTGAAATCCTGACCACGGCGATTCCGCTATTCACTTATTATGCGAATGTGGCCAAGGACAATGCCAAGACCCTGCAGTACCTGCATCTGGCCCATGATAATGCCGATAACCCAACGGTAAAAGAACAGATTGCCGGTTATATCACGCAAATGGGTGGCACCCCTGGTAACCCGAATGCGGCACCGGCTACGGATAGTACCCAGGCGGCAGGCAGTACGACTCCGGCTGCAGACAGCAGTTCTACCAGCCAGCAGTAAGTTGCCCCGGTAATTTTAAGAATATTTTAATGGAATGCATGAACCCCGCTTTAAATGCGGGGTTCATGCATTATGGCAATTAATTTCTTGGGATAATTGACCAGCCTGCCTTATTTTTGCAAATTACTGAATAATATGGTTTATTTACTTAAATCCGTTGTCACTGAAAATACTGCGCAGTCTTTTTTACCGATTGGATTGCAGCTGATTTTCGCCGGCGGACTTATCGTAACACTGGTGATAGTCACCCATTTATTAGGCCCATCCCGTAAAACAAAGGATAAACTCGAAAACTTTTCCAGCGGAATTGAGTCTCATGGTAATGCCCGCCAACCCATGGCCATCAAATATTTCCTGACAGCCATTCTGTTCGTTTTATTTGATGTGGAAGTCATCTTCTTCTACCCCTATGCGGTCATATTTAAAGACCTGGGTTGGGAAGGCTTTTATGCCGTCCTGATGTTCGTTAGCTTTTTTCTGCTGGGCTTTATCTATATCATTAAAAAGGGTGCACTTAAGTGGGAAGACTAGCCCCTCACCTAAAGGGGATCAATTTTTTCTAACCGTTTCATTGTAGGGATGAAACAAAACGGCCCTTTTTCAGGGCAAGCTTGGTTATGAGACCAGTATCATACAATATAAAGCAAAAGCCACTGGAGGCAGATATCAGCATGGCTGAAATGCCCGAAGGGCATCAGGGGCAGGGATTTTTCGCTACCAAACTGGATAGCGTGATCGGCCTGGCCCGTAAAAATTCCATCTGGCCGCTGCCTTTTGCCACTTCCTGTTGTGGCATTGAATTTATGGCCACCATGGCTTCTACCTATGACCTGGGTCGTTTTGGTGCCGAAAGGGTGGGTTTCTCCCCCCGGCAATGTGATTTATTAATGGTTATGGGAACGATTGCGAAGAAAATGGGACCGGTGGTAAAACAGGTATACCTGCAGATGGCCGAGCCCAGATGGGTGATCGCCGTGGGCGCCTGCGCCAGCAGTGGTGGCATTTTTGACACTTACAGTGTGTTGCAGGGGATTGACCAGGTAGTACCGGTGGACGTATATGTGCCCGGATGCCCGCCCCGGCCTGAAGCGATCCTGGACGGGGTCATGCGCATACAGGACCTGATTGGCAGGGAAAGCCTGCGCAGAAGAAACAGTGAACAGTATAAGGGACTGCTGGAGAGCTACGGCATCCAATAGTTCCCAGCAATCATTTCAAATGACAAATAGTACAGGCATGGCACTGACCACGGAATGGATAGAACAGCAACTAACGCAGCGCTTCAATGACCAGGTAGGGCATTTTGAAGAGCAGTATGGCATCCTGGGTTTTCATGCGGATGCAGCCATCAATCTTAAAATCCTGAATTTTCTGAATGAACCGGAACCGGGCTTCCATTTTCTGACCGATATCTGTGCCGTGCATTATCCGGATCAGCCAGGTCAGGAACTGGCAGTAGTCTACCATTTACATAATATCAGGGAGAATGTCCGGATTCGCATGAAAATATTTGTGGACATTCAGCAGCCGGAAGTATTTACCGCCACCGGTATTTTTGCGGCTGCCAACTGGATGGAGCGGGAGACCTATGATTTTTATGGCGTCCGGTTCATCGGCCATCCCAACCTGATCCGGATTCTGAATGTCGAGGAAATGGATTATTTCCCGATGCGTAAGGAGTTTCCGCTGGAAGATCAGAGCCGTACCGATAAGGACGACGAAATGTTCGGCCGGGGCGGCATGCTGGGTTTTGGTACCGAAAAAACGATGGAAGGAACCCTAGCTGAGGATGAAAAGACGGGCGATATTGCCGAAAGGTAAATTTACAACTGAATAACCGACCAGGATTAAATAGAAATGGCTGAAATCAATCAAAATATCAATCTTCCCGCTGGCAGCATCGAAAAACAGACGACGACCCTTAATCTGGGGCCGACCCACCCGGCGACACATGGGGTGTTTCAGAATATCATCGAGCTGGATGGCGAGAAGATCGTCAAGGCGGATCAGACCGTGGGCTATATTCACCGTGCATTTGAAAAAATTGCGGAACGGCGCCCCCTGTATCAGATTACGCCGCTGACCGACCGCCTGAATTATTGTTCAGCACCGTTGAACAATATGGGCTGGCACCTTACCTGCGAAAAACTGCTGGGGGTGAAAACCCCGAAGCGGGTGGACTACCTGCGGATCATCATTATGGAGTTGGCTCGGATCGCCGACCACCTGATTTGTAATTCCATTGTGGGTGTGGACAGTGGCGCGTTCTCCGGATTTCTGTATGTGATGCAGTACCGGGAACTGATCTATGAGATCTGGGAGGAAATCTGTGGTTCCCGGCTGACCACCAATATCGGCCGCATTGGCGGATTTGAAAGGGATTTCAATAATATCGCTTTTGAAAAACTGGATAAATTTCTGAAAGAATACCCCGATGTACTGCGGGAATTTGAAAACCTGTTTACCCGGAACCGGATTTTTATGGACCGGACCATCGGGGCAGGTCCGATCAGTGCGGAACGGGCACTGAATTATGGCTTTACCGGACCCAACCTGCGGGCCGCAGGCGTGGATTATGACCTGCGGGTCGTGTCGCCTTACAGCAGCTATGAAGAGTTTGAATTTGATGTGCCTGTAGGCAGTACCGGTGATTGTTATGACCGCTACCTGGTCCGGAATGTGGAAATGTGGCAGAGCATGCGGATCATCCGTCAGGCCCTGGAAAAGCTGGGCAACCTGAAAGGTGAGGAAGCTACCGTCTATCATGCCGATGTTCCGGAATATTATCTGCCGCCCAAGCAGGATGTCTATACAAAAATGGAAGCCCTGATCTGGCATTTCAAGATCATCATGGGCGAGATTGATATGCCGCCGGGTGAAGTCTACCAGGGTATCGAAGCCGCCAACGGGGAGTTGGGATTCTATTTTATCAGTGATGGCGGACGGACGCCTTACCGCCTGCATTTCAGGAGACCCTGTTTTGTCTATTATCAGGCTTATGAGGAACTGGTCAAGGGCGGCATGCTGAGTGATGCCGTTATCGTGATGTCATCGTTGAACCTGATTGCGGGGGAAATGGATGCCTGATGACCTGATAAGTGGCAGAAGAATTAAAAAAATATACGCGAAATAATAAAAAGATGAGTGTTCAGTTCTCAGAGGAAAATTTGGATAAAACCCGGCAGATTATTGCCCGTTATCCGGAAGGCCGTCAGAAAAGTGCCCTGATTCCGGTTTTGCACCTGGCGCAGGAGCAGTTTGGCTGGTTGAGCGAGCAGGCCATGGATTATGTTGCCGGGCTGCTGGATCTGGAACCGATTGAAGTGTATGAAGTGGCGACTTTTTACAGCATGTTCAACCTCAAACCTGTGGGCAAATACCTGTTTGAAGTCTGCCAGACCGGTCCCTGTATGATCCGGGGTTGCGATGATATCATCGCTTATATCGGTCAGAAACTGGATATTAAACCCGGTGAGACTTCTGCCGACGGGCTGTTCACCCTTAAGACGGTGGAATGCCTGGGCGCCTGCGGTTATGCACCGATGATGCAGGTAGGCAAGCACTATAAGGAACACCTGACGAAAGAAAAGGTCGATGCCATCATCGAAGCCTACCGGCAGGAAGCAGCCCTGCAACAGTAAGGGGTTGCCGGTAAATAAAATTGATCAATTATTGATTTTGGATACATGGGTAGAAAACTATTATTAGAAAAAGCAGGGGTAGAAGGCATCCGGTATTTTGAAACCTACCGGCGCGAAGGCGGCTACCGCAGCGTGGAAAAAGCGCTGAAGACAATGGCTCCTGAAGATGTTACCGAGGAAGTGAAAAAATCAGGTCTCCGGGGTCGGGGCGGTGCCGGTTTTCCGACCGGACTAAAATGGAGCTTCCTTGCCAAACCGGAAGGGGTACCCCGTCACCTGGTCGTCAATGCCGATGAAAGTGAACCCGGTACCTTTAAAGACCGCTACCTGATGGAATTTCTGCCCCATATTCTAATTGAAGGCATTATCGTGGCATCTTATGCCCTCGGCAGCAATACCTCTTATATCTATATCCGTGGGGAATATGCCTGGATTGTAGACATCCTGGAACAGGCCATCGCAGAAGCCCGTCAGAACGGGTTCCTGGGAAAAAACATCCTGGGCAGTGGCTTTGATTGCGAAGTTTATGTACAAAGAGGGGCCGGCGCCTATATCTGTGGTGAAGAAACCGCCCTGCTGGAATCCCTGGAGGGCAAAAGGGGAAATCCCCGGATCAAGCCGCCGTTCCCGGCCGTCAAAGGGGTCTGGGACCGGCCTACCGTGGTCAATAATGTAGAAAGCATCGCTGCCGTGGTACCGATCATCAATGAGGGCGGTGAGGAATATGCCAAGATCGGTGTCGGTAAATCCACCGGTACCAAACTGATCTCCGCCTGCGGGAATATCAACAAACCGGGTGTATATGAAATCGATATGACCATTTCGGTGGAAGAATTTATATACAGTGATGAATGGTGTGGCGGTATTGCCGGTGGCAAGCGCCTGAAAGCCTGCATTCCCGGAGGCTCTTCGGTACCCGTGCTACCCGCCAACCTGCTGTTGAAGACCGCCAAGGGCGAACAGCGGATGATGAACTATGAAAGTCTTTCCGACGGTGGCTTTCAGACCGGATCGATGATGGGTAGTGGAGGTTTTATTGTATTTGATGAAGACCAGTGTATTGTGCGCAACACCTATACACTGGCCCGCTTCTACCGCCACGAAAGTTGCGGCCAGTGTTCCCCCTGCCGGGAAGGTACCGGCTGGATGGAGAAACTGCTGCTCCGGCTGGATCAGGGCCAGGGTAAAATGAGTGATATAGAACTGCTCTGGAATATTCAAAGCAATATTGAAGGCAATACGATCTGTCCTTTGGGCGATGCGGCAGCATGGCCGGTCGCGGCGGCCATCCGACATTTCCGGGATGAATTTGAGTGGCATATCACCCATCCCGAAGAAGCGCAGCAGCATAATTTCGGGCTGGCGCATTATGCGGATGCCCTGGAACCGGTTACCGCTTAGGCAAAGTATTAAAAAAAGAATTTACTGAATTTCATGGCAACAGAAAATAAACAGGAAGCAGCCCCTACCATTAAGGTGACCATCGACAATGTAAGCATTGACGTGGCGCCGGGCACGACGATACTGCAGGCAGCCCGCCAGATCGGTGGTGATATCACGCCGCCGGCCATGTGTTTTTATACCCCGCTGGAAGGCAGTGGTGGTAAATGCCGGACCTGTCTCGTGGAAGTCAGCAAGGGCTCAGAAAAGGATCCCCGTCCGATGCCCAAACTGGTGGCCAGCTGCCGTACCGGCGTCATGGACGGTATGGAAGTTAAAAGTATTACCAGTCAGCGAGTACTTGATGCCCGGGCCGGAGTGGTGGAGTTTCTGCTGATCAACCATCCCCTGGATTGTCCCATCTGCGATCAGGCAGGAGAGTGCAAGCTACAGGATCTTAGTTATGAGCACGGTCTGGAAGGCACCCGTTTTGAATTCAAGAAAAGGGTTTTTGAAAAACATGACCTGGGTAAATACATTCAGCTGCACATGACCCGTTGCATTCTTTGTTACCGATGTGTGTATACGGCTGATCAGGTAACCAACAAGCGGCATCATGGCGTCCTGGACCGTGGCGACCACGCCGAAATCGCCACTTATATCGAAAAATCACTGGATAATGACTTTATCGGGAATGTGATTGATGTTTGTCCCGTGGGCGCCCTGACGGATAAGACCTTCCGCTTTAAAAACCGGGTATGGTTTACCAAACCGGTAGAAGCGCATCGTGATTGCGATAAATGCTGCGGCAAGGTAACCCTCTGGAAAAGGGGCGATGAAGTCCTGCGGGTAACGGCCCGTAAGGATGAGTGGAACGAAGTCAAGCCCACCGAAGACGGTAAAGCCGGCTGGATTTGTAATGAATGCCGGTTTGAAAAGAAGCAGACTTCCGACTGGGTGATAGAAGGGTTGACAGAGATCGCCCGCGGTTCCGTTATTGGCGCCAATAAATACCCCGGACTGCAGAAACCCGACGAAACCATCCAGAAAGTAATGGGTGGCAGGCAACCGAAGCTGCTGCTGGACATCCATAGCATCAGCGAAGTCAATGATCCTGCCATTGACCTGAGTAGGATTGAAGGGCCGGCTACCGGAGCGGTATTCAATAAAGATAAAAAACAATAGCAGTTCCGGGCGGGCTGCAGATAGGGCGGTCCCGGATTACGATAAAAGCATTCAATAAAATATTTATAGCCAACAGCACATGATTCCTTTACTCGCCACAGACTGGTTTTTTATTCTGGAAAAGCTGATCCTGATTGCCCTGATCATCACCTTGTCGATGGTCGTCGCGATGTATGCTACTTATGCCGAAAGGAAGGTCGCTGCCTTTATTCAGGACCGTATCGGCCCCAACCGCGCCGGTCCTTTTGGCTTGCTTCAGCCTTTGGCCGATGGCGGAAAGCTGTTTTTCAAGGAAGAAATCATTCCACTGGCTTCTTCGAAAGTATTATTTATTCTGGGGCCGGTCCTGGCGATGGTGACAGCGCTGCTGACCAGCGCTGTCATACCCTGGGGGTCGGCAGCAGTCATCAACGGCCGCACGGTCCCGCTGCAGGTAGCCGATGTCAATATCGGTATTCTTTATGTGTTTGGCGTCGTCAGTATCGGCGTGTACGGCATCATGATCGGTGGTTGGGCTTCCAATAATAAGTTTTCCCTGCTGGCCGGAATCCGGGGCGCTTCCCAGATGATTTCCTATGAGCTGGCAATGGGCCTGTCACTGATCGCCGTGCTGATGCTCACCGGTTCCCTGCAAATGAGTGTCATTGTACAAAATCAGGTTGACAACGGCTGGAATATATTGTACCAGCCCCTGGGATTTATTATCTTTCTGATCTGTGCCCTGGCGGAATGCAACCGGACGCCTTTTGACCTGCCCGAGGCTGAAAGTGAACTGAACTTTGGTTACCACCAGGAGTATTCCAGTATGAAACTGGGCTTCTACCTGTTTGCCGAATACATAAATATGTTCATCAGCTGTGTGATCCTGTCCACTTTATTCTTCGGGGGCTATGATATTCCCTTTGTGGATGAATCGACCTGGAAGATCGCGCCCAACCTGCTGGCGGTTATCAGTTTTCTGGTACTGCTGGCAAAAGCCTTCTTCTTTGTATTTGTCTTTATGTGGATTCGTTGGACCGTGCCCCGGTTCCGCTTTGATCAGCTGATGCATCTGGGTTGGAAGCGGCTGGTCCCTCTGGCGCTGGTCAATATGCTGATAACGGCCGTGGTGGTGCTTTGGCTGCACCAGCGGGGATGAGGCGGAAAATAGCCGTATGGAAGATTAATAAGCAGTTGCTTTAACTATATTTGCGAAAATTTAAAAGAAGGGCTCGAAAACAAAATGGGAATACAGTATACGAACAGGGCGAAACCGGTAGACCGCCGGCCAATGAACTGGCTGGAAAGGATTTATCTGTGGAATATCCTGAAAGGCATGGGCATCACCCTGAAACATTTTTTTTCCAAAAAAGTTACCATTCAGTATCCCGAACAGCAGCGGTCCTTCAGTAAGGTATTCCGTGGTCTGCATATTTTGAACCGGGATGAACAGGGAAGAGAAAGATGTACCGCCTGCGGTCTCTGTGCCGTTGCATGCCCGGCAGAAGCCATTTCAATGGAAGCCGCGGAAACACAGCCTGGTGAGGAAAATTTATACCGGGAGGAAAAATACGCTGCCAAATATGAGATCAATATGCTGCGTTGTATTTTCTGTGGCTATTGTGAAGAAGCCTGTCCCAAGGATGCCATTTACCTGACACAGACCGTTACACCTGCCAATTACGATCGTAAAGGCTTTATTTATAAGAAATCGGATCTCCTGATACCCAATCCTGTAGAGGATCCCGAAGCCTACCAGAAGGCACTGGGCTCCGTCAGCAGTAAACATCATAAAGCGCAGGAAAACTAATAAGTGATGACAGCGACTCAAATTCTTTTCTGGATACTTACCATCATGGCCCTGTTCAGTGCCATCATGGTAATTTCAAGTAAAAACCCGGTGCACAGTGTGCTTTGGCTGGTGGTCACCTTCTTTGCGATATCCGGACATTATATACTGCTGAATGCCCAGTTTCTGGCGATTGTAAATATTATCGTATATGCCGGTGCCATCATGGTGTTGTTCCTGTTTGTCATCATGCTGATGAACCTGAACCGGAACTCGGAGCCGCCCAAACACCGCTGGCTGCAGCTGGTGGGCATGGTGAGTGGCGGCTGCCTGCTGCTGGTGCTGGTAGCGGCTTTAAAAAAGACCGAGATCAGCGGTAACAGCATCGTAACCAATACGGGCGATGTAGGACTGATCCGGCAGCTGGGTCGGGAACTGTTTACCACTTTTGTGGTTCCTTTTGAAATCAGCAGTATCTTGTTTCTGAGTGCAATGGTTGGTGTAGTCGTGATCGGGAAGGCGCCGGCAAAAGAGGCCGCGGCCGGAACCCCGACCAGCAACTGAGTCGGATATATTTAAAAATCAAGCGGCTTCCGGGGCATACCGAAGCCCTAAAATGATCAATCAAACATGCCCGTAAATTATTATTTGGTACTTTCTCTGGCTCTTTTCTGCATTGGCGTGGTGGGCGTACTTACCCGCAGGAATGCCATCATCATTTTTATGTGTATAGAATTGATGCTGAATTCCGTGAACCTGTTGCTGGTGGCCTTTTCCAAAATGCAGGCGGCCAAGGATGCCGTCACCGTGGCCGCAGCGGACGGACAGCTTTTTGTGTTTTTTATCATGGTGGTGGCCGCAGCGGAAGTGAGTGTGGGCCTGGCCATTATTGTGATGATGTACCGCAATATACATTCGATAGATATTAATTTTCTGAACCGGCTCAAACATTGAAAGCCGCGGACCCGTTTTTCATTCGGTTAAACAAACTGGCATAGGCGCATGAACCTCGAATTATTATTCATACCATTATTACCATTTATCGGTTTTCTGTTAAACGGACTGTTGAGAAATTACCTGCCGAAGAAACTGTCCGGCTTTCTGGGTACCGGCGTCATATTGGGCGCCCTGGTGCTGAGCTGCCGGGTATTCATGCAGGTAAAAGCAGGTCATACCGGTGTAGTGGAGTATTTCGATTTTTTCCGTACCAGCGGTTTCCGGATATCCTTTGCCTTGCAGGCGGATCAGCTGAGTGCCCTGTTTTTGCTGATCATTACCGGCGTGGGTTCCCTGATCCACCTGTATTCCACCGCCTATATGAAGGAGGAAGCTCCGGCACAGTTTGCCAGGTATTTTGCCTACCTGAACTTATTTGTATTTTCGATGCTGCTGCTGATCCTGGGCGCCAATTTTGTAATCATGTTCCTGGGATGGGAGGGGGTAGGACTCTGTTCCTATCTGCTGATTGGTTTCTGGTTCAAAAACAAGGATTTTTCCAAAGCAGCTTCTAAGGCATTCATCATGAACCGGATTGGTGATTTTGCCTTTCTGATCGCCCTGTTTATTCTGCTGCATAAAGTCGGGACCCTGAGTTATGCCGAACTCTTTACTGCTGAAAGTCTGTCCAGGTTGTCTGCCTGGGATTTGACCCTGGTGACCACCCTGCTGTTTATCGGTGCTACCGGTAAAAGCGCCCAGATTCCCCTGTATACCTGGCTGCCGGATGCGATGGCCGGTCCCACACCGGTATCCGCGCTGATCCACGCCGCTACCATGGTAACCGCCGGTATCTATATGATCGCCCGCAGTAACCTGATGTATTCCATGGCACCGGCCACCCTCAATGTCATTGCGGTGATCGGAATAGCGACGGCTTTGCTGGCCGCCAGTATCGCGCTCAAACAAAACGATATTAAAAAAGTACTGGCCTATTCAACAGTGAGCCAGCTGGGCTATATGTTTCTGGCCCTGGGTACGGGTGCTTATGTAGCCGCCGTATTTCATGTCATGACCCATGCTTTCTTCAAAGCCCTGCTATTTCTGGGCAGTGGTAGCGTGATCCATGCCATGGGCGGCGAACAGGATATGCGGCGGATGGGCGGCCTGGCCGGTTACATGAAAATCACCCATATCACATTTCTGGTCGGCTGTATCGCCATTGCGGGGATTCCCGGCTTTTCGGGTTTCTTTTCCAAGGATGAGATCCTGATCAGCGCTTTGGGCAGGACCCCTGTTCTCTATGTGCTGGGCCTTTTGGGTGCACTGATGACCGCCTTCTATATGTTCCGGCTCTATGCCACCACTTTCAGAGGGACATTCCGCGGCAGCTCGGAGCAAAAGCACCACCTGCACGAAAGCCCCTGGCAAATGACTCTGCCGCTGATCCTGCTGGCCCTCCTGTCTGTTTTTGGAGGCTATATCAATCTGCCGGCATTCCTGGTGCATGGTGGCCAGCACCTGAAAGATTTTCTGGATCCCGTTTTTGCAGCATCCTATCAGTACCTACCCCACCACGAGATTTCACATAGTACGGAATGGATGCTGACCGGGCTTTCCTCGGCGCTGGTATTGATCGTCGTGATTTTTGCCTGGAGCCGCTTCAGCAAAAAACCGGACCTGGAGCAGGCCGGTGGCCTGGGCAGGTTCCTGGAGCAGAAATGGTATGTGGACGAGCTCTACGACGGCCTCATCGTGAAACCGCTGAAAGGATTGGGTAGTTTTCTGAATAATATCATTGAAAAAAATATAGTGGATGGTCTGGTGAACGGCGTAGGTCGGTTGGTGCAGTATGGCGGCCGGCAGTTGCGTTGGTTGCAGAGCGGCCAGACCGGTGTCTATATTCTGCTTATGGTGGCCGGGATGCTGGCGGTGTTGGTTTGGCAGTTTTTTATCAGAAAATAAACCCGCTGCATGTTGGGATTTGAAATTTTGAATTTAAGATTCGTATGATCGCATTATTGTTGATATTCATTCCGCTTCTGGGGGGCATCAGTACCTTCCTGATTAAAAAGGAACAGGCAGCCAGAACCTGGTCACTATTCTGTGCCATCTTGACTTTCATCGTGGCCATTATTGGTTTTACCTGTTACAGGGATTCCGCGTTGCTGCGTTTCCAGGGTGACTGGATGGGCATCTTAAACAGTAGTTTTTCCATCAGTGCCGCGGACGGGATGGGATCCATGCTTTGTATGCTGACGGCCATTTCTTATCCCCTGATCTTCCTGTCCACCTGGACGACTTCTTACCGGAAAGCCCGGAATTTTCTGGGGCTGATGCTGCTTTGTCAGGCGGGCCTGATGGGGGTATTCCTGGCCATGGATGCGCTGCTGTTTTATTTCTTCTGGGAGCTGGCCCTGATACCCGTTTATTTTATCTGTTCCCAGTGGGGCGGCCCCCGACGGATTAAAGTCACTTTTAAATTCTTTGTATACACGTTTGCGGGTTCCCTGCTGATGCTTATCGGCATCTTATATATTTATTCCAAAACCCAGTCCTTTGATATTTCGGCATTTTACAATTCCGGTCTGGACTGGAAGGTGCAAAGCCGGCTGTTCTGGCTGTTCTTTGTTGCATTTGCGATAAAGATGCCCATTTTCCCTTTCCACAGCTGGCAGCCCGATACCTATGAACAATCGCCTACCGCGGCAACCATGGTACTCAGTGGCATCATGGTAAAAATGGGGGTATTGGGTCTGTTGCGCTGGTTATTGCCGGTATTGCCCATGGGATCCTATTTATGGGGTGATACCATCTCCACCATGGCCGTGATCGGGATTATATACGCATCGCTGATCGCCCTGCGTCAGGACGATATGAAAAGGCTGGTAGCCTATTCCTCGATTGCGCATATCAGCCTGATCTGTCTGGCCGTATTTGCAGAGACGGAATCTTCGATCCAGGGCGCCCTGTTTCAGATGTTTGCCCACGGGATCAATATCCTGGGGATGTGGATCGTGGTAGAAATAATTGAACGGAAATTCGGAACCCGTAAAATGAGTGAGCTCGGGGGGATCGCCGCCAAAGCGCCGGTACTGACGATCTGTTTCTATGTCATTGCCCTGGCCAATATTGCCCTGCCGTTGACCAACGGTTTTGTGGGAGAGTTCCTGATGTTTAACGGGGTGCTGAGTTCTCCGGTAACCCGCTACGGATTGCCGCTGACGGTATTGGCCTGTGTGGGCATCATACTGGGGGCCGCCTATACGCTGCGATTCGCCCGCAAAGTATTTCTGGGACCGACTTCTGCTTTGACCGCAACGGGTACGGATATTGTCCTGCATGAGAAAGTGATCCTGGGTATCATCGTGGTAATCATCCTGGTGGCGGGTATTTATCCCCAGCACCTGCTGGATTCTTTTGAATCAATAACAAATTCAATTTTAAAACATTCCGATGTGCTTCCTCTTTTAAAGAAGCAATAAGCAAAAAAGTATGAACGCATTAGTACTGTCTGCAATATTTGGTGTGGTGATGATGTTTAGCGGTGTGCTGCTGAAGAAAAGTGCCCCCATAAAGGTACTGGCCATTGTGGCTATGGCCTTACTGTTAATTGTCAACTGCATGGAAATGCGGGGCATTCGTTTTTTTCATTTCGATGTATCCGCCTTTATGTCCTTTGACAGCTATGCCCTGTTTTTTAATGGTATTACCCTTTTCGCTACCCTGATCTTTCTGATCGTTACGGTCAACGATATGGAAAAAGTCGGCCGTAACCTGGCAGATTACCTGGCATTGATTTTTTTCATCATGGCTGGCGTGGCGCTCACGATCAGTTTTACTTCTTTGCTGACGCTGTTTTTGGGCATAGAAATTATTTCCATCCCCCTGTATATTCTCACCGGTTCAGATAAATCCAATCTCAAAAGTAACGAAGCGGCCCTCAAGTATTTTCTGATGGGGTCCTTTTCCACCGGCATCATGCTGCTGGGCATTGCGCTGATCTATGGATCCCAGGGGACTTTTACCATTTCCAACATGAATTTTACCCTGCATCCGGATTCCGGACTGCAGGTAGCGGGTATGCTCCTGTTGCTGTTTTCCATGAGCTTTAAGGTTTCTATTGCGCCTTTTCATTTCTGGACCCCCGATGTGTACGATGGGGCGCCTACCGTATTTACTTCTTTTATGGCAACCATCGTAAAAGTTGCCGTGTTTGCGGGTTTCATGCGCCTGTTCCTGGATGTGTTCGGCAGACTCGCGGAAGCCTGGCAGCTTTGGGTCGCCCTGCTGATTGCCGCTACTTTATTCATCGGTAATATTACGGCGGTCTTTCAGCAAAGCGTCAAGCGGATGCTGGCCTATTCCAGTATTTCACAGGCGGGTTTCCTGCTGTTTGCCCTCTATGCCGGCGGGGATGCCGGGAGGGAAGGACTGGCCCTGTATGCAGCAGCCTACTGCCTGGCAACCATTGGTATTTTTGCGGTACTGACCAAGATGTCGGATTACAGTTATGAAGGTTTCAACGGCCTGTCCAGACACCGCCCGCTGTTGGCGCTCACCGCAACCATCTTTCTGTTGTCACTGGCGGGTATACCCCTTACAGCAGGTTTCCTGGGTAAGTTTTACATGTTAAAGGCAGCTGTGGCTACCGGTCATCATATATGGCTGGTGATCTTTGCCGTCCTGATGGCGGCCGTAAGCGCCTATTATTATTTTCGGGTTATCCAGGCCATGTACTTTAAGGAAGGTCCCGATCATTCCCTGCCTACTGCCGCATTTGAAAGATATACCCTTGTGGCGATCTGTATACTGATCCTGCTGATCGGTACCTTTCCGCAGACTTTACTGCACTGGTTGTATTTCTAAAGTTCCTGGCGCATCCTGTTTGTAATCCGGCTGCCTTTAACCGCCGGGCCGGTGGGAAGGACCTGTATATCAGGGGATCAATTAAATTTGTATTTACCCGCCTGCGGCCTTAGCTTTACGAACTACATTTTTGATGCCATGAGGTTAGCTGACAGTTTTTTCCTGGCTTTTCGTACCGTTAAAAGCAATGCATTACGTACGGCGCTGACGGTCGCTATTATTGCATTCGGAATTATGGCGCTGGTGGGGATTATCACGGCCATCAAAGCCATGAACCAGAAATTCACCGAGAGCTTTGCCAGTATGGGTGCCAATGCCTTTACCATCCGTTTTAAGGAAAGTGAATTGCGGAACGGCGGCGGGCGGGAACTAACCGTATCCAAGAAAGGCAAGAAGGCAAAAAAATCCAATCTGGACCGTTTTATTACCCGGGATCAGGCAGAGTATTTTATCGCCAATTACCATTTCCCTGGGGCCATTACGGGGTTGTCTGTTTTTGGCAGCCGTTCCAATACATTGTCCTATCGCAATAAGAAAACCAATCCCAATGTGATGCTCTTTGGCGGCGATGAAAATTACCTCGAACTGAATGGCTACAAGCTGCTCAGCGGACGGAACCTGACCCTGCAGGAAGTCCGTAACGGACAGAATCTCTGCATTATTGGTTATGATGTAGCGAAAAAATGTTATGGAGAACCCGTGACCAGGGCTGTGGGCAAAACCATCAGAATCAACAACCTGCCTTACCGGGTAACCGGTGTGCTGGAAAGCCGGGGTTCCACCTTCGGTTTCAGCCGCGACAATATGGCCATACTGGGGTACCGCAATCTGGTTCAGCATTTTCTGGGCAGTAATACCTCTTATGTACTGGCTGTAAAAATACCGCAGATTTCTTCGATGAATGAAGCCATGGGCGCGGCCGAGTCCCTGTTTCGGGGGGTGCGCCGGATTGCCATTACGGAAGAGAGCAATTTTGTACTGGATAAAAGTGACTCGATGGTGGAACGCGCCATGAACAGTCTGGGTTTTCTGACGATTTCGGCCACCGTAATCGGAATGATTACCCTGATTGGGGCAGCGATCGGTCTGATGAATATCATGCTGGTCAGTGTGGCGGAGCGCACCAAGGAAGTAGGCCTGATCAAAGCCATCGGAGGTAAAAGTAGTGCGGTAAAAAGACAGTTCCTGCTGGAAGCCGTTATTATCAGTCTTTTAGGTGCCATTCTCGGAATACTGCTGGGCATTCTGATTGGTAACAGTTTCGCACTGATTCTTCAAACCGGGTTCGTTGTACCCTGGGGCTGGATATTATACGGAATTATTATCTGCAGTATCGTGGGACTGCTGGCTGGATTATACCCCGCGCTTAAAGCGGGCAAACTCAACCCGATAGATGCGCTGAGATATGAGTAAAATGCGCATTTGCAACGATTTTTACAACACAAAATAAATGAATGAAAAAGTATATTTGATCGATAAATTTCCTAATTTCACCCGAAGAAGAGACGATTCATATTCTATGGAATGAACGATCAGACTTGCTTTTCAGGCGACCGGAGTGGCCATCATTAATTGGAGCGGATTTGACTATGTACCAAAAACATAAAAAAAATAACAAATAAAAATTTTGTTCTAATTTTTTTTTTGTTAGAATTGTAATCTATTTTCTCAAGCTTAATATTTAAAAAACTAAAAAAACTAAGATCATGGCTGAAAATCAAGCTAAGCCGGGAGCGGCGGCAACAACATCTGTGCAACCTAAAAAGAGCAGCAATGCAATATCATGGATCGCACCAATTTTATGTATAGTGGCAGGTTATTGTATCTGGAGGTTTGGTATGGGAAATCCGTCAGGATTTGAGTCTCCCGATCAGGCAGGAGGTTTTTGGCCCCATCACTTAGGTCCTAAGGATGCCTTTCACAGAATTTATGAAGGTGGTATCATCGTACCCCTGCTGATCGGTATGCTGTTAATGACCATTGTATTTGCCATTGAAAGGTTCATGACCATTTCCAAAGCCCTGGGCAAAGGGAATATCAGCAATTTCATTCGCAAAATACAGTATCAGCTGGCCAACAAAAATGTGGACGCTGCAATTGCTGAATGTGATAAGCAAAAAGGTTCCGTAGGCAATGTAATGAAAGCCGGCCTGCGTCGCTATAAAGAAATGATTAACGAAACCGGTCTGGATACAGAGCAGAAAGTGATCGCCATTCAAAAAGAAGTGGAAGAAGCTACTGCACTGGAACTGCCGATGCTGCAGAAAAACCTGGTTTTCCTTTCTACGATTGTATCCTGCGGTACCCTGATCGCCCTGTTAGGTACGGTAATGGGTATGATCCGTTCATTTGCTGCCTTAGGTGAGTCTGGTGGTGGTGGAGATTCCAGTGCACTGGCGGTAGGTATCTCTGAAGCCCTGTATAACACGGCATTAGGTATCGGTACATCAGCATTGGCCCTGATTTTCTACAATATGTTGACTACAAGAATCGACAGCATTACTTATGGTATTGATGAATCTGGTTTCACTTTAACCCAGTCCTTCGCTTCTTTATATAAATAATTTATAAAGCAGGAAGACGGTTTTATGGAAAACCGGCATTATTTCGTCACTATCAAAAAAGAGTTTATATGCCTAAAGTTCAGATAGCCAAAAAGTCGACGGAAACGGACATGACGCCCTTTGTGGACATCGCGTTCCTGATCCTGTCGTTCTTTATCATGGCTACAAAATTTAAACCACCGGAAGCGGTTCCGATCGAAACGCCCAATTCGGTGTCTTCACAAAAATTACCGGAGAATAATGCGGTCATGATCAGCATTGACAAGGATGATAAGGTGTATTTTTCCATTATGGCTGCCAATGAGCCGGAAAAAGCCAAAGAGATCATTATCAGTGCGGCCAAAGCCCGGAATATTCCGGTAACGGAAGCCCAGGCTGCCAAGTATTTTTCAGGAGACATGATCGGGGTGCCCTTCAGTAAACTGGGCGGATTTCTGGACCTGACCAAGGAGCAGAAGGCCGATTTCGTTCAGGAAGGTATTCCGGTGAAAGATTCCGCTAACAATGAGTTGTATTACTGGATCGCAGCGGCCCGTACGACTTTTTCAGGTCAGACACTGAAATACCTGATCAAAGGGGATAATGTATCCAAGTACCCGGCTTTTAAAGCAGTAATCGAGGCGTTGAAAAAGAATGATGAACAGAAATACAATCTGGTCACCATGCCTGAAGGCGCTCCCGAGGGCACGGAATTATGGAAAGAACGTAACAGTTCCACCAAATAATATTAGTTTTTTAATTCTAAAACTTAAGATAATATGGCAAGTTTAGATACCGGTGACGGCGGAGGTGGCCACAAGAAAGGCCCCGGCGTGAAAAAAGCCAAAAAGCTGAGTACCCGGGTGGATATGACGCCGATGGTAGATCTCGGGTTCCTGCTGATTACCTTCTTTATCTTTACTTCGACAATGAGTAATCCGACGACCATGGATCTCAATATGCCGAAGGATACTGAAAAAAAGGAAGAGGAGACCAAGGTCAAACAATCCGGTGCCCTGACTATTATGATCGGCAAGGACAATAATCTTTTCTATTACGAGGGAGAGTTACTGCCGGACGGCAGCAACTTTAAATCCTCCAGTTTTAAGGAGATTCGTACGGAGATCATCAAGAAAAAGGAGCAGGTAGAGTCCGCTTATGTCACCGACGCAGCCTGCGAAGCCGAGGCCCGTCAGAAAGGAAAGGACCCCAATAGCTGTAAGCAGAAGGATTTCTTTGTACTGATCAAACCAACAGAAGAAGCAAATTACAAGAATGTGATCGATCTGCTGGATGAGATGACCATTAACAAAGTAGCCCGTTATGCATTACTGGAGCCCTTTGAACAGGAAAAAGAGCTTATAACAGTATCAGAAGGTGCAGCGCCTGCGGCAAGTACGACCGAGGCTCCGGCAAATTAAAAAAGCAGGTGCCGGCTGTGTGGAATCCGCACTGCTGCGCATCTTATCAATAACAAACTAAAAGATAATGGAAGCCAACAAAATTTTGAGTACCGACTTTTTGGATCTTCTTTTTGAAGGCCGGAATAAAAGTTATGGGGCTTACGAACTTCGCAGGACCTATAAGAAACGGCTTTGGTTGGCGCTGGGAATTACCGCTCTCGCTCTGGTAGCGATTGTAGGCATCATAGTTCTCCAGAGTCAATTCAAAAAGAATGATGCTGATGCGGTAAAGATTAACGAAGTTACCATCGCGGACATCAAGCAGGAGCAGCCCAAGGAAGAGCCGCCACCGCCGCCGCCACCCCCTCCGCCCAAACAGGCCCCTCCGCCCAAAATCGAGATGAAGGCCTTTACGCCTCCCAAGATTGTAAAGGATGAGGAAGTAAAGGAACCGCCACCCGCCGTGGAAGAACTCAAAGAAACCAAAATTGGTACCATCAATCAGGAAGGTATCAAGGATATTGGGATCGTTACCCCCCCGGCCGCTGTGGATGCGGGTAAAGGGCTGGTAGAAGCCAAACCGGTGGAAAAGGAACCTGAAGTATTTACCAAAGTGGAAGTAGACGCCCAGTATCCGGGTAACTGGAGAAGTTTCCTGGAAAGGAATCTGGACGGTCAGGTAGCAGTAGATAACGGCGCACCTCCCGGTAACCATACGGTTATTATTCAATTCATTGTGGATGTAGCCGGAAATGTGAGTGATGTAAAAGCGCTGACTAAAGTTGGATACGGGATGGAGCAGGAAGCCATGCGGGTTATTAAAAAATCCGGTAGATGGAAACCTGCGATTCAGAATGGTAAGGAAGTAAAAGCCTTCCGTAAGCAGCCCATCACCTTCCAGGTAACCGACGGTTATTAACGGATGAGTAATTTTAGAAATGATACAATCCCGCCTCCCGGCGGGATTTTTTTTATATAAACTGTGCCGTAAAACCCAAAAGTCTTTAGCTTTTGGGATGTTAGGCACAAAATTGTTTTTTTGTATAATATAGTATATTTGCAACATCAGTATAAGATGTAAAAACCTCGTAAGGTACTTGCGAGTACACGTGTGGAGTGATAGTAAGACTTCTAACTCCTCGGAGCAGTAAGCAAATCGCTGTGAAACACGAAGCCCATTGGTCTTTAGCCAATGGGTAGTTCACTCTTTGTTGTCTGGCCCATTATAACCGAAACCGCACAATAATATTGCGATGAATTGAAGGTGGTTCTCCCGAAGGAGGGTTGTTCCTAAGCTCCGCGCTACGGGGACAGATTGCAGTCCAGGGAGGATCAAAAAGCAGGAATCAGCGAGGGGACCGACGGGACAGGCATTGGCTGCGGTGGCGACTTTGGTCTTAAAGAACGCCGGCCGGCCGGCATAGGTTTCTGGCAATCGGTGCAGGCCGTTGCACCTTTTAAACAGGTACCGGCTGCAATTTCACCCATACGGACATACTGCGTAAATGGGGGCAAGGGACATAAAAAACCGCTCCTGTGGGGAGCGGTAATCGTATATTGTACGGTAACTTTTTAATTTCTGTATTCCGGGTCCAGCAGCATCTGGATGGATTCGTTGAGCATTTCATTTTTCTTGGATATGAACTGTTCCATTTTATCCACCGGTAGCTTTAACTGATAAGTGCTGTTACTTGCCAGTACTTTATCCAGATTGGGATTTAGTTTATCAAAGTCCTCAGCTTCCATTTCCAACTGCTTGATAATAGCTTTGGAATTATAACGTCCGCTGATGGTCTGTACTTTGATATCAGCATCCGTGACTTCGTCTTTAATGGTCGCCATCATGGCCAGCGCTTTCTCTTTGGAAACAGTAGTGATACCACCTTTCCCCTCCATGATATAATGCGTGGCAATAAATTTCTTAACGTGATTGCGGCTTTCCGTTGGCAGGTAATTCTGTAATTTCCAGAAATTACTGGTGCCGGCTTTAGCGATTGCGGAATTAACCCGACCCGGTCCGCAATTATAAGCGGCGACTACCAGCAACCAGTCACCATAAATATCAAACAGATAGTTCAGGTATTTACTGGCCGCACGGGTGCTTTTCAGGTAATTTCTACGTTCATCCACTCTGCGGCTCACCTGAAGTCCCAGTCCGCGGGCGGTAGCAGGCATCAGTTGCCAGGGACCTACGGCACCTGCCCAGGAAACAGCAGTAGCTTTCAGATGGGATTCGATGACCGCCAGGTATTTTAACTGTACCGGAATATGATTCTGGCTCAGCACATCATCCATCATATCAAAATAGGGGCGGCCCCAACTTTGTAATTCTTTCAGGCTCTCGGCATGCTTCAGGATATAGTCTTCTACAAAACTAATGGCCTGTGGGTTGAGGTGCTCGATATCGATACCCTTGAAAGCCTCTGATTTTGCAGAAGCCTTCTCATAAAGATTTTTGAAACTGGCTTTGGGATCGGCTTTCCGGACTTCACTAGTGGGTGCTGCCGCAGGCGCAGTAACCACCAGCGGACTGACCTGTGCCATGCCGACAGCATGCAACGATGCCAGAACAGCAACAAGTCCTAATTTCCTTAAGGCTTTTTCTTTGCGAAGGGTCATTTTAATTACTAAGGTTTTTTGATGAAGTCAATTTTCTGACAATACGGCCTGGTAGTAGTTAAAGTGTATATTAAACGATTATTTTGATAAAATAGTGTGACCAAAAGAGAGCAAAGATAACTCATTAAAATGAGACGCAAGTAATTGAATACCAAAGGGCATTGCATTTTCCGGATGCTTGAACAGGGGGACCGAGATGGCGGGGATTCCGGTGAGGTTGGCTATAACTGTATAAATATCAGCGACATACATGGCGACTGGGTCGGCCATCTTTTCACCGATCTTAAAGGCCACTGATGGGGCGGTTGGCAGGCATAAAAAATCGAAGTCCTTGAAAATCAGCTGTATTTTTTTTGTTAATAAATTCCTAACTTTTTGCGCCTGGGTGAAATACGCATCATAATAGCCGGAGCTCAATACAAAATTGCCCAACATGATCCGGCGTTTCACTTCCCAGCCAAATCCTTCGGAACGGTTTTTCTGATAAAACAGATCCAGGTCCGTTGCCGGCCCGGCAGCCCGGTAGCCGTATTTAACCCCGTCATACCGGGAAAGGTTAGAAGTTGCTTCTGCGGTGGTCAGGATATAATAGGCAGGGACGATATAATCCAGCAAATCAAAAGGAACGGCCTCGACCTGATGTCCTTCCGTTTTCCAGGTTTCCAGTTGGGTTTTGAGTTGGGTGGCAATATGTGGATCCAGGCCCGGATGCTCCAATGCTTCGGGAAAATAAGCGATGCGCCGCGGTCGAACGGATTCCAGTGATCGGGAATAGGCGGGCACGGGTTCCTGGGAAACCGTACTGTCAAAATCATCAGGACCCGCCATTACTTCCAGCAGGAGGGCGGCATCAGGCATATTGTTAGAAAAAATGCCGATCTGGTCAAAAGAAGAGGCATAGGCAATCAGGCCGTAACGGGAAATTCTTCCGTAAGTGGGTTTGAGGCCAACGATGCCACAGAAATCTGCGGGTTGTCGAACTGAACCGCCGGTATCACTACCCAGTGAAGCCATACAGAGACCTGCCTGGACGGCAACGGCAGATCCACCCGAAGAACCACCGGAAATCCGGGTCTCATCTGCTGCGTTCAGTACCTTGCCGTAAATTGAATTCTCATTGGTGGAACCCATGGCAAATTCATCACAGTTCAACCGGCCGATGATAATGGCGCCTTCCGCGAGCAATCGCTCTACTGCCGTAGCAGAAAAAACCGATTCAAACCCTTTCAGCATCCTGGAAGCTGCCGTCAGACCATGGTCCTTATAACAGATCACATCTTTAATGCCAATGACGACACCGTGCAGCCGGCCTTTTACGGGTTGCTGATCCAATTCCGCCGCCCGTGTGAGGGCTTCGGTATCAAATACTTCGACGAATGCGTTTAAATGTGCCTGTGCACGGATCTTTTCCAGGTACTGTTGTACCGTGTCAGTACAGCAGGTCCGGCCTTCCTGAATTTGTTGGTGGTAATCGGCAATAGAAGTAAAATCCGGCAATTGATGAACTTTAGGAACTGAAATTGTAGTAAATAACTGCCTGTTCTGAATAAAAAACGGTAAAATTCAGTTCATGACAGCTCGAATGGTTGTCAACAGAATGTTGTCGGGGCTGCGTAAAAAGCTGCCCGAAGCGCGGACTATTGCGCCTGCTTCGGTTCGCTGGTAATATTGTTGGCGCTCTCTTCGATTTCTTTCTTTACATTGTCTTTGGCATCGTTGAATTCGCGAACACCCTTACCCAGACCTCTCATCAGTTCCGGAATTTTACGGCCTCCAAATAATAACAGCACAATTACCATGATGATGATAATTTCATTGGTACCCAAGGCCCCCAGTAGTTCAAAATGTGTCATGATGTAATTTAATTAATGTTCAAATATACATTACAAATAACAAAAGCCGTAGTTTAAAGGTTGCAATTTTGCAAATTAATGCCCGATACCCGGTCATGGGATCATAAGGATCACCGGGTAATGGCATCTGTTAGCCTGCCGGTCGCAGCAGGCAAGCCTGCAATCCTCTCGCTACCTAGAATTCGGGAGGCGTCCGGAAAGGTTTTTTGCGGCAAAAGACATAATTTTAAGCAGTCTACCCCCTTTATTTCACTAAAAACAAACCTTGAATTGCCATGAATTTAATTGACCGGGTCAAAAACATCCTCACCGAACCCAAACTGGAATGGGAAAAAATTAAAGCCGAAGAAGCAACCCTGCAAAGCCTGCTGACGGGTTATGTTATCCCGCTTTCTCTGCTGGCAGGACTGGCCAATTTCCTGAAGTATATTGTTTTTTCTTCCATCTTTGGTTTTACCTACGGAATCGCCTATACCCTGTTTGCGGTGCTGGCGACCATCGTGGTTTTTGTCATTGCCACCTATATCATTGATGCGCTGGCCCCCAGTTTTAAATCTGAAAAGAACTTGAATCGTTCCGCACAACTGGTGGCTTATGCCGGTACTGCCGGCTATGTAGCCAGCCTGTTCTCCTTTATTCCCTTTCTCGGCGGATTGCTGGCATTGGCCGGAGCGGTTTACAGTATCTATTTGTTTTACCTGGGGCTGACGCCGATGAAAAAGACGCCTGAGGATCAGAAAGTGATTTATATTGTGGTCTATATCCTGGTCAGTTGGGCAATCTATATGGTATTAATGGGCGTGGTGGCCGGTGTACTGTTCAGTTCCCTGATTGCCGGAACTGCGGGCATTTCCACATTCAGGTAAGCCCACGGACTGTCCGCCAGCACTTTTCCCCGGCCCAGGGCCCCTGTTTGTTTCCATAACTATTTTGGAATCAGAGCTCGGCTTTCAGGTACTGACCGGTATAGCTGTCTTTGCTTTTTACCAGTGCTTCGGGGCTGCCTTCAAAAAGGATGCGACCGCCGCCGTCGCCCCCTTCGGGCCCCAGATCGATGACATGATCGGCCACTTTTATGACATCCATATTATGCTCGATGATCAGAACGGTATTGCCACGATCAGTAAGTTTATCCAGCACTTTCAGGAGCTGTTTGATGTCTTCAAAATGAAGACCGGTGGTGGGCTCGTCCAGGATATAAAAAGTCTTGCCGGTGTCTTTTTTGGAAAGTTCGGTACTGAGTTTTACCCGCTGCGCTTCGCCGCCGCTTAAAGTGACGGCGCTCTGTCCTAAAGTGATATAACCCAGTCCGACATCCTGCAGGGTTTTTATTTTTCGATAGATGGAAGGTACTGCCTGGAAAAAGGCTACCGCCTCATCCACAGTCATTTCCAGCACATCGGAAATCGATTTCCCCTTATAACGGATTTCCAGGGTCTCCCGGTTGTACCTTTTACCATTACATTTTTCGCAGGGTACATACACATCCGGCAGAAAATTCATTTCAATGACCCGCATACCACCACCTTCGCAGACTTCGCATCTGCCGGTTTTCACATTGAAGGAGAACCGTCCTGCATTGTAGCCCCTTATCTTGGCTTCGGGTACGGACGCAAACAGACTGCGGATATCCGTAAAGAACCCACAATAGGTAGCGGGATTGCTGCGTGGGGTCCGGCCGATCGGTGACTGATCAATTTCCACGACCTTGTCAATATGCTCCAGCCCTTTGACCGACTTATAGGGCATGGGCTGCATTTTGGAAGCGGGGAAGCAGTGGTTGCTCAGAATGGGGTAGAGGGTTTCATTAATAAGGGTAGACTTGCCGCTACCGCTGACGCCGGTAACCAGGATCATTTTGCCTAGTGGAAACTTCACCGATACCTGTTGCAGGTTATTGCCACTCACACCTTTTAATTCAATGAACTTGCCGTTGCCTTCCCGGCGGCTGGCCGGCGTATCTATTTTTAAATGACCATTGAGGTAGCCTGCGGTAATGGTATCCAGTTTGAGAATCTGTTTGGGGCTGCCCTGGGCCACTACCTGCCCACCATGCAGGCCGGCTTTAGGACCGATATCAATGAGGTAATCGGCCGCCAGCATAATGTCTTTATCATGCTCCACGACCAGCACACTATTGCCGATATTTTTCAGATTTCGAAGGGAATCGATCAACCGGTGATTGTCCCGCTGATGGAGCCCGATGGAAGGTTCATCGAGTATATAAGTGATGCCTTGCAGCTGGGAGCCAATCTGTGTGGCCAGTCGGATACGTTGTGATTCGCCGCCACTTAAGGTTCGGCTGGGACGGTTCAGGGATAAATACGTAAGACCGACATCCAGCAGGAAGCCCAGTCTTTCCCGGATTTCCTTGAGGATGTCCCGGGCAATGGCATTCTGTTTTTTACTCAGCCGGAGTTCAATTCCATCCAGCCAGGCCGACAGGTTATCCAGATTCAGGTTGCTCAGCCAGGCGATATTCTTGCCGTCGATCTTAAACCATAAACTTTCCTTTTTCAGGCGTTGGCCCTCACAGGCCGGACAGGGCTGTAGTTCCATAAACTGTTCCACCCAGTCCCGCAGACTTTCATTGCTGTTGGTGGAAAGATACCAGCGCTTCAGCATGGGAATAATGCCCTCATAACTGCCCGTATAATAGACCGGAATAGAGGTATCGGTACCATCCAGATCCAGGGTCTGCAGGGCATCCCCATCGCCATAAAGCAGCAGATCCCGTTGCGCCTGGGTGAGTTCACCGAGGGGTTTGGCCAGGGAAATCTTGTGTTTTTTGGCAAAACTTTCCACCTGCTGGTAGACACTGGCAGTCCGTTGTTCGCCCAGCGGCACAATGCCACCTTCCTTTACCGTTTTGCCCAGGTCCGGCAGTACTGCGTCCATGCTGATGACCGAGCTGACACCCAGTCCCCGGCAGTGCGGACAGGCCCCATAAGGAGAATTAAAGGAGAATGAATTGGGGGAAGGTTCCTCATAGCTGATACCTGTATCCTCACACATCAGCATTTTGGAATAGGAGGCCAGGGCATCCGGTGGATCCAGGGGGGCGACGAAAATCAGGTCCTTGCCCAGTCTCAATGCTTCCTGTACACTCTGGCTCAACCGGGGTTTGAGCTCGGCAGTTACCTGGAGCCGGTCTACCACCAGTTCAATGTCATGAATTTTATAACGGTCGACCTGCATTTTGGGCGTCAGGTCCCTGATGGTACCGTCCACCCGCACTTTCAGGTAGCCTTTTTTCCGGACTTCTTCAAACAATTCCCGGTAATGGCCCTTCCGGCCCCTTACCAGCGGCGCCAGCAGGTTGATCTTCTGGTTGAAAAAACGCTCGTAAATATTGTCAACAATCTCTTCTTCACTCCATTTGACCATTTTTTTGCCGGTATTATAGGAATAGGCCTCGCCGACACGGGCAAACAGCAGACGGAAAAAATCATAGACTTCGGTGACCGTACCCACCGTAGAACGGGGATTTTTATTTGTCGTTTTCTGCTCAATCGAAATGACCGGAGACAGGCCGGTGATCTGGTCGACTTCGGGTCTTTCCATGTCGCCGATAAACTGCCGGGCATAAGCGCCAAAAGTCTCCATATATCGGCGTTGCCCCTCTGAATATATGGTATCGAAAGCCAGGGAAGATTTACCGCTTCCGCTGATACCGGTGATAACGACCAGTTCGTTTTTAGGAATCGAAATGTCGATATTTTTCAGATTATGGACCCGGGCACCGTTGACTGAAATATAGTCTAAATGATTGTTTTCCAAATTGATACTACTCCTTTTTTGGGCTAATTGATTGCTGAACCCCAATGCTTATCTATGATAACTGATCTGTAAAATAAAGGTTTATCCGCTACATAGAAATTTTTGGCATAATAATTTCTTTGGCAATAGCGTCTCAAAGCATCCGGCGGGCTTCCCGACATTCCAAATGCAGCCCTCAAACGTAAATATCAGGCCGGTAGACATCGGGATTTTTCAGGTTACAAAAAAATAAAACGAATGAAAAAGAATTTCTTACTGACAGTGGTCCTTGCAGCGACAGTTTACGGTACCACATTTGCACAGGTGTCGACCACACCTGAAGTTCCCAAAAATTACAAACCCGCTCCCAAAGAATTATTGCCCATGCCCGGCGAACTTACTGATGAGATGATCTTTCCGGTATTGGGTAAATATGCCTATACGAATGAGGAGGGTGCCAGTTCCGAAGTACTGGTATACCGTGATGATGCCAATAAGGGAACCGTTTGGGTGAATGGTATGCCCCAGGGTAAATTTAAAGCTGACTTAAGGGTATCACCTGCTACTTATAAAATTCCGGCGCAGAAGACCCTTCAGAATGACCTGCCGGAATATGAGGCGGCTGCGGATTCAGTAACAGCGGCTACGGCAGAAACAACCGATAAGGCTGCTTCCAGATTCTCCGGAAAATCACTGGATGAGGGCACCTTGTTACTGGACACGGTTTCCAGAAAATTATATATCCATGTCGGCACGAAATACAATGAGGAGAATCCGACTGAGGTCTTTCCCGAAATTGCCGCAGCAGATTCCCTGACTGTAACTCCCGAAGTTGCAGACGAAACAGCAGTAAAGTCGAAAAAAGCCGCCAAAAAAGCGAATAAAGGAACGACTTATGTGTTGGATAAAGTAGTTGAGGAAGTGCTGGTGACACCAGCTGCGGAGGCTACTGAAGCGGCCGATGCGGCGCCTGTAGCGGAACCAGCCAATAATTAGTAATACTTAACTTATTCATATTAAAAAGGTTGTCGATGAGACAACCTTTTTCTTTTTGCCGCCCTCTTAGCTGCATCACTGCCAATTGGCACATATTTTGTCCATAGGTGGTTAATTAAAAACTCATACAATGAAATTTTTACAAACAACCTTATTTGCTACTGCTTTCTCAGGCCTGCTGCTTGCCGGCTGTGATAGTATGAACAGAACTCAGAAAGGCGCTGCCATCGGCGTTGGTGGCGGAGCTGCTGTCGGCGCCGTAATTGGTAAAGCTACCGGTAATACCGCAATGGGCGCCATCATCGGTGCAGCTGTGGGTGGCACCGCCGGTGCTATAATCGGTAAAAAAATGGACAAGCAGGCGGAAGAAATCAAACAGGAAGTGCCCGGTGCGAAAGTAGAACGTGTGGAAGAAGGTATTGTAGTGGAATTCAGCAGCGCCGTATTGTTCGGATTTGATCAGGCGACCCTGACCGCACAGTCGCAGTCCACCTTGGACGATCTGGTAACCATTTTGAATAAATATCCTGATACGGATGTGGAAATTCAGGGGCATACTGACAATACCGGTACGGCTAAATACAACCAGGGCCTCAGTGAAAGAAGGGCTTCTGTAGTCTCCAATTACCTGAGTGGACACGGGATTGGCCTGGAAAGGCTGAATACGGTCGGTTACGGACTGAACAATCCTAAATATTCGAATGAAACTGCCGAGGGCCGTGCCCAGAATCGTCGGGTGGAATTTTTGATTACCGCCAACGAAAAAATGAAGGCAGATGCACAAAAAGAAGCCGGCACAAAGTAATTTGAAAATTCAATCGTTATCCCTTTAAACAGCAAATCTTTTGCTTTTAGGAAAATTCATTAACCATTAAACCTTTTTTATGAAATTCAAAAAAATGATGATTGGCGCGGTATTGCTTTCCGGGCTTACGGTGCTGAGTCAACAGGCAAATGCGCAGGTCGATGTAGGCGTCCGCGCGGGATTTAATCTGTCCAATGTTACCATGTCCAGTGATGATCCGGATTTCGAAGACGATTATGACGGTAAAACCCTCAATCCCGGCTTTCATGTAGGCGTCACTTTCGATATCCCGGTAGCAGACGAGTTTTATGTGCAACCCGGTGCGTTATTCAGCACCAAGGGATATAAAATTAAAGATGAGAGTGATTTCGGAAAGTTTAGTTTTACGGCAACGCCCTTTTATCTGGAAGTGCCGGTAAATTTCCTGTATGCGCCTGCGCTGGGGACCGGCCGGTTGTTGCTGGGAGCCGGACCTTATGCCGCTTACGGATTGGGTGGTCGTTGGAGAGAGAAGCAGACCGATGGCGAATCGGATAATTATGATGACAAAGGCTCGCTGGAATTTATTAAAGACTGGGATGATCAGTCTGATGATGAAGACACCTACGCATATGGAAAGCCCTTTGATTTCGGCGCCAACCTACTGGCTGGTTATGAATTCGCAAACCGGCTTTCCGTTCAACTGAATGCACAGCTGGGTCTGGCGAATATTGCTCCTGAACTCGGCGGTGAAATCGTAGATAATGATAAGATTAAAAACGTGGGCTTTGGTCTTTCATTAGGCTATAAGTTTTAATGGAGGAGCTCATCAATCTCGTTCTCTATGCAACGTTTTAAACAATCAATTACTAAAATTATTTAAACAACATTATTATGAAAATTAGAAAAATTTTGCCGGTAGCTGCATTGGCGTTGGTCTTTACCGCAGCCGGTATCCAGGCGCAGGCGCAGGTGGACGTAGGTATCCGCGCAGGTTTAAATCTGAACAATGTTTCCAGTAAAGATGGTGACGGAGACAGAGCCGATACGAAAATCAATCCCGGCTTTCATGCAGGTCTGACTTTCGATATTCCCATTGCCGATGAATTCTATATTCAGCCGGCTGCCCTGTACAGCATGAAAGGGTTTAAAACAACTTCAGATGCCAGCATTGGAGGTTTTAATTATGACGGCGAAGTTCGCTGGAATGCCTCTTATATCGAGGTACCCGTAAATTTCCTGTATAAACCCGCACTGGGTATGGGACATTTATTGCTGGGTGCAGGTCCCTATGTCGGTTATGGTCTGGGTGGTAAAGTAAGTTCTGACAATAATATAGACTGGGGTAATGGCGAAGCGAACAGTAGTGATCATGCCAAACTGGAATTCCTTAATGATAATAATGATTTTTCAGGCGATGATGACAAAGTACCTTATGCCAAACCTTTTGACTATGGTGCCAACCTGCTCGCGGGTTACGAATTCGCCAATAAGTTTTCCGTGCAGTTGAATGCCCAGTTAGGTCTGGCAGATATTCAGCCGGATAATGATGGCAATAAACAAGACGGCAGTCTCAGAAATGTCAACTTCGGCGTTTCGGTAGGTTATAAATTTTAAGCACTGCATGCCCCTCCGGGGCGCAAGTGCCAGGGTTTGCCAGACAGTGGTTTTTAAGGGATGAAAATCGATTCCTTGACAACGACAGGTCTGGCAAACTTTTTTTATGCCCCAGGGTCCAGTTCGCTCAGGAGATCTTCCAGATCCAGCCGGTGGGTATACATGTCCAGGCTGCCATCGGCCTGATGCGGCCAGCTTTCCCGGGGCCGGTCCCAATAAAGTTCGACGCCATTCCCATCAGGATCGTCGAGGTACAGGGCTTCAGATACCCCGTGATCACTGGCCCCCGTCAGCGGGTAATAGGCATCCCGGATCCGCTGATAAATTCGGGCCAGATCCTTTCGCGTTGGATAGAGGATAGCCGTATGGTAGAGGCCCACGCCAAATTTCGGAGCAGGTGGTGCGTCCCGACTCTGCCAGGTATTCAATCCGATATGATGATGGTAGCCTCCGGCTGAAAGAAATACGGCCTGATCACCATACGTTACGGTCCGTTCAAATCCCAGTAATCCTTCATAAAAATCCAGGGCCCGCTTGAGGCTGGCCACCTTCAAATGTACATGACCGATTCTGGTCTGAGGAGGCAATTGATAATCATCCATAGTATCTTTTTTTGAAGTGGTAGCAGAATTGCGGCTTTCTATCCGACACCATAAACGGCTTTACCCGTCTGAGATGCAGGGTGCCTGATTGTTCAAATACAAAACTACTGTTTATCGGGGAAATCTTGTGCGGTGGACCCTATTGGGGCGCCGGATGAAACCGATCCTGGACAGTTAAGCGGGTGGTATAGCTGTTTGGTTCTGAAACTATTCAACTATGGGTGGGGCTGCCTGATTTTTTAAGATCCGTAATAATACAGCAGACCGTGCCGCTTCTTAATTCTTCATGCCATTGCCAATCTTCCAGATGAATGGTATTATCTGTACGGACGTATTCATTTATTAAAGCAATGGCATTTCCTGTAAAACGGATATTGGTCATTATAATATCCTTGCCTGCACCTTTGATTTTCAACATATTCATCTTTTTTAAAACCTTCGTAGAATGCCATATCACCGCCAGGTACTCTTCCGGAGAACAGCCTATTCAATAGTAGATTCTAAAGGAAACTATTTTTAGATAGGGTAGCGGATTCGAACCTATGCTTTAAGGTACCTGTAACCTTCGGAATATACCGATTTTCAGCCATATAAGCAAATGAATGCCGTCCCGGAAGTCGCAGGAGGAGGGTGATTGAAGGCTCCTGGTGTTGCTTACAAAAATCGTACGCAATCGATTTAGGCAGGGTTCCGGGCTTTTCGTTCAAGCCTGGCATGAGCTGGTTCACAGCCATAAAAAAGCTGCGCAGTGATGACTACGCAGCTGTAAGAAAGTTTTTTATTTATCAGGCCTCCTGAGCGTCGGCTTTTTCCTTGACGGTGAATACCAGTTTATCGGCTTCCTTATCCAGGTTAACCACTAAAACATCACCGGGCTTCACATTCATGTTCAGAATTTCTTCTGCCAGCGGATCTTCCAGGTATTTCTGAATCGCGCGATGCAGCGGCCGGGCGCCGAACTGCTGGTCATAACCTTTGTCTGCCAGGAAGGTCTTGGCATCTTCAGCCAGTTCCAGCTGATAGCCAAGGGTCTCTACTCTTTTCAGTACGCTCTTCATGGAAATATCGATGATGCTGAAAATGTGTTCCTTGGTCAGGTTGTTAAAGATGACCACATCGTCAATACGGTTCAGGAATTCAGGTGAAAAAGTACGTTTCAATGCCTTCTCGATTACCGCTTTATTCTCTTCATCTTCGTTGGCGACCCTGGACTGGGTGGCAAATCCTACACCGGCACCAAAATCCTTAAGTTGACGTACACCGATATTTGATGTCATGATGATGATGGTATTCTTAAAGTTGACTTTACGGCCCAGACCATCGGTAAGTTGTCCGTCATCAAGCACCTGTAAGAGGATGTTGTAAATATCCGGATGCGCCTTTTCGATTTCATCCAGCAGGATCACACTATAGGGTTTGCGGCGTACTTTTTCAGTCAGCTGACCGCCTTCTTCATATCCCACATATCCGGGAGGCGCTCCAATCAGCCGGCTCACCGTAAACTTCTCCATGTATTCACTCATGTCAATACGGATCAGTGCATCTTCCGCATCAAAAAGATAGCGGGCCAGGGAACGCGCGAGTTCTGTTTTACCCACACCGGTGGGTCCCAGGAAAATAAAACTACCGATGGGCTTTTTCGGATCTTTCAGTCCTACCCGGTTTCTCTGGATGGCTTTAACCACTTTCAGAATTGCTTCATCCTGACCAATGACCATATTTTTCATATCATCGGTCATCTTACGCAGTTTCTCGGTCTCCGCCTCTACCATTTTCTTCACCGGTATGCCGGTCATGATATTGATGACTTCTGCAATATCCTCATCGTTAATGGGATAGCGCTTGTGCTTGCTTTCTTCTTCCCACTGTGCTTTGGCTCTTTCCAGCTCCTCGGCCAGTTTTTTCTCGGTGTCCCGTAAAGAAGCAGCCTCTTCAAATTTCTGACTTTTAACGACGCGGTTTTTTTCTTCCTTGACGTCTTCAATCTTTTTTTCCAGCTCCACAATATTATCCGGAACATTGATGTTTTTCAGGTGCACCCGGGCGCCGACTTCATCCATTACGTCAATGGCCTTATCGGGCAAAAGCCGGTCGGTTACATAACGATCAGAGAGTTTCACACAGGCATCAATGGCGTCATCGCTATAAGTAACACTATGAAAGTCTTCATATTTCGATTTGATATTATTCAGGATCTGAATGGTTTCTTCCACCGTTGGCGGATCTACCATCACTTTCTGAAAACGACGATCCAGGGCGCCATCTTTTTCGATATACATCCGGTACTCATCCAATGTGGAGGCACCGATGCATTGCAGGTCACCCCGCGCCAGTGCGGGCTTAAATATATTGCTGGCATCCAGCGAGCCGCTGGCACCACCGGCACCGACAATGGTATGCATTTCATCAATGAACAGGATGACGTCACGATTTTTTTCCAGTTCGTTCATGATGGCTTTCATACGTTCTTCAAACTGACCCCGGTATTTGGTGCCGGCGACCAGAGAAGCCAGATCCAGTGAGATGACCCTTTTATCAAACAATACCCGGCTGACCTTGCGCTGTACAATGCGCAGTGCAAGCCCTTCCACGATGGCCGTCTTACCCACACCGGGTTCGCCGATCAGGATGGGATTGTTTTTTTTGCGCCGGCTCAGGATTTGTGAGACCCGTTCAATTTCCTTTTCCCGGCCTACGATAGGATCCAGGTTACCACTTTCAGCAAGCTTGGTCACATCCCGGCCGAAATTGTCCAGTACCGGTGTCTTGCTTTTGGTATTGGATTTGGAACCGCTGCCTTTGGAAGGTTGGGAATATTTTTTTTCTTCCTCAAAATCTTCATCACCCTCTTCGCCGAATTCAGCATGCGGTTCATTGGATTTTACGATACCCAATTCCTGACGGAACATGTCATAATCCAGATCATACTGGTTCAGAATCTGCGTGGCGATATTCTCCTTGTTTTTTAAAATCGATAACATAAGGTGTTCGGTTTCCACCTGGCTGCTTTTCAGCGCCTTGGCTTCCAGCACGGTTACCCGAATTACTTTTTCGGCCTGCTTGGTTAGCGGCAGGCTGTTGATGTTGGCGATATTCTTTCCGGTTTTATCTTTTATGGCCAGTTCGATTTCCTTGCGGAGTTCTGCAATATCAATATTAAAGCCCTTCAGGATGCGAATAGCCGTATTATCTCCTTCCCGAATCAATCCCAGCAATAAATGTTCCGTGCCAATAAAATCATTCCCCAGCCGCAGCGCTTCTTCCCGGCTGAATGAGATGATTTCTTTCACCTGAGTTGAAAAATTATTATCCATATTTTTCAGATAAAATGTTTAGTTACAATATTAACAAATATATTTGGTACTGGTTTGCGTAATTTGTGAACACCAGTGTCAAACTATTTCTATATATGCAGGTCAAAATAGATACCAAAGAACAATTTCACGTCATCACGCCAATCGAATCAGTTCTTTCTGCTAGTATGACAGACGGCATTCGGGTGGCGTTGCTCCCTTTTTTAAAAAATGATGTGAAAAATCTGGTATTTAACCTGGAGCGTGTTGAGCGGTTGGACCGGCCTGCTGCCGAACTGTTACTGCATATTCAGCAGGAATTTTATGAGCAGAATGCTTCATTTGTGAGTTGTAATCTGCAGGAAGCCGTGGAAGTCTTTTTGGCAGAAAATGAACTTTTAGAGCTTTTAAATGTTACACCTACCCAGAGCGAAGCCGGCGATATTGTTCAGATGGAAGTGATCGAAAGAGAATTACTGGACAATGAGGATTGGCTGGAGACCTGAGCCTCAGCAGCAATTTTAAGTTAAATTTGTAGGGATGTACGGCGTAACGATACTTGGTAATAATTCAGCTGTACCCGCATTTGACAGACATCCGACCAGCCAGGTACTTACCATGGGGGCGCATAATTTTCTGATTGATTGTGGGGAAGGAACCCAGATACAATTGATCAAATATAAAATAAGGCGGCAGCGGATTTCCCATATTTTTATTTCCCATTTACACGGTGATCATTATTTCGGTCTGATCGGCCTGATCAATTCTTTTGCCCTGCTGGGTCGCCAGCAGGAACTGACCATTGTCGCTCCCGGCCCCCTGAAGGAAATTCTGGATCTGCAATTAAAGGTAGCAGATAGCAGGATCTGTTTTCCCCTGCATTTTATCGCCATCAACGGGAGCGGTCCCCTGGTACAAATAGGCAATATTGAAGTGCGCTGTTTTAAAACCGATCATCGCATCGAATGTTTTGGTTTTGTATTCCGGGAGATCCGCAATCCACGCAGGATCGACCCTGAAGCCGTGAAAGTCCACCAGATTCCGCCGACGTCTTTCTATTCACTCCAGCTCGGCCGCGACTATGTGGATGAAGACGGTTCCGTTATAAAAAACAACCTGTTGACGACAGCCGCCCGGCAGGGCAAGGTCTATGCTTATTGTGCAGATACCCGATACAACGAAGGCTTCCTGGACAGTATTGCAGGCGCAGATATGATCTATCATGAAACAACCTATCACGATAATTTTTCTGAAATGGCCCATCAGCGTTTTCATTCTACCACCCGGCAGGCCGGACGAATTGCGCAACTGGCCGGTGTAAAAAAATTACTGATCGGACATTTCAGCAGCCGTTATGATACACTTGAAGAATTCGAAACTGAGACCCGGGAAGTCTTTCCCGATACCGATCTCGCACTGGAAGGCGTCAGCTACTTGTTTCCCTGATTAAGTCTTGTCAGTCACGGGCGATCAGCCACATCCGAATCCCGAATCCGGTATAGTGGGCCGAAGGGTTGTCTACGGATCCGGGTCCCTGATAATCATATAACTGCAGGTCCTTATAGACCAGTCCGATACCGCGGGCGTATTTTTCTGTGGAGACGGCCTTGTACCCAATGGCAGTTTCCGGGGTGGGCGGGATATTCAGGCTGTCATTACTTTGCTGTATGGTCCAGACATCATCGTACTGCTGTCCTTCGATTGTTTCCGAACCGAAACCACTGTAACTGAAATCCCAGGCATACATTTCGTCATCGACAAACATATCATAAATATCGCTATAAGGTGAACTATTGCTGTTCTCGCCCGGTCGGATCAGGTAGCTGTTACCCTTCCAGGTAAATCCCTGCCGGAAAGGCAATGTCAGGGCGATCACCCGCATATTATCGGTAATAACTTCCATCTGCTGCTCCTGTGGGGTAATATAAAAACTGCCCCGGGCCTGCCAGTCACCACTGCCGTTTTCGTTATTGATCAACCTTTGAATAATAAAAGTATGGCGCCCCAGATTATCGATAGCCTGACCACTGATCCGGTGCCGCAACTGGTAGCGATGCAGTTCGGGAACAGTGCCACTCCTTGTAAAAACCAGGGAGTCCAGCCGGTAGGTATAGGACCGGCCGACGGACAAAGGCAGGTAGTCAGTCAAAGCGGCTGATTCAAATTTTTCCGTTCGGTTGGAACAGGCTGCCAGCAGTCCGCAGAACAGCGGCACCGCTATAGCCTTATGCAGTTTTTTCAACAGACTTGTATGGTAATCCAACGGCAATGCCATGCAGGAAAGATACTGTATTATCAGTTTATGTAAACAGGATTGCCGCCCTTCCGCTCAGAAACGACTACCGGATTGTATAATGCCGCCGCCCAGCACATCGTCTCCTTCATAGAAAACGGCGCTTTGGCCGGGGGCAATGCCTTTGGCGTCCTGGAAGAAACGCACTTTCATGTGCGGTGCTTCGGGAAAGAGCTGGGTCAGGGTACCGGCATCTTTATAGCGGATCTTGGTCACCGCTTCCATGCCGGGTGTGATGGCATCGTATTTAATCAGGTTGATTTTGCCCACCTGCATTTCGTTTTTGTCCAGGTCGGCCTCATCACCCAGGGTCACGGTATTGTGTACCGGGTCAATTTCAGTAACGTAAGCGGGTTTGCCCAATGCGATATCCAGGCCTTTGCGCTGCCCGATGGTATAAAAAGGATAGCCCTTATGTTTCCCCAGGATGCGGCCCTGTTTATCGATAAAATCACCGCCGGCGACTCTTTCTTCCAGGCCGTCCACCCGGCGCTTCAAAAATCCGCGGTAATCGTTATCAGGCACAAAGCAGATTTCGTAACTCTCACTTTTTTTAGCCAGTTCCGGATAACCCAGGTCGACCGCCATCTGGCGGATTTCGGATTTATGGTAGCCGCCCAGCGGCAGCAGGGTACGGCGCAGCAGGTCCTGTTGCAGTCCCCAGAGTACATAGCTCTGGTCCTTGGTAGGGTCCACCGCCTTACTGATCACATAGCGGTCATTGTCCTGCCGCCGGATTTTTGCATAATGCCCGGTGGCAATAAAATCGCAATCCAGGGCATCTGCCCTTTTGAGCAGGGCCCGCCATTTAATATGGGTATTGCAAAGGACACAGGGATTGGGTGTGCGCCCGGCCAGGTATTCCTCCACAAAATCATTGACTACAAAATCCCCGAATTCTTCGCGAATGTCCAGTATAAAATGTGGGAAACCATGCTGGACTGCTGCCATACGGGCATCATTGAAGCTGTCCACATTGCAGCAGCCGGTTTCCTTCTTGCTGCCGCCGCTTTGGGTATAATCCCAGGTTTTCATGGTGATGCCCACTACTTCATAGCCTTCATGATGCAGCATAAGGGCCACAACGGTACTGTCGATACCGCCACTCATAGCCACTAAAACTTTCCCTTTTTTGCTCATTTGTCTTAAAAAAATTAATAGGCAAAGATACTGATTGTGTTTAACAAGTGAATTTTCGAAAAGTTGCGGATGGAGCGTTCTTTCTGTGATTTCAAGGAGATTAATCAAGGATCAGGGGGCGCCGGGGAAGGGAGGCGGTCCCGGAAAACCTGAGGTTTTTATGGCAAAAGTCTCAATTGATTTGCCTAAATTGCCTTTCCTAATTTAATTTTTTAAAACGAGTACTATGATTAAAATGCAGGTAATTGGCAATCTGGGAAAAGATTGCCTGGTGAACAATGTAAACGGCAGAAATGTGATCAATTTTACGGTAGCCCATACCGAAAAATACAAAGATAGTCAAGGCGTTAGCCAGGAAAAAACCACCTGGGTCGAATGTGCCTGGTGGACCGACAGAACTGCCGTAGCGCAGTACCTGACCAAGGGCAAACAGGTTTTTGTCGAGGGACAGCCTGAAGTCCGGAGTTTTACCCGCAATGACGGTAGTTCCGGAGCATCCCTGTCCCTGCGGGTCCGGGAAGTACAATTGCTGGGCGGTCGTTCGGAAGGGGCTCCCCAGGGCGGTGGTGCTGCTTACGGGAATACCTATAACAGCGCCACACCCGCCGCAACACCGGCCACGCCGGCGACTGCCCCGGGTGACAGCGGTGCCCAGAATGCGGATGCATCGGATGACCTGCCCTTCTAAGGTATACTAATGATAACCAGTTTATTACAGCCCGGCACTGCCGGGCTGTATACTTTTCTCACCTGCCAAAGCGGAACCAGTAGGAAAGGGGATGTCTTTTGCCTTTCAGCCAGGAAGCCACCATTTCCATACCCGTCACAGAAAAAGTAATACCGTTGCCGCCGAATCCCAGGACAAAATAAGCATTCCGAAACCGCGGATGGGTGCCGATATAGGGTAGGCCATCCCTGGTCTGACCGAAAGTGCCGGCCCAGGTAAAATCGGGATAGAAGGCAGCCTCGGGTTGCAGCTGTTGAAAATCTTTTAGTAACTGTCGGGATTTCCGGGCAATCAGCCGGTCCCTGCGGACGGGGTCCCGGAATGGCAGGTCACGACCGCCTATCAGCATCCGGTGGTCATCGGTACTGCGCATATAGAGATAGGGGTTTCTAGTATTCCAAACCAGCAGTTTTTCAAATGGACGACAGAGTTGTGGCGCTATTTCCGATACCATCGCATAAGTGCTGATCAGGTCCACAAAAGGTTCTTCGATCATGAGCCGGGATTCATAGCCCACACAATAAACGATCTTTTTCGCCTGGATGACCGCACCGGTTCCCAGATGCACTTCCTCAAAGCCATGTCGGGATTTTACTTCCAGGAGTTCGGTCTTATCATATACCTGCAGGCCCTTCCTGATATTATAGCCCAGGAGTTCATGGACCAGCCGGAAAGCATCCACGCTGGCGCCCTGTGTGGACAGAATACCGCCATAACTGCCCTGTATATTGTAACGGGACCGGACGGCGGCAGCCTCCAGCCAATGAACCGGAAAACCAGCCGCCTGGCGGGCTTCAAATTCCTGTTGGAGCCAGTTCGCGTCTTTTTTACGGGCCGCAAAATAAAGGGAGTCTTTTTTACGAAAACCCGCCTGGGACCCGATTTGCCGGCAAAGCGCTCCCAGCTGGTCGATGGCTGCATAACAGGCCTGATAACTTTTCAGGGCGCCATTGATGCCAATTTTTTCAGTGAGCCGGATAAGGGGCTGATCAATCTCGTATTGCAGCATGGAAGTCGTAGCCGAAGTACTGCCGTTGGCGATTTCTCTTTTGTCGATGAGCAGGGTCCGGTACCCGTCGGCGACAGATTGGTGGGCAATCAAAGCGCCTGTGATGCCGCCGCCTACGACCAGGACATCGCAGCGACTATCGGTCCGCAAGCCGTCATAGCTGCGGATCAAGCCGTTTTTGATCAGCCAGAAAGGTTCATTGGATTTCAGATCCATATATTCATTTGACAGGTTTCAATAATGCGTCGGTTGCTGCGACACCCCTGCAGGGCAGATTTCTTCCGCCGATATCCGTGAAATGCCATTGCCTGGATATTTCCATCCTGCCATTAATTTTTCAGATAGCGCCGGCTTTATCTTTTCTTTGCATTACTATTATGAAAATACAGAATTTTTCAGTGGCCGCGCTTCGGGACTTTACCGTGGAAGTGTTCCGTAAAATCGGTGTTCCGGACGACCAGGCCGCTACGGCAGCGGCAGTCTTATTACTGGCGGATGTAAGGGGGGTAGATTCCCATGGCGTTGCCCGACTGAACGGTTATGTGCGACTGCGCGATGCCGGGCGTGTCAATGTGCAGCCCGATATAAAAATCATTCATGAAACCCCTTCCACCGCTGTGGTGGATGGTGACAGCGGGCTGGGCCTGGTCGTGGCGCCTTTCGCAATGCAGGTGGCAATCGAAAAAGCGGCGCAGGCGGGTACCGGATGGGTGAGTGTACAAAATAGCAACCATTATGGTATCGCTGCGGCGCATGCCATGCAGGCGCTGGACAGAGATATGATCGGCATTTCGATGACGAATGCCAGTCCGCTGGTGGCGCCGACTTTTTCCACCGCAAAAATGCTGGGAACCAACCCGATCTGTGTGGCCGCACCTGCGGGAAAAGAACCGCCCTTTGTGATGGATCTGGCCACCACTACCGCTGCAAATGGTAAACTGGAAATATTGCAGCGGAAACAGCAGGCCGCCCCCCAGGGCTGGGTACAGGATGCGGAAGGCCGCAGTACCGATGATGCCGCCATTCTCAAAAAAGGCGGCGCACTGCTGCCCCTGGGTGGTGATCCGGAACACGGCAGTCACAAGGGCTATGCGCTGGGCGCCATGGTCGACCTGTTTTCTGCCCTGCTGAGTGGCGCCAATTTTGCACCCTGGGTACCGCCGTTTCCGGCCTATGTGCCGATGCCGGCCCGCCAGCCTGGCAAGGGTATCGGTCATTTTTTCGGCGCGATGCGGGTGGATGCGTTTCGATCGGTGGAAGCCTATAAAAGAGATATGGACGACTGGATCGGGGGCTTCCGCAGTGCTGCCACTTTACCCGGCCACGACCGGGTGCTGGTACCCGGCGATCCGGAAAGGGAAATACAGGCGGTTCGAAGTACGGCGGGTATTCCGCTTCTGGAACCGGTGGTGGAAGATCTCCGGCAGCTGGCAGCTACCCTGGACCTGAACTTTCCGCTTCCTGAGCAGTAGGGCTGCGGACAATCCGCGAATTTAACAATTAGCGGGCAAAGGACGCCCGGCTGTTGTATATTTGCACCCGATTTTGGAAGCCTGAAACTCCGGGATGCGTTCATCACAGCCGGGAGAAAAAGAAACTGCCATTCCATTACCCGTTTTGTAAGAAAATTAAAATCAGATACAGATGAAGATTATGAAGTTTGGAGGTACCAGTGTTGGCAAACCGGAACGTATGCAGCATATTGCCGGTTTGCTGGAAAAGCAAACTGAGCCGGCGCTGGTGGTTTTATCGGCCCTCTCGGGTACCACCAATGCCCTGGTAACGATCAGCAATAGCATCGCCGCCAATGACCGCCATACGGCACTGGAGCAGATCAATGCCCTGCAGGAGCATTACCAGCAATTTATCCGGGCGTTGCTTCGTTCGGAAGCAAGCTATAAAAAGGCCCAGGAGATCGTGAATGAGCATTTTGATTTCCTGAACATTATTCTGAAGATTTCCTATAGCGAAGCCCTGAGCAAGGATATCCTGGCCCAGGGAGAACTGCTTTCTACCAAGATATTCTGCTGTTACCTGGAAGAGCAGGGGGCATCCTATGCGCTGTTGCCGGCCCTGGAATTCATGACCATTGATGAGAATGAAGAGCCTCAGATTGGCCGGATCCGTACCCGCCTGGCCCAATTGCTCAGTCAACATGCCGATAAGAAAATCCTGGTAACCCAGGGATATATCTGTCGGAATGCCCGCGGTGAGGTGGACAACCTGAAAAGGGGGGGCAGTGATTATACCGCTTCCCTGATTGCAGCAGCTATTAATGCCTCTGTCTGTGAAATTTGGACGGATATCGACGGCATGCATAATAACGACCCAAGGCTGGTGGAAAAAACCCGGCCGGTAGAACAACTGAGCTTTGACGAAGCTGCGGAGCTGGCCTATTTTGGTGCCAAGATTCTGCATCCCGCTTCCATATGGCCGGCACAGCAATACCGGATTCCGGTCAGATTGCTGAATACCATGCAACCGGAAGCAAAGGGCACCCTGATTACCCAGGATGCCGCTTCAACCGGTGTCAAAGCAGTCGCTGCCAAAGACAATATCATTGCGGTCAATATCAAGAGCGGCCGAATGCTGCTGGCCTACGGTTTTCTGAGAAAAATATTTGAAGTTTTCGAAAAGTACAAGACGCCTATCGATATGATCACGACTTCGGAAGTAGCCGTATCACTGACCATCGATAACGACGAACACCTCAAGCAGATCCTGAAAGAACTGGAAGCACTGGGTACCGTGGAAATCGATGAAGGCCAGGTCATTATTTCAGTTGTAGGTGATCATATTGCCGAAACCGAATCCATTGTAAAAAAGCTGTTCGGATCGATCAGAAATGTTCCTGTAAGGATGGTGTCTTATGGAGGCAGTCGCCATAATATCTCACTGTTGGTAGCCAGTGAACATAAGGTACAGATGCTGCAACAGCTGAACAAGGGGATGTTCGGACTGAATTAAACCGGACCCCTCTGAGGGCTGAAGCCGGTGAAAAAAGTATATGCCATACCGGGTTTTGGGGTGGATCAACAATTGTTTTCCCGCCTGAATTTAGACGCGGGTCTGCAATGCATCAACTGGCTGCAGCCCCTGCAACAGGAATCCTTACGGGAATATGCCATTCGGATGGCTGCCAGCATTCAGGAAGCGGATGCTGTATTGATCGGTGTTTCGTTCGGAGGGATGCTGGCGATAGAAATCAGTAAATTTCTGCAGCTAAGCCGTGTCATTATTATTTCGTCGGCGAAAACCCGGTCAGAACTGCCCTGGTATTTCCGCTGGGCCGGCCGGTCAAAAATCTACCGGATATTGCCGGTGGGCTGGCTGCAGCGCAGCAAACTGCTATATGCCCTGGCCAACTGGAGGCTGGGTGCCCGCAGTCCCGAAGAAAAATATTTCGCAGCCTATTACCGCAGTCATGCTGAATTGCCTTATGTAAAATGGAGCATGCATCAGATTCTAAACTGGCAGAATCAGGACTATCCTTCCGGCCTGATACATATTCATGGCGATGCCGACCATATCCTGCCCATCCGACACATGAAGCCCACCCATACCATTCGGGGGGGGACCCATATGATGGTCTTTAACCGGGCGGAAGAAATCAGCGCGCTGATCAATCAGCAGCTCCGGCAATTGCCTTCTGCCTGAAATATCAACCCTTAAGCTAAAATCGTATCTTCGCACCAGATTGGAAAGGAAATGGTGTCTTCCTGTATAAACCGCCCTGAAAAGCTGATGGCGCCTACAAATTATTGAAACTTATTTTTAATAGTTCAAAAACATATTTGTAGGATGCAACAAAATAACCCGGGCCGCTTTCATATCCCTCTTATTGGTTATCTGATTAAATGGACCCTGCTGGTACTGCCGGTGGCAGTGGTTGTAGGCTCACTGGTCGCCCTGTTTTTATGGATGCTCGAAACGGTGATCGGCCTGGGGCATCAGTACCGTTGGTTACTGTATTTCCTGCCCCTGGCGGGACTTTTCATTAACTGGCTCTATCGCTGGTCCGGCCGGAATGCAGAAGCGGGCAATAACCTGATTATTGATGAAATACATCAACCCGGTGGTGGGGTTCCTTTCAGGATGACCCCGCTGGTATTGCTGACGACGGTACTGACCCATTTATTCGGAGGTTCTGCCGGCAGGGAAGGAACGGCGGTTCAAATGGGCGGCAGTATTGCCCAGTATTTTGCCCGGCTGTTCCGGCTTTCGCCGGCCGATCTGCGGATCCTGCTGATTTGTGGTGTGGCGGCCGGCTTCGGTGCCGTATTCGGGACGCCGGTGACCGGGGCGCTTTTTGCCCTGGAAGTGGTTACCCTGGGGCGCATGCGCTATGATGCCCTCCTGCCCGGTTTGATTGCCAGCTTGCTGGCGCATCTCGTCTGTATGGCCTGGGGCACCCAGCATACCCTGTATCAGATTCATTTCACGGAACCGTCCGGAAACTGGCTGCATTTTGATCTTGGATTGCTGGTCAAAGTAATCGGGGCGGCAGCCGCATTTGGTATTGCCGGTTTTCTTTTTGCAGAAGCCTGCCATGCGGTCAAATTTTACGCCAACCGTTGGATACCGAAGTCCTGGATGATCCCGGTATGCGGCGGGCTGCTGATCATTCTGCTTTGCTGGTTACTGGACACCCGGGACTACTTAAGTCTCGGCGTCAGCCAGCCGGACTCCGGTTCCGTGTCCATTCTGCGTAGTTTTCAGGCCGGGGGCGCCGAACCCTTTAGCTGGTTCTGGAAACTGATTTTTACCGCCATTACCCTGGGTACCGGTTTTAAAGGTGGAGAAGTGACGCCGCTGTTTTTCGTGGGAGCGGCTTTGGGCAATACCCTGGCGGTATTGACCGGGGCCCCCGTTGACCTGATGGCCGGACTCGGTTTTATTGCGGTATTTGCCGGTGCGACCAATACACCGGTGGCCTGCACCCTGATGGGCGTGGAACTTTTCGGTGGTCAGCACCTGATTTATTATGCCGTGGCCTGTTTTACTGCCTATTATTTCAGTGGACATACCGGTATTTACGGATCCCAGCGGATCGGCGCTTCCAAATTGCCCTGGTGGTCGGCCGATACCGGTTCCACCTTGTCCGAGCTGCGTGCAAATAAACGCCACAATAAAAAACGGGAGCGCGCTTCGGAGCTTTAAGAAAAGAGAAAATGGCGGCTTTAAAAAAAGGGTGTACAGCACCGGTTGACTAACCCTGGATATAATTCTGCAGGTGACTGATGGTTTCTTTCTGCTGCAGAATGGTTTCGGTCACCACATCGCTGATGGAAATGATTCCTTTGAGTGTGTCACCTTCAAACACGGGCAGGTAGCGGACATTCTTATTAGACATATGCTGCATACAGGTTTCCACGGTATCTTCCGGCGAAACGGTGGGCAGATCGACAGACATGATTTCTCCCACAGTTGTATGATCGGAATGTTTGCCCTGCAGGATGACTTTTCTGGAATAATCTCTTTCCGTCAGAATACCTGCAAATTTATCCTGATTCATCACCACCAGTGAACCGATATTGTTCTCTGACATCAACTGAAGTGCATCCAGTACCGTTGTATTGACATCAATGGAAATGATGCTATTTCCCTTCCGGCTGAGAATCGCAGATACCTTACCCATATGAGCATTGATTTAGACAAGCTAATATAACAAAAATGCCCGGAATCGACAAAAATGCACCGGCCTAATTTAACAGGGCGGCTTCGGTGCTATCCGCCATGCCATAGTCCCGGATAACATTGTAAAGCGTGCCTCTTTCTACCGGCCTTCTGCGGGCCTGGCGGATCAGGATGACCAGGTCTTCGGTACTCATCGTAGGTGTCTGTTCCTCAGCGCCTGCCATGGAATAGATCTTGGTGGTATCATCAATGGTACCGTCAATGTCATTAACGCCAAATGACAGGGATAACTGTGCATTTTGGCGGCCCAACATCGGCCAATAGGCTTTCAGATGGGGAATATTGTCCAGGTAGATCCGGCCAATGGCATAGACTTTCATATCCTCAATTAAGGAAGATTCAGGAACATGGCTCATGTCATTGTCACCATTGCGGAATTTCAAAGGGATAAAAGTATTAAAGCCTCCGGTACGGTCCTGGAGTTCGCGGAGCCGGCGCATATGATCAATACGATGCGCATAGGATTCGATATGGCCGAATAACATGGTCGCATTGGTGGCCATGCCCAGCTCATGGGCGGTCTGGTGCATGTTCAGCCAGCCCTCGCCATCAATTTTGTCGGCACAGATCTGGGTGCGGATCTCAGGTGCAAATATTTCCGCACCCCCGCCAGGCAGGCTTTCCAGCCCCGCATCCTTCAGGTATTGCAGTCCTTCACGGAAAGATTTTTTGGCTTTGCGGAACATATAGTCCAGCTCCACTGCAGTAAAGCCCTTAATATGCAATTCCGGTCGGTGGGCCTTGATCTGCCGCAGCAGACCGGCGAAGAATTCCAGGTTCATTTTCGGATGTACCCCACCCACAATATGTACTTCTGTTACCGGTTGACCATCGTATTTCCGCACCATATCCATCATCTGATCCAGGCTCAGTTCCCAGGCTTCTTCCCGGTGGGCGTATAAGCGGCTATAGCTGCAGAAATGGCAGGAATAGATGCAGGCATTGGTGGGTTCAATATGAAAATTACGGTTGAAATAGGTCCTGTCGCCATGTTTGCTTTCCCGTACAAAATTGGCCAGGGCACCGGTAAATGCCAGGCTGCCTTCTTCATAGAGTAGCAGGGCTTCTGCTTCGCTGATTCTCTGATGTTGGTATACTTTCTCTGCAATGGCCTGAAGCCGCTTGTCTGTCACGGGTAGGGTTGGAATCTCCATGTCTCTATTTATCTGTTGAAAGCTCCGTAAAATTAGGACTGCCGGATATCGCACCGGCCCCTGGGGAGAGGGATAATTGAAGTCTGTAAGTTGCGCTTCTTCCCTGTCCACAGACGGATCCTGAGCTCGGAAAAGACCCGCCTTCTTGCCACAAAGATAAAACCGTGCACGGTTTATACGCATTTAAAATTTTCCCACAATGGATACCACCTTCGTCACCGAACCGGTCTATACGCACTCTTCGAGAACAGAATGGCCCCGGGATTGGTCTCCGGAAGTCCATTGCCAGTCCTCCAGCAGCCGGATCCTGCCATCTTCCAGGATCTCGGGAACGGAATGACAGATACCGGTTTGCAACTGACCCGCATCGGTTACCTGATGATAACGCATATCGATGCAACCCTGATCGTCAACCAGTCCGATCAGTTGCCCGGCGCGGATGCCACCGCCACTGTAAGTGGCGGTCAGCAGTTCGTCACTTTGCCGGTAGTAAAACAGGGTGTCGGCGGTTGTAGCACCATTCTCGGAATTGGACTGCGGCCGGAAGGTTTTGCCATCATAATTGATCATACCGGTGAAATTAGGATTTCGGTAGCGGAAAGCGGGCAGTTCAGGAAATTTCTTTAGATTCGTCGGGCGGTGGGGCCAGCCAGGAAAGCAGGCTTCCTGCATCCGGAAATCAAATGCGTTTTGTTTGGCTCACCCTAAATTCAGCAATATCCTATGTCGATAAAATTCAGACTGACTGTAATTAATTTTCTGCAGTTTTTCATCTGGGGCGCCTACCTGACTTCTATCGGCGGCTATATGTTTGTCACCCTGGGTTTTCAGGGCAGCGAAGTGGGGACGATATTTCTGACCCTGGGAATTGCATCGATTTTTATGCCACCGCTGCTGGGTATTGTCTCTGACCGGTGGATCCGCGCCGAGCGGCTACTGGGGCTGGCCCATCTGGCAGGTGCCCTGGCACTTTACTACGCCGCCACGGTGAGTTCCGCTTCCGGAATGTTTTGGGCTATGCTGGGTGTCTGTGCGGCTTATATGCCGACGATCTCACTCAATAATACCGTATCCTACAGTGTACTGAAGCAGCAGGGATTTGATCCCCAGAAAGATTTTCCGCCCATCCGGGTATGGGGAACCATTGGCTTTATCGTCGCCATGTGGCTGACCGATCTCTTTCATTTTACCCTGACCCGGGAGCAACTGTTATTTGCTGCTGCCAGTTCACTGCTGACCGGACTCTATTGTTTTACCCTGCCGGCCTGTCCTCCTGCCAGGTCCCGTACGGGCAGCCTGGCCGCGGCCTTTGGTCTGGATGCGTTTCGGTTGTTCAAGACACCCAAGATGGCCATTTTTTTTGTGTTTTCGATGTTTTTGGGTGCGGCCCTGCAGATTACCAATCAGTGGGGGGTGCCTTTTATCGACCATTTTAAGAACAATCCGGTTTTTGCTGATACCATCGGCGTTCGTTATCCCAATATTCTGGTATCGATATCCCAGATTTCAGAAACGGTTTTTATTGTCACCATTCCGTTCTTCCTGCGGCGCTATGGAATTAAGATTGTTATGCTGATGAGCATGCTGGCCTGGTTCCTGCGCTTTTTTCTATTCGGCATCGGCGATCCGGGCAGCGGACTGATCTTTCTGATCCTTTCGATGATTGTGTATGGGATGGCTTTCGACTTTTTTAATATTTCAGGATCCCTGTTTATTGAAAAGGAAACGCCTGCCACCATCCGGGGCAGTGCCCAGGGGCTGTTTATGATGATGACCAACGGGATTGGCGCCATGATCGGTAGTTTTGGCAGCGGCTGGCTCGTAGAGCATTATACCGTCAACGGCGGGACCCACTGGTCGGAGGTCTGGTATATTTTCAGCATATATGCCCTGGTGATTGCTGTCTTATTTGCGGTCTGCTTTAAATACCGGCACCGGCAGGAGGCCGTAGTGACCGACCTGCCTCCGGAAGCAGAAACGCGACTGTAAAACACCTGTTAGTGGTACTTTGTCAGGAACGGCTGCCGGTATTGACATTTTCTTCACAACAAAATGTCTGAATGGCTGTTATTGGTTGGGTGGACTTAAATTTGCGTTTAATTCCCGAATTGTAAATTTTAAAAGATCTGATAATGGCAAAAGAATTTAATGATGCGAATTTCCAGACGGAAGTACTGGATTCCGATAAACTGACTGTAGTGGATTTCTGGGCAGAATGGTGCGGTCCCTGCCGGGCTATCGGACCGGTAATCGAGGAACTTTCAAAGGAATATGAAGGCAAGGTCAATATTGGAAAAGTCAATGTGGATGTCAATCCGCAGGTATCCACCAATTACGGCATTACCTCCATTCCGGCGATCCTGTTTATCAAGAACGGTCAGGTGGTCGACAAACTGGTCGGCGCACAGCCCAAGGGTAATTTCGTAAAGAAAATTGAAACCCACGTGAACTAAACCGTCAGGTACAAGAATTTGGAAGCGCCCCGCCATTGCGGGGCCTTTTTGTCAGCCTCAGGCACCCGCCAGCGCCTGGTCCAGATCCCGCAGCAGGTCATTGGGATCTTCCAGTCCGACACTCATGCGAAACAGGCCTTCAGAAATGCCCGCTGCCTGTCGCTCCTCGGGGGTCATACCGCTGTGGGACATCGATGCCGGATGGGAAATCAGGGTATCTGTGGTGCCCAGAGATACCGCCCTGACACATATTTTCAACCGGTCGATGAACCGGATCGCCTGTTCCAGGTTGGCTTTGAGTTCGAAGCTTAGTACCGCACCGGCATGCCGCATCTGCCTTTGGGTCAGCGGGTAATCCGGATGGCTTTCCAGGCCATTGTAGTTGACCTGATTTACCGAAGGGTGATCGTTCAGGTATCGGGCGACCTGCAGGGCATTGCTGCAATGGCGGTCCATGCGGAGGGCCAGGGTCTTGATGCCCTGCATCAGCAAAAAGGCGTCAAAAGGATTGGCATTACCCCCCAGTAGTTTATAAATTTTGGTCATCCTGCCCGTCATAAAAGCGGTGTCCCTGCCCAGAACCACACCACCGATGGCTGTGCCGTGGCCGTTTAAGAATTTGGTGGTCGAATGAAAAATATAGTCTGCGCCGTAACGGAAAGGCTGCTGCAGATAAGGGGTAGCAAAAGTATTGTCTACGCTGACCAGGACCCCATGTTCCCGGGCAATGCTGCAAATGGCGGCCAGATCGGTACATTGCATTACCGGATTGGCAGGTGTTTCCAGGTGGATGAGCCGGGTATTCGGATGGGCTTTCAGCGTTTGTCGAACCGCGTCCGTATCGCTCATATTGATAAAGCAGGTATGGATGCCAAGACCAGCCAGCAGGGTGCTGAAAAATTCATAAGTGCCCCCATACAGCGCCTGATTGGTAATAATGGTGTCACCGGATTGTACCAGACTCATCACCAGCGTTGATAATGCGGCCTGACCGCTGGCGGTCAGCAGTCCGCTGGCTTCGAGCGGCCTGCCATCGGATTGAAAGATCCCATGTGCTTCCAGACGGGCAATCAGGTCGGCGGCTGCAGCCGTAGTGGGGTTGGCGAATCGGGAATAAATAAAACCGGGCTCCCGCCCGGCGAACCGGTCCATACCCTGACGGGCATTGTCAAAAGTAAAGGTGGAGGTCGCATAAATGGGTGCCAGGTGGGCGTGTTCGCCACCTTTCTCGGCTACGCCGTGAACCGCCAGCGTGGCCATTGCTTCTATCGTATCGGGACTTATCATGTGCAGCTTCTTCAGATTCTGTATGAATTAATTATTTCAGGGCCTTATCTAACCATCCGCGCAGCACCACCGCCTGGTTATGTGCTTCGTCTTTGGCGCCATAGAGCAGACTACAGTGTCGGTGGACCTTAACGGCTTCCAACAGGGTGGCAGCCGCCGGATTGTTTTTCAGTTCGGCCAGGTATTTTTGCTGAAATTCCCGCCATTTTTCCGGGTCGTGGCCAAACCATTTTCTCAGGGCGGTGGAGGGGGCGATTTCTTTGAGCCAGAGGTCGACAGCGGCATGGTCCTTTGAAATTCCCCTGGGCCAGAGCCGGTCCACCAGGATCCGGTACCCATCTGTAGCGGCTGCCGGCGCATAGATCCGTTTTATCTGTAGGGAGGTCGCCATTAAATTTTCTGTTTCATGGACAAAATTAAAGGATATTTATGTCTTTTTTTATCCCGAATCCGCGCCCGGAGACCGGTAATAGCTAATGACCCCGGTATTTAACCGGCAGCCGGGATAACAATTTGGTTACTGACGGGTTATTGAAACAGGGAATGTCGCTGAAGGCAGTAGCGCATGGGCCCGCCGTAACTTTGTCAACAGCGACTTAAAAAAACGAAAATGCGTACAGTAAAACGGGATATAGAAACAGCGGCGGATATCCGGCTGCTGGTCGATAGTTTTTACGAAAAAGTCCGTGAAGAGCCCCTGATCGGTCCCATATTTAATCAAGTCATTGAGGACCGTTGGCCCCTGCACCTGGAAAAAATGTATCGGTTTTGGGGAACCGTCCTTTTGGGGGAGCAGTCCTACAGCGGCCATCCCTTCAAACCCCATGCCCGTTTACCGGTCAGCCGGGCGCATTTTGATGCATGGCTGGGGCTCTGGAACCAGTCCATTGACCGGTATTTTTCCGGTAAGAAAGCGGAAGAGGCCCGGTGGCGGGGCAATGCCATGGCTGAAGTTTTTCTGGCCCGGATTGAAGACTACCGTCAGAGTGGCCGGGAGCCGATTGTCTGATGATCTCCTGATGGCGGGCTATCGGCATCCTCCGGTGGCCAGAGCAGACAGCCGTCACCGTAGCTCAGGAACCGGAATTCCTGTTGCAGGGCATGATCATAGACGGATTTCCAATCAGCCCCGATAAAGGCCGCCACCAGCAGGAGCAGGGTAGAAGCCGGCTGGTGGAAATTCGTCAACAGCCCGTTGACGATTTTAAACCGGTAACCAGGTGCAATGATAATACGGGTGCTGGCCAGCAGTTTTTCTTTACCGGTACGGTGCATCCATGCCCGTAATGCTTCCAGGGCGACCGCGGTTGTCATTGTAGCGTGGTTGCCGTAAGGCGCCCACTGGTTCACAAAGGGCATTTGCCCGTCAAAAACCTGCGGGTCTTCCAGTAGGGCCACCCCCAGCCAGTACAGGCTTTCCAGGGTGCGCATGGAAGTGGTGCCCACAGCGATAACCGGATCTTTACCCCGGTCCAGCAGCTTTTCAATCAGGGACTGGTCCACCTCAATAAATTCTGCATGCATTTCATGGTCCTGCATGGTGGCGGCTTTTACCGGTTTAAAAGTGCCGGCTCCCACATGTAAGGTGACAAAATCCTGTAGCACCCCCCGCTGGCGGAGCTGATCCAGCACCCGTTCCGTAAAATGCAGCCCGGCGGTAGGGGCGGCTACCGAACCATCATGAAGGGCAAAGACGGTCTGATAACGGGTTTGATCCATTTGTTCATCCGGCCTTTTGATATAGGGGGGCAGGGGTACATGGCCCGCATGATGCAGCAGTTCGGCAAAGCTGACAGGCGCTTCCCAGTTCAGCCGGATGCGATAGCTGTCGCCTTTTTTTTCCAGATAACGGGCCTCAAGCTGCCAGTTTTTACCGTCGATGGTAAATTCCAGGTACAGGGGCCTTGTTTTATCCCATTTGGCGGCACCGCCCACCAGGCAGACCCAGTCGACCTGTTGTTGCGTTGCCATGGCGGTAGTCAGGTCGGGGTAGGAGGCATCGGGTTCCAGGCAGAAAACTTCTATCTGTCCACCGGTGGGTTTTCGGAACAGCAACCGGGCTTCCACCACTTTGGTATTGTTGAAAATCATCAGGGCGCCCGGCGGTATTTGCCGGTCCAGATGGCGATAGCTTTCTTCACTGATCCGGCCCTGTCGGTAGATCAGCAGGCGGGAAGCATCTCTTTGTTCCAGCGGCCGAAATGCGATCCGCTCCGCCGGAAGCGCGTAACTAAAGTCCTTAATATCAATTTTTCTGGGATCCATACTCAGCATTTGAAACAGGCAGACTCCGGAAATTCAAACCGAAATGCCGGGAAGCCCTTCCGTTGCACCGGCGCAAGTTATCCAAGGTTTTGGATTTCCTTCTTTTTTTTCCATTTTTAGCAGGTATTTCATCAAAAAAAGCAGTAAATGCAGCTATTTCGCTTTATTTGCAGGTGTTTTCCACTGTAATCCACATGCTATTCACAGTGGTTCTGCCAAAAAAATGCTAAAAAACGCCTCAAATGCCCGCTGCTGGCGCCTTTCATCGATTTTCAATTTGTGGATAAATCAAAGCTGGTTAAATTTGGTTAATAAGTGGGAAAAAGTGTTATTTTGTGTCATATTTAGTATCGAGCATTTTTAATCATCAGATTTATGACCGGTTTCCTCGGAGAATTTGAGGCCACGGTTGACACCAAGGGCCGATTCCTTTTACCGGCAGGCTTTAAAAAACAGCTTGCCGAGCAGGATACGGTGCAGTTTGTAATCAACCGCGGATTTGAAAAATGCCTGAGTCTGTACCCGGTGAGTTCCTGGTCACCCCTGGCCGAGAAAATCAATGCCTTGAATGATTTTGATCCCAAAGTCCGGCAGTTTAAAAGGTATTTTCTGAATGGTGCAACACTGGTGGAGCCCGATACTGCCGGCAGGCTTCTCCTGCCACAGGGACTACGGGAATATGCCGGGCTGGAAAAAAATATCGTACTCGTACCGGCGGGCAACAAAATGGAAATCTGGGATAGTGCGAAATATAAAGAGTTCTTTGATGCGTTCTCACCTGAGTCGTTCAGCGACCTGGCCAATCTGGTGATGGGAACCAGCAGCTAAAAAGTTTATTTAAGATTAAAAGTTGATCTGGTATGAAAAAGAAAAAAGGAGCGATGCAAGAACAGGACTCCTTACCAGCAGATCAGCTTCAGGAGCCAACGGAAGCTTACCATATTCCGGTCCTGCTTCAGGAAGTAATCGGGGGGCTGGCCATTCAGCCGGAGGGTGTGTATGTGGACTGCACTTTCGGTGGTGGCGGGCATAGCGCCGGCATCCTGCAGCAATTGGGCAAAAACGGCCGTTTGTTTGCTTTCGATCAGGATGCGGATGCTGCCGCCAATTTGCCTTCAGATTCACGCCTGGTGTTTATTCCCCAGAATTTCAGGCATCTGGCCCGGTTCCTCCGCCTGCACGGTATTACTCAGGTAGATGGACTTATGGCAGATCTGGGCGTTAGCAGTCATCAGTTTGATCAGGGTGAAAGGGGGTTCAGTACCCGGTTTAATGCACCGCTGGATATGCGCATGGACCGCAGACAATCATTCAGGGCTGCCGATATCCTGCAGGAATATACTGAACAGCAGTTGCACAAACTCTTTGAAAAGTACGGTGAAGTGACGAATGCAAAGACCCTGGCAAAAACGATTGTTACCTTACGCGACCGCGTGGCCTTACAAACAATCGATGGCTTTAAACAGGCTGTTTATCCGGTAGTAAAAGGTAATCCGAATAAATATTTCGCTCAGGTATTCCAGGCCCTGCGCATAGCGGTCAATCAGGAAATGGAAGCCCTGGAGGAGATGCTGCAACAGTCCGTAACCGTACTGAAACCGGGGGGACGGATCGCCATCATCAGTTTTCATTCGATTGAAGACCGGATTGTAAAAAACTTTTTCAGAAACGGCGGCCTGGAGCCGGAGGAATCGCATCCTTTTGAGAGCAGGACACCGGAAAAGATTTTTAAGATCATCACAAAAAAGCCGGTAACGGCGACGGAACAGGAACTGCGGGCCAATCCCAGATCCAGAAGTGCCAAATTAAGAATTGCGGAACGGACCTGAGTGCGTCCCGGACAACCGAATATAAAACCGATAAAGAATATGTCATCCAAACAGGAAAAATCAGCGCGGCTAAGCTGGAAACGCATACTGAACTACCAGTCCATTGTCAGGCAGGTACCCTTCCTGTTTTTCCTGGCTTTTCTGGCAGTAATATATATCTATAACGGTCATATGGCTGATAAGACCGTTCGCCGGATCAATGAGACCGCCAAGGAAGTAAAAGAATTGCAATGGGAATATAAGAGCCTGAAAAGTGAAGTGATGTTTCGCAGTAAACCCAGCCAGTTGTCCAGTGCCCTGCGTCCGCTGGGACTGAGTGAACTGTCGGAGACACCTTATGTACTCAAAGATTCGCTGGAACAGTATATCGTCAGTGCGGAATAAGTACAGGCGGGCAGGAACGGCGGACATTTAATAGAATTTAAAATTTCGGAGACAGCCTGAAAGGGCGCGGAAATTCCGGTTATGGAGATAAAAAAAGACATATTATGGCGGGTGTACCTCTGTTTTATCGGAGTCGTGGTACTGTCGGTATGTATTTTGGCAAAAGCAGTCGTCATCCAACGCGTCCAGGGAGAGCATTGGCGGAGCATGGGAGACAGCATGCACCAGAAAATCGTAGAGATCAATGCCGACCGGGGTACCATTTTCAGCGAAGACGGTCAGATGCTCAGTACTTCCATACCGCAGTTTGATATTTACATGGATTTTAAAGCCGATGGCCTGCGGGATAAAGGCGGAAAAATTTATCATGAGTATATCGATTCTTTTGCCCATCGGATGGCCGAGTATTTTGAAGACAAAACGGCTCGTGAATATCGTAAGGAATTTGATGAGGCCTATAAAAAGGGCAGCCGTTATTATTCGCTGAAAAAGAAAATCTCTTTTGACGATTATAAAGCTCTTCGGGAATTCCCCCTGGTAAGGCTGGGTAAGAACAAAAGCGGCATTATCGTTGAACAATCCAGCAAACGCGTGGCGCCTTTCGGATTGCTGGCCAACCGGACCATTGGTCTGAGCCGGGAATATATCAACAGTGAAGGCAAGGTTAAGAAAATGAATGTAGGGCTGGAAATGAGCTACGACAGCCTGCTGGACGGTCAGCGGGGCCAGCGTCTGGTTCGGTATGTGTCCGGTGGCGCCGTTCCCGTTGAAGGATTCCAGGTTGAACCCGAAGACGGCAGGGACATCTATACCACCCTGGATGTAAACATGCAGGATATATCAGAAACGGCCCTGTTGCGGATGATGCAGTCTTCCAAAGCCGAATATGGAACTGCGATCCTGATGGAAACCAAAACCGGGAAAATCAAAGCCATTGCCAATCTGGGCCGTAACCCCAAAGACACAACTTACTGGGAGAATGATAACTATGCCCTGCGGGTAACCGAGCCCGGTTCCACGATTAAAATCGTCAGCCTGTTGGCGGCCCTGGATAAAGGCAATGTAAAGCCCGGTGATCTTTTTGAAGTCGGCAGCACCGGCAGGATGCAGGTGGGCCCCCGGCCGATTACCGATGCCCACCGGATGCCCAAACCGGTCATGACGATTGAAGAATGTGTGGCTCATAGTTCCAATGTAGGCATGGGTAAAGTGGCTTTAAAAGCATTTGGTAAGAATCCACCCGAGTATAAAGAATACCTGGAGAAATACCACCTGACCACCCGGTCTCCGATCGACCTGACATCCGTACCCAAGCCTGCGGTAGCGCCGCTGAAACTGGATCATGGCGGTCAGATGAACCTGGTGACAATGGCCTTCGGTTATGCCATTCAGGTCAGTCCCATGCAATTGCTGACGCTGTATAACGCCATCGCCAATGATGGTCGGATGATGAAGCCCTATCTGGTCAGCGGCGTCAGAGATAAAGGGGTGCTGGTTCAGGCCATGCAGCCCCAGGCACTGGAAGAGCATATTTGTAAACCGGCCACCCTGGCTTCGGCGCAGAAAGCACTGGAAATGGTTGTCACCGAAGGCTCTGGTAAGAATGTATTTAAGGACATGCCCTTCCTGCTTGCCGGAAAAACCGGTACCGCTCATGTGGCCGATGGTAATACCAAGTACGGCCATGGCGTTTATCAGGCTTCTTTTGTGGGCTATTTTCCTGCGGATAACCCCCAGTACTCCTGTATCGTAACCATCCGCACCCGTGCCGGCGCCGGTATGTACTACGGCGGACAGCTGGCCGCACCTGTATTCCGGGAGATTGCCACGAAAATTTATTCGATGTATGTCGATCGCAAAACACCGAAAGAATATGGCGGTTCGGCAGACAGCAGTCATTATTTCTATGCAGGTAATGCCAACGGTATCAAAAGGGTACTACAGTACCTGGACATGCCTTATGTGGACTCGGCCAGGAAGCAGGACTGGGCCAGTATGTATGCCAATAATTACCGCCGGGTGGTCCGGACCAATGTGGTCCGGGATCATCTGATGCCCAATGTCAGTGGAATGGGCCTTCGGGATGCGATACGCCTGCTGGAGGAAATGGGACTGAAAGTGCGGGTCAGGGGTAGTGGAAAAGTATCAGACCAGTCCATACGGCCGGGTGCCCCCTTTAAGGAGGGACAATCAGTAACCCTGGCGCTGGGTTGAGTTGACAGGAATCATCGGAATTTTTAAATCAAATAAAAGACTCTAATAGAAAAACGTGCTTCTTCAGGATATGCTATATAAAACCCCGCTTCTGTCCGTTCATGGTGATACGGCCATCGAGATTACGGGGATCAGTATAGATTCCAGGAAGCTGGAACCGGGAACGGTATTCGTAGCGGTCAAAGGACAGCAGTCTGATGGCCATCAGTTCATTGACCAGGCGGTTACTGCAGGCGCCAAAGCGGTTGTATGCGAAACGCTGCCGGAAGTCCTACAATCCGGACTGACCTATGTACAGGTTAAGAACAGCGCGGCGACAGCGGGCGTAATGGCGCATCATTTTTACGGCGATCCTTCCGGGAAACTAAAGCTGGTAGGTGTCACCGGCACCAACGGAAAGACGACCGTAGCCACGCTTTTATTTCAGCTCTATACGGCCCTGGGGTATCAGTGCGGACTGATCAGCACCGTACAGAATCAAATCGGTGACAGGATCCTGCCGGCCACCCATACCACACCGGATGCCGTCCGTCTGAATGAACTCCTGGGTGCCATGGTAGCGGCCGGCTGTTCACATGTATTTATGGAAGTGAGTTCCCATGCCATTGACCAGCATCGGATCGAAGGGCTGGATTTTGCGGCAGCCATATTTACGAATATTACCCATGACCACCTGGATTACCATAAGGATTTTAATGCGTATATCCGGGTCAAGAAAATGCTCTTTGATCAGCTGCCTGCTTCCGCTTATGCCATCACCAACCTGGATGACAAACGTGGCCGGATCATGGTACAGCAAACGGCAGCGACGGTGAAGACTTACAGCCTGCAGACCGTCAGTGATTTTAAAGCTAAGGTACTGGACAACAGCCTTACGGGTTTGCAGATGTCGATCGATGAACAGGAAGTGTATTTCAGGCTGATCGGTGAGTTCAATGCCTATAACCTGCTGGCAGTTTATGCCACGGCTGTCTGTCTGGGAGCGGATAAACAGGAACTGCTGCAGACATTGAGCCGGCTCCCGGGTGCTGCCGGAAGGTTTGAGCAGATTAATTCAGCTACGGGCGGGGTCATTGCCATTGTGGACTATGCCCATACCCCGGATGCCCTGCTGAATGTGCTGGCAACGATAAAAAAGCTCAGAAAAGGAACGGAACAGCTGATTACGGTCGTGGGATGCGGTGGCAACCGGGATAAGACCAAAAGACCGGTGATGGCGGAAGTCGCCTGTAATTACAGTGACAAGGTGATTTTTACGAGTGACAATCCGCGGTTCGAAGATCCGGGAGCGATTATCCGGGATATGGAAGCCGGCGTACCGGCTGCTGCCAAAAGAAAATGCCTGTCCATCACCGATCGGCATGAAGCGATCAAGACGGCCATCACCCTGGCGGGAAGCGAGGACATTGTACTGGTGGCCGGTAAAGGACATGAGGATTATCAGGAAGTCAGGGGCGTTAAGAATCATTTTGATGACCGCGAAGTGGTCACTGAAATTTTTGAATTATTAAACAAGTAACCCAAAAATACCCGTAGACCTGATCGGAAACAGGACGGGACAAAGCGTATATGTTATATCACTTATTCGAATGGTTTAAAGAACAGGGCATTTATTTTCCAGGCCGCCAGCTGATGGAGTTTCAGACATTCCGCATCATGATGGCTGTGCTGCTGGCATTGACCATTACACTGATATACGGTAAAAAGCTGATCCTTATACTGCGCAGTAAACTGGTCGGGGAATCGGTCCGGGACCTGGGTCTGGCAGGAGAGCAGGCCAAGAAAGGAACGCCCACCATGGGGGGGATCATCATCATCCTCGGCATTCTTGTTCCTACGCTCTTGTTTGCCCGGCTTAATACGGTATACGTGATCATCATGCTGGTAGCGACCTTATGGTTAGGAGCCATCGGGTTCGTGGATGATTATCTGAAATTGCGGGCCAAGAAGCTGGCGCAGCAGCAGGGCATTAATTATAAGAAAGGAGACAAGGACGGACTGGCCGGCTGGTTTAAGATCATCGGGCAGGTGGGTATCGGAATTCTGGTTGGATCGGTGCTGTATTTCAACAGCGATGTAAAAATCCTGCGGGAATATACCGGCAACCCGGCTAATGAAGGTGTGATTACCAAGGTCGTCAACGGGGAGGAGAAATATTTTGTAGAATCCAAGGAACCCATTACTACCATTCCCTTTGTGAAGAATCATGAGTTTAATTATTCTGTACTATTGCCCGGACCATTGAAGCAATATACCTGGGTGCTCTATATCCTGATTGTGACCTTTATTATTATAGCGGTTTCCAACGGATCCAATATTACCGACGGGCTGGACGGGCTGGCTTCGGGTACTTCGGCACTGATCGGTGTCATGCTGGGGATATTTGCCTATGCCAGTGGCAACTTCGTTTTTGCCGACTACCTCAATATCATGTACATCCCCAACCTGGGTGAGCTTTCCATATTCCTGGCGGCCATGATCGGTGCCTGTGTGGGCTTTCTCTGGTACAATGCCTATCCGGCACAGGTCTTTATGGGGGATACCGGTAGCCTGACCCTGGGCGGACTGATCGCTGCCATTGCGGTAATTGTACATAAGGAACTCCTGATTCCGATATTCTGCGGAATATTTTTTGTCGAGAACCTGAGCGTGATGATTCAGGTGGGATATTTTAAATACACGAAGAGAAAATATGGTGAGGGCCGCCGGGTGTTCTTAATGAGTCCCCTGCACCATCATTTCCAGAAAAAGGGATACCACGAAGCAAAAATTGTTACCCGTTTCTGGATCGTACAGATTTTATTGGTAGTGGTTTGCATTGTTACATTAAAACTGAGATAAGGGATGTCGGAAAAGCTGGTCATACTGGGTGGAGGCGAAAGTGGTGTAGGCGCTGCTTTGCTGGCGAAACAGCAGGGCTATGAGGTCTTCGTATCCGACAGCAGTTCTTTGAAACCGCATTACCGCAATGAACTCGATGCGGCAGGTATTCCCTGGGAGGAAGGCGGACATGATAACCGGCGGGTATTGGAAGCCGATGAAATTGTCAAGAGCCCCGGTATTCCGGAAAACAATGAGCTGGTGCGCGCGGTTCGTGCCAAAGGCATTCCGGTGATCAGTGAGATTGAACTGGCTTACCGGCACAAAGGGCCTGCAAAAATGGTTGCCATTACCGGTAGTAATGGTAAAACCACAACGACGGCGCTGATTCATCATATCCTGAGAACAGGCGGCATTGACGCGGCGCTGACAGGCAATATCGGTACTTCACTGGCCAGACAGGTAGCCAGTGAGCCCAGTGAGGTATATGTCGTGGAGATCAGCAGTTTTCAGTTGGATGATATTCGTGAGTTCCGGCCGGATATCGCGGTCCTGACAAATATTACAGAAGATCACCTGGATCGGTATGATTACAATTTTGAGAACTATATCAAAAGTAAGTTCCGGATCATTGAAAATCAGCAGGCGACGGATTATTTCATTTACAATCTCGATGATCCGACGACCATGAAATATATCGAACAATTTAATATCCACTCAAACCAATTAACCATCAGTATGGCACAAGAAAACAGTACGGCATTTATCAAGGACGGCGAGATGTATGTAAGGACAGGAGATGAATTTATTAGCATGAGCGTATACGATTTTGCGCTGAAGGGCAAACACAATCAATACAACACTATGGCCGGATGTCTGACAGGCGCGACAATGAAGATCAGAAAGGAAAAAATCCGTGAAGCGGTACAAACCTTCCAGAATCTGGAGCACCGGATGGAGTTTGTGGCGACCATCAGGGGTGTTGACTTCATCAACGACAGCAAAGCCACGAATATTAATTCCACCTGGTATGCCCTGGAAAGCATGGAAAAGCCTACCGTTTTGATACTGGGAGGCGTGGATAAGGGCAATGATTACGGTTTACTGGCTGATCTGGTCAAAGAGAAAGTGAAAGCCATCGTTTGCCTGGGTGTGGATAATAAAAAAATACATGAGGCATTTGAGGGACTGGTACCTGCCATTATTGATACCGGTAGTGCGGCAGAAGCGGTACATGCAGCGTTCAACCACGCAGCGATTGGTGATGCAGTACTGCTGAGCCCCGGTTGCGCCAGCTTCGATCTGTTTAAGAATTATGAAGACCGGGGCGTCCAGTTTAAACATGCCGTCATCGAGTTATAATTAATAAAAAAGGGAACTGTTACTATGGCAGCGATAACCGACATATCCAAACAGGCCACTCCGGCAGACTGGCGGTCCAATATCAACCGGCATACCCGCGGTGATAAAGTGATCTGGGCCCTGGTGGTGCTGCTGACCCTGGTGTCCCTGCTGGCAGTATACAGTGCCACCGGTTCACTGGCTTACCGGAACCACAAGGGCAATACCGAGATCTACCTGTTCAAGCAGATTGCCTTTATCCTACTGGGATTTGCCGTCGTGTATTTTGCCCACCGGGTTAATTATACCATTTATTCCAAGGTCGCACAGATTCTTTTCGTACTGAGTGTACCCCTGCTGATTTATACCTTATTCTTTGGTGCCCGGATCAATGACGGAAGCCGTTGGATCAAACTGCCGATCATCAATATGACCATGCAGACTTCTGATCTGGCCAAACTGGCGCTGTTCATGTACCTGGCGCGGCTGCTGAGTCGCAAGCAGCAGGTGATAAAAAGTTTTAAGAAAGGATTTTTGCCGGTGATCATACCGATAGGTATCACCTGTGCACTGATCGCACCGGCCAACCTGTCCACGGCCCTGTTGCTGGGTCTGAGTTGTCTGATCCTGTTGTTTATGGGAAGGGTCGATATCAAACATTTATTGCTCGTGGCGGGACTGGCATTGATTCCGATCGTTATGCTCATCATCGCGGCTGTGGCGAAACACAGTAGTGATAAGTCGGCGGAATCGGAGCTCACGCCACAGGCGACAACGGTAGTAACAGAGAAGAAAGAGAACACCTTACTGATTCGTGTGAGCACCTGGGTGGGCCGGGTGGAAAGATTTATTTATGGTGGAAAAGAAGCCGATAACGACGAAATGTACCAGGTCAATCAGGCTAAAATCGCCATAGCAAATGGCGGTCTGGTCGGTGTGGGACCCGGTAACAGTACCACCCGCAATTACCTGCCGCAGGCGTATAATGATTTCATATTCGCCATAATCATAGAGGAGTACGGGCTGATGGGCGGCGCTTTTTTGATTTTTGTATACCTGGTCTTCCTGTACCGATGCATCCGGATATTTAAAAAATGTCCGTTTGCCTTCGGCGCATTTCTGGCACTGGGACTGAGTTTTACCCTGGCCATCCAGGCAATGGCGAATATGGCGGTCACCGTGAACCTGTTTCCGGTAACCGGGGTGACCCTGCCACTGGTCAGCATGGGCGGATCCAGTTTTCTGTTTACCTGTCTGGCAATCGGGATCATCCTGAGCGTATCCAGAAATGTGGAACACCTGGAGCCGGCGCATGTGGCTGCAAAAAATAAGGAAAAAGAAACCGATGGCGCATAAGAAGATTATCATAGCAGGCGGCGGAACCGGGGGACATATTTTCCCTGCGGTAGCCATTGCCAATGCGCTGAAGCAACAGGCACCCGATACAGAGATTCTCTTTGTGGGAGCCCGGGGCAAAATGGAGATGGAACGGATACCCAAGGCGGGCTATCGTATTGTGGGATTGGATATTGCAGGCTTTAACAGAAGTTCTTTGTTTAAAAATCTGGGACTGCCCCTGAAACTGATCCGGAGTTTTTTTCAGGTGCGCCGCATTTTCAGGGAGTTTCGCCCCGACGCAGTGATCGGTGTGGGGGGTTATTCCACCTTTCCGGTGCTCAAGCAGGCACAGGCATTGGACATTCCGAATTTTATTCATGAATCCAATTCATTCGCCGGCAGGAGCAATAAGATGTTGGCGGCAGACGCCACGAAGATATTTACCGGGACCGCAGGTATGGATCGGTTTTTCCCGGCACAGAAGATCATCGTCACCGGAAATCCGGTAAGAAAAGATATTGCCGCAGGTCAGGTCAACCGGGAATCTGCGCTGGAGGCCTTCGGATTGGTTAGCGGAAAAACCACCCTGCTGGTTGTTGGCGGCAGCCTGGGCGCCCGGTCGATCAATGAAGCCATTGCGGCGGGTCTTGACCGCTTACAGGATGCCGGTTTGCAATTGATCTGGCAAACAGGAAAAGGTTTTGATGCAGCGAAAGCGGAAGCGGCTGCAGGACGACCAGGGGTTTGGGCCGGTGCTTTTATCGATCGTATGGAGCTGGCCTATGCAGCAGCGGATCTGGTAATGGCAAGAGCAGGCGCCATGACCGTCGCGGAAATCTGTGTGGTAGGCAAGCCGGCGATTTTTGTGCCCTATCCCTTTGCGGCGGAAGATCATCAGACGGTGAATGCCAGGCAGCTCACCGACCAGGGGGCCGCCCGCATGATTCCCGATGCCCGGGTGAAAGAAGAAGGCTTAGCGCAGATCCTGACGCTGGCGGCGGATGCCGGCCAACGCGCTGCCATGATTGAAAAGCTGGCACCCCTCTCGGTAAAAGATGCAGATGAAAGGATTGCGGCCGAAGTGCTGCAGGTGTTGAATGATAAAAAATGATAATTGAAGCGAATAAATAAAAAATGAATCAGAAAGGTAACCATATTGACGCCCTGAAAGCCGTTTACTTTATAGGTATCGGTGGCATCGGTATGAGTGCCATCGCCCGGTACTTCAATAGCCGGGGGATCACGGTGAGCGGTTATGACCGGACGGAGACCGCGATGACCCGTCAGCTGGAAGCCGAAGGCATCCGGCTGCGGTATCAGGCAGATATCGCTACGGCGCCGAAAGAAGTAGATTATGTCATTTATACACCGGCGATACCGGCTGATCATCCCGAGCTGGTCTACTATCAGCAGCAGGGCTACCCGGTAGTCAAACGCAGTGATATCCTGAAGCTGATAACCGAAAGTTCTTTTAATATCTGCGTCGCCGGCACACATGGTAAAACGACAACTTCCACCATGGTTGCTCATATTCTCCGGGACAGTGGATATGGCTGCAATGCATTCCTGGGCGGGGTATCTGCAAACTATCAGACCAATTTCTGGAGCGATGAAAGAAATGTCTGTGTCATTGAGGCCGACGAATATGACCGGAGCTTTTTAAAACTGAGTCCCGATATCGCGGTGGTAATAGCCGCTGACGCAGATCATCTGGATATCTACGGAACGCCGGAGCAGGTGGCCGAAGCCTATCGGGCGTTTGCCGGACGGGTAAAACCCGGCGGGCTTTTGCTTAAAAAGTTTGGACTGGACCGCCGCATGGAGGCAGACCGGGTGTTCAGCTACAGCCTGCAGAATGAATCTGCTGATATCTACGGTGCCCGTATTGAACTGCAGGATGGCGGATACCGATTTGATGCGGTACTGCCCGGCCGAACCATTGAAGGGGTGGAACTCTCGATGGGCGGCATGCACAATGTCGAAAACTGTATGGCAGCCATTGCGGTCGCAGATGCACTCGATATTTCAGCGGAAGCCATCCGGTCAGCGGTCGCCGGTTTCCGGGGCGTGAAACGTCGCTTTGAATACCTGATAAAGACACCGGAGCTGGTTTTTATTGATGATTATGCCCATCATCCCGAAGAACTGAAGGCATTGATCCGGGGGGTAAAGACCTTGTTTCCGCAACGCAGATGTACGCTGGTATTCCAGCCTCATTTGTTCAGCAGGACCCGGGATTTTGCGGAAGAATTTGCGGCGGTACTGGATGAAGCCGACAGTGTAAAATTACTGCCTGTTTACCCAGCCAGGGAACTGCCGGTTGCGGGCGTCAGCAGCGCATTGATATTGGACCGGATGACGCTGGAACATAAGGAAGTACTGACCGCCGCGGAATTATTAACCTGGGCCGAAAAGTTCAACGCGTCCAGGAACAGGGAGTTTGGAGAAGTGCTGGTACTGGCCGGTGCCGGGGATATAGATAAGTTAACAGAACCGATAAAACAAATATTAAGCAAGTGAACACAAAACGCGCCATAAAAAGAATGTTGCTCTCCCTGATGTGGCTGGGCGTCATCACCGGTATGGTAACGCTGATTACTGCGGCTATGCGTGTTCAGGAATCCGGGCGCTGCAAAGGTTATAAAATACAGATTACCGGTTTTCGGCCTGATATGCTTTTCACGACCGAGGATCAGATCGCAGCGCTCTTGAAAGCAGCTGGTAAGGGGGAAGTTGCCGGTCAGAAAAAATCGGATTTCAATCTGCCTTTGATGGAAGACCTGCTGGAACAAAGCGCCTGGGTATATAATGCGGATTTGTATTTTGACAATAACAATTTCCTGCATGCCAATGTCATGGAAAGGGAGCCCATGGCCCGGATATTCACGACGACAGGCAGTTCTTTCTATATCGATGAAGCCGGCAAACGCATTCCGTTGTCAGACCAGGTGAGCCTGGACCTGCCGGTATTTACAGGCTATGTGTCTAAAAAGATTATGGATGCTGCCGATAGCGTTCTGTTGCAGAATATGATTGCGACCGCATCTTTTATTTCCAGTGATTCTTTCTGGAATGCCCAGGTTGCGCAGGTCGATATTCGGAATTGCGGCGCGGACTGCTGGTCGATGGAGATGATACCGGTTGTCGGCAGCCATAAAGTAGATCTGGGTGATGGTAGTGATATTGCATCGAAGTTTCACCGGCTTTTCCTTTTTTACGATCAGGTGCTGAAACGTACCGGATTTGATAAATACAGCAAAATTGATGTGCAGTACGACGGTCAGGTCATCGGTGTAAAAGGTGATTATGACCGGGTGGATTCCCTGCAATTGCGAAAGAATATAGAACATTTGCTGGCGCAATCCAGAAAAACAAATGAAATGCTGCAGGTGGCACCCACGCTTCCGCCGATTACCAATATGCCTACCGATACCAGTATCGAGGCGCGGGGGCTGTTCATCAACCCGCTGGGAGAAGAATTGGTAGTAACTGATTCGGAAACGGGGACCGTAGCTGCCATCAAGCGAAGCGAAACCGCATCTGAATCAGCAAAGCCGCAAACCGGGAAATCTACAGCGCAGGCCCGTCCGGGAAAAAAGCCGGAATCCGGGAAGGCAACGACAAAGAAAACCGTAGCGAAGCAAACGACAGATAGTAAGAAAAAGGACACAGACAAAAAGAAAACTTCAGGGAAAACAACAACCGGGAAGGAGAAGAAGTCAAACAACACAGAGAAGAAAAGGAACTAGGAAAATAAATCAGGAACTTTTTTAACAGGCAAACAACTAAAAACAACATACGATGAATTCCGAACAACCCATTATTGTAGGTCTAGACATTGGTACCACCAAAATCGCAGTGATCGCTGGGCGTAAGAATGAGTTTGGCAAACTTGAAATTCTTGGCTTTGGAAAGGCGAACAGCAACGGTGTGAAACACGGTCAGGTACTCAACATTGACGAAACCATCAAAGCAATCCGCCAGGCACTGGACAATTGTCTTTCCCTGAACCCGAATCTCAGTATTAACGACGTATACGTCGGTATTGCCGGACATCATATCAAGAGTCTGCAAACCCGGGGCGATATTGTTCGTGAAAACGAGGAGGAAGAAATAACCCAGGCTGAAGTTGATATGCTGATCAGCAAACAGTATAAAACCTATATTCCGGCAGGAGATCAGATTATTGATGTCATTGCGCAGGAATATACCGTGGATAATATGCCGAATATCGTCCGTCCAATCGGCTATAGCGGGGTAAAGCTGGGCGCTAATTTCCATATCATTACCGGCGACAAGAATGCGATTCGGAATATCAACCGCAGTGTGGAGAAAGCAGGTCTGCGTACCAAAGATCTGGTTTTGCAACCCCTGGCCTCAGCGGCCGCGGTCATGGCACAGGAGGATCTGGAAGCCGGTGTTGCCATCGTGGATGTGGGTGGTGGTACCACGGACCTGGCGGTCTTTGCCGAAGGTGTTTTACGCCATACAGCCGTGATTCCATTTGCGGGTGAGAATATCACCAGTGATATCAAGACCGGTCTGGGTGTATTGAGAACCCAGGCGGAAAGAATGAAAACCCAGTTCGGTAGCGCGCTGGCCAATGAGGCCAAGGCCAATGCCTATATTACGATTCCCGGATTAAGAGGGATGCCCTCCAAAGAAATCAGTGTTAAGAATCTGGCCAATATTATTCAGGCCCGGATGAGTGAAATTCTGGATTTCGTTACCTATCACCTGAAGCAAATTGGCATGGACAACCGGCAGCTGAATGGCGGCATTGTGCTGACGGGGGGTGGTTCCCAGTTAAGGCATCTGATTCAGCTCACCGAGTATGTGACCGGGATGCCGGCGCGTATCGGTCTGCCCAACGAGCACCTGGCTGCCGGACATATTGAGGAACTCGCGAAGCCGACTTATTCCACCTGTCTCGGTCTGATCCTGAAAGGCTATGATGATTTCGAAAATAACCGGAAGCAGTTTGAAAAAAGCTTTATAAATGTCGAAGTGCCCAGCGATTTGAAGAAATCTGAAGCTGAAATCGCTGCCGAAATCCAAGAAGAAGTAACAGCGAAATCCGATGCATCCGAAAAGCCCAACCGCAAACCGGTTTCTGATTTCTGGAAACGGTTCAAGGATGGTCTGATCAGCATTTTCGCAGAAGAGGAAGACAATCATTTCGCCTGATGGATATAACCGAGGAATCCATTTTATAGTTCTTTTAATAATTTTTTCATCAAATCCTGTTGTTGCTGTCTGCAGACACCGACAATAGCGTGTGGTGATTTTCATACTAACCCTATTTTAAATCTGGCTCGCAGAGAGTCAAAAATTTTAACGTTATGATACAGTTCGATTTACCCCAGGAGCAGTCTTCTATCATCAAAGTGGTAGGAGTAGGTGGTGGCGGCGGGAATGCCGTGAACCACATGTTCAGCCAAAACATCGACGGCGTAAATTTTATTATATGTAATACGGATGCCCAGGCCCTGGCGCAAAGCAAGATACCCAACAGAATCCAGCTGGGGCCACAGCTTACCTCCGGTCTGGGTGCGGGTGCCAATCCTGAAATCGGACGTCAGGCTACCGAGGAATCGCTGGAGGAAATTAAACGCATTCTGGAAACCAATACAAAAATGGTTTTCATTACTGCCGGTATGGGCGGCGGTACCGGTACCGGGGGTGCGCCAATTATTGCTAAAATCAGTAAAAACCTGGGCGTCCTTACAGTTGGGATTGTGACCATGCCTTTTGCCTATGAAGGCAAAAAAAGACATTTACAGGCGGAAGAAGGCATCAAGCAGTTAAAACAGTATGTAGATACCCTGCTGGTGATCAGTAATGACAAACTGCGCCACCAGTTTGGTAATCTGAAAATGCGGGAAGCTTTCGAGAAGGCAGATAATGTGCTGGCCACTGCCGCCAAATGTATCACCGATGTCATCAATAGTACCGGTCAGATCAATGTGGATTTTGCCGATGTTTGTACGGTAATGAAAAATGGCGGTGTGGCCATACTGGGAAGCGCTGCTGCTTCCGGTGAAAACCGGGCACAGCGTGCGATCGAAGAAGCGCTGAATTCACCCCTCCTGAATGACAATGATATCCGTGGCGCCAAATGGATTTTAATCAATATCAATTCGGCTGAAGGCGAGCACGAATTTACGATGGACGAAGTAGAAATTATCCAATCTCATTTACTGACCCAGGCGGGAGAAACGACGGATGTAATCCTGGGAATGGGTTACGACGAATCACTGGGCGATCAGATTGGCATTACCCTGATTGCTACCGGTTTCGAGAATAAGGATCCTTTTGTTAAACCACTGCTGAAGAAAGAAGAAGCCGCCGAAGGAAAGATTGTCATGACCCTGAATGCCGAGGGTGCACAGAAACCAGCAGAAGTCACCGGTACCGATATTCCCGAGGTGGCAACACCTGCAACCGTGGAAGCGGAAGCGGAAGCACCCGTGGTGCTGGATGCACTGGCACCCCGACTGGTGGAAGCCATTCCGTTGGAAGATGCGCCAATGCCTACTGTTGAAGATGTGGTTCAGGATAAAGAAGATACGAATGAACCGGCAGTAATAAACTTCATGCTGGGACAGAAAGCTGTGGAAGCAGATATGAAATTTGTCAGTGATGTGGAACAGCAGGATAAAGAACTGACTGCCGATAAGCGCGAGGAAGATTCCGTATTCTTTTCTCCGGCCATCCCAGGCGAACGTGTGCTGGAACAAAAACCGGTACAGGAGACAGAAACAGATGATACGGCAACCCAGGGTAAAGGCTTTCTGAGAAAGCCCGTGAACATCTATGCGGATACAGAAGGGGAATTGCCCGTACGTGCGGCTGCCACTCCTGAAGCGCCTTCCGTTACTGCCGAAGAAATGGGACTCTTTGAAAAAATCGAGCCAGCAGAAGAATCGCCTGTTGTCAACTTCGGACATACGGCGGAGCCACCTGCCACCAGCATAGAAATGCAACAGGCAGAAGATCAGGAAATGCAAAAACGCAGACAAATGGAAAGACTGCAGAAACTGCGGAATCTTTCTTTCAATGTAAATTCCGGAGATCCCACCAACGAGTTTGAAAACGTTCCGGCCTATATCCGTCGGAATATGGAACTCGCCAGCAATACTTCACATATTGAAAGTTACTATAGCAAAATCGAAGTGTCGTCAGATAACCAGAACCAGGGTCAGATTAATACCATCAACACCTTTCTTGATGGTAAAAAACCTGATTAACCCCTGTGAAAATTCACGTGATGTTTGGATTAGTTTATAGTTGTTGCCTCCCGCTTTTGCGGGAGGTCTTTTTTTAGCGGCATTTAACAGACGCTTCTGAGGAATTAGGGTAATTTTGTAATATGGAGCGGGTCTTGATAACAGGAGGTACCGGACTGGTGGGCAAGGCACTGACGAAGGTATTGATTGCCAAGGGCTACGAGGTGCTTTTATTTACCCGTAAGCCCCCAGGGGTGGTACAGGGCCCCGTACGGCTTATCCACTGGGACCCGGACACTGGAACGATAGATGGCGAACAACTGCGTAAAGCCGACCATATCATACATCTGGCGGGGGCTGGTCTGGCGGATAAAAGATGGACGAAGGCCCGCAAAAAGGAAATCATGGGCAGCCGGGTAAATTCGGGCCGGCTGTTGGCTCAGACACTGGCAGCGGACTTTGGAAATGTTAAGACTTTTGTCAGTGCTTCGGGTGTTGCATGGTATGGTGCGGATCCGAAAATCCGGTATTCCGAACCCTTTCAGGAAGGGGCCCCACCGGCATCGGACTTTCTGGGCCGCCTTTGTTACGAATGGGAAGCGGCACTGGATCCGCTGCGGGAAACCACCCTTAGAAAGGTGGTGCTGAGAACCGGGGTGGTGTTAAGTAATCAGGGTGGTATTTTGACCGCATTAAAGCGACCGGTGCAACTCGGTTTTGCTACCCTGATGGGACAGGGTCGCCAAATCATGAGCTGGATACATATTGATGATCTGGTGCATTTATACCTGCAGGCTATCCGCAAGTCGAACTATAGCGGTGTTTATAATGCCGTGGCTCCTGAGCCGGTCAGCAACCGCCGTTTTATGACCACACTGGCAGAGGTACTGAAAGGAAAATTTTTCACCAGGATGATGGTACCCAGCCGCCTGCTGCGGTTGGCCTTGGGAGAACTCGGTGGTGAATTGCTGAAGAGCACAACCGCAAGCAGTAAGAAATTGACCGATAACGGTTTTGTCTTCCGATATCCCGATATACAGACGGCCCTGAAGCAGTTGCTGGCCTCCCCGGTTACCTAGCATCATCGCATCGATCTCCAAAGTTATTAGAAAGTACCGTCCCGGAAACCTTCCAGTTCCCTTGCCACCGCAGTCACGAAGGAAGCACCCAGGCTGCCATCGATTATCCGGTGATCATAACTCATACTGAGGTACATCATATGCCGGATGGCGATACTGTCACCCTGAGCTGTTTCAATCACTACCGGCCGCTTTTTAATCGCACCCACGGCCATAATGGCCGCCTGGGGCTGATTGATGATGGGCGTACCCATCAGACTACCAAAAGTGCCGACATTGGTCAGCGTAAAACTGCCGCCCTGGGTATCATCGGCTTTGAGTTTTCCGTTTCGGGCAGCATCTGCCAGATGGTTGACCTGTTTGGCCAGTCCGACCAGATTGAGCTGATCAGCATTTTTAATCACCGGTACGATCAGGTTGCCATTGGGCAGCGCCGTGGCCATACCGATATGAATATCTTTTTTCAGAATGATCCGGTCGCCGTCTACCGAACTGTTGATCATCGGGAATTTCTTAATACATCTTACTATAGCTTCGATAAACAGAGGCATAAAAGTAATCTTGGTGCCTTCCCGTTTTTCGAAGTCTTTTTTCACCGAATCCCGCCACAACACAATATTGGTTACATCCGCTTCACTAAAACTGGTAACATGCGGACTGGTTTGCACACTGCGTACCATATGGTCAGCGATCAACCGCCGCATCCGGTCCATTTCAATAATTTCCACATTGTCCGAACTGCTACTGCTATGTTGTACCGCCGGCAATGGTTGGGAAGCGACAGCGCCCGGCGCCGTGGTCGCCTTTCTGCCCTGTTCGATGTATTTGAGCAGGTCATTTTTGGTCACCCGGCCACCACTTCCCGTTCCGGGAATCTGTTCCAGTTCACTCAGTGGAATATTTTCGCTGGCAGCAATATTCAGTACCAGGGGGGAGTAAAATCTACCGCCGGCAACCGGAGCAGGTTTTTCAGTCTTGAGCTGACTGGAAACCACTTCTGCGGTCGTTTCGGCGACTGGTTCGGTTGCTGGCTGGTCTTCTGTGATGGTGGGCGCTGCTTCCCTGGGGGGGGCAGTTGAAAGGGCGTCTGATGCGCTGTCAGCTTCGGTTTGAATCCGGGCAATCACCGTATCGACGGGAACGACATCATTCTCGTTGAAAAGAATTTCTGTAAGGATTCCCTCGGCAGTGCTGGGCACTTCGCTGTCGACTTTATCGGTGGCAATTTCCAGTACCGTTTCATCGACCTGAACGGGGTCGCCTACCTGTTTCAGCCACTTTAAGATCGTGGCCTCCATGATACTTTCGCCCAATTTCGGTAACACCAATTCAACGATTGCCATAAATTATTATTTTATAATCCAATTAAAAACTTCCACCGCACCCTTCAAAGCAACCCGACAAAAATAATGATTTGAACGGGAACGGTATTTCGATTCCAGCCAGCCTTCCCCGTGCAGCCGGAACTTTATGGAAAATGCAGTTTTCACGGTGGATATACCTGCGAAGTACCGTTTGCGTCTTTCACGGGACCTAGGATCCGGATCCTCCCTTCGGGGCAGGAATAGCCGGTAGGGATCATCCGATGATTTACGGCAGTTGCTCACCCAGCATCAACCGGCGCAACAGATTTAAAGTGTGGAGGGCTGTCGTTTGTATATTACGGGTTCTGTCAAAACCGAGATGGAGCTGTTTGGTGCGGATCGACTCTTTGCTGCCTGCGGCGATCCATACGGTGCCCACTGGCTTTGCTTCGCTGCCACCCCCCGGACCCATGATGCCGGATGTGGCAACCGCATAGTCGGTTCCCATAGTGCGGATAGCACCCTGTACCATTTGTTGTGCGGTAGTTTCACTGACTGCGCCCACCGTTTTCAGTACCTGAGGATCAACGCCAAGCACTTGTTCTTTGATCTCGTTGCTATAAGCCACCACGGTTCCTTTATAATAGTCGGAAGAACCGGGGATACTGGTGACCAGGTGTGCGATCAATCCGCCTGTACAACTTTCAGCGGAAGCCATCGATTTGCCCTGTTCCTTCAGTATTTTTCCAACGATGACTTCCAGTGGATCATCGTTTTCTGCTATGATTATGGCAGCCAGCAGGGTTTTCATAGTCTGGAAATGCGTTTCCATTTCCATTTCCAGCAGGGACCGCTCGGTTCCTTTACCAGTCAGTCGCAGTTTTACCATACCATAGCCCGGCAGATAAGCCAGCCGGATATGTGCCGGGAGTGCCTTTTCAAAATCTTCAAGGCGGGCTGCTACGCTGGATTCGCCCATGCCGAAAGTGGATAACACTTTATGGACTACCTGAAAACCACCGAAACCTGCGCTGAGCCTGGGCATTAGTTCATCCGTAACAATTTTTTTCATTTCATAGGGTACGCCCGGCAGGGAAACGACGACTGTTTTCTGACCCTGGTTATCGGTCCGCTCCAGCCACATACCGGCAGCAGTGCCATGTGCATTGTGCAGTACCGTGCATCCCTGTGGCAGATCTGCCTGTTGCTGCTGGATTTCCGGTAGCGGCCCTTCACGTTTATAAACATTCCTGAATAAGTCTTCCAGATGTGCCAGGACCTGATGATTACGCACCAGGGGCGCCTTAAAGTAGTCACTGAGCAGGGGCTTGGTGAGATCGTCGGCAGTAGGTCCCAGACCTCCCGTGATAATAATCAGTCGGGATTGCCGTACCTCTTCGTCCAGGGCCTGCCACATATCTTCATAGACATCGCCCACCGCCACCCTACGGCGTACCCAGATACCGGCTTTGTTCAGTTCCTGGCCGATAAAAGCACTATTGGTGTCGATCGTCTGACCAATCAGCAGTTCGTCGCCGACTGTGATGATTGAGGCATTTATTTCATTCATTTGGAGAAAGTTTAAAACAAATATCTTTGAAATATTGAAAATTTAAAAAGCAATTCCTGAAATGAAAATTCTTCTCAGCTGGAAGCTACTGTATTTTTTAATGGTAATGGGTTTGTTTCCGGTGGGTGTCCGCGCACAGCAGCGCCTGGTCCTTTGCGGTGGCGATCAGGTACGAATCCTGGATGTAGCGAGTTCTGACAGCACAGCGGGAAAAACGATCTGGGCGTGGAAGGTGTCGGAAGCCAGTGAAATACCTGCCGCATATCAGCGGTTGCTGATTCCGCTGGATGAGTGTAAGCCGGTGGATCAGGGTAGAAAATTGCTGCTGACTTCTTCGGGAGGCGCCGTCATCTTATTGGATACCGCCACCCGTAAAATATTGTTCTATGCCAGGGTGCCGATGGCACATAGCGCCGAGCTGCTACCGGGTGATCTTGTAGCAGTGGCTTTGTCCACCCATAAAAAAGGCAATAGCCTGGAAATCTACGACCTGAACCAACCGGAAAACTGCCTGTGGAGAGACAGCCTGTATTCGGGGCATGGTGTCATCTGGAATGCTGAAACAAAAAGGTTGTATGCGCTGGGATTTGACCAGCTTCGGTCGTACCGGTTGGCAGGAAAATCAGGCGCGCCTTCACTGAAGCAGGAGGCTGTCTGGACCTTGCCCGACGAAGGAGGGCACGACCTGACCGCCATAGGCAAAGACGCCTTGCTGGTCAGTACCCATGAAAATGTCTATCGTTTCAACCTGGAGACAGGAAAATTTACCGTATTCGTGCCCCTGCAGGGCCGGCATAATATAAAATCGGCGAATTTTGAGCCGGGTTCGGAAAAGCTGGTATACACCATCGCGGAGGAAAGCTGGTGGACCCATAATATTTATTTAAATACAAAACCGGCGCGGATACCTATCCCGGATCTTCGGGTCTATAAGGTGCGTGTCATTCAATGGTAAATTATATTCAAACAGGTAAATCAGGTTGCAGATGTATGAAGTTATCAGAAGATTTTTCATAAGGTCGTTCATAAGTAAATCAGTTAGTGCAGAAGGAAGGCACTCTTACCGGCAGCTTCCTGCAGTCGGATGGCTCTGCTGTATTTTATTACTGCTGCCCGCATCCGTTGTGCTGGGGCAGACCGGAAAAAAACTGGCAGCTGCCATGGAACAATTTAATAAGGACGACCAGCTTCGGTTTGCCAGTGTGGGATTCTACGTGGTCAATGCGGCAACCGGGGCAGAGGTATTGAATCAGCAGGGACTTACAGGTCTGGCAACGGCTTCTACCGAAAAGATCGTGACGGCTGCAACAGCTTTTGAAGTTCTGGGCAAGGATTATCGTTATGCTACCAGGTTTGGTATTTTGGAACGACAGGGCAAGCGGGGACTGTATATTGAAGCTTCTGGTGATCCCACCCTGGGCAGCTGGCGTTGGGAATCCACCAAAGAATCGGTCATACTGGATCGCCTGAAGGCTGCATTGAAGGAAAAGCAGGTATCGAAACTGGATTTTATTTGTATCAGTCAGAAAAACTGGAGTGCGGAACAGGGGATTCCGGATGGCTGGATATGGCAGGATCTGGGGCAATACTACGGGGCCGGGGCCAGGGGGTTGAATTGGCGGGAGAACCAGTTTGATCTGGTCCTGCAGTCTGGTGCCACCACGGGCAGTCAGGTTAAGATTCTCAAGACCATTCCCCGGCTTTATAATTATGAGATTGTTTCAGAAGCAATTGCGGCGGGGCCCCAAAGCAGTGATAACAGCTATTTATACTATCCCTCAGATGGCCGTTCTGCCGGCGTCCTGAAGGGAACGATCCCATCCGGTAAAAGCAGTTTTACCATTTCCGGTTCAATGTATGATCCCGCCGGACAACTCGCCCGGACCATACAGCAGGAACTGAAAGATCAGGTGAGCCTGCCCGCCGGTGCCATTGAAATCACCGATCAACGGTATGCCGGCGCCGATTGGTTATTTACCCACCAATCGCCCTCCCTGTCAAAGATCATCTACTGGTTCCTGAGAAAAAGCATCAACCTGTATGGAGAAGCCCTGCTGAAGACCATCGGTCTGCATCAGAAAGGCGCGGCCACAACTGACAACGGTATTGAGGCGATTCAGGCCTACTGGAAAGATAAAGGTATCGATACGGAAGAACTGCATCTATATGATGGTTCGGGACTATCTCCGCAAAACCGGATTACACCTCATGCACAGGTGGCGATATTGCGCTACAGCCGTGACCGGCCCTGGTTCACCGATTTTTATGAAGCCTTCCCTTTTTACAATGACATGAAAATGAAAAGCGGTACCATTAACCGGGTTAAGGGTTTTACAGGATACCAAAAGTCACGGGATGGAAATACTTATATTTTTTCGATGCTGATCAATAATTATAACGGCAGTCAGTACACATTGATCCGCAAAATGTATAAAGTATTGGATGAGTTGAAGTAGCTGTTGCAACTCATTAAACCCAATTGTAAACAGATAATTAAAAAACCATGAAATTTTCAGCAAATAGATACCAGCAGATGCAATACCGCCGTTGTGGAAATTCCGGTCTCATGCTGCCGGCAATTTCATTGGGCCTCTGGCATAATTTCGGAGATGTGGATGATGTAAAAGTCTACCGGCGGACCCTGCATACGGCTTTTGATAATGGCATTACCCATTTTGATCTGGCGAATAATTACGGTCCGCCACCCGGCTCGGCAGAGACCAATTTCGGCAAACTGCTGCACAGTGATTTCAGAAGTCACCGGGATGAACTGATCATCTCTACCAAAGCCGGATACACCATGTGGCCGGGGCCTTATGGAGACTGGGGGTCCCGTAAATATCTGGTGAGCAGTCTTGACCAGAGTCTGCAGCGGATGAAACTGGACTATGTTGATATTTTTTATCACCACCGACCTGATCCGGATACCCCGCTGGAGGAAACCATGAGTACCCTGGATTTAATCGTGCGTCAGGGAAAGGCCCTTTATGTGGGGCTTTCCAATTACCAGGTGCCGGAAGCCCGAAAGGCTTTTGCGCTGCTGAAGAAAATGGGCACGCCCTGTTTGATTCACCAGCCAAAGTATTCCATGTATGAACGCTGGGTCGAAGGTGGATTGCTGGATCTGCTGGGAAAGGAGGGCGTAGGATGCATACCGTTTTCACCATTGGCGCAGGGCCTGCTGACCAACCGGTATCTCAAGGGAATTCCCCGGAAGTCCCGTGCTGCTAAAAAGCATGGCTTTCTTAAAAAGGAAGTCATTACACCGGATATGATTGCACAGTTACAAAAGTTAAATAACCTTGCAGAAATTCGGGGGCAAAGTCTGGCCCAAATGGCCCTGGCCTGGCTGTTAAAAGATCAGAGAATTACTTCGGTATTGGTAGGTGCCAGCAGTCCGGAACAGCTGAAAGATTCCTTACAGAGCCTGGATCGACTCGAGTTTGAGAAAAAGGAACTCGAAGCCATAGAATTAATCTTGCGCTGACAATAATCAGTAGTGAATTACGTTTTGTATAAGGATGGTTTATTCTGAAGTCACAGTTGTGTTGGTTTCAGGTAAAGGAGAAGTTTAACCTTGCCACAGGCCATTTAATAACATTAAATCTTTGCCGATGAAATGCCGTATGATTGCCCTGGTCCTGCTTTTACCTATTGCCGCTGTTTTGTTGGCAATGCGTGGACAAAAACAACAACAAGCGAATTTTGAGAAGGATACCATAGTTGGTGCCTGGACGGCGGAATGGGGAGGCCAGCAGTTTGTGCTGCTGTTCCAGGATGGTTACTGCATGTTTACCCAGTTCAAAGGCCGGCAGTTTGTAGCGAGTTCCGGTGGGCCTTATACGGTCGGCGATGACAGCATTACCATTACAACCCAGTTCAACAGTGCAAATAAATCGGATATGGGCCAATCTCATTCTTATGGATACAAATTATCCGGAGATGCACTTACCACCCTGGTGGAAGGTTATGAAATGAAATGGACCCGGGCAGACGCCGGTAGTGATAAACTGGCTGGTAACTGGCGGATTACGCAAAGAAAGCAGGGGGATCAGATGGTGGATATGCCGCTACGGGCCCGACGTACCCTGAAACTGCTTACGGCTACCCGTTTTCAGTGGGCGGCCATCAATATTGAAACCGGTGAGTTTTCGGGTACCGGTGGCGGTACTTATAGTTTTGAGAACGGAAAGTACACAGAGCATATTGAATTCTTCTCCCGGGACAGTTCCAGGGTAGGGATGTCGCTGACTTTTGACGGTAAACTGGAGAACGGTAAATGGATTCATTCCGGAAAAAGTTCCAAAGGCGCTCCGATTTATGAAGTCTGGAGCCGGATGGAAAAATAAGTAGACGCCTGATTTCAGCTGGATGTGGAAACTTGATTTTACCCCCGCAAAACTTTGCGTTTGATAAGGCTATCAACGATCATTTTAAATATACCAATCAACGCATCTTCTGTCCTGTAACGCAGTTGATGCGCTGTAAAGCCCGCGAAATTTTACTTTTAGATCTATCTTTTACATATGAAGAAATTTTTATTATTACTGGCCACCTGTGGATGGCTGGCCCTGGAAGCACAACCTCCCATTAATATTGAACAGTACCCGAACAATGGCGCCAAAGTAAAAGCCGAAAAAGGACTGCTCACCATCAATTGGGATGCGGGATCTTCCAACAGAGCGGAAATGGTCCTTGATCTGCATACCGGGATGCCGTTAATCAGCCGTATCGCATCCGGCAGCTCCTCAAAAATGCAAACGGTTATACAGGGACTGGATCCGGTATTCATCCTTCGTGTGGGAAAGCGGACCCTCTCACCGGAAAGCGGCGGTTGGGATGTGTTTTTTGACAAAGTGCCGGAACGGCCCTACACCACTCAAACGATCCAATTGGAGAAATCCGGGGCTACGGTCACATCCAGAGGTGCGGCCCTGATTGTAAAAGTGCAGGGCCTTAAGACAGAAGGTTTTTCCGGTCATCTTGAATTCAGTTTTTATAATGGCAGTCCGTTGTTTAATATCGCAGCAGTTATCGCCACCCAGAAAGATTCAACCGCAATACTTTATGATGCCGGACTGGTAAATAAAAAGGAAAATTGGCAACAGATTGCCTGGGCTGATGTGCAGGATGAGCTCCGGCACAGGAATGTGACACCGGTGTCTCCTTCGGTCAATCAGGAAGTAAAATACCGTACGATTATTGGAATGACCCCCAAAGGAAGTCTGGCTGTATTTCCAGCACCCCATCAATACTTTTATCCCCTGGATGAAGCTTTCAATCTGAAGTTCACCTGGTATGGAAAAGGTTATCTGGATCGCGTGGATGATTTTGGCATCGGTATTCGACAGGAACCGGAAGGGGATCATCGCTATGTGCCCTGGTTTAACGCCCCTCCGAATACGGATCAGCGCCTGAATTTCTTTTGTTTGGTGAGCAATCAGGGACCTGAGTCCGTTTTAAAGGAAGTTAAGCGTTATACGCACAATGACCGGTTTGCGAAATTGCTAGGTTATAAAACTTTTGCCTCTCATTTCCACAATGAATTTATTATTACCGATGTCATGCCCGGCAAACCTGTTCCCGAAAAACCGGAATTTGTAGATGTTTTAAAGGATATGGGTCTGGATATTGTCAAACTCGCAGAGTTCCATATGGGCGGTCACCCCCGCGGACCGGACTCTATCCGTCTGGTAGAACTCAAAGCGCTGTTCGATCAAACCCGACGTCTTTCGGACAAAGACTTTTTATTGTTGCCAGGTGAAGAAGCTAATAATTTTTATGGTGGTCACTGGCTGGCTTTCTTTCCAAAACCCATATACTGGATCATGTCCAGAAAGCCGGAAGCTCCCTTTGAAACTGAGGTGCCCGGCTATGGGAAAGTATACCGGGTAGGTAATAAGGAAGAAATGCTGCGGCTGCTGGAAAAGGAGCAAGGGCTGGCCTGGGTTGCTCATGCGCGGACCAAAGGCTCCACCGGTTATCCGGATAAATACAAGGACGAAGATTTTTTCAAGTCGGATACTTATTTTGGCGCAGCCTGGAAAGCGATTCCGGCGGATCTTTCCTGGCCATCTCTGAGCCACAGGGTATTGGATCTGATGGACGACATGGCCAACTGGGGTTATCGGAAGTACGCGATCGGGGAATCTGATATGTTTACAATTACCTTTCAGAATGAAATGTATGCCCATGTAAACGTCACTTACTTGAAGCTGGATCAGATACCGGATTACCGACAGGGTTGGGCCCCCGTACTGGATGCCATGCGTCAGGGAAAATTTTTTGTTTCTACAGGGGAACTATTGATTCCATCATTTTCTGTCAATGGCAAAACTTCAGGGGAGGTATTACAACTCAAAGATCCGGCAAAAGCAGTCGTAGAGGCGGAACTTGACTGGACCTTTCCGCTGCGCTATGTGGAAATCGTTTCCGGTGATGGGCATCAGGTGTATCGACAGAAAATTAATTTGGAAGATACCCGGTCCTTTGGTAAACAGCAATTCAGCTGGCCGGTAGATCTGACTGGTAAAAAATGGGTACGGATCGAAGGCTGGGATATTGCCGCCAATGGGGCCTATACACCGATGGTATGGCTGAAGTGAAGACCGGTAATGAACTTTACAGTTTCAAATTATTAGAAAATAATATCCGGCGGCACTGTGTGTAGTTTATGGCCCGATCTTGGTAGTTTTTCATTAGTATGAAGTATTAATATTTTAAAACTTTCATTATGAATGAAGCATTTCAGGAGCGAAGTTTTTCGGTAGAAGCCAGTTTCAATAGCAGCCAACGGCGACTTCAGGTACAAACTGCTGAAACCAGCGATGGTATCGAGTTTTATAAATGTAGCGAAACTGACAAGGATCTGACCTGGCTGCGAAAGGAAATGGATCAATGGAAGCAGATTTGGGGTGAGCTAAACAATGAAGCGATCGAGGCCATTGGTACGGCGATTGACGCAGAACTGGAACAGGAGAAAAACGAATTGTAGTTCGAATGGTACGAGAGGCGATGTTGCCGGATGAGCGTTCGGGTCATTTGAATATTGCAACTGAGGGAACCTTTACGAAAAAACGTCCCTTTACAGAATTATTAACCAGAACTTACAAAAGATAAGCGCATGCTGCTTTCATAAAAGTTCGGCGCTGCGCAAAGATGGGGTGCAGGGTAAGGCGCCTGCACAGGAATCCACTCTTTCTATAATGGCCCTGATTTTATCATTGTTCTGATATATAAATTTATAAAATAATATTATTTGTATATATATACTGTACAATGTGCTTGTAGGTATAAAAATAATTGCTATAAATATACTTTTTAAGTGAAATATTATGTAATTACGTTATGGTATTAGTTTGTTCTTATATTACTATTGTCAGTTATTAAGAAAAATAACAGATAATAATGTAGTTAAACAAACCTATTATATTGTGCCATGAACTTATAAAAAGTATCTAACTTTTATAAGTGCAATCTCTCCGAATCTGAAATTTTGATATATTGATGATTTTGGTAGGGATTGGTTGGTAATCGCTCGCGTTTTCCTTTTATAAAAGGTTCAAACGTGGGCGTTCTTTTTTTAGGATTGGTGCATGTAAATACTTTGTACATGCTCCGTTGTAATCGGGAGCACAAAATATTACCCGATAAAATTATTAATGTTATGGAAACCCTTACCAGCAACAGAAAGCGTTTTTACAAACCCTTGCATAATATCGGCCAGACCGGTAATCGACCCGCGTATATCTTATGGGAAATCTTTTGTGCTTGTCACCTGGATGAATTGACGCAGGAACTTCAATACTGGCAACGTCTGGCTTTATGTAATGATGAAAGTGCTTATAGCGAAAGTGGCGCGCGGGAGGACTTGATGGATTTTATGCAACAGCTACTCAGGCTCATTGAGGCTTTTCATATTTTAAATGATAGACTAAACGCGGGCAGGAAGCGAAAACTAGAAAATGGATTGTCAAAAGAGGCGCGGGTAATGGGTACTAAAACAAATATTCCGAACCTTCTGACTGCCGAAGAAACGGAAAATCCATTGCAGGTGATCAAACAATTCTGTAAGATGTTTAGCCGATTCTATGCGCAGATGGAATTGTTGGATATGTTAGATGCAGTAATTAATTACAAGGGGGAGAAGGAAATACACAAAGGGAATCTGGTATGGTTCTATGAGGCGACGGGTGTACTGATAAACCTGGCCTACAAAATGTACAGGCATAAGAAAAAGCCGACTTAATTGCCAATTCTCCTTTTGGAAAAATCCCAACTAATCCATGAGCGGCAAATATTTTTTATCAACGTAGTTTTGAAAAGTACCACCTTTCATTTTGTGAGCCCTGTATCGGTAGGGATCGTAAAAATAAGCATGCATATAACCACTTTTGGTTTCGCCGCCAGGTGAACGAGCCGGGATTTCCCGACAAGTTGCAAATACATCTTCCCTGCCTCTGAAATGGGAGCGGAATAATGTAATCTTTTTATTGAAGTCCTGGTCAAACAAATTAACATCATTCTTTATAAAGATAAATATTGTCGATTTTATGGTCTGTATACTGCATTGTGATTTTATATATTGTCACCTTTTATAAAAAATAAGTGACAATAATTTTATATAAAAATTGAAAAAATCGGCGCACAGCGTCATATTTTCCATCGTTCCAGGCCGTCCCTGAAATCGGCAACATGAAAGATATTAAAAGCCCGCGACAACATCATTATAATGATATCCTCAATTACTTCAATAAGCGTAGTACAAACGCTTCAGCTGAATCATTTAATGCTAAGATAAAAGCCTTTAGAAATCAGTTCAGAGGCGTCAGGGATACGAGGTTCTTCCTGTTCAGATTATCAAATATTTTTGGCTAAATCCCCAGGTTTTGTATTTGATCCGGAAAAAAACGAAAATAGTTATTCACAAAATAATATGTCTCAAAACATGTCTCAAACAAAAAAGCAGTTACAAATTTTAATTTGTAACTGCTTGATTTTCAGGTGGGAGTTGACGGGCTCGAACCGCCGACCCTCTGCTTGTAAGGCAGATGCTCTGAACCAACTGAGCTAAACTCCCTTTAAATAGAATCCCGATTTTAAAATCGGGAGTGCAAAGATAAGGGATGAAATTATTAAGTGCCAAAAAATATTGGAGAATTTTCCCCAAATTGCAGCATGGCAAGTTTTTACTGCGATTTCGTTCAAAAAAAGGGCAAGGGGACCGTTCATGAACACTATCATGACCACGAATATGGTTTTCCATTGGAAGACGATAATGCACTATTCGCCCGGCTGGTTTTGGAGATTAACCAGGCCGGATTGAGCTGGGAAACAATCTTGAAAAAGAAAGATAATTTTTTTAAGGCATACGACCAGTTTGATATTCAGAAAGTGAGCCGGTACTCATCCCGGAAATTCGACCAGCTAATGCAGGATTCGGGCATCATACGCAACCGGCTCAAAATTAATGCGGCGATTGAAAATGCCAGGACCATAAAGGCTATCCAGAAGGAACAGGGTTCTTTTAAAAAATGGCTGGACTTCCATCATCCCCTGAGCAGGGAGCAATGGACCCGACTTTTTAAAAAGACATTTAAATTTACGGGTGGGGAAATTGTCAACGAATTTTTAATGAGTACGGGGTACTTACCCGGATGCCATAGCGAGGACTGTCCGGTCTACAAAAAGATTCTTCGGCTCAAACCCATGTGGATGGGGGCGAAGCAACCCATTTCCTGAGAAATATTTTACCTATAGGACAATTTTCAGCATTAAATCCTATCTTTCTCAATCTTAAACGAAACAACCATATGTCTGGAGAGAAATTTAAACAATCGCTGAGTTTATTTGATGGTACCATGATTGTTGCCGGGTCGATGATTGGATCCGGTATTTTTATTGTAAGTGCTGATATGACCCGTAATGTGGGCAGTGCCGGATGGCTGATCGCACTTTGGATCATTACCGGACTGATGACTGTTTTTGCAGCAGTTACCTACGGAGAACTATCCTCCATGTTTCCCAAAGCAGGTGGCCAGTATGTTTATCTGAAAGAAGCTTATAATCCCTTTACGGGTTTTTTATACGGCTGGAGCTTTTTTTCGGTTATACAGACCGGTACCATTGCCGCCGTGGGTGTCGCGTTTAGTAAGTTTGCAGGCTATTTTATACCGGCACTCAGCCTCGCTGAAGAGAATATAATCTGGCAGGCGGGATGGTTTAAATTGTACCCTGCCCAACTGGTTTCGATCATCCTGGTCATTTTTCTGACCTATGTTAATACCCGGGGCATCAAAGACGGCAAAAGAATCCAGTCGGTGTTTACCGTTACCAAGCTTTTTTCTTTGTTTATTCTAATTGTTTTCGGGCTTTTACTGGCGTCCAATTCGGATATCTGGAATCAGAACTGGGCTACGGGTTTTAATATGCAGTTTACGCAGGCAGCGACGGATACCGGCACAGGCCAGTCCGGCTGGTCGATGTTGCAAACGCCCGCTACAATGATCGTGGCCATAGGCCTGATTAGTTCCGCGATGGTCGGATCGGTGTTCAGCAGCGTCGCCTGGGAAAACGTGACTTTTGTGGCCGGTGAAATCAAGAATCCCAAAAGAAATGTGGGTATGAGCCTGTTTCTGGGTACCCTGATCGTTACCCTGGTATATGTACTCACCAATATTATGTATGTTGCCGTGCTGCCCTTGTTTCCGGATGCAGCTGCGGGGGGGATTCCATTCGTTACGGCTGATATGAATGTTCCCAATATTGCTTTTGCCCGGGAGGATCGGGTAGCCACTGCTGCCGCCACCAATATTTTCGGAACCTATGGTGCAGCGGTTATTGCTGTCATGATCATGATCTCCACATTTGGATGTAATAACGGTCTGATTCTGACGGGTGCGCGTGTGTATTACACAATGGCTAAAGACCGGCTGTTTTTACCCCAGGCAGGAACCCTGAACAAAAATGCCGTGCCCCAATGGGCCCTGTGGGCGCAGTGCATCTGGGCCAGTCTCCTTTGTCTCAGTGGTAAATACGGATTGCTGCTGGATTATGTTGTTTTTATTACCCTGGTCTTTTATATACTGACCATTATTGGTGTATTTCGTTTGCGAAAGACCCGCCCGGATCAGGAACGGCCTTATAAAGCTTTCGGTTATCCGGTGATACCCATTATTTATTTGTTGATGGCGGGGACCATGGCAGTAGGACTCCTGTATGCTAAACCCGTAACATCGCTCGCCGGCCTGGGTATCGTAGCAGTCGGCATACCGATTTACTTTTTCTTCATGAATAAATCCAAAAAGGATACTGTGGCTGTCTGATGACCGTCCAGGAGCGCCGGTTATTCGAAAGGCATCTGATTCTACCGGGACAACCAGATCAAAAAAAACAAACGGTTGTTTGTTCCTGATATTTTTATTTGTCAATTCATCGATAGTTTTTATATTCGCAGCGCAAATGAATTCAACACGATTTTTTACCGGCTTTTATTTTAGCTTCTTTTTTGAAATGAAGCCGGGCATCCTGTAGTTGAACTCAAACAGATATACGATAAAAAAGAATCAACATAGAAATCCCGGCAACAATTGCCGGGATTTTTTTAGGGCCTGCCGGAACCATCTGGAACCTGACAGAACCTGAGAAAGATCAATAATAATTATGACCGCAGAGAAAGTTATTCAGGAAGACAAAAAAGTATCGACGGCCTCAGCCGTTGAAGCGCCTGCACCGCATTTGGCCATTCAAGGCTATGAAGGTAGTTTTCATCAGCAGGCAGCGCAGGTGTTTTATGGCAAACAGGCGACGGTTGAATGTTGCGATACTTTTAAGGAAGTGATTATCGCGGCCAAGGACCGTAAAAGAACGAATGGCTGTGTGATGGCTATCGAGAATTCTTTGGCTGGCAGCATTCTGCCAAACTATAACCTGCTGCAGTCCAGTAACCTCAAAATAGTCGGAGAGGTGTACTTGCAGATCAACCAAAATCTGCTGGTCAACCAGGATGTGGAACTGGAAGACATCCGGGAAGTGCATTCCCATACCATGGCGCTTCAGCAATGTTATGAGTTTCTGGACCAGTTCAAATGGAAATTGGTGGAGACGGATGACACAGCCCTCAGCGCTAAACATATCAGTCAGTATAAAAGTAAACATATTGCCGCTATCGCCAGCACCCTGGCGGCGGAGATTTACGATCTGAAAGTGATTGCTCCCAAAATACAGACGCAACGGAAGAATTATACCCGTTTTCTGGTGCTGAAACGACCGGAAGATATTATCGAGCCGCAAACGGGAAATAAGGCCTCGATTAATTTTCAAACCATCCATAAGGACGGTGCCCTGGCGCGTGTACTGGGTGTCATGGCTATTCACAAAGTGAATCTTTCCAAGTTGCAGAGTTTTCCCATACCGGGGTCGGAGTTTAAATACCAGTTTCACGCGGACCTGGAATTTGATCAGTTGAAAACTTTTGAGCGGGTTGTAGAAAAATTAAAGAAGTTCACGGAAGAGATCAAAATTTACGGCATTTATAATAAAGGTATATGGAAGTAGCAAAAAGATTACAGGGGGTCGGAGAATATTATTTCTCCAAAAAATTACGGGAGATTGATGAACTGAACCGTCAGGGTAAAGCCATTTTGAATCTGGGTATCGGTAGCCCGGACCTGCCGCCGCACCCCGCTGTGGTGGAAAAACTAAATGAGATGGCAAGTCAGCCCCAGGTTCACGGCTATCAAAACTATAAGGGCAGTCCGATACTCAGAAAAGCGTTTGCCGACTGGTATGCTCGATGGTATGGAGTGATTTTGGATCCCGAAACCGAGATCCTGCCACTGATCGGCAGCAAGGAGGGGATCATGCATATTTGTATGACTTATCTGAATGAAGGCGACTACGCCCTGGTCCCTAACCCTGGTTACCCGACCTATCGTAGTAATGTTACAATTGCCGGCGGTATTTGTGTTGACTATGAATTGAAGGAAGAGAATCAATATCAGCCGGACTTTGAAATCCTCGAAGCCCAGATACAGAAATTGAATGCGTCAGGAAACCGGGTGAAACTCTTTTTTGTGAACTATCCCCAAATGCCAACCGGGCAGGCCCCGGATTTGCAGGTGTTTGAAAAACTGATCGCTTTTGCCCGGAAGCATCAATTGTTGATTGTTCATGACAATCCTTACAGTTTTATCCTAAATGAGCACCCTGTTAGTTTGTTGAGCCTTCCGGGTGCCCGGGAGGTTGCGGTTGAACTGAATTCCCTAAGTAAATCTCATAATATGGCCGGCTGGCGGGTCGGTGTATTGTGCGGAGCTGCCGAGAGAATCAATGAAGTTTTACGCTTTAAATCCAATATGGACAGCGGTATGTTCCTCCCGCTGCAATTGGCTGCCGCGCAGGCATTAAGTCTGGATAAGGAGTGGTTTGAAACTGTCAATACCGTTTATCGTACCCGACGCCAGAAAGTGTATGAGTTATTGGACTTACTGGGTTGCACCTATTCCAAAGATCAAATCGGTATGTTTCTTTGGGCCCGGATTCCGGCGCAGTACAAAGATGGGTATGCCCTCGCCGATGAGGTACTGTATCAGGCTGCAGTATTTATAACGCCGGGCGGTATTTTCGGGTCGGCAGGAGATGGTTATATCCGCATCAGCCTATGCGGGGGCATTGAACGGTTTGAGCAGGCGATACTACGAATCAGAGAGCATTTAATAAAGCCATAATTATCATGAACAACCGTAAAAAAATTGCAATAGTAGGGGTTGGACTGATCGGCGGCTCCATGGCGCTCCAGCTTCACGAAAAAAAGCTGTCATCGCGGCTTATTGGCGTTGAAGCGAGCGCTGCGCATGCACAGGAAGCCATTGACACTGAACTGGTGGATGAGATTTTACCGCTGGATCAGGCGGTTGAACAGGCGGATGTGATTGTACTGGCCATACCGGTCAATATACAGGTTCAAATGTTGCCTCAGGTACTGGACCAGGTAACTGATCAGATTGTAATTGATCTGGGATCCACCAAGTTCGATCTGATAGAAGCCGTAAAGGACCATCCCAAAAGAGGCCGGTATGTTGCGACGCACCCGATGTGGGGTACAGAATACAGTGGCCCGAAGGCTGCTGTCAGAGGCGCGTTTGAAGGTAAAGCCGTCATTCTCTGCAATCGGAATCAGAGCGATCCGGATGCTTTGGAGTGGGTGGAAAAAATGTACCGGAAAATAGGTATGCGGATCGTTGATATGGATGCCCGTGCACATGATTTGCACGTGGCCTATGTAAGTCATATATCACATATCACGTCCTTTGCACTGGCCAATACCGTCTTGGAAAAGGAAAAGGTTGAATCTGCAATTTTTGAAATCGCTTCTGCAGGTTTTGAAAGCACTGTGCGTCTTGCCAAAAGTAACCCTGAAATGTGGGTGCCCATCTTCATGCAAAACAGGCAGAATATTCTGGAAGTGCTGGGTGAACATATCAAGCAGCTTACTGCATTCCGACAAAGTATCGAAAACAGCGATGGTGCTCATTTACAGGCGCTGATAAAGGACGCCAATAAAATAAAAAGAATCATAAAATAAAAGTAAATTTGCGGCTCCGGTTCTTAAAAAGGCTGATTTTGGAGCGGCAGCAAAGGAATTCAGGTAATAATTTATTCAACAGCAGTTTCCGGGGCAGCCAGAAGGCGATTGAATCGGGACAAAAAACAAAAAGTATCCAATGAGTACTGAGCAAGCAACAGCAAAAGAAAAAATACAGGAAATATGGGCCAAACGCCCCCTGATCATCAGCGGTCCCTGTAGTGCAGAAACCGAAGAACAGGTGATCGAAACAGCCAAGCAGCTGGCCGCCACCGGTAAAGTAAATGTTTTAAGAGCGGGCATCTGGAAACCCCGTACCAAACCCGGCATGTTCGAGGGAATAGGTGCCAAAGGGTTACCCTGGATGCAGAAAGCCAAGGAAATTACCGGTCTGCCGACGGCAGTGGAAGTCGCCACAGCCAAACAAGTGCAGGATGCATTAACATTTGATGTTGATATTCTGTGGATCGGTGCCCGTACAACGGTGAACCCTTTCAGTGTTCAGGAAGTAGCAGATGCCCTGCGAGGTGTGGACGTTCCTGTATTGGTCAAGAATCCTATCAATCCCGATATCGAATTGTGGAGCGGGGGCGTGGAACGGATCGCCAGGGCAGGCATTAAAAACCTGGGCCTGATTCACCGTGGATTTTCTTCCTATGGTAATACCCAATACCGCAATGCACCCATGTGGCACCTGGCTATTGAAATGAAACTCAAATATCCAGAATTACCAATCATCAATGACCCTTCCCATATTTGCGGAAAACGTGACAATCTGATGGACGTATCTCAGAAAGCCATTGACCTGGATTATGATGGTCTGATGATCGAATCTCATCTGGATCCTGATAATGCATGGAGCGACGCCAAACAACAGGTAACACCTCAACGCCTCAGTGAGATGCTGGATGCTATTATCTGGAGAAAGGAAGACGTGGATAATAAAGATTTTCATCAGGCCCTGGAGAAACTCCGGCAGCAGATCAATAACCTGGATGATGAAATGCTTCAGATCCTGGCACAACGTATGAAGATCGCTGACCAGATTGGACAATATAAAAAGGACAATAATATTACAGCCCTGCAACCCAGTCGCTGGCAGGAAATTATTGATAAAACGATCCCCCGCGGTGAGAAACTGGGCCTCAGCAAAGAGTTCCTGAATAAGTATCTGGACGCGGTGCATCTGGAGAGCATCAATCATCAGAAGCATATCATGGACGCCTGATGCAGGAATTCAGGGCCGGTAACGCTGAACGGATATTCCCGGTCTGGTAGTCGAATATCGGATGCCGGACGCCGGACGCGGAAGGCCTGACCTACAGTTTTGTCCTGCACCGGGATCTCTAGTTTTTAAATCCTTATTCTGCTGAATCAGTGGGATAAGATGACTCAAATCACCCATAGTGCAATCGTTTAGATTTTCAAATGCATCGACGGATTTTTACTTCGACAGTTCGCTGAAGGAACTGGGTAAAATCATTGACCGAAAGAACAGTTTTTTCATTATTGATGAAAAGGTTTATCAGGCACACGCGACTAAATTCCGGGGACTTCAGATCATCCGTATACCCTCCGGCGAAAAGTTTAAAGTGCAGCAGACGGTGGATGAGGTGGTTGGAAAACTGATCCAGGCTCGTGCGGACCGAAAGTCAGTTTTGGTCGGTATAGGCGGAGGTGTTATTACAGATCTGACCGGATATATTGCTTCCGTCTATATGCGGGGTATCCGGTTTGGATTTGTGCCCACTACCATCCTGGGCTTGGTAGATGCCTCCATTGGAGGTAAGAATGGTATCGATGTGGGACCTTATAAGAATATGGTGGGTGTCATCCGGCAGCCGTCATTTATCCTGCATGACCTGCGTCTTTTGAAAACCCTGCCCGTGAAAGAGTGGCAAAATGGATTTGCGGAGATTATCAAACATGCCTGTATCAAAGATGCGGTCATGTTTAAAGAATTGGAGCAACACCAGATATCCGATTACCAAAAGGACCGTCAGTTACTGGCGGACCTGATACAGCGCAATGCCCTGATTAAAATACGAGTGGTGCAGAAGGATGAATTTGAGAAGGGTGATCGCCGGCTATTAAACCTGGGTCACACTATTGGACATGCCATAGAAACACAATATGGGCTGATGCATGGAGAAGCTGTAGCCATAGGTACGGTTTATGCCAGTGATATTTCTGCCATTCGTACCGGGTTCAAAGGCCGTTCCAGGGTGGCGGCCCTGCTGGAAAGGTATCAATTACCGATACAGCTTCGGTTTGATGCCAAGAAAGTATTCGAAGTGCTGACCATGGACAAAAAACGTGTCAGCAAAGAAATGAATTTCGTCTTACTGGACCGAATCGGCAAGGCGGCGGTGGCGGCGATACCATTAAAAAAATTAGAACAACTGATACAACAGCTGGGGTAACCAACTGTTGGCATTTGTTGGAAGTTCACAGGCGTTTGCCGGTCAGGAAAGGTGCGGCGAACTAAAAATGTAATTCATGATAATTTCCATTTCCCCTTCCCGGTTGAATGGCAGCATACAGGCACCCGCTTCCAAAAGTTCTATGCAACGGGCCTGCGCAGCAGCCCTGCTGCATCAGGGTCCCAGCAAGATTTATAATCCGGGTCATAGTAATGATGATAAAGCAGCTTTGGACATTATTCAAAAGCTGGGTGCTGTAATAACCAAATTATCAGATCAGCACATCGAAATCGAAAGCTCCTATGTTCAGCCTGCGGGTATTACATCCAAAGAAGGCGCCGTTCATTGTGGAGAAAGCGGATTGAGTATCCGTATGTTTACGCCCCTGGCAGCCTTATGCAGTAATGAAATAACAATAACCGGAAGCGGAAGTCTGGTTACCAGACCCATGGGTTTTTTTGATGAGATACTGCCCCAGCTCGATATCAGGGTCCGGTCCAATGGCGGGAAACTCCCGCTGGTCATACAGGGGCCCCTGCAACCCCGCGATATACGGATCGATGGTTCGCTGAGTTCCCAGTTTTTAACCGGTCTGCTGATGGCTTTTGGGGCGCTGCCACTTACAGCGGCGGTGACAATCGAGGTTATGGATCTGAAAAGTAAACCCTATATCGATCTGACCCTGGATGTGATGCAGAAATTTGGATTGAATCTTCCGGTCAATGACGATTACAAAGCTTTCCGATTCCTGCCTTCCCCAGTCTCCGAATCTGTACCAGCTTTCAGAAGTTATACGGTGGAAGGCGACTGGAGCGGTGGTGCCTTTCTATTGGTCGCCGGTGCCATTGCCGGCCCCATAACCGTCCGGGGACTGAGCATGGCCAGCACACAGGCCGACCGAAAAATTACGGAAGCGCTCATCAGTGCCGGTGCCGGATTTGCAGTGGACGCCAAGGAAATCCACCTGCAGCCCAAAGCCATGAAGGCATTTGAATTTGATGCCACTGATTGTCCGGATCTTTTTCCGCCTTTGACCGCCCTGGCTGCTTTTTGTGAGGGAGTGACTAAAATTAAAGGAGTCAGCCGACTTGCCCATAAGGAAAGTGATCGGGGCATCACCCTACAGCAGGAGTTTGGTAAAATGGGGCTGAAAATAGCACTGGAAGACGATTGGATGCTTATTTACGGGGGCGGCACCCTGAAAGGAACTGAAGTGCATTCCCGACATGATCACCGGATCGCCATGGCTTGTGCCGTAGCAGCACTCGGGGCCGAAGGAACTACCTCGATCGCGGAAGCGCAGGCAGTTGATAAATCATACCCTGATTTTTACAGGGATATTCAGGCCCTGGGTGGCGGGGTAGCAGGTGGACTGGACTGGAAATCCGCTGCTGGTATCAGCTAAGACGATAATTTTTTTTACTTGATCTTAAACGAACGACTATGAACAGTTTCGGGCGCATTTTCCGGGTTGAGATTTTTGGTGAATCACATGGTGATGGTGTGGGCATCGTAATTGATGGTTGTCCGGCGGGTCTCGCCCTGCCAGCTGAAGATTTTCTGGGGGATATGGAGCGCCGGAAAGGGGGCACTCAGAAAGGAGCGACACCGCGCAAGGAAGATGATATTCCTTTGATCAAAAGCGGGGTCTTCAATGGTATAACGACTGGTTTTCCCATCATGATATTTTTTGAGAATAAGAATACCCGCAGTGGTGATTACGAAAAACAGAGGAGTTTTCCCCGGCCCGGACATGCGGATTGGGTTGCACATCAGAAGTTTGGTGGATTTGAGGATTTCCGGGGCGGCGGTCATTTTAGTGCCCGATTGACAACCGGGCTGGTCGCTGCCGGTGTGATTGCCAAAAAGCTTTTGCAGCAAATTACTATTGGAGCCCGGATTATTGAGATTGCCGGAGAGGCAGATCCGGAAAAAGGGCTCCAGAAAGGTATTGATGCCAAGGATTCTGTAGGTGGTATCATAGAATGCAGGGTCAATGGGTTGCCTGTCGGGCTGGGTGAGCCACATTTTGATTCGGTTGAATCTGTATTAGCACATGCGATGTTTTCAATTCCTGCTGTTAAGGGCGTAGAGTTCGGAGCTGGATTTGCAGCTGCCCGAATGTTTGGTTCGCAGCATAATGATGCCATCAGTGATTCCCAGGGTCATACTATTACCAATCATGCCGGTGGCATTGTCGGTGGTATTACCAATGGGAATGAACTGGTCTTCCGCATCGCCATTAAACCTACGGCATCGACACCGAAACTGCAGCACAGTCTGAACTGGGAAAGCGGCGCCATGGAAGATTTTTCTGTAAAGGGCCGCCATGATTTATGCGTTGCCCTGAGGGCGCCGGTAATCGTGGAAGCGGCTACAGCCATCAGCCTGACTGATTTTATGATGCAGGAAGGCCGGATACCCAGAGTGCTGGCCTCTTAATGGGGCGGTTGCAACCAGCTACCAGTCGCAAAAGGCAGGTTCCGGACAATAAAGTACACTGTAAAGAGGATAAAGAGTGTCCAGGTGAACCAGGGTTGATAGAAGAGCGGGATATGCCAGTATCGCTTTCCAAAATATCGTAATACCCATTGTATCACCAGTATCAGTGACAATGGAATAAATAACACCATCATGGGATTATAACGAAGCGCTTCTCCTATATCTCCGTGTAATAAGTGATGAATGGCTCTTTGCGCGCCACATCCGGGACAATAAATTCCCAACAGCATTCTGGAAGGGCATTGAAGATAATGGCCGTTTGCTGTGGAAGGATTGAAAGTATAGAAATAATAAAAAGCCCCGGCTATGATAATGCCGAGGCTTGTCAGAAAAATAAGTTGTAAGGTTCTGTTACGGGACATATTAACCGCGTCCTAAAATAGCGCCCCCAAAACCTAAGACAAATACTGCAATCATATACAGGACTATTACTGCCACGCCGATAATAGCGCCTAGTTTGGCATACTTTTTTGCTTCTTCAGACGCGAGTCTGGCGCCTTCATAATCACCCACCTGCCACTTGGTATTAACCTGACTGGATTTGATGATAGATACGATACCCAATGGCAAGCAGCAAAACAGCGTACATAAAATAGCCCAAACCAGGTAATTATCTGGTGGAGGACCCTGAGGAATGTTTAGATTGCTTTGGTCTTGTTGATAATTTTCCATATTGAAATTAATTTATACAAATATAAGAATTGCAATCTTTTAACATATTTTAATTTCCGATTGCAGGATAAGGCGTTTTGCGGGTTGATGATTCAAATGAAAGCGATAGGTACCAGCCGACCCTGCCCTGATCAGGATTGCCTGTATGTAGTAGTTTTCCACAGATACGGTCTCCAGAAACCACTGTAATGCTATATGGGGCGATTTATAATTCAGGTCATTGGTTCAAAGCGGGCTGACCCCGTTACTGCAGCTAAATGATTGAAAACCAAATTTCGTTCCATGCTGTTTTTATGTTCATCAGTCAGTTTAATGGATGTAATTTCAATAATTTGTACCCCGATTTTTAGTCAATGACCAGATGCAGGGATTGATATTTTTTAAGTATCTTCATTAAGACATTCTAATTCCTAAATTTAAAACTTCAAACTATGGGTATTCTATCATGGGTCCTCTTTGGTTTAATCGCCGGTGCTATTGCAAAAGCCTTACATCCCGGAAAAGATCCCGGAGGATGGATTGTAACAATTTTAATAGGTATCGCCGGAGCCTTTGTTGGAGGTTGGATCGGGACATTGTTAGGCTGGGGATCGACCGATGGATTTAATTTCCGAAGTTTCGCATTGGCGATTGCAGGTGCCGTTATTTTGCTTTGGCTCTATAGACTGGCTACAGCTAAACGAAGCTGACGTAAAAGTATGTACATTAGAGCCACTTTTATCAAGTGGCTTTTTTTTAAATTTCCGGAACGGGACAAACTATTCCCGGACAAAAATGTTATACTTTTTTATTTGCAAGTGGTCTGAACATGAATCTAAACAAAGCAGATATTCCTTATCCGGAGACAGGTTATTTTTCCAAAACCGTAACTGACTATTTATGCGGCCATGAAGCACTTCGGCCATTTTACGGGCGCATGCCTGAGGCATCCCAACTGGAAGCCCAGATACACAGCCGCAAGGAATACGCCACGCCACGGAAGCTTCTGGTAAAAGCCTTACAGGAGCAATATGGAGAGCTGACCTTACCCGATGCGGTACAAATGAACCTGAACCTGCTGTTATCTGAAAAAACATTTACGATTACGACAGCGCACCAGCCCAATATTTTTACAGGACCGCTGTATTTTATCTACAAGATATTGCATGCCGTGCGGCTTGCTGCCTTCTGCAAGGAGCAGTTTCCTGACTATAATTTTGTTCCCGTTTATTATATGGGCAGTGAAGATGCCGACATAGAGGAATTGGGCCATATCTATCTGAATCGTGAAAAGCTGGAATGGAAGACGAACCAGACAGGGGCAGTAGGTAGAATGCTCGTGGATGAGGAGTTGACAGATCTGATAAACCAGATCGCATCTCAGATAGGCGGGACCGTTTTCGGTCCTGAACTCATTAGTTCCCTTAAAGCCTGCTACCGTAAAGGTCGTCGTCTGCAGGAAGCCACCCGTGATTTTGTACATGAATTATTCGGGCGTTTCGGATTGGTTGTGCTTATTCCCGACGACGCATTACTAAAGAAGGCAGGATTGGAACTTTTTATCGATGAACTGCTGGAGCAACGTTCCTCCGGTTTGGTACAGGAAACAGCAGACCTGCTGACGGACCAGGGATATAAAGCCCAGACCCATGGAAGAGCGATAAATCTGTTCTATCTAACGGATGATTATAGGCAACGAATTGAAAAACAGGATACGCGATGGAGGGTCGTGGGAACCGATCTCAGTTTTGATCAGGCGGGTTTGATTGAGGATATTCAGACACACCCGGAAAAAATAAGCCCCAATGTGATACTTCGGGGATTGTTCCAGGAAATGATCCTTCCTAATCTGATGTTTATCGGAGGGGGTGGCGAACTGGCTTACTGGCTGGAATTGAAGTCAGTATTTGAACAGTATAAAATACCTTACCCCATCCTGATACTGCGTAATTCTTTCCTGTTGGTGAATGTAAAGCAGACAGAAAGGATGAAAAATCTCGGTTTTACTTCCGCAGATTTATTTCAACCTTTAAAAGATCTGGAAAAACAATGGGTGCAGGTGCATGGACAGCATGATATTTCGGTAGAAAAGGCATTGACAGAAATGGAATTACTATATGCCAAGCTGGAAAAACAGGCGAAGCAGGTTTCGGATACCCTTCCCACCCATGTCCGGGCCTTGCAGAAGAAATCCTTCGACAGGATCCGGCAGTTGGGAAAAAAATTACTGAGGGCGGAGAAAAGAAACCACAGCGATGCAATGCGGCAAATCCATCAACTTAAGAACCAGCTCTTCCCTTTCGGTAGTTTGCAGGAACGCATCGACAATTTTTCAGCATATTATGCACAGTACGGCCCCCGGTTGCTGGATATATTATATGAAAATTCACCTGCGCTGGACGGCGCGTTTACCGTATTGGAACTGCATTAATCAAAATTATTGGTAAACCCCTGATCCTTGAGTTGCGCGATCTTGCCCATTACAGCCGTTTCCATATTTTTCTTATAGGCCGCCAAACGGTCAGCCAGGGTATCGTCAGCAGTGGCCAGTATCTGAGCTGCCAGTAATCCGGCGTTTTTGGCGGCATTCAGTGCTACGGTTGCCACGGGTACCCCGTTGGGCATTTGCAAAATGGACAACAGACTGTCCCATCCATCAATGGAATTACTGGATTTTACCGGTACGCCAATAACAGGAAGGGTAGTTAAGGAAGCGACCATTCCTGGTAAGTGGGCGGCCCCGCCGGCGCCGGCAATAATTACTTTGATTCCCCGTCCGCGAGCCCCCTGCGCATAGGCAACCATGCGTAATGGTGTCCGATGGGCGGATACAACCGTTAGTTCGTATTCAATACCCAATTCCTTAAGTACGGTTGCGGCAGCTTCCATCACGGAAAGGTCACTGTCGCTACCCATAATTATTCCGACATTTATTCCCATTCCGCAAAGGAACAATAAAAATGCTGAAATTTCGTAAGGATTTCCTGGAATCCTTAGTCGCTGATAATCAAGGAACCCTGGCTAAAAAACAGGAAAACATTTCGCTGTTCCCAACTTTTGGTTAGCTGTGCTGTTAGTAATGCGATCCGTAACACCAGTCCTTTGACTGTTAAAAATATCTTATAGTCGTTCTAATACGGCAATATTTCATTCAGGCTATTCGTTTTTAATCCGTTTCTGTCCTTAATCTGACCCTGAAGAACCCAATAGAATTACCGGATCACTTTATTCATTATTGATTGATTGAGTTATGTCTGCAGAACGACTGCTGATGAATTGAATCATTACAGAAAAATTGATAGAAGTTATTATGATGTCGCAGTTTAAGCATTTCGTGCCCCTGTTATTGCTTTCTTTATTTTCCGTGTTTTTTATGTCCTGGACCATTAACAGAATTGGTGGAGGATTACATACACCCCGAACCCATAAAGTAAGTGTTCTCAGTCCTGTTAAGAATAGCAAACTGACGGCAGCTTTTATTTATGATAGTCTTGAACTTGAGACGAAGGGATTGTCCCAAAATGCATTTAATTATGCGATGAAAGGTTTTGAGAAACTGGACAGTGGCGGCGTCCTTCGCAACGACTCTGTACTGGCCATTATTGATTTTGACCAGCCCAGCTATAAAAAGAGATTGTATATCATCGATTTGAAGCATTATAAAATCCTTTTTAATACCCTGGTGGCCCACGGTAAAAATACCGGTAAGGAACAGGCGGAGTTTTTCAGCAACCGGAATAATTCTCACCAAAGCAGTCTGGGATTTTATATTACAGACCATACCTACTATGGCAGCAAAGGATACTCTCTTAAGTTGATCGGCCTGGAAAAAAATGTCAATAGTAACGCTTACAGGCGTGCCATTGTGATTCATGGTGCGCCATATGTCAGCCAGTCCTATATTGATGCCCAGGGCTATATCGGCCGAAGCTTTGGTTGTCCGGCTATTCCCATGGCGGTCACCCGGAATATTATTCAGACCATTCGGGATGGCACCTGTTTGTTCATTTATAATAAGTCTTATAGACCGTCCAGTGATTTTGCATTGGGATAACGGGTTGCTAGGCTATAAAAAAAATTTGTTCGCCAATAATTTCCCGTCTATATTTGCTGAAATGAAACAAGAATTTAACTTTTTTTGGTGGTGGCATGTAAGCTCTTTGGGGGTTATGTAATGCCGCGCATCTAAAAAAGATGAATGATATTCAGAAACCCCGGTATTCCGGGGTTTTTGCTTTTAAACCGTATATAGTAAACTAAATATGCAAGCCACTAAAATTAAGACTTCTACTACCAGGATGCTGGCAGATGTGTATACACCCGTCGGGATCTACCTCAGGTTGCGAGACCGGTTCCGGGATACCATATTGCTCGAGAGTACCGATAACCATGCAGCGGAAAACAGCTGGTCCTTTATTGGTGTCAATGCTATCGCCGGCATTGAAATTACCGATGGTTCTACGATTGAATATAAATTGCCGGGACAAACAGCGCAAATGCTGCCCCTGGATGACAGTGAACCTGTGGCCACCCGTTTGGACCGGTTTATGAACCTGTTTGAGGTGAATCCGGCTCCCGAAAAGGCAGCTGCCTATGCACAGGGGCTGTTCGGTTATACATCTTATGAAGCTGTTCGTTTTTTTGATCGGATCCCCGGAGCCGAATTTTCCGGTGAGCCGCCCGTTATTCCGCTTATGCGTTATCGGTTGTATCAATACGTGATCGCCATCAATCATTTTAAAGATGAACTGTTTGTCTGTGAGAATGAGATAGAAGGTTTGAAATCTGATCTCGAACTGGTCCTGTCGCTGATACGTGGGCGCGACGTTCCTGTATATCCATTTGAACCTGTTGGGCAGGAAAGTTCCAATATGAGTGATGAAGACTTCCGCCAGACTGTAAAGAAGTGCATCGCACATTGTTATCGCGGCGACGTTTTTCAGATTGTTCCCAGCAGGCGTTTTCAGCAGTCTTTTATCGGGGATGAATTTAACGTTTACCGTAGCCTTCGAAATATCAATCCTTCACCTTATTTATTCTATTTTGATTATGGGGATTATAAACTGATGGGCTCTTCTCCCGAATCTCAGTTGATTATAAAGGATGGAAAAGCAGTGGTACACCCCATTGCCGGTACGGTAAAACGAACAGGTGATGACCTGATTGATCGTCAGGAAACGCTCCGCCTGGAATCCGATCCCAAGGAAAATGCAGAACATGTCATGCTTGTTGATCTGGCCCGTAATGACCTGAGCCGGGGATGCAGCAATGTAGAAGTAAAACATTTTCGCGAAACACATTTTTATTCCCATGTGATCCATCTGGTTAGTGAAGTTACCGGCGACGTAGACCCTTCCACGAGCTCATTTGAACTTTTTGCGAAGACATTTCCGGCGGGAACTTTAAGCGGCGCACCGAAAATAAAAGCAATGCAACTGATCAGTGAATTCGAACCCACTCCACGGGGTTATTATGCCGGTGCCGTGGGCTTTATGGGTTTTGATTCCAGCTGCAATCAGGCGATCATGATTCGTACCTTTCTGAGCCGGCAGAATACGCTCTATTATCAGGCAGGTGCCGGGATTGTGGCGGCAAGCGATCCGGAAAGTGAATTGCAGGAAGTCAACAATAAATTGGGTGCTTTGAAAAAAGCGATTGTCGCGGCCCGGGAAATTTGCTAATCAGTTGGAATCATTCGGAAAAATCATGACAGCTGATGACAAACATAATGAGTGACCAAAACAAATAAATGTAAATCAAGTGAAGATTTTAGTATTCGATAATTACGACTCTTTTACCTACAACCTGGTGCACCTGGTGGAGAAAATACTGCATCAGCCGGTTGACGTGTATAGAAATGATCAATTGCCCCTCGAACAGGTAGCGGCTTATGAAAAAATTATATTGTCGCCCGGTCCGGGCATTCCTGAAGAAGCGGGTTTGTTGTTGCCACTGATAGAAACCTATGCAGCGTCTAAATCCATTCTGGGAGTCTGTCTGGGTCAACAGGCTATTGGACAGGTATTCGGCGGAAAGCTGACCAATTTGTCCAAAGTGTATCACGGCGTTGCTACGCCCTGTCGGATCACCCAACCTGAAGAACCGCTGTTTGAAGGATTGCCTCAGGTAATTGAAGTGGGCCGTTATCATTCCTGGGTGGTCGACCGAGAAGGGTTTCCGGAAGTACTGGAGATTACAGCAGTAGACGATAATGATATGGTGATGGGGCTGCGTCATAAGACTTACGATGTACAGGGCGTTCAGTTTCATCCGGAAAGCGTCCTGACACCTCAGGGCGAGCAAATCCTGCGGAACTGGTTGAAACAATAAACGGTAAAATTTGTGCAGCGGGCACCGGAAGAGCGAAAGACAAAAAATCTTCCATTAACATTTTTTAAAATACGAGAATGAAAAAGATACTGGGATTGCTGTTTGAACATAAAAAACTGGATCGGGCTACGGCCAGAGAAGTACTTGTCAATATTGGTAAAGGGGTGTACAACGAACATGAGGTAACTTCTTTTATGACGGTTTTTCTGATGCGCAGCATCGCCCTTCAGGAATTACAGGGATTTCAGGATGCCCTGCTGGAACTTTGCCTTCGGGTGAATTTTGATGGTCTGGATACAGTCGATATTGTAGGAACGGGCGGCGATGGTAAGAATACATTCAATATATCAACACTTTCCTGTTTTATCGTGGCCGGTACCGGGCATAAGGTTTCCAAACACGGCAACTATGGTGCTTCGGCCATAAGTGGTGCTTCTAATGTGATCGAAGCGATGGGCTATCGTTTTAAAAACGACAACGATGCACTGCGCCGCGAGTTGGAACAGGCGGGAATATGTTTTTTGCATGCCCCCCTTTTTCACCCTGCGTTGAAGAATGTCGGACCCATACGGAAAAACCTGGGCATCCGGACTTTTTTCAATATGCTGGGCCCCTTGGTAAATCCGGCTTTCCCGACATTTAGTATAATAGGTGTTTATAATCTTGAAATGGCCCGATTGTACAATTATTTATTACAACAGCAAAATAAGCGGTTCGCAATTGTACATGGTCTGGATGGATATGATGAAATCTCACTGACGGGGGATAGCAAGCTGATTACACAGGATGGAGAAAAAGTATTGTCGGCGGAAGCGTTAGCGGGCATCGAAGTTACGCCTGAATCGATCAGCGGTGGAAACAGTGTTCAGGAAGCTGCCCGTATTTTCAAAAATATCCTGGAGGGAACCGGAACACCGCAGCAGGAAGCGGTAGTCCTTGCCAATGCGGCTACTGCGCTGCAGGTGACTGGCGCATTTGATAGTTATGAAGCTGCTTTTGATGCCGCCAGGGAAAGCCTCCAAAGCGGTAAAGCCAGGCGGAGTCTGGAAAAATTAATCGCCCTGCAATAAGACCATGTCTGATACACTGATAATACTATACCTTGATCGATGCCGGCTCCCGGACTTACTGGAGCTGCAGTACCTGGCCTACCAGTCAGAGGCAGCGATCTACCAGAATACGGCTATTCAGCCGATGCGCCAGACCTTGACGGAACTGGAAGCTGAATTTGACCAGGGGGCTTTATTTCTGGCAGGCTATCAGGGGGGCAGAATGGTGGCCTCGGTCAGAGGTTGGCTGGAAGGTGATACGGCCAGCTTGAATAAGCTGATCGTTCACCCCGATTTCCAGCGCCGGCGTTACGGTCGGTATATGATGGCGGCAATCGAAGACGAGTTGGCTGCTGCGCAGCGTTATGAATTGTTTACCGGCCATAAGAGCGAAAGAAATATCCGTTTTTATGAAGATGCAGGTTATCGTATTTTCAAGATTCAGAAAATTCATGAGGACCTGTCGCTGGTATATTTTGAAAAGCCGGCACTTCAAAATCAGTTAATGGGCCGTCCCGGGAAATATTTGCATCATTGAATGGCATTTCACATGTAGAACCATAGACATCGCGGCCTTACAGATATTACTGAATTTGTAAAAAAAATTGAAATTGTACAGATGAATATATTGGATAAAATTATTGCCCGGAAGCAGGAGGAGGTCGCAGCCCGCAAACAGTTGGTGTCAACACGGGATCTGGAAAACCGTCCTAATTTCAGCCGGTCGGTGATACCCCTGGATGCTTCCCTGACTCGGGACGGAAGCACGGGAATTATTGCGGAATTTAAAAGAAAATCTCCTTCCAAAGGCTTTATTAAGGCCGATGCTGATGTGCATGCGATAACCACTGCGTATTCCAGATTGGGCGCTGCAGGGCTTTCTGTGCTCACCGATATCGATTTTTTTGGCGGATCTGATGAAGACCTGATGCAGGCCCGGGACAATGACATCCCGGTACTGCGCAAAGATTTTATCATTGATGAATACCAGATACTGGAAGCAAGGTCCATTGGGGCCGATGTGATTCTTTTGATAGCCGCCTGCCTGAGCCCCGAACAGGTAAACCGCCTGGCTTCATTTGCCCGTTCACTGGGCCTGCAGACGATCCTGGAATTACATGCAGCCGAAGAGCTGGGACATATTTGTGAAGCAACACCGATTGTAGGCATCAACAACCGGGACCTTAAAACCTTTCAGGTGAATATTGAACGCAGTCTGCAGATGGCCGAGAAACTGCCGGCAGGAACCCTGAAGATTGCCGAGAGCGGTATTGATAAAATTGAGGATATTCTGTTGTTCAAGAAAAATGGTTTCAAAGGATTTCTGATTGGGGAATATTTTATGCGGCAGCCGGATACGCCCCGGGCGTTCCAGCTCTTTGTGGAAAACTTAAAAACGGCGGATGCAAAACTTTAAAGTCAAAGTATGTGGTTTGACCCAAATCGATCAGGTCCGGCAATTAGCGGAACTGGGCGTGGATTATGCCGGATTTATTTTTTATGAAAAATCACCGCGCTATGCACCTGGCAGGATTGCTCCCGATGCGTTGAAGGAAATTGAGGGAATCCAGAAAGTAGGTGTTTTTGTAAACACACCACCGGATCAGTTAGCTGAGTTGGTTACAGCTTATGGACTTGATGCGGTACAGTTGCACGGGGATGAACTCCCTGAGCACTATCAGGACCTGGTGGGCAGAACCCGGATTATTAAAGCGCTGCCGATCGGCCGGGAACTGCCGGATGTGGAACTTTTGAAGAGGCACAGTCGTTATGTCGATTATTTTTTATTCGATACGCAAACCAAATCCTATGGAGGAAGCGGAAAGAAATTTGACTGGTCGGTACTGAAAGGTCTGTCTTTGAAGCAGCCTTATTTTTTGAGCGGCGGATTGGGTCCGGAGGATATAGCAGATATATTAAGATTTGCCGGACAGAATAATCTGTATGCTATTGATGTCAACAGTCGTTTTGAAACTTCGCCCGGGGAAAAGAATATCAGTATTATTCAGCAATTTGTTTCTGACCTGAAAAAATAAATGCCTATGAAGCGAATCAAAGGGTATCGCGGCTTCCTGAAGCTCCTGACTTGCTTGTGTTTGTTCTCCTGTACGGCCCAGCAACAGTTGATAAGGAACCATCAACATAATCCACTATCCGGACCCGGGCTGGAAAACGCCCATATAGGTATCAGTATTTATGATCCCCTTGCCGGAAAATATCTCTATGAATATAATGGCGATAAATATTTTGTACCAGCCAGTAATACCAAACTTTTTTCCTGCTATGCAGCCATGAAGTTTCTGGGTGACAGCGTCCCCGGGTTAGAGGTCAGGGAGTTCAGGGATAAGATAGTGATTCGGGGTAGCGGAGATCCAGGTTTTCTTGACCCGGAGTTTCCTGATCAACCCGTATTTGAATTTCTAAACCGCACGGACAAATCGATTCAGGCTGTCTCCGATTCTTTAGAGACGGGTGCCTGGGGTAGTGGCTGGAGCTGGAGTGATTACGATGGAGATTATATGGCTGAGCGTTCTGTATTTCCGATTTATTGCAACCTGATTTGGTTTTATGGCAGTCAGGGTGGCCAACCGAAATATTTTCCCAATGTGGAGGAACGCCCCAGTTTCCGCATCAGGACCAGTGGTAGCGAAAATTATCTGAGCGGGGTTTCCCGGAAATTAAGGGCCAATATGTATTCGCTTCAGCTGGAGGGAGACACACCGCACGAGTATCGTGTTCCCTTCATTACCGATCGGATACTTCCCTGGCGCTTATTGTCCGATACTTTACATAAGGAAATTCAATTAATTGACAGCCTGGATGTCAGCAAAGCGCCTTTAAGGTCCTATATAATTTATTCCAGGCCGCTGGACAGTTTGCTTAAGCCCATGATGCACCGCAGCGACAATTTTTTTGCGGAACAGAGTTTACTGATGGTCAGCAACCAATTATTGGGCAGCATGACTAATACCAGGATTATTGATACGCTTTTGAAAACCCACCTGAGGTTTCTCCCGCAACGACCCAGATGGGAGGATGGCTCCGGATTGAGTCGGTATAATCTTTTTACACCTGAAGATTTTGTCGCATTGTTAAATCAGATGCGACTGGAGTTTGGGCTGGAAAGGATTAAAACCATATTGCCCACAGGAGGGGAGGGAACGCTGGGTCATTTGTACCTGGAGGAATCGGGTCAGATTTATGCCAAGACAGGTACTTTGAGTGGCGTTGTCGCATTAAGTGGATTTTTAACTACTATAAAGGGAAGACAATTGGTGTTTTCAATCCTGGTGAATAATCATAATACCAGCGCCACCACTGTGAGAAAGTCTATTGAGCAGTTTTTAAAATCTGTCCGGAAAAAATATTAGAATAACTAATTCCCGCAGGCAGACCTGGCCTAATCTTACGGCACGCACTTTAATAAATTGGAGGGGGCAGTCATGGTTTTTTGAAATGAAAAAGCCTCAGTTTCCTGAAGCTTTTTTGACTTGTGGAGAATACCGGATTCGAACCGGTGACCTCTTGCATGCCATGCAAGCGCTCTAGCCAGCTGAGCTAATCCCCCGAAAGGGGGGCGAAGATAATACAAACAAATTATTCTTCCAACCCCCGAAGCATGTTTAATATTTAAAAACTTTTCCGCCGACCATCACTTCCTGTGTGGCCTCATCAAAAGTGGCTTTCATGCCCGTATGAGAAGCTGCGGTTGTCATTATATTGGCGATTGAATGCTGATAACCCGCTTCGACCGGCGCATTGGTGGTCTTCCGGCTACGGATACATTCCATCCAGTTGCGTACATGCGCACTGGTCAGTGAATCCCCTCCGGTATTAGCGCTGGCTACCACTTTTTCGGCTTTTTCTACCAGACTGATTTCCGGCAGCAAATTGGGCTTCATGCCCATGGCTTTTGCGTGGCCTTCTCTCAGCCCTCCTTTTGGTGAAACTTTATTGGTGATCAGATTGAGTTCCCCGCCGTTAGAATAATAAATTTCGGAAGGGTTTTCATCACCGTTACCCATTCGGCTCATAAAGACCACCTGAAACCCTTTTTCCGGTTCATTTTCCGGACCGTATTCAAATACCGCGGTCGTCGTATCCCAGTTGCGACGGCCGTCTTTCCAGCTGTAAATACCACCATTCGCAGTGACACTACGGGGATGTTTCAAACCGCTGAACCAATGCACGGTATCGATCTGATGGCTCATCCATTGACCAGGCTGACCCGAGGAATAAGGCCAGAATAGTCTGTACTCCAGATATTTACGCGGATCCCACTCTTCAAAGGGCCGGTTGATTAAAAAACGTTTCCAGTCGGTATCTTCCTGTTTGAGTTTGGCAACCAGGTCAGGGCGCCGCCAGCGGCCCGGTTGATTTACATTCCAGGTAAGTTCCACCATCAGGATATCCCCGAACTTGCCGTCTTTAATATAAGCTTCAGCAGCCTTATAGTTGCTGCCGCTGCGTCGCTGGGATCCGATCTGAATGACCCTGTCGGATGCTTTGATCGCTTTTAAAGCATCCCGGTTGTCCTCCATTGTCTCGGCAAAGGGCTTTTCTACATAGGCATCACAATGACCCTTTACGGCTTCAATAGCGTGCCGGGCATGTTGAAAATCGGCGGTACTGATAAAAACGGCGTCCACTGATTTGGAATCATACAGTTCCTCATTATTTCGGAATCCTTTGATGTCATGGCCCAGTTTTTCTTTCAGATGCGCAACGCCCAGTTCCCTTCTATAGCTCCATAAATCTGATACGCCGGTAATATCGAAATTGAGTTCCTTATGGTGGTTTAAAAAGGAAGGCAGCAAAGAGGAACGGAACCGGTCTGAGAATCCGACCACACCTACCCGGACCCGGTCATTTGCGCCAATGATATTGGCATAACTTTTTGCACTGAAACCCATAGCGCCCAGGTATACACCTGATCCGGCTACGACACTGTTCTTAATAAATTTTCTTCTTGAATTACTCATACGGCTTGAATTTGGGTCCTAAGTTAACCAATTTGAATATATCAACGAATTCAAAATCCTGAAAATGTCAAGGAAGGTCATTCGGGAAAACTTTGCTATTTTTATGCAGAAAGGGATTTTGAGCGCCTCTTATTGCAGTTTGCCCTGAATCCGGTTCGTCCGGAGCAACCTTACATTTCATAATAATAAAACATATTCAGATGAAGCAGTCAATTTGGATTTTATCGATCGCGACAATCTCCGTCGGATTTTTCTCTTGTCAATCCCCGGCAACCGAGCATCAGTTATCCCTGCTTTGGGAATCAGACACGATCTTAAGGGTGCCTGAATCTGTTTACCAGGATCGGGAAAATAATGTACTCTATGTTTCCAATATTGACGGAGCTGACGGCTGGACTGTGGACAGTGTAGGCTCTGTTGTGCAGCTCGATTTTGACGGGAAGCTGGTAAAGGATAACTGGGTTACCGGACTCAATGCGCCCAAAGGGATCGGTAAATTCCAGAACAAGCTATTTGTTGCTGATGTTGAAGAACTGGTGATCATAGATATTGCCAGTGGACAGGTACTGGATAAAGTAAAGCCGGAAGGGGCGCAACGATTAAACGATGTTACGGTGGATGATAAGGGAGCGGTCTATGTTACAGATACCAAATCGCGGGTTCTTTACCGCTATGTTAATAACAGCTTTCAGGTTATGCTGGACAGTAATAAATTGAAAGGGCCAAATGGTGTATTGTTCAGTAAAGGTGATTTGTACATCGCTGATGCGGGCAGTTTGTACCGCATTGAACAGGACAATCAGCTTACGGAGCTCGCATCCGGGATGGAAGCCAGTACAGATGGTATTGTAGAACTGGAGAACGGAGACTTTATTGTATCCTGCTGGGTAGGCACGGTCTATTATATTGGCAAAGACGGATCTAAAAAGTTGTTACTGGACACCAGGGATCAGCAGATGAATACGGCCGATATCGACTATGATCCCGAAAGCAGAACACTGTATATCCCAACTTTCTTTAAAAATAAACTACAAGCGTATAAGGTTGAGTAAGGGTACCTTTATTCGAACCAGACAACTTTTAAGTTATAAGTATTGGAAATACCGGGGCAGGCGCTATGGTTGGATTGCAAGCCTGTGAATCTCTTTGAGCAATGGATTCTTATTTCATCCGGTATTTACGGGCCACTTTACGGCTGTTCATTATCCGGTCCAATTCCTTATCACTCATTTCAGAAAAAGCTTCCGTTGGAACATCCACCAATTGCACCTGACTTTGCCGGAGCTCAGTTTTCAGGGTATTGGTTTTTGTGGCAATGGCAGGATCCCTGTCACCGGAGAGCCGGTTATCTGCCAGAACATATTCCAACCGTTTGATATTCGCACGGATCAGGGAAGCCTGATTTTGTTCGGCTGTTTTTGTAGGAGCTGCCGCTTCTTTTACCGGTACCAGTAAAACGCCGGCACCAGGCAGGATCTTGCCAATATTTTTTTCCTTCTCTACTGTGGAGTAAATGGTCCCGGTTACTGTGGAGGTAGCCGTTGTAATATCAAAGGAAGATCGCGCGGTTTTGTTTTTACGGATTTTTCTGTCCAACTCTACAAAGGTTACCTTCAGGGTTCGGATCCATTTTCTGGTACTGGTGTCCACATCCACATATGCAGCCGTGGCGATATCATAGTTCAGACCATCCTTGACCACCACTTTAACCCGGGCTGTATCGGCAAAATTAAAATTAGTCGTACCAATGAATTCCAGGTTGACTATACGTTCACCTTTGGCATCTTTTTCCGTAACAAATTCATAACCAGGGGTCCACTCAAAGGTATCATCGCAGGTCTTGGGCAGTTTAAAATTACCTATAGAGATATCACTCGACATCAGGATTTTATCAATGGGGAAATTGCCATTTTCGCAAAGGATACTGAATGAAAGTTTGCTGCCTTCTGCTATCGTGACCGGACTTACGACTGACGGTTTTATTTTGGGATAAATGACATCGGTACTGTAGAAGATCACTTTTAAAGTAGTGTCGAGCCGGTCGTAAGGATTTGAAAGACTTTGAACGCCAAATTTTACCGGGTATTCTTTGTCATATTTCAATCGTCCTGCCAGAAAAAGGGACTTATTGGCTTTAAAGCTCAGGATACCATTGTCTTTATCCAGTTTAAATCCGGCGGGTGCGTCTGTTAGAAACCAGTAATATTTTTTGGGGTTCTTGTTGATCTGAAATTTATAGTTCAGACTGGAATCTGAATGCAACGAAAAAAACGGGCTGAAATTTACGATGCGCAGGCTGCTGGTATCGGCGAGAACGATTGGTTGCGGATTGTGGATCACCATGGTATCATTTATGATTTGGGATTTCGCCGAACCAAAAATAAGTGCCAATAAAAGAACCAATGTTGTACTTCGCATACCAGATAAGCGTTTTGTAATGAATGTGCAAAATTAGGCTTTAGACGACTAAAACCCGAAATAAGCAGCATGAATTGCAGAAGATACAAAAAAACAGGCATATAACCGCAAAAAATCCCCGCGTGGAAACGTGGGGATTAAACCAAAACTAACTGCTTATGAGAAAAACTTGCTTATAATACTTCTATGTCTTTGGACGCCGGTTTAGCTTCTTCCTTGCGTTGTAAGGTTACAATTAGGATTCCGTTAACATATTTGGCGTCAATTTTTTCTGTATTTATTTTGTTGTCAATGGTAAAGGTTCTTTTAAAAGAACGCAGGTGGAATTCTTTGCGAATCTCTTTACCTGTTGCTTCAGTTTCTGCGGTCTTTTTTTCGGCAGATACGGACAGCAGATTATTTTCTACCTGGATTTTAAAATCTGTTTTTTCGTAGCCGGGAGCCGCAATTTCAATCACATAATTATTGTCGTTTTCTATAATGTTTACCGGCGCATGCCCTTTGATATTGGGTTTGTTCACTTCTGTTTTAAGAATTCCAGGAATTTCAGTGAAGAAATCATCTACCAGACTGGTAAAGGTTCTTTCAAATGGGATGCCGTTAAATTTTACGTTTGTCATGATATCCGAATTTTTTGTTTATGAATTGTTTTACGCAGGTACAGGGTCAAATGTCGAACCAACGGCAAATATTCAGCCATTAAATGACAATATGACAGTTTTGTTGCGAGTTGACTGCCATTAAGTCTCATTGATTCCTGTGGAATATAAATTATGTCATACCAGGATGCCAGTTGGTCGGTCGTAGATTTAGCCGTAAACCAGAAGTTCCTTTCCTTAGTGGTAAATATCACCTTACTTAAACTTTTCACCTAGTTTTGTGTTGAAAATGCGAACCAATAAAATCAATTAAAATATATGTATCCAGCAGAAATAGTAATTCCCATGAAAGAGGAATTAACGGATAATGGCTTTGTGGAACTCCAAACCCCGCAGGATGTAGACGATAGTCTGGCACAAGAGGGAACCAATCTACTCGTAATTAATTCAGTATGTGGTTGTTCCGCAGGAACTGCCCGACCCGGTGTGCTGATGGCCGTAGCCAATGCGGAAAAAAAGCCTGACCATTTAACGACCAGTTTCGCCGGTTTTGATTTTGAAGCCGTTGCAAAGGTCCGGGAGCATCTGATGCCTTATCCGCCATCTTCCCCTTCTATTGCCTTATTCAAAGATGGAAAACTGGTACACTTTATAGAAAGGCATATGATCGAAGGACGGTCTGCGCAGATGATCGCCCAGAATCTGATCGCTGCCTTTGATGAGTATTGTTAAGCTGACCAGTAAGGTATTTGGTTATAGCAAATCATATTAAGGACACCCGAAGGGTGTCCTTTTTTTCTTTTTACCGGTTCTGTCGGCAGATCGGGGTCATGGGTAATCCTGCTTCATGAAGCTTTTTATCGTAATATTGCCACAAAAAGTAAACACCCAGCTGCATGTATCCTAATTTATATTATGTCTTTAAAGACTGGTTCGGAGTGGAATGGAAGCCGCTTCATTTTGTGAATTCATTCGGCTTTTTTGTTGCGATAGCCTTTTTGATCTGCGCCTATGTATTAACCCAGGAACTCAAACGTAAAAGCAAAGAAGGGCTTTTCCAGCCGACAGAAGAAACCATAGAAATTGGTAAGCCTGCATCTGTTGCTGAATTGCTGACCAATTTTATCCTCGGATTTCTGTTGGGCTATAAGATTCTGGGCCTGGTGTTTATGAAGAATTCAATGAGCGTCAATCCGCAGGAATACATATTCTCCTCACAGGGGAACCTGCTGGGCGGGCTTGTACTGGGATTTTTATTTGCGGGACTGAAATATCGGGAAGCCAATAAGCAAAAACTTGCCAAGCCGGAAAAGCGGATTATACGGGTATGGCCGCAGGACAGGGTGGGCCAGATTACCATGATCGCCCTTGTCTTTGGGCTGCTGGGCGCCAAACTTTTTGATACTTTCGAAAACTGGGACGCGTTCCTTCAGGACCCTTCCAGCTTCTTTACTTTTTCTGGTCTGACTTTCTACGGAGGACTGATCTGCGCGGGCATTGCCCTCTGGTGGTATACCCGAAAGCACAAAATTCCTTTTATCCATTTTGTCGACGTTATGGGACCGGTTATGATGCTGGCCTATGCATTGGGTCGGATCGGATGCCAGGTTGCCGGCGATGGTGACTGGGGGATTTTTAACCGCGCCTTTAAAACCAGATCCGAAGGTGGCATCCTTCCTGCGGCCGCTGGTGATTTTGAGGCAGCAGTAACCTCAAATCCTAATTTTTTTGCCCGACACGGAACAGATAATGCCTTTTTCCCCAAACCCGACTTCCTGAATTTTCTGCCTGACTGGTTTTTCGCCTATGATTTTCCCCATAATGTCAACGAGACGGGGGTGCCGATGGCTGGTTGCACGGATTTACAATATTGTAATCACCTGCCGGCGCCGGTATTTCCGACATCTGTCTATGAAATCCTGATCTGTTTACTACTTTTCGGGATCCTGTGGGCCTTCCGCAAAAGGATAAAGATACCCGGGTTATTATTTGGAATCTATTTGATATTCAACGGTTTAGAGCGGTTTTTCATCGAACGCATCCGGGTTAATGTCAAAATGCATCTTTTCGGCATCGAAATGACCCAGGCCCAGCTGATTTCTTTTGGTCTGATTCTGGCAGGAATAGGCGTAGTGGTATATTCCAGGTTCCGTCATAACCGGCGGCAACCAATTGGGACTTAAAAGCGTTAAATAAGGGCAGGAACGCGCGAAACAGTGGTCCCGGCGTCAGCAAGTTGTTAAAACCCAACTTGCTATTGTCGTGATTTCTGCGTAATTTTGCGGGTTATTATTAAATTTGAATCCTATCGGCCTGCACTATCATTTACCAAAATAAAGTTTATATAATCAGATATGCGTCAGCTCAAAATTGCTACTCAAATTACTAACAGAGATTCCCAGGCTGTTGAAAAATACCTGCAGGAGATTTCTAAAATTTCTATGATCACACCAGAGGAAGAGACTACGCTCGCTCAAAAAATAAAAATGGGCGATCAGCGGGCTCTGGATAAACTGGTTCAGGCCAACCTGCGTTTTGTGGTTTCTGTTGCCAAACAATACCAGCACCAGGGGCTTTCTTTAAGCGATCTGATAAATGAAGGCAACCTGGGCCTGATAAAAGCCGCTCAGCGTTTTGATGAGACCAAAGGTTTTAAGTTTATTTCTTATGCGGTATGGTGGATTCGTCAGAGCATCCTGCAGGCATTGGCGGAGCAGGGGCGTCTGGTACGTCTGCCACAAAATAAGATCGGTACCTATAATAAAGCCAATAAGGCTTATATGGCTTTCGAGCAGGAACACGAGAGAGAACCTTCCACCGAAGAGCTTTCTGAACTGCTGGAAATGAGTGAGACTGAAATCAACAATATTTTTCAAAGCAATACCCGCCACACTTCTCTGGATGCCCCGGTGCATGAAGCGGAAGATGTAGCTATGGGCGATCTGCTGGAAGGCGGATCAGATACGGATGATGATGTGATGAAGGATTCTTTACGCAATGAAATTCGCAGGGTTTTGAAATCCCTGTCACCGCGTGAAGCTGAAATTGTCAATGCCTATTTTGGTCTGGACGGTGAGAATGGTGTGACCATTGAACAGATCGGCCAAAAATATGACCTGACCAAAGAGCGCATTCGCCAGATTAAAGAAAGGGCAATTAAGCGTTTACAGAAAGCGCGGTATAGCAGCGCCCTGAAATCCTATTTAGGGTAGAAAGAATTGTTTTAAATAATAGAAACTCCGAAGTAATATTCGGAGTTTTTTTGTAGGATCGAATGAACGGAATGAATTTAATCGGAATAGTTTCTAGATTTGTGATGCAGGTTGCCAGGAACCATTGGTAGGTTGCTGCCTGCAGGAGCTTAAATTTCAATTATGGCAAAGGTTTTTGTAACAGGCACCAATGGTTTGGTGGGAAGTTTCGTCGTAGATCGTCTATTAAAAGAAGGCCATGAAGTGTTTGCCTCATCCAGAACGGGAGATATGTCTTCTTTTAACCAGCATCCACAATATCGTTTTATACAGGTCAATTTCGCAGATCCGTACTCACTCGGCGATGCTTTCGAGTTTGTCCGTCCTGAACTGGTCGTACATTGCGGCGCCATGAGCAAACCCGACGAATGCGAACAACGCCAGGCAGATGCATTTGATACCAATGTGTACGGAACAGTACAACTGCTCAAAACGGCCGAATTGTATAACGCCTTTTTTGTACAGGTCTCTACTGATTTTGTGTTCAATGGCGATACGGGAATGTACCGGGAGACCGATCGGCCGGATCCGGTGAACTATTATGGCAAAACCAAATGGCAGGCGGAAGAGGCAGTTGCGGAGTACCAGTCGGGCTGGGCCATCGCCAGAACCTGCTTCGTCTATGCTAAACCTTTTTACGGTAGAGATAATTTCATAACCTTGGTGGCTCAAAAGCTGCGTCAGGGTGAATCATTTAACGTCGTTGAAGACCAGCAGCGCACGCCGACCTATGCGCCGGATCTCGCCTGGGGTATTGCCCGCATTCTTGAAAGAAGATCAACAGGAATATTTCACCTGGCGGGGAAGGAGCAGCTGTCGCCCTATGCAATGGCCTTGAAAGTAGCAGACCATCTGAATGTTACCAACCACAGACTAAGACCGGTTACCCGTGAGGCGTTTAAAGAGCCAGCTCGACGGCCTTTATGTACCGGTTTGAATATTGAAAAAGCGGTCCAGGAATTATCTTTTAATCCTATGTCATTTGATAAGGGGCTGGCAGCAACGCTTTCTTGATCCTAGCTGCGAAACGGCCAGTTGACCGAAGCGATGACAGTTGCTAAGTTTGTTTTATCGACTCAGCCAGCTCAAAAAATCGGTCATTTTTACCTTATTGATCTCAAAGACAGGTGCGTCGGATAATTTTAAGGTAATCAGAAGTTTACGGTTGTGGCTTTGGAGTACTTCATCAATGGACTGTTTATTGACCAATACCTGTCGGTTGACCCTGTAAAACCCAGTCCCACAGCTTTTTTCTATTTCATCCATGGATTTATTGATGAGGTATTTTTCATTCTGTAGGGTTATGAGTTGCGCCGCCTTATGCTGCGTGATAAAATAGGCAATTGACGATATTTTTATGGGTTTGATTTTGTCGCCATATTTCACCAGAAAGGCATTGGTGCCACCCGAGGCGTTCTCGATATTCATATTCCCGAGCAATTGGTCGTAATGGTTAACCCGTCGGATGGCCGTACCATAAAGCCTTCTGAATTTATTAATCCCGTCCAATAATGATTTTTCATTGAAAGGTTTCAGAATATAATCAATGCCATTAGCTTTAAAGGCCTGTAGGGCATACTGGTCATAGGCTGTGATGAATATAACCGGACTACTGATCTTTACTCTTTGAAAAATTTCAAAACTCGAACCGTCCGACAGATGGACATCACAAAATATCAGGTCAGGCTGGGGGTGACTGTTGAAGTATTCCGTAGCCGCGCCGATACTAGCAAGCTGACCGATAACCTGGAAATCCGGCGCGATCTCTTCTAATAATTCTTTGAGATATTCAGCGGTGTAACCTTCATCTTCAATGATCACTGTGTTCATCTTCGAGTAACTTTAACGTGACAATAAACTGGTCTTTTGTTTGGGTGATTTGTAAATCCGTACCACCCAGCAGCTGGTATCTTTCCCTGAGATTTTTCAGTCCCAGCCCTTTTTTGGTGTTGAAATCCGATTTGGGTTGCAGATTATTTTCTACGCAGATAGTGCGCAGCCTTGCATCACCACTTACTTTTATCAAAAGCGGACTGGTTTCGCTGAGCATATTATGCTTCTGCGCATTCTCCGCGAGTAACTGCAAGGAATGAATCGGCACCAGTCCGTTCAAAAGCTCCCCAGGTATATCAAAATTGAAGATCAGGGCATCCTTGAAGCGAATTTTCTGCATTTTCAGATAGGTACTGACATATTTTATTTCTTCCTCGACGGTTACTTTGTAGTTATTGTTGGCATATACCGAATACCGCAGTAGTTCCGACAACATATCTACATAATGATCAGCTTTTACGGTATCTTTTTTAATCAGGGCTTTGATGATTGATAAGGAATTGAATAGAAAATGTGGTTGCAATTGTTGTTTTAGTAAATTATGCTTGCCTTCCAGGTTAGCAATCCGGAGCTGATTATTTTCCTTTTCTACATGTTCCTTTTTCTTTCTCAGGAGTATGATTTCTGTCAGCACCAGAATCAGAATATTGGTGGATTGTCCGGGCAATATTGCAAAGATATTAAACCAGGGCCGATGGGCAGTCTGAAAATCACGGGTGCGGGGTGGTCCAATGTTGGGAGATGCATCAAACCGGATATGAAATCGGGGGCCTCCAATTGGTTCGGGATGTAGGTGCAGGATACGGATCAGCCGAAAGAAGAAATAGGCGGCCAATCCACAAATCACCAGGCTGGCCAGATACCGGAGCCACTGATAGCGGGGTGGGACGTATCTAAAAAATAGCGAAAGCAAGAGGGTATTCAGAAGCCAGAACAATCCGGCATTCATCATGGCACTAAGCAATCCGAACCGGGTTTCTGCCCAGGTGAATTCGCCGGTGAATAATAAAGGCATGGGTACTGCTGCCGAAATGCCAAACAATGGTATCGTAATTGCAGCGATGATCAGAATGTCCCGGTAAGGAACAGGATATGTATTTGTGGCCGACTGAACCATATTTGTCTTCCAAATATATTGTTAATTGCTGTTATTATCCGGTTGGCGAAGATGCCATCGGCATCTCTTACTGGGTACCGAACTTATACCAGATATTTTTTACGCTGATACCCAGCGTAAACTGGGTATAATTTTCTTTAATCTGGGCGGATGAAAAGCTACCCCTGCGGCCAAGCTCCAGTCCCCCATGCAGGTATAATCTTCCTGTAACATTATAGCCACCACCCAGAGTGAAACCGTAATCCCATATCTTGTTGCCGTTCAGGTGAAAATAACTGTTTTCGGCAATAAGCCCCATGCCCAAGTAGTATTTTTCATAGGTAAAACCTTCCAAATAAGACTTAACGGTCCTGGCGTATTCCCAGCCGGCGGCAATATGAAAATTGGGGGAAGTATAACTGTTTGTATAATTTAAGGATTGTTTTTCCCAGTTATAATATCCGCCCTCCACAGAGATACTAAGGCCCCGTTTATTGGAAGCTGTATAACCCAACAGACCGCTTATGGGAAGCTTGAAATGCGCTGGACCGTTACTTTTTTCACCAAAAATGGTATCGCTACTGGTATATTCCGTTTTCCGGTAACCTTTTAATCTGGTATTAGCCGTAAAGGTCAGGCCCCATGTATGTTGCCAGGAACGATTCGCATCAGTGTAATACTGTAGCCCGAAATCGAACTTGCCGCCGGAATAGAAGGAGATCTCGTTTTTACTGATATCCAAACCCAGATTGTTGTCCAGATAGCTGGTCATTTTCTGGGTGCTGCCAAACAGATAAGCGGCGGTAATCCCAACAGAAAAATTTTTGCTCCAGGCATGACCCAACGAACCATAAATCTGGTTGATACCACCACTGCCTTCCACCTGCCTGCTGAAGCCCTGTGTCTGATCATTGTAAATGGCATCCGGTAGGGGATACTGATAATTGACGGTGCTATAAGGTTTAAGGCCCAAAGCAAACCCGGTGGCATGAAAGGGTTTGAACGCCATTGAGACGTTGTGGACTACAAAATCCTTGCTAAAAGCGGAAGCCGTATCAATGGCCTTCGACGGGAATCGGGAGGACCTGCCTTTTCCTGTCAGGTCGAAATTGACGGATTTCAGTCCCAGGGAACTCAAGGACGCAGGATTTCCGTCATTGTAAGTATTTTCATTTCTCCGGGAGACAGATACGCCGCTGATACTATAACGACCTGTGCTTTGGGTGCTTATGTCGCCGAGGCCCAGAGTGGAATAAGGAGAGGTGACATTTTGTGCCGCCACTGCAGGTCCATAGCATAACAGCAGTATACAGGCATTATTCCTGATCCAATTTTTGATGTATTTACAAGCCAAGAACATAGAGTTTTAAACGTACGTCCGGATCCGCAGCTTTTGTATTGACAATAAGCCGGGAGCCCGTACCAAAATAATTGTCGTTATAGGGACAGAGGAATAAGGATTGGGTAGAGAATCTTCCTTCGTTGATCAGGGTATTGATGTAACTGGTGATATCAAAACTGTATTTAGTGCCATCGGCCTCAAGAGGATCAGATACGAGGTTTCCGGATTCAGGATAACCGGTTAATGGGGAAACGATATAAGAGTTCAGCTGATTGGACTGATCCCCGGTATACAAAAGCAAGGCAGAAGGTATAATATAAGGGGATTGATTCAGAGAATGATCTACCCTGATTTCCAGGCTGGCATTAATCACTTTTACATAGGGATAGGATTCGGTAATATTCAGGAGGTTCGGATATTCAATTTTAATCCGGGTGGGATTTAAATTGCTGAGCAGGGCTTTATAACCGGTCAGGTTACTTGCCGCCAGTGAAAAACCCGAATCAGCAAATACGGACATGGGGGAATCCACCGGATCGTAAGCTATATGGTTATACTGTTTTGCCGGAATATAATTCAGGTCATAATATCCCTTGTTATTATAGAGCCCCTTCTCGGTATAATAAATACGGATTATCGGAACCGCTTCCGAGTTGGAAAATTGATAAATGGTATTATTTTGTTCAGAATCAGCTGCAATACAGATGCCTTTGAGATAGTTGCGAAAATTGTTCTGATCGGTCATTGCCAGGGTATTGTTTTTCATCTGAGTGTACAGGCTTCCGGCAAACCCGTCGTCCAGCGGGATGAAAACGGTGTCTTTTTTCAACGGGTGTACTAAAAGGTTTGTCTCGCCAATGGGTTCGGGCAAATAGTTAGTGCTTTGGGTATTATAGAAGGTCGCCGTGCCCAGCGTGTCGGAACCAATGGTCTGGCTTAGGGCAAAGACCTGAATTCGGAAGGGCCGGGTCGTGTCCCCATAGTAAACACCACTGGGAACGAGTAGCAGCGCTGCCGAATCGAAACGAATCTGATCATTGCCGAAAGGATGATTTTCGGGGCGGGCGATTTCGCAAAACGAAAAGGCGTTGATACTGCCCAGTTCCGGATCCGCATGATGGCCTAGAACCCAAACGCTGTCACCATTTGACTGAAAACTGTCCAGTTTAAAAGTGCTCAGGGAAACCGTATAGTTATCCCATATGGTGATATTGGGGTCTTCTATGATGGTATTGTCACTGAAATATACATTGGTCTTTTGACAGGAACTAACCAACATCACTATGAAAAGCAGACTGATCTGAAAATATCTCATCCTAATTCCATTATACTGAATCACTTAATATTAGAATTTGAAATAAGGGCAGCTAATAGGAATATTAACTGCCCATTCCCTGAGTATGCTTCTATGCGATTAGTGAAGCATATATCTTAATTGACTTTAATAATTGTCTGTCGAGGATTGTTCTGCGTTTGGATCAAATTGCCACAGGTCGTCAAAATAAGAACTGCCGCTGGTTCCCGTTGTAATAAAACCATAATTTCCTGCGTCAAAACCAATAGCGCCCTGTCGGGCAGATCCCTCAAATGAAGTTTTCTGGGCCCAGAGATCAGTGTCGATATTGTATTCCCAGACGGTGCCGGTATTACCGCTGATCGTTCCACAACAGAGATAGGCTTTATTGTTAAGTACAAATACTGCGGCATTGCTGCGGGTAATGCCCGAGCCGTAGTCATCATCATAATCCTCGTCATCATTTGAGGAATTAATATTGCGCAACCGTGTCCAGGCATCTGTTGCCGGATCATAATAGTAAAAATCTGTAAGCAGGCTCGCGTTATTGGTTCCGGTTACAATATAAGCCTTTTCATTATGGACAAAAGCTACTGCATCCTGTCGTTTGGAACCGGCCAGACTGGCTTTTTGCGTCCAGCTATTGGAGGTAGGATTGTATGCCCATAAATCTTTCAGATAGTTACCGTCATTTCCGGTCGCTACATAGCCGGTGCCGCCAATGGCAAAGGCAACGGCCCCGTAACGGGCACTACCGCCGAAATCGGCTATCTGGTGCCAGCTGTTCGTGGCAGGATGATAGGCCCAGAAATCATTTAAACGTGTAGTGCCGTCGTACCCGGTTCCCACATAGGCGATGCCGTCGATAACAAAGGCTACGGCAGCATTTCTCGCCTTACCAGGGAAGTTGGCAACTTTTTTCCAGGTGCCGTTGGATTTCTGAAATGCCCAGAAATCTGTTAACCGATCCGCCGAATTAGATCCCAGGGATCCATTGTATCCGAGTCCTACATAAACTTCTTCTCCAATTGTAAAAGAAACAGCGTCTGTTCTACCCACGCCTTCAAATTCGTAAGACACTTTCCAATTGCCTTCCAGATCAGTATCTGTGGTATCGTCTTTTGAGCAGCCAGTCGAAATGATTATACCAATTGTTAGCAAATAAATCAGATAACGAAAGATTTTTAACTTGTTCATTTTCATCATACAGTTCATTATTTGCAGGCAAAATCCAGCTATTTTTTTTTAAAAGAAAAGTTAATTAGACCCAACAGGACAATAACCCTTCCGAAGCGGACATTTGAAATGCCGACCATCTGTTGTGGTCTGTTTCGCCTGGTATTAATATGCCCGGATCCGGGCGAAGTGAGGTGTTCGGCAGGTTAAGTAGACAGGCGGGCAAAAAAATCTCCTGCCTGTCCGGCGAAATGAAAATTAGTAACGCTTAGTCCGAATGCGCAGGAAAACTTTTTTCACCGGCATAAATTGCAATACCTAAGCGGTTGTCGGAAGGCGGAATCGGACAATTATATTTTCCACCGATTCCATAAGCACAGTAGGGATTATAAGCTTTGTTGAAATCTACCAGAATATGGCCATCCCGGAGATCAGACTGTTTGAGATCGATATAACGTCCCCCCTCATAAGTGGTGTAGCCCGTGGTACTGTCAGTGAACATAAGAAAGAGTAGGTCCCAGTACTGGGGATCCTGCAGCAGCACCTGCGACTGATAAACATAGAGCGTTTGTTCAAGGTCCTTTAATTGGAAACACAGTTTTCCCGCTTTTCGGAATATCTTGGAGCGTCCCGAAGAAGTAGGTACCCTGAACCATTTGCTATCGGGCACTGGTTCAAATCGGGCGAGGACCTGATACTGTGAATCTACAGGATAGAATGCTATTTGAGATTTTGAAGATGCGGATCGGGCTACTTCGTGTTCTTTTACATAGCGCATCTGGAAGTGCCTGATACTGTCCATATAGCTGGTCTGCGCCTGACCTGAATTTGTCAGTAGCAAAAGGGCACAGGTCAGAAAACCCGTGTATAAATAATGGACGGTCTTCATGCTTCTTCTTTTGGGATTAAAAATATTTCTGCCATCATACAACGGGCGCTGCCCCCGCCGTGCCGTTCTATTGTATCCAGGGGTGTATGCAGCAACTGATTGTATGATTCCAGCCGGGCGATTTGTTCCTGGGTCAGGCTGTTATAGGCGCGACGCGACATAACCAGTAAGGGGGTGCCTTCCGAACTCGCGACCTGGAGCATATTACCGGCAAACTGCAACATTTGTCCGATACTGATGGGAATAACGGTTTTGCCCGTTTGGGCAAATTTTTCCATTAACATGGTCGATTGTGTCGCATCCCTGATACTTTCCATGCAAATGACTACATAAGCGCTGCCCAAACACATCATTACATTGGTATGATATATGGGTATGCCGTTTTCGTCATGCGCATAAAACAACACAGGTTGGTAACCCAGCGAATGGCAAAAACCATACAAGGGACTGGCATCTGTTCTGGGCGAAAGGCAGGCATATGCCAGTTTATTGTCGCGATCCAGGATCATGCTGCCAGTGCCTTCTAGGAAAAGCTGTTTTTCTTCAAAATAGGTGAGGTCAATTTCAGAACGCACATAAAAATTATCGTGAATAAGATCCATAACGGACTTTGTTCTTTCCTTTCTTCTGTTGGGCGCAAACATGGGATAATAGACAACTGAACCTTCTTCATGAAAGCTGACCCAGTTATTGGGGAAAATGGCATCGGGGGTCAGGGGTTCCGGGTGGTCTTCTGCGACAGTAACCTGCACGCCATGATGGCGGAGCAGCGTTGTCATAGCATCGAATTCTTTCAGCGCCCGTGTCTGTATATCGGAAGCACCCCCGGCATGCTGGAAAGCATTGTTAACGGCCGTCTGTTCGTTAAACCCGAAAGCAGCAGGACGGACCATCAAAATATGTTCAGTGATCATGATTCAATAATTGAAAAAGTAAGCGTATCGAAGATCAATCCCGAAGTAAGGGCATGCTCATGCAATGAAATCCGCCCCTTGCTCTGGAAAGTTCTGCGGATGGCATGATGATAAATGTGTTTTCCAGCGATGCGGTATCCAGATCGCCGGCTTCGAGTGCTGTCAGCAGATCCTGGACCCTGACCGTCCTGAATCCGGCATTGACGAAAGCCTGCAACGTATGATCATTTCTGTCATACCCCAGCACCACGCCGTCTTTCAGGGCCAGCAGATTACAACTGTCCGTCCATTGTTCCCGGGCATCAAAAGGGAATTCATTATTACCGGAATAAATAAATCGTGGCGATTGGCCACAAGCCAGGTCATTCTTACTGATATCCGTAAGCAGGTCTTCCAGGTTGTCGAAATACAAAGGACGGGAAATCCGATCCCGATGAAACTGAATGATCGATATTATTTCGTCTTTTTTTCGGGTATCCAGTGCCCGCTGGATATCGTCTGCATCTTCTCCCTTGATATGCTTTTTCGAAAATGTGCCAAGCATTACCCAGGTATTTCTGCTAACCTGCGTAAATATCGTATCGATATGCATATAATCTCTTTTACGCGGTATTTTTATCACAGATACCTTCCGGACAAGTTTGCGATCAAATAACGCATGAATGGTCTGGTTGGCAGCTTCCAGGGATGTTCGCTCACTAACTCCAATCAGTACATGGTCCGGGCTGACCACCATAATGTCCCCACCTTCCAAGGTGACTGCCTTTTCTTCGGAATCCTTGGGTAAGAGGAACTGGTACGGACTCTCCGGAAGTTCGATAATCTTTTCCCGGTGCGTCTCGAATAAGGGATGGTTGTAAAAAATGTATTTCATCAGCAGGGCTTCGCGGGTCCGGGCCTGCTTGGCGGGTTTGTTCAGCAGTATATGATCGTTTATTACAATACCGATATCGCGGGTGAAAATGAAATTGGGCACGGGTGGGAACAACATTTCATTGTCCCAATAGGTGCCTGTTATAAAAACATTGGCCAGTTGCCGGGATTCCAGTTCCATCAAAGATTCCTGAATCGCATAGCTGCAGTTTTCGACAGCGCAGACGGATGCTACCAGCCGGGTGCGGATCTTTTCATTGTCCAGGATCGTCGCCAATAGCCATTCAATTTCGATGACCTGCTCCGAACGGAAAAAATGGTCGCTGGAAGGTTTATAAAAATCGAAATTATTCCGGGGGTCATCAATTTCGGTCAGCCTGCCTTTTATTTTATCAGGATCTGTAAAGTAAAGGAGGAGCTTGGTATAGTAGTCGTATTCCTTGCGCCGCATAGTCTCCAGGTGTACAATATCCTCGAAAAGCCAGTCCTGGGCCTTGGAAGGAACCACTTTTCCCAGACCGCTGTCCGGACTATGGACGAGCAGGCGTTTCAGGCGGCCGGTTTCGGAACTGACACGGATTTCGGATTGAGCCATAATTTTATTTTTAGATTGCCGCAGGCAGCTTCACAAATTTAAGCTTTTGCACAGGGACTGTCAAACCTTGGGATAGGCCCAATATCCGTTTTTACCGGTTGGAATTTGATACAGGGCGTCCATTAATTATGTAGCTTGCGCCCGAAATGAAAAAGGCTTTTTTGCAGCTCCATATTGCCGTCCTTCTGGCGGGGTTTACGGGTGTTCTGGGGGAACTGATTACGCTCAATGAAGGCTTAATTGTCTGGTACCGGCTGTTGTTTACGGGCATTACACTCTGGATTTTGTTCTTGTGGACCAGAAAACTGCAGCGGTTGAATTATAAAGACGGCATGCACCTGGTTCTGACGGGATTTGTAAGTGCCCTTCACTGGTTATTCTTTTACGCATCAATCAAATACGGCAATGTCTCGATCGGGCTGGTTTGTCTGTCGGTCGTCAGCTTTTTTTCGTCTATTTTGGAACCATTGATTAACAGGGTTCGCATCAACCTGCTGGAACTGGGCCTGGGGATGATGAACGTTCTCGGTATCTGGCTGATTTTTCATTTTGATACCCGGTATAAAACAGGAATATTGCTGGGGTTGGTGTCTTCTTTCTTTGCCGCCTTGTTCCCTATTTTGTTAAAGATTAAAATGACCCGGATCAATATGCAAACCGTATTGACCTGGCAGATATCCGGCGGTTTTATTACCCTGTCGGCCCTGATGCCTTTTTATCTGAAAGCTTTCCCCGTGGCCAGTCTGCTGCCCTCCTGGAGCGATCTGCTCTGGCTGTTGGTACTGGCCTGGGTTTGTTCGGTGATCGCATTTCAGTTTTCGATGAATGCGCTGAAAAAACTATCTGCTTTTACCGTGAATCTGTCCTATAGTATGGAACCGATTTACGGCATCTTGATGGCCTTTCTGATTTTCAAGGAAAACCGGGACATGAATTCAGGATTTTATCTGGGGTTATTGGTGATCATCTCTACATTATTCGTCCATACTTTGATGCTGAGACGGAAACAAAAAAATAGCAGAAGCGAAAAAAACGCCGTCCTTTCAATACCGGATAAATAGGGTTTTCTTTTGTAATCGCTGTATAATTCTATCGAAGGGTTTACTTATCTTTAGCGCTATTATTTGTCAAAACTTCTTTAACGATTATGAATGCTGAATCAGCCAGACGGCGATTTTTGAAAAAACTGGCGCTTTCCTCCGGCGCTTTAATGGCGGGGAAATACCTGGACGCTGCAAATGCGGAAACCCGAAAAATTATAGGACTTTCCCGCAACAATATTTTTGGGGCGAACGATCAACTGAATATAGCCCTGATTGGCGCCGGTGGTATGGGTAGTAATGACCTGGATACCGCTCTAAAAGTCCCTGGTGTGCGGATGGTTGCCGCCTGTGATTTGTACACTGGTCGGCTGGATACTGCCAGAAAACGTTGGGGCAATGATATATTTACTACAAAAGACTATAAGGAAATTCTGCAACGTAAGGATATAGATGCGGTTATTGTGGCTACACCCGATCATTGGCATAAGCAGATTTCTATTGATGCCATGCAAGCCGGTAAACATGTGTATTGCGAAAAACCGATGGTGCACAGTATTGAAGAAGGGCCGGAAGTGATTGCGGCACAGAAGAAAACCGGAAAAGTTTTTGAAGTGGGCAGTCAGGGCGTATCTTCCCTGGGCAATGAAAAAGCCCGAGAGCTGCTGAAGCAGGGAGCGATCGGTGAATTGAACTACGCGGAAGGGTTCTGGGCCCGGCGCAATCCGGTAGCGGTATGGCAGTATCCCATACCCAAAGATGCTTCCGTGCAGACGGTTGACTGGGATACCTATATTAGTAATACCCATAAACGGACTTTTGACCCGATGCGTTTTTTCCGGTGGAGAAATTATAAGGATTATGGTACGGGTATGGCGGGGGACCTGTATGTTCATTTATTTTCCAGTCTCCATTTTATTACAGATTCACTCGGGCCCAATCGGATTTATTCTACCGGAGGTCTCCGATTCTGGAACGATGGCCGGGAAGTGCCGGATGTACAGCTGGGTGCCTTTGACTATCCTAAAACCGAAACACATCCAGCCTTTAACCTTTCGTTGCGATGCAATTTTGTAGATGGAACAAGTGGTACAACTTACCTGAAACTTGTAGGAAGTGAAGGTTCTATGGATATCACCTGGGATGATGTTACCCTGAAAAAAAATAACGGTTCGGCAGTAGAAGATCCCTTTCTTAAGCAACAGGACGCAGGAACTTCAGGGAACCGAGGCCGCAAACGTATCGTTGAGGAGGCGCCGGCGACCACGGTTTTCAAGGCGGAAAAGGGTTATAAAGGCGGTCCATATGACCATATGGTCAATTTTGTAACTGCCATACGTAATGGCAATAGTCAATCGATTGCGGAAGATGCGGTCTTTGGCTATCGCGCAGCGGCACCCGCCTTACTTTGCAATGACAGTCTGGATGCGGGTCGTCCCATGGTTTGGGATCCGGTAACCATGAAAAAGCAATAATCATTCAAATACATAAAGCCCAAAAAATGAAAAAAAACAGCATTATTCAACATGCGCTGCTCCTGTTAGTGGCGGGTGCAACTTTAGTTTCCTGTGGCTCTGCACGTAAAGCGGGTTCAGAACAGGGATGGGAATCCTTATTTGATGGCAAAACCCTGAGCGGCTGGCATGGTTATAATCGGGGAGACGCTACTGTAAAAAACTGGACTATTATTGATGGGGCCCTGGTGTGTCTGGGGGCTGCTGCACATGATACAGGTGGAGATATAGTCACCAATAAGCAATACGAGAATTTTGAGTTGGCCTGGGAATGGAAGGTGGACAAAGGCAGCAATAGCGGCGTTATGTATCATGTGATTGAAGACAAAAAATATCATGGACCTTACGAAACCGGTCCTGAATATCAGATTATCGATGATGTGAATTTTCCGGGAAAACTGGAAGAATGGCAGCAGGCGGGAGCCGACTATGCCATGCATGTTGCGGGCCCTAATAAAAAGCTCAAACCCGTAGGTGAATGGAATAACAGCCGTATCATTTATAATAAGGGGCATGTAGAGCACTGGCTCAACGGGCAGAAGATTGTCGAATTTCAGGCTTATACAGAAGATTGGAAAAAGAAGAGAACGACGGGCAAATGGAAAGACTATCCCGGATATGCCACTGTCCAAAAAGGATTTATTGCCCTCCAGGATCATGGTAAAAGAGCCTATTTCAAAAATATTCGGATTCGGGAACTTTGATTCACCGACCATTTTATGTACCGACTTCAGTTTGTTTGTTACTGATTTTAAACCCTTTTGATCATTTTCACCGGCTTTACGCCGGTGATTTTTTTATCAGAAGCTTGCCCATCGGATGAAGAATAAGAAAAAATAATAAGAAAGATTTGGCAGACTCCACGAAAAGTGTTTAACTTTGCTGTTTAACAAAAATGTCAATAAAATGTCCGCCAAAGATAGCAATACAGAGAAGCTGATTCGGGATACTGCGATGAGGGTGTTCTTTCGGGAAGGACGCTTTCAGGCCACGACACAGGAAATTGCAGACGCTGCTGGTGTAAACAGGACCCTGGTACATTATTATTTCCGGTCCAGGGATCAGCTGTTTCAGAAAGTGCTGGAAGAGGGAAGGGTGGAATTCTATAAAAAGATTGACGAGATCGTCAAGCCGGAGCAATCTTTCCGAGATAAAATAAAACATCTTATTGATATCTGGATGGAACAGGGTATGAAGTATCCGTTTTTAGACACTTACCTGGTATCTCAGTTGAATAAGCCCGAAATGGTCGCCGCACTTACGGCTAATGACAATAGCAACCGGCAGAAAATCAATGCTTTTTATGCCGATATCCGGGCTGAAATGGAAGCCGGAAACATCGCCAGCATGGAACCAATCCATTTTTTGCTAAATCTTGCCGCAATGGTTTCATACCCAATTATCATGAGGCCACTGTTGGAGCGGGCCCTGGAAATGAATACCATTTCATTTAATCTAATCATCCAGGGACGTAAAGAAGCTATTTTGAAAACCGTATTTCTGAAGTAAAATTTTTTTACCTCATGATTTACAAAAAAGTCAAACAAATAAGTTAGAGGAAATTGTAAAATATTAAAGTACCTCAATTAAAAATCACATGAAAACAAATAAAAAGTCGGCGTTGCTCACCCTGGTATTATCCCTGGTCATAAGCAGCGGATTCGCACAGGTCGGATCGGGGATAAGCCTCAGGTCAGCGATACAATATGCACTGGAACACTACACCGATGCGAGGAAGGCTTCGCTACAGTTGGAGAATGCACAATATCAGATCGATGAAGTGCGTTCCCGTGCCCTGCCCCAGGTGAGCGGTTCCGGACAACTCAATTATAACCCGCTGTTACAAAAGAGTGTGCTTCCCGGTGCCATGAACCCCACCAACCCCGGAGAGGATATGCTGATCGCTTTTGGTCAGAAATGGAATGCGAATGTCGGGGTGGCGGTGACCCAGAATATATTTGATCAATCAGTCTTTACCGGACTGAAAGCTGCCCGGTCGACCAAGGAGTTTTACGAATTAAATCAACAGTTGACAGAAGAACAAGTAATTGAACAGGTCGCACTGTAGAAGCCCAAAGTGTCGGTAGACCTACTGGTACAATTGCTGCCGAGTGGGAAACCCGGCTGGAAAAGCTAAGCCGGCCGGCAGGTGTTAGTTATATCTGGGGTGGAGATATGGAAAACCAGTCTGAAGGGTTTGGCTCATTGGGCATTGCGCTGCTCGCCGCAATCGTACTGGTCTACCTGATCATGGTGGCGCTGTATAACAGCTTTGTGTATCCTTTTGTGGTGCTGTTCTCGATTCCACTTTCGATCATCGGAGCACTTCTGGCCCTGGCATTAACAAATAATACCCTGAATATATTTACCATTCTGGGATTGATAATGTTGATTGGATTGGTGGCAAAGAATGCTATCATGCTGGTGGATTTTACCAACCAGCGAAAGGCGGCGGGGCAATCCACTTTCAACGCGTTGATTCAGGCCAATCATGCCAGACTACGTCCGATTCTGATGACGACGATCGCGATGGTGATCGGTATGGTGCCTATCGCGATGGCAAGCGGTGCCGGTGCAGAGTGGAAGAATGGTCTGGCCTGGGTTATTATCGGCGGTTTGATCAGTTCTCTGTTTCTCACTTTGGTGGTCGTTCCGGTAATTTATACCATTTTTGACCAAGTGTTAATGAAATTCAATAAGAACAAACCCGCAAAACAGGTCGAAGCGTTGATGACGGAAGAATATCAGCACCGGGAGCTCAGTGAAGACGGGTTTACGCCCGCACATATTTAATGAACCTGACCTTTTCCTATAGATTCAATTGTCGCATCCCCTGGGGTGCGGCAATTTCTATTTAATTTGCTTGGCTAATTCTCGAAGATGATGGTCTTATTATGGTAGACAAGGACTTTGTCCTGCAAAATAAGCTGCAGCGCATTCGCCAGGACAGCTTTTTCGATTTCCCGGCCCAGACGGATCATGTCCTTCACGCTGTGACTGTGGTTTACCGGAATGATTTGCTGGGATATAATGGGGCCGTCATCCAATACATTGGTAATAAAATGTGCAGTAGCACCGATTAGTTTGACGCCCCGCTCATAGGCCTGCCGGTAAGGATGTGCACCGATAAAGGCAGGTAAAAATGAGTGGTGGATATTGATAATCTGTTCGGGATATCGCGACAGAAATTCCGGCGAAAGGATTCGCATGAATTTCGCCAATACGATAAAATCAAATGCGTACTGATTCAACACTTCTGTCAATGCCTCTTCGAAAATATGTTTCTCGCAGCCTTCATGGGATACATGATGAAAAGGGATATCAAATTTTTGTGTGAGTTGTTCCAGTGTTTCGTAATTACCAATGACGCAAACAACTTCCGCTCCAAGGGTATTGAAGTAATTTCTTAGCAGGATGTCCCCCAGACAGTGATGTTCTTTGGTGACAAGAACCGCAATCTTCTTTTTATTATCCTCTTTGATGCTGATTTGCGTGTCTTCAGGAAGTTGGGCCTTTAATTTTGCTTCCAATTGCGCCGAGTCGTGCCTGCCCTGTATTTCCAGACGTATATAAAACCGGTTTTCTTCAGTATTCACGTATTCCTTCATGGAAATAATATTCAATCCGGCAGTGGCCATTATAGCGGCTATGTCCGCCACCAGACCAACACGGTCACTACATTGTAACAAGATAATCATGCGTTAAAAATACTGCTAATTCTATAATGGGCGTTAAATTCTGGCGATAGGCACAGGGCTAAGAAAGCCATTTGCTCCAATGGGTCTTCTGCTTACAATGCCTGGCAGAAGGCCTGCAGATCGGAAAACTGCAGGTCAATGCGTTGATCCGGCAAAGGGAGCGGCGCCTGTGTTGTCGCAACAAAAACAGTATGCATGCCTGCATTCCGGCCAAAGGACATATCACTCAGATTATTGCCGACCATGACCGCTTTGCTAAAGTCAATATCCGGAAAATCCATAGATGCCGCTAAAGCCATTCCCGGATTGGGCTTTCTGCAGAAAGCTTTGTCTTCGACCGCAGTGCAGAAATAGATATGGTCGATCCGGCCGCCGGAAGTCTGTACCCCCTCCAGCAGTTTTCGGTGCATGGCTTCCAGGTCTTGCGGCTGGATGATACCACGCCCCACGCCCCGCTGATTCGTGATTATAATTATATATTTGAATTTTTGACTGAGTTGGGCAAATCCGGAAGGAAAGCCGGTTGTAAAACGGAAGGCTTCCGCGTCTGTAATATAGCCACCTGGATTGTCTTCATTGATAACCCCGTCACGGTCCAGAAAAAGGGTCCACTTATCATCAATAGCGGTCAGGTCCAGCGATGGTTGTTGAAAATCACTTTGCGCCCGCTGAAAGTCTTCAGGAATGCCAATATCTATAAAATAATTTTCGGCGCTAAGTCCTGAAAAATCTCCCTGGGCTACCCGGGCTTCCAGATAATCCTTTTCAAAAGAAAAACGTTCCGGAAAATTATGACTAAGAAACCGGGATTTATCAAGCAGGTAAACACCCGCATTGATCCAGCCGGATGTATAAAATTTTTTTTCTTCGAAACGAAGAATGCGATGCTGCCGATTAGTGGTTACCACACCATAGCGGTCAAAATCCTGCATGGGTTTTAAAGCCAGGGTACAGGCCGCCCCAGTCTGTTGATGGCATTGCATCAGGGCGGTGGCATCAAACCCAAACAAAGTATCGCCATTGGCAATAAAGACCTGGTCCGACTTTGCTTTTTGAAGCGCCAATCGTACGGCACCGCCGGTTCCCAATGGTTCAGCTTCTATAACATATTCATAATCCAGTGTAGGATAACTTTCCTCCAACCAGTCCAGGATATGCTCGTGTTTGTAACCCAGGCTGAAGATCAGTCTTTCAATTCCCTGCATACGCAGGTAATTGATTAGGTAGTACAGAAAAGGATGGCCCGCAACCGGCGCCATACATTTGGGCAGGTCCGGTACCGCAGATCTTAACCGGGTGCCCAGACCGCCTGCCAGAATAATGGCTTCCTTGGGTTCGGTAGAAGGGGCGCAGGAAGTAGCAATGGATGACATGGTAAGTTATTTTAAATTGGGCTGCCAGATAGAGGCCGCTTCAAAAATTTCCAGGTTTTTAATGGTGATCTGCTGGCCAAAGAAAGCAAGCCCATGGGTATTTTCCGGCCGGCGTTCCAGACTATAGCTATAGGCGCCCTGATCAATAAAGACTTCTATTGAATGACGATCTACATAGACATCGGCAATTATCTCCATACTGCCCGGTTGGTCGGGACTGTAAAAAATACCATTGATCCGATTGTAATTCATATCATAATCCAGCAGACGCTGACTGTCCAGTTCCAGTCCTGCAGCCGTTGCATGCGAGAGATGCAGTGTAAACCTTAATCGGAAACTTTCCTGATGTCCTATACTGTCGAGTAGTTGTAATGCCCGGTTGGCATCCAGATTTTTCCAATGGCCCAAAAGTCGGAACAAGGATTCGTATTCAGCGACCGGCTGACTGAAAATGCGCAGTCCGTTTCTGGTTGGGCGCAGCCGGAGTTCGGTGGGAATCAGCATCTGGCCGTTAAAAGCAGCTCCCGGAAAATTAATCCGGCCCCAGCCGATCTGGATTCTACGACCGTCGGGCACATTATTAAATGTCTGGGCAGCATAGATGCTACCGCCGGTAAAATAATGTTTGCCGGATTCGGGCGTGAATTTCTTACCATCGAAACGTCCGACCATATAGGTGTTGGAAGCTCCCAGAAGGACCCATTTTCTTTGCCGGGGCTGGCCCTCGACGGGTAACTCAAAAAGATCGGGACACTCCCAGAATCCGGTAATATGACTCTGATAGGTCCAGTCTTTTAGATTGGCAGAATTGTAAACAGAATGTCCATCACGTTCATTAAGTACCATAACCCAATGCCGGCCTGGCTCAAACCAGAAGAGTCGTGGATCACGCGTGTCCACTGAGTGCCAGCGTGCTTTGGAGTCGATTACCGGATTGCCGGCATATTTGGTCCAGGTCAGGCCCTCATCCAGACTGAAAGCAATACATTGCACCTGCCTGGATGCCGATGCGGCGGTGTAAGCCGCCACCATGGCGACCTTGCTATCGCTGTTGAAACCGGCGCTGTTTTTTCGGTCGATAACTACTGAACCGGAAAACATCGTTCCGAGAGAATCCGGACGCAAGGCCACTGGTAATTCTTTCCAGTGCACCAAATCGGGGCTTACGGCATGTCCCCAGTGCATATTTTCCCACTGGTTTTCATAGGGATTATGTTGGTAGAATAAATGATATTGCCCCTTGTACCATACCAACCCATTGGGGTCATTGATCCAGCCCCTTCGGGTGGTGAAATGTAGCCGGGGTCGGTCTTTTTCCAGGTACAGGGAGTCCGCTCCGGCAATGGCATCGCTCTGGTAGATGCTTTTCATTCCGGCCGAAGTGCCATCATAGTGAATTTTCAGGTTTTTCCCTTTTAAATGGCTGACATCGGCAAATACCCAGTATTCCGGTTCGGAATTTGCCAGGCGGATTTTAAAAGTCCTTTCCGTGCGTCCATTCAGCTCAAAATGCATGAACTGACGGGTTGATTTTTGGGATACCGGCAGGTTCAGGTACCGGTGCTGAATCAGGATCAGGGTATCCGAAGCCCACAGGGAGGAAGCTGGTAATAGCAGCGTCAGGACGGCCAATATCAAGATCCCTCTGGTTTTCATAATCAAAATTAATGGGTAGAAGATAAAAATAAAGTCAGCCGCGGCTGGCCCGTTAACTTTCAAAGTACTTTTCTTCCACCAGCTGGCAGATAATATGACCCAGCAGCATATGGCTCTCCTGAATGCGGGGTGTATCGGTGGAGGGAATATTGATCAGGTAGTCACTCCAGGGCTTCATGGCACCGCCGCTGGCACCGGTAAACGCAATGGTTGTCATACCTTTTTCTTTTGCGGTCTGGAAAGCCGCTACAATATTTTTAGAATTTCCTGATGTGCTGAGGCCGAACAATATGTCGCCGGTCTTACCGAGGCCCTGAATCAGACGGGCATAGATCAGGTCAAAACTGTAATCATTGGCTACGGCGGTAAGGTAGGATGTATTGCAATGCAACGCTTCTGCAGGGAGTGCCTGGCGGTCTTTATAAAACCGGCCACTGAATTCTGCGGCCAGGTGCTGGGCATCGGCGGCACTGCCCCCATTGCCGCAAAAATAGATATGATGCCCTTGCTGAAAAGCTTCGACAATGGCTTCAGTCGCCTTGCTGACAACAGCCAGCAACGCACTGTTTCCCAGGACCTGTTCCTTGGTTTGTATAGAAGCTTTAATTAATTCCTGAATTTGATCTTTCATTGTGCTGGATTTACGGTTCTTCGCCCGAAGTTAATCAGATACGCTCATTTGCCCGGATCGGAATTTTCAAAGGGCGGCTTTGTTGCGGGTATTACATCGTCCAGGTCTTCAGCCCGTGTTTAGTGAACTGATAATTGCGGTGTTGTCCGCCGAATGCTTTCAGCGATTCCCTTACTTTATATTTGGTATTCCCCGGACAGTAAAACACCATAAACCCCCCACCGCCGGCACCGCTGATTTTACCTCCGGTTGCTCCGGCGGTCTTCGCCGCGTGATAAATATCGTCGATCAGCCCATTATTAATACCCGCTGCCATTTTTCTTTTTTGTTCAAAACCAATATTGAGGATATTGCCGATTTCATGCAGTTCTCCCTTCAGCAACGCCTCTTTCATTAGTTGAGCCTGTTGTTTCAATTGGTGCATGGCTTCAATGGAATCCTGCTTCTTCTGGGTAACGTTTTTACGCTGTTCTTCTATAATCTTGGCAGATTCCCGGCTGGTAGAAGTATAGTACAACAGGAGGTTGTTTTCCAGTTCATCCAGGTAGCGTTGTCGAATCCGCAGTGGATTGACAATTACTTTGTCGTCCTTGTAGAACTCCATAAAGTTAAAACCACCAAAAGTGGCAGCATACTGGTCCTGCCTGCCACCCGCCAGTTGCAGGTCTTTTCTTTCGATATCATAGGCATAATGCGCGATGTCATATTCTCCCAGCGGGAGCTGCAGCATTTCCGCAAAAGCGCCGACGATCGCAACTACCAGGGTGGAGGAAGTGCCGAGTCCTGATCCCGCCGGAGCATCAACAAAGGTGCTGAGCTTAAATCCATTCGCGGGAAAGGGATAGTCCTTTTGAATCCGGTTGTAAACGCCTTTCAACAGATCCAGCGTGCCGTTCAGTGGCAGTTCTTCGGTCCAGTCAAAACTGGCCGATTCATTTCGATCAAAAGCCTCGAGACTTATTTTCCCATCCGTCCTGCTTTCTATGGTCGCATTGGCATTCAGGGATATCGTCGCATTCAGAATGGCACCTCCGAACTGATCACAATAGGGACTGACATCGGTCCCCCCGCCTGCCAGTCCAATCCGTAAAGGTGCTTTACTTCTGTGTATCATTGTATCTGATTCTGTTTTTTAAATGTCAGGCCTGACCACTCCTTCAGCTTCCATCAATCCGGCGTGGCTGATAAATTTTGGGAAACACCGCCGCCGATGGATTGTTTGTCGCTTAATTCCAATACCGCATTGACAAGATGTTTCCAGCTGTATTTTTCTTTTTCAGTGCGAAGATGTGGAATAAAATGGTCTTCGCCTAATTGATAAAACCGCGCTATGCCAGCCGCCAGGGCATCTGGTTGGGGCGCAGTGACCAAACCGCATTTTCCATCGGGTACCAGGTCGGGTAGTCCGCCTACATTGGTAACGACCATTGGTTTTTCGAAATAGTAAGCCAGTGGCGTAACGCCGCTCTGCGTGGCATGCTTATAAGGTTGTACCAACACATCAGCAGCGCAGAGGTAGTACCTGACTTCGCTGTCCGGTATAAATGCGGTTTTCAGAATGACTTTGTCTTTTAGTTCCAGTGAATCGATCAGATCAGTATAGGGGGCGGCTTCTTCATAAAACTCACCGGCTACCAAGAGGGTAAGGTCGGGGAATTCTTTGGTCATTGTTGCGAATGCCCGGATCAGCAGGTCCAGCCCCTTGTATTTTCTGATAAAACCAAAAAAAAGCATCAGCCGGCCCGTTTCCGGAATCCCCAGCTGCTGTCGGGCGGCTGTTTTGGAAACCGGTGTTCCGAAATTATCATAGAGGGGATGTTGTACCAACTGTGCCGGTTTCGAAGTAAAGGTTCTCAAATCGGCCATTACCTGCTCGCTCATAGTGATAAAGCCATCCACCGGCTGAAGAAAATATTTCGTGAAAATAGTATCTCCTGGTCTTTTTTCATGCGGTATGATATTATCCGCAATGCAGATGATTCTGGTATGTTTATTCTTTTTTACCTGCCGGAGCAGGGTGCCTAATGCGGGGCCCATAAATGGCAGCCAGTACCGTACAACGATGATGTCGGGTTGTTCCTTTTTTAAAAGTCGGCCTGTTGCAATCCAGTTCAGGGGATTAATCGAATGTATTAATGAACGGATATGCAGCCCTTCAGGTGCTGGCTCCTCGCTGTACTGCGTCTTGCCCGGGAATAAAAATGAAGGATATTGAAGCCGGAAGGAAACCAGGGAGCATTGATGTCCCATCGCAATAAATTCTTTCGCGAGGCGGTGGTTGAAAGTTGCCAGTCCGCCACGCAGGGGATGCGCCGGACCCAATATCATCACATTGGCCATAATAGCCGCAAATATACTCGAGAATGGCGTAGAATCAGAAACCCATCGTTAAATAGATCGAAGCGTTCTTCAGTTGTTTACGGAATGGTTACCCACCAGGCTCACTTTCCGATTTTACGTTATTTCTTTAGTTGCAAACTAATCAACTATCAGTTACATTTGCGCCATGAGGCGGAGTACAGAAGATACGTATAAACATAAGGGACTTAGAAAGAAGCTGGTGGATGGCATTCGCTCGGGGGGGATTAAGGATGAGGCAGTACTCCAGGCGATTGGTAGCGTACCTCGTCATTTTTTTCTGGATTCAGCATTTGACGATCTGGCTTATGTGGACCGTGCCTTTCCAATTGGGGAAGGACAGACGATTTCCCAGCCTTATACCGTCGCTTATCAGACCCAGCTCCTGGAGGTGAAACCTGGTGATAAAATCCTTGAAATCGGCACCGGCAGCGCCTATCAGGCGGTCGTCCTGGCGGCTATGGGAGCCAAAGTATTTACGATTGAACGACAGAAGAAGTTATTTGATGAAAATAAGCAATTTAAATTGCTGCATGCCTATCCTTCAATCAAGCGATTTTATGGTGACGGTTTTGAAGGCCTGCGTTCCTATGCGCCATTTGATAAAATTATTGTTACTGCTGCGGCCCCTGAAATTCCGGCCAAACTGGTGGAGCAATTGAAACAGGGAGGATTGATGGTAATTCCGGTGGATATTGGCGGGGTGCAACAAATGCGTCGGATTACGAAACTGGAGAAAGATATAGATATAGAATATTTTGGTAATTTTTCCTTCGTACCCATGCTACAGGGTAAAAATGCATAATTTCCCGTCATGAAGGGTGCCGTTCGAATTTTCTTTACCGGTATGCTGGTCAGTTTTCTGGGCTCGCTGCCACTGGGTACCCTCAATATTGCAGCCATGCAGATTGCCATTGCCGACTCAGTTCGCAATGCGTTGTTGTTTTCTTTGGGATCGCTCACCGCAGAAATGGTTTATGTCAGGCTTTCGCTGGTAGCCATGGATTGGGTACGGAAACAGGAAAAGATTTTTAAATGGCTTGAATGGCTGACGCTGGTGATCATTGTAGCCCTGGCCGTGGCCAGTTTTATCGCTGCAGGACATCCGGAAAGTAGTAAGAATGTGCTGCTGAATAATAACCTGCCATCTTATCTGCTGGGTTTGACCATGAGTGCCATCAATCCGATTCAAATTCCATTTTGGTTTGGATGGAGTACCGTCCTTTTTACCAAGAAGCTATTGCTGCCCAATAATACACATTACAATTTTTACACGGTCGGCATTGGAATAGGTACTTTGCTGGGTAATTGTGTATTTATTTTTGGGGGCCGCCTGGTAGCCGGTAAGATTCAGAACAACCAGTCGCTGTTGAACTATATCATTGGTGGCGTATTTGTCGTGACGGCGTTGATTCAGGCATGGCGGATGTTCGTAAAGAAAAAGGATTTCAGTGCCAAATTGCACGAATCTGATTCTGCGTCTTAAACCCTTCTCATGAAGCTTCCTCCAGTCCCTGCGCCCACTGATCCCGATCGTCCGGAGGAAGTTTCCAGGGGGCAAAATTTACTTCGATATTGCTGAACATGGCATTCCATTCCTGCGGTGCATTACTTTCTTCCATTACCAGTTGACGCCGTAACTGTACAATGATGTCGAGTGGATTTATGCTTACCGGACATTCCTGTACACAGGCATTGCAGGTCGTGCATGCCCTTAATTCCTCCACCGATATATAATCATGTAACAGCGATTTACCGTCATCTTGAAATGATTTATTCCGGGCTATATTTTTACCCACTTCTTCTGCACGATCACGGGTGTTCATCATTATTTTACGGGGAGAAAGCTTTTTTCCAGTAAGGTTGGCAGGGCAGGCGACTGAACAGCGGCCACATTCCGTGCAGCTATAAGCATCCAGTAAATGTTTCCAGTTCAGATCAAGGACATCTCGGGCTCCGAATTTTTCTGTGGGGGCTGCATCCGCTGGTGTAAGTTCGGGTTGCATTGCATAAAGAACTTCATTTTGAATGGAAGGCATATTTCCCATTTTACCCATGGGCTCCAGCCGGGCATAGTAGGCATTGGGAAAGGCCAGCAAAATATGCAGATGTTTGGAGTAGGGCAGATAATTCAGAAAGGCCAGAATGCCGGCAATATGCAGCCACCAGCAGGATCTCTCCAAACCGACCAGCGCTGGATCGCTCAGGCCATTGAACATTGGCTGCAGCAGTCCCGAGATGAGGAAATTCCCGGTAAGCACTTCGTTATAGGGCGCCAGATTTCGGGCCTGTAAGAGTCCATCGGAGGCGTTCATGGTCAGAAAAAAGCTCATCAGCAGGATTTCCGTGATCAGGATATAATTGGCATCATTACGAGGCCAGCCATCCAGGTCCTTACTGATAAAGCGTTTCAGTTTCAGTAAATTGCGTCGCACCAGGAAAATGGCGCAGGCGATGATAACCAATACTGCCAACACTTCAAATGCATTGATTAAAAAGTGGTAGAAACCACCCAGGGGAGCAGCAAATAAACGGTGGGTACCCAGCAGTCCGTCCAGTACGATTTCCAGTACTTCAATATTAATGATGATGAATCCGGCGTAGACCAGAAAATGAAGCAGGCCTACCAGGGGATTGCGGAACATTTTCTTTTGTCCGAATGCCAGCAACAGCACATTACGCCAGCGCATGGATCTGGGACCGGGAACATCCACAGCCTGACCCATTCTGATATTACTACGGATGCGCTGGGCATTCCTGTAAAACAGGTATACGGCGGCCAGAACCAGCAGCGTAAACAGTATTTGTGGAACCATTTGCATTAACTCCGATATTGGCTACTGCTAATTTACGTGTTGTAGCCGACTATTCATATTTTTGTGAGATAAATCAGGAAAAGGAATGGCAAAGCAGATATTATGAAAGTGAAAAAAAAGTATATACTCCGTCAGGCAGTCATAGAGAATAAGATGAAAAGGCTGGCATTGGAGATCATTGAAAATAACCTGGATGAAAAGGAGTTGCTATTTGTAGGTGTGGCCCCTACAGGAATTATTGTGGCTAAGGAATTACAGCAATTGGTACAAGAAACAGCCAAGGTAAAGATTGAATTGCTGACCATGGAGATGGATAAAAACAGACCCGGTCCCATCGAACTGAGTGCGCCAATGAATTTTGACGACAAAGTCATCATTCTCATCGATGATGTTACCAATAGTGGCCGTACCCTCTTATATGCCATGAAACCCTTTCTGGAGAAGCATCCCAAAAAAATACAGACCCTGGTACTTGTGGAACGTAGTCATACCCAGTTCCCGATACACGCGAATTACAAGGGGTTTACACTGGCGACTACGCTGCAGGAGCATATTAAGGTAGAAGTAGAAGCAGACCGCATTACCGGTGCCTATCTCAGCTAGTCAGTTACTGAAATATTTCCTGTAAAAAGAATTCCGGCTACTTCCAGGATTAGGCGATTTTCAGCTTAGTCCGGGCGGCAATGGCGGTGGCTTCCGAATGGATGAATACATATTTGGCGCCGGGATAATCAATGAATGTATAAGAAACGTCATCCTGATCCATTTCTTTATTTGATAGCCGCTACTTCTTAGGGCTTTGACGAAGTTGTCGATTGCGCCGTTCAGTACCAGATCCTGGATTGTCAGGTTTGTACCGGGTACTTTAAGGCGTTTTTCCCGGATTTCGGGGGTGTATTACAGGCCATCAGCAACACAGAAGGGAAAAGAAGCAGTTATAGGGATATTCGCACAAGGATTAAGGGATGTTTAAGAAAATACTGCTAAAAAAAAATTATCTTTATTGTATTATTGTTAGGACAGAACAAATTGTTTGCCAGCAATAGCACTAAGATAAGATGGATAAGATTATAATAGCGATAGATGGTTGGTCTAGTTGTGGCAAAAGCACTTTGGCAAAGCAGTTGGCAAAAGAACTGGATTATGTGTATGTGGACAGCGGTGCTATGTATCGTGCCATAACCCTGTATTTTCTCAGAAATCATATTGATATTGGTAATCCTGAGCAAGTGGCCCGTGCACTCGGTGAGATCGAATTGGATTTTCGATTCAATGACCAGAGCCGGCAGGCAGAAATCTTCCTCAACGATGAGAATGTGGAATACCTGATCCGGGAAATGATTGTAGCCGAGAAAGTAAGCGAAATAGCGGCGAATGCGTCGGTTCGTGAGTTTGCGGTATTGCAGCAACAGAAAATGGGTGCCCGTAAAGGCATAATTATGGATGGCCGGGATATTGGCACTGTCGTATTCCCCGGAGCTGCATTGAAGCTGTTTATGACGGCCGATAACGCCGTACGCATTGAAAGAAGGTTTAAGGAACTGGTTGCCAAGAATCCGAATATAACGCTTGAGGAAGTTGCCGAGAACATACAGATGCGTGATTATATGGACAGCAACCGGGAAATCAGTCCGCTTCGCAAGGCCGATGATGCCATTGTTATTGATAATACCAACCTGTCACCGGCCGAGCAGCTTCAACTGGCCCTCGACCTGGCAGCCAGGGTTATGAACGGACAGGAAACCTGAGCCAGTTGAGCCGGGTGACGATGAATACGCTCTTTTTCCACATAAATAAGCCATTATGAATACCCGCAGAGATTTTGTCCGACAGGTCACATTCGCGTCCCTGGTGCTGCCTTTTGCCGGTACAGAATTATTTTCCCAAACCCCTGTAGCATTGTCTGAAAAGCCCCTGCGGGTCGCCCTTATGGGACTCGGAGGTTATGCAACCCGCGTTGCCAAAGCAATGCAGCATTGTAAAAGGGCGCGGCTGGCGGGCATTATTAGTGGTACACCAGAGAAGATCCGGACCTGGCAGCAGACGTATCAGCTGCCGGAACAGAATTGTTATAATTACGAAAACTTTGACAAAATCCGTGATAACAAAGAGATTGACGCCGTTTATGTCATAACCCCCAACGCGCTTCACCATGACCAGGTTATCCGCGCTGCACGGGCCGGTAAGCACGTGATCTGTGAAAAGCCGATGGCTATTAATGTGAAACAGGGCGAGGAAATGGTGGCGGCCTGCCAAAAGGCCGGAGTAAAATTGCTGGTTGGCTACCGGCTTCATTTTGAACCGGCGACCTTACAGGTTATTGGAATGCGGAATGCGGGAGATTTTGGAACGATTCGATTTTTTCAGGGGCTATGTGGTTTTAGAATCGGCGATCCGAATCAATGGCGGCTGAATAAGGAACTTGCCGGAGGCGGTGCGCTGTATGATATCGGTATTTATGCCATTAATGGTTGCCGCTATATGATGGGCGAAGAGCCGGTATATGTAACGGCACAGGAAACAAAGACGGATGCCGTGAAATTTAAAGAAGGCGTGGATGAAACCATTATGTTCCAGTTTGGTTTCAAAAGTGGAGCAGTGGCTTCCTGTCTTTCCAGCTACAATATGAACAATCTTGATAAATTCTTTCTCAATGGAGATGAGGGTTTTGCGGAACTGCATCCGGCTACCGGCTATGGTCCCATCAGGGGTCGTACCCATAAGGGGAATATTGATCCCACTACCGAAATACAACAAACTCTGCAGATGGACGAGATGGCCGCCATCATTCTGGATGGTAAGAAACCCGCGGTGCCAGTCGATGGTATGGAAGGTGTCAGGGACCTTCGTATTATAGAAGCCATCTATAAGGCGGCAGCCAGTGGTAATAAAGTTACACTCTAATTCGATTTTTTTTGTTTCAGGTTTAGGCGGGCGACTTTAAATTATTTTCATAGATTTTATCTATGAAAGGATAATTTATATCGATTAATTTTACCAATAGGAATGACTAATTTTGCACTTCAATTGAAAATTCAAAACCTAAAATTATGTCATTAACAGGATCCATTTTCCCTAATATTGAAGTAGATGCGATGAATGAAATGGGCGACACCATAAAGGTGAATGTCTTTAAAGAAGCCATAGAGAATAAGAAAAAAGTTTTATTGTTCTGGTATCCCAAGGACTTCACTTTTGTATGTCCCACAGAATTGCACGCTTTCCAGGAAGCGCTGCCTGAGTTCGAGAAAAGAAACACTATTGTAATTGCAGCCTCCTGTGATAGCCCTGAAGTGCATTTCGCCTGGCTCAATACTGCTAAGGACAACGGTGGTATTGAAGGCGTGACCTATAATATTCTGGCCGATACCCATCGGGCGCTGGCGGGTACACTGGGTATTGTGGATGGTGCTGTGACAACCGATCCGGTTACCGGACTTGTCTGTACTTTCGGTAGTAATGTAACTTACAGGGCCACCTACCTGATTGATGAAGAAGGCCTGGTTTTCCATGAAGGTGTCAATCATATGCCGGTGGGAAGAAATGTGCAGGAATTTATTCGTTTGATCGACGCTTATACCCATGTACAGCAGCACGGTGAAGTTTGTCCTGCCAATTGGGAAGAAGGCAAGGAGGCGATGCATGCCAACAGGGAAGGAGTGAGTTCGTATTTTTCCAATAATTAAAATTAAAAGAGATGTTTCAGGAGTTAACAGAAGATAAATTGCACGAAATTGTGGCGGCCCATCAGCAGGTTGTCGTACAATATGGTGCCGGATGGTGTGGTAATTGTCGGATTATGAAACCCAAGTTTAAAAAGCTGGCTGCTGAGAATGAAGGGGTGCTATTTGTATATGTGGACGCGGAAAAATTGCCCGAGTCAAGAAAACTGGCAAAAGTAGACAACCTCCCTACGTTCGCTGCATTTAAACAGGGCGCATTTGTCAGTCAGCTGCAAACAAATAAAGCAGACAATCTGCTGCGCTTTTTTAGTGAATCTTTTAATTAAACTAAGAATGAAATTACCGATAATCAGACAATTGTATCAGGCGGCACCTGCGGAACAGTTGGCAACTACTGTAGAAGTGCTGGAAGCATTTTGTGAAATCAGGGGTGTGCAGGAAGCGGAATTGGATATGGCTGGTGAACTGCTCACTAATTTGTGCGGCGCCATCGAGGTGCACCAGTTGGTGGCAGACGGCATGAAAGAGTCTGAGGCATTAAACCATTTTGCCAGTAAAGTGTTGGGCTCAATCGATCGTTAACGCAATCAATCACAGGTCTATAATGAAAGTCCCGCTTCACAGCGGGATTTTTTATTTCCGGCCATTACAGATTCAGGTAGTAATCCTTTAGTAGCTGGATAAAGGCAGCACTGTATTCGATCTTTTGGCGGATGTAAAGCTGCTCAGTTTGGACGGCAGTATCCTGAAAGCTCCCCCGGATCATGACCCGGAAAGCCGGATGATGCTCAGTGGCGTACAGGAAAGTAATTTCGTTAATGAACAGTCCGGAATTCCGGATAAGCTCCTGTAAGTCAGCCGTTCTTTTTGCGGGCAGAAGCAGGTAAAAATTTCCATCCCTGCTCAGGTTTTTTTCAATCAGTGGCAGTAGTTCACTTAGTTTTAATCCCAGATCATGATGCGCCAGGTTTTTGGCCGATGCCGGGCTTTTGAGTTCATTTTCATAGAAGGGTGGGTTGCTGAATATTACTTCATAGGGATGTTGAAAAACGGCGGCCCTGATGTCTGCATTCAGGATTTTAATGCGGCCCGCAAAGGGACTCGAGGCAATATTTTCCAACGACTGTTGCCAGTCGGCCAACTGGATTTCTACGCCCTCTATCAACTGGGGATGTCGTTGTGCTACCATCAGGCTGAGCAGGCCGCTGCCACTGCCGATATCCAGCATGCGGGCTTTTTTAGCGAGATCCGGAATCCGGGTTGCCATCCAGGCACCAAATACGCAGGAATCGGTGGTGACTTTCATTTGACACCGGTCCTGATGTATGGTAAACTGTTTGAAGCGAAAGTACGTGTTGGCCACAATTAATATTTAACAGCAGGTCCGCCAGGTGCAGCTGCCAGACCCGTTTTCCCAAAATTAGGCCTTGCTGTCGTTTCCTGCCTGGTTCGGTAAGATTATTTTGACGATGCTTCTCTGATAATGGTATTGCCAGTCTGTAAATCAGTCGTTACCGGGCAGGTGATATAAACAGAACAACCCTGGCCAGGTGCGGTATTGCGTTCCAGGGTGCCTTTCAGGTATTCGATACGGTGTTCCAGATTGGTAAGCCCCGAGCCTTTCCTGGTCTGGCTCACTTCATCAAAACCGATACCATCATCTTCCACAGTGAGAAAAATCTGCGCGGCACGTTGTTGCAGCTGGACAAGAATTTCCCTTGCATGGGCATGCTTGATCGCATTATTGATAAGTTCCTGGGCCACCCGATAGAGTATCAGTTCGCGCTGCTGATCGGACAATCCTGTAAATCGCACCGCCTGAAACTGAATATCCAGTTGGTCAGTAGACAGGCGCGCGCAGAATTGCTTCAGGGCTTCTGCGAGGCCGTATTCCTGAAGCATGTCGGGTAGCAGGCTTTGTGACACAGTCCTCATTTCATTGATAGCATGGTCCAGGTCCGACCTGACTTCATTTTGCAGCCCATCGTTCGAAGTGGTAGCGGATTTCATCAGGCTGTTGAGTTTGAGTTTGATGCCCGAAAGCAGCCCCCCAAGGCCATCGTGTAAATCCCGTCCCAGACGTTGTCTTTCACTCTCAGCACCCTGCATCAGTGAAGAAAGCATAGCGATCTGGTGTTCCTGTTCCAGACGGGACAGTTCATGTTGGTGGAGTTGTCGGTCCTGCTGGTGGAGTTGCTTCTGGTTCTTGCTGTTGCGGTAGAGTAAAAAGGCAAGTGCGAATAATACGAGAATGGTGGCTACAGAGCCCAGCAGGTAAATGCGATTTTGATTCAGTTTCCAGTCTTTTCTTTCATTGGCGTATTGGAGCGCTTTTATTTTATTTTCCTTCTGCACCGCCTGGAACTGTTGCTCCAGCCGATGTAGCTGTTGTGTTACCTGAGACTCTTTTATGCTGTCTGATAACTGGATGTATTCATCCAGAAATTGATAGGCGAGTTTGGGCTGACCGGTTTTGAAGTTGATGTCAGCCATTTGTCGTAGCGCAACCAGGGTATAATGTCCATTACCTCCGGATCGCATATATCCATAATAAATTTTCAGGAAATCCAAGGCTTCCTCGTAGTTGCCCAGTTCGTAAAGGGCGGTCGCCAATCCACCGATATTATTGATTATATAAATTGAATCCCTGTTTTTTTCAGCAAATTGCAGTCCCTTTCTGTTAAAGGCAATTGCCTGGGTGTAGTTCTTTCTTAGAATTTGATTTTGTCCGCTCAGGTGATAGTACATCGACCAGTCCTCCAGAGAATCCGGCTGCAGTGACAACTCCTTGCGGGCGATATCCAGATATTGTGATAAATGAACGGTATCTTTTAACTCATTATACGTCATCGCAATGCCAAGCGTATTGGATGAATAATTTACTGACGGCACTCCCTGGAGAGATTTGTAGTTAGTACTTTCCAAAAAATAATGCAGGGCTTTGTCGTACTGATTTTTATTGAAGAATACATTACCCAGATTATAGTATAGATTTGTTAGCGAACTGCTATCATTGTTTTTCTTATAATAGGGTATCAGCTCCAGATAGATTTTTTGTTCCTCTTCAAACGCACCTCTCATACCGTAAAAGATAGCTTTGATCATGGCTATTCGGGAGAGATGTAAGGCCTGCTGATCTGAAGGCTCCAGGGTATTCAGAAAAGCACGGGCCTGATCGGTCAGTTTTTCAGCTGTTTCATAGTGATAGGTATTATAGTTAAATATAGCCATTCTGAGCAGGAGCGCAGCCGTTAGCAATTGGAAGTTGTTGCGACGGATCAGTACGGCTGCCTGACCTACTTTTTCCTGGTAAGCGCTTGTATCGTTGGGCGACAAGGTCTTGATCTCAGTTAATAATTCCTCCACCCTGAGACTGTCTTTTACACGGGAAGCCTGCGCCTGAAGCGGCTGTTGCAGCAGCAGCAGGAAAAACAGCCCGTACAGCACTATATATAATGATACTTTTATTTGCATTTGGTTGTAAAATTATGCGGTTCTGGTGCTTCCATCAGTATTTTCCCCCGAATACGGACAATATCATATTGTCCGTGTACCAGATCCAGTGGCGGCTGGCTAAAAAAAAAACTGTAAGTTTGGCCTGCTATACTTTCTAAACTTAATTCCTCAGATTTGTCTGAATTGAAAATAAAAATCGCTATTACCGATGATCATCCCATTGTTTCACAGGGACTAAGTTCGTTATTATCAAAGGAAACAGATTTTGAAGTCTGTGGAGTCTTCGCGCAAGCTGCTCAACTATTGGAATGGCTGAAAAAGCATACGGTTGATATTATCCTGCTGGATATTTACCTGCAGGATGCCAACGGTCTGGATATTTGCAAGACCCTGAAATCAATGTATCCTGATACCGGCATTATTGCCATCAGCGGTCAGAACGAAGGCGTGGTGATTTCCCAGATGCTCCAGAACGGTGCCCGGGGTTATGTACTCAAGCATGCGGACAGCGAGGAAATCATCGAAGCCATTAGAACCGTATTCGGTGGGGAGCAATTTTTGTGCAAAAGAACCAGGGAATCGCTGCAGAAACTTGATCGTCAAATGACGGCCCTACCCAGAATTACCCGTAGAGAAAAAGAAGTGCTGCGATTAATTGCGGACGGCCAAACCACCGCCGAGATCGCTGCCCTTTTGTTTATCAGTCCCCATACCGTGGAGAGTCACCGAAAGAACCTGATGGAAAAGTTTCAGGCCAAGAGTACGACTTCGGTCATTAATACCGTCAAGAATCTGGGACTACTGTGAGTCCCCTGTCCATGGCGGTCTGCAGCCTTCATTTTGCGGCCGCTCCGACCTTATGCAAAGAACTATTATAGGTTTTCTCAGGTTATCAACGGCCTTATCATCGGCAGTGCTGCCGGATGATTTCGATCATAAACAGACAATTACAGGGTTTCAGGGATGCGACGCTTTCTTCCGGATGATATATTCCTTACCATTGAGACCGACGAAGAAGGGTAGTCCATCTTTAGCGGTGCTTACCAGTACCAACGGATATTGGGGAGCATGGCGCTGGTCGTAGTATTGTTCCCAGATCCGGGTGTAGCGGCAGGGCAGCAGGGTATCACTGCTAAGTGTGTCTCGCAGCCCCCAAAGTCCTGTTAGTGAATCGCGGATGGGGACAATTGGCAACCTGATTGGTGGTATACCAACGGTGACGATCGGCGGGGCGTTTTCAAAGTCTTGCTGTTGAAATGTATAGACGATTTTTCCTGTACTGTCAATTCTTAATCTTTCCCCGTTGCGACTAACCCAGGCATAAGTATTGCCACCCCAGGATCGTTTTGTATTGTCTGTAAATACCTCGAAATCATAATCTCTTTCGAAAAATTTTACCTCATCGAACTGCGGTGTAATCCGAACCCTGCCCTGTGGGTCACAATAGCCATAATGTCCTGCTTCCAGTACCGGTATCAGTGCCGGATATTGCAGTTTATAGGAGTTGGCTGATTGTTGTGCGGCCAGATAGGGTGCGCCAAGGACCATTGACAGGTATAATAGGTATTTCAGGATCATGTATTCCCGACAAAAATAACGCTGGACCTGTTATGGGCCTATCCCGGAAAACAGGCATTTTGCTGTTAGGCCACCGGCTCGAAAGACGGTTTGTTGCTAAAGCACTGGTAACCTGTTCTGAAAAATTGAATTTTTCAATACACCGTTTCCTTTGTAAAACAGCATGGCCGATCAGGAAGTCTCGCGTGCGACCGCAGTTACGGTCAGGGGATCGAACCTGTTTTCCAGAAATTTATGATAGGCGGTGATGGCGATCATCCCGGCGTTATCCGTACAGTATTGGAAGGCAGGGATATAGGTATTCCAACCATTTTTCTCACCCAGTTCCGTAAATGCTTTTCTAAGACCACTGTTGGCAGAAACGCCACCGGCAATACAGAGTTCTGTGATGCCCAGATCTGCAGCTGCTTTTGAAAACTTATTCAACAAAATGCTGACAATTCTTTCCTGGATAGATGCGCAGATATCATTGAGGTTTTCCTTAATGAAAACCGCTTTTTCTTCTTCGGTTGCTTTAAAACTGTCTTTATATACCTGACTTTTACCCGCATTCATTAAAAAGTACAGGATCGCCGTTTTGACGCCGCTGAAGCTAAAATTGTATTGCGGAATACGTGGTTGCGGAAATGCAAAGCGATGGGGATCGCCGAGTTGGGCGAATTTGTCGATCAGGGGACCTCCCGGATAGGGAAGCCCCAGTAATTTGGCAGATTTGTCAAAGGCTTCTCCGGCGGCATCATCAATGGTTTCTCCGATAATCTCCATTTCAAGCGGGGAGCGGCACAAGACAATCTGGGTATGGCCGCCACTTACCGTAAGACAAAGAAAAGGAAACCGGGGTTTGGGATCGCCAATCAGATTCGCCAGCACATGTGCCTGCATATGATTGACCGCTATCAGCGGTTTTTGCAAGGCGAGGGCCAGCGATTTTGCAAATTCCGATCCTACCAGTAGGGAGCCAATCAGTCCGGGAGACCGGGTAAATCCAATCGCATCCAGATCCCGAAGGGTCTTTCCGGCCTTTTTTAGTGCAGTGTCTACCACCGGAACAATATGCTGCATATGTGCCCGGGATGCCATTTCCGGCACGACCCCCCCGTAAGCAGCGTGCATAGCCTGCGTCGCAATATCATTGGAAAGGATGCGGCCGTCCTCACAGACAGCGGCCGATGTTTCGTCACAACTGGATTCGATTGCAAGTATAGTAGGCATAGAGCCGCAAAAATAACTAATAACAACCCAATAATCCGCAAAGCAGGTCCAGGTAAGGTTAGCTAGCTTCGGATGGCCACCACAGGATCCAGTTTTGCCGCCTGGACAGCCGGAATGATGCCTGCAATAATACCTACCAGAATACAAATACAGAAGGTCCAGGCCATATTGGCCACCGATACATAAACTGGAAATTCAAGCGCATTGGAGAGAATAAAAGCCAGAACCACTACCAGCAGCAGACCGATCAGACCGCCGATAATGCAGAGAAAAGCAGCCTCCAATAGAAATTCGGTGAGAATCAGGTGCTTTTTTGCACCAATGGCTTTTTTTAAACCGATCTGAGGGGTGCGTTCCCGCACAGTAACAAACATGATATTGGCCACACCAAAAAGCCCGACGATCAAACTAATGCCACCGATTATGGCACCGCCGAGGTTGAGACCGACAAATACAGCTTCGACTTCCTTATTGACATCATTGAGGTCATTAAGGGCAAAATCCGCCTCCTGCGTGGGACTGAGTTTGTGTATGCTGCGCATTACACCTACCAGCTCATCTTTAAGGGCCGCGTTATTGATATGCTCATACCCCTTGACCATAATTTTGGGATCTGAATACCGTTCCAGGTAAATGGTCTTGGCAAACTGATAGGGAATAATGACACATTTGTCAAATTCCCAGCCACCGGTGAGTTGTTTGCCCTGTTTTTTAATAACACCTACAACTTTCAGCTGTTTACCTTTGATGTCAATTTGCCGGTTAAGCGCAAGTTGCGGGTTGGAAAAAAGTTTGGTAGCCACTTCGTCTCCAAGTACAGCAACGTTGGTGCCATAATGAAATTCTGCCTGGGATATATACCGGCCGAAAGCAAAGCTGAGCTTTTGAATATTATTATAGTCCTCACTCACGCCATAAACCTTGACCCCGTCCAGCACCGAACCGCCAAATTCAATATTATCATTCTGATCATAAAAAAAAGCAGCATACTGCGTACTAGGTGATCTTTCTTTTATATATGCGAGCTCATAAAATTTGGGGTAGGGGCGATTGACGTATTTCCACCAGGGATAGTCACTTTCCTGGGAGATCCATTCCCATTTATCAATGAAAATGATATTATTGCCCATCGACTTTATTTCATTCTGGATATTACGCTGCAGGCTGTTCACGGTTGCCAGTACGCCTATAATACAGAAAATGCCGATCGTGACGCCAAAGAGACTGAGGAAGGTACGCAGTTTGTTCTTCCACAGTTCCTGTAAGGCCATCCTGAAGCTCGTACCGATAATATCTAAAGTGCGTCGCAGCAAATCAATATAAATAAGTAATCAAAGTTAAGCATCCCGGATGAAGATTGAACGGTTACAGGCAACCTGGCTCCCGGGATGAAAAGTAGGCGGTTGCAATAATGGCAGAAAAGTTATTCGCCGCAACCGGGCAAGCAGCATTACTGAAACAGTTCGTATTTTGACTTCGGTCTCAGTGCTTCCTGCCAGGAAAAACCCTGCAGGCGCATTTCGCTGGGTGATTTCTGTCGCATAGGAAATATCGTGCCATCTACATTACTGCGCATGACAAATTTATCCATCTCCCTGTTTTTGAAATAAACATCGATGATATCACTTGTGGACTGATTAATGCCGGTGTAAGCGCTGTCACCATCCTGCATATAATAGATACTTTCTGCCGATCCTTTGGCCCTAACTGAATCCAGTCCTCCGTCCAGAAAATAGGCGTCCATCCGGCTGGATTTGATCTGATTGAAAGCTTCTTTTTCGAGGTGGCTGACCAAAAAACTGTTATCGAAGACTTCCATCCAGTGCGGTTGTTTATTCTTGGTATGCAGCAGAATTGTGTCACCGGTAATCTGGCTTTCCTTACCCCAAACCACCGGGTTGACAAACATGCGGAAGGTGGAATCTTTAAAAGAATAAAACAGGCTGTCGCATATCGCCTGAGTGGAATCCGAATAAATCCGTACGTTATGAAAAGCTTCGAAATAACGGTTCGTACTGTCTTCGGCCGTACTGTCTTTTTTGATTTTTCCTGTGGCCAGCGAAAGGGGCGAACTACTGTCTTTAACTGTATCATCGGCTGCCTGCCTGTTGGCCAAACGCAAAGCGGAGTCTGTAGCAGGGATAGTACTTTTATCCCGACCGGGTACTACCGGACCCACCTGGCCGGACTGGGACGGTTTTTGACGGATCGAACTATCTGGCCGAGGGACAGTAGCCAGGCTGTCGGTTCCAATGGTCTTTGCTACTGCTTTACGGCCAGGTGCAGGCTTCGCGGCCGGCGCAGCTGCGCGCTGACTGGCTATTTTAATACTGTCCGTTTCCAGTGTCCCTGTCGTTACAGCGCTGGCTGAATCGGTCACAAGTGTGGAATCTTCCGCCCGGGTAGATCTGATTTCATACAGATCGGTCAGTTTTGCACTGAACAGGGTGTCGCCGGCTACATAAATGGAATCCTTGTCCTGTTTGATGATCATCACCGGCTTTTGGGTCGCCAGCACGGCCTCATTGAGCCTGTTTTGATAGATCAGGTTGGCAATAATAATAGTGCCTCTGACAGAATCCACAACGACGGCATTTCCCTCGGCTCGCGCAATATTGTCGTTGAGGTATACATTATCGGCGTTGAGGGTCGTTTTGTTATCGTCATTGATAAAAGGGCGGTCACTGAACTCAGCTTCACCGGTCTGCAGGTTATAAAAACCTTCCCGGGTATCGATGGTTCTGCGGGCACTGTCCCGAATATGGGTCTGGGCAATAAAGCGGGCTACCTGCGTGCCGGTATTGTACCATAAAGAATCTGTAGTGATGTCGTAAGCAGGATCTTTAACCACCACATCTTTTTTAAAGTACACGTCTTTTAGGTCAGAATAGTAGAGGCCTTCCCGGCTGGTGATGACTGTCTTCTTATTGACGATTTTACCCCCGTCACTGTATGTGCCGATATGGGTATTCATATTATAGACCAGATGTGGCGTTGTGAGCACAACCAAACCGTCGGTCAATTTTACATTTCCGTCCAGATTGGCAATTTTGGTATCTCCGAAATATTTCAGATGATCGGCATAGATATTTGTGGTATCGGCATCCTTAATATGTACTTTTCCCCATGCTTCAAAAGTATTCAGGCTGTCGTTTTTGATTGCCCTATTGCATTTGAAAATAGTGTTGCCCTGCTTCAATACCACATCACCTTCCAGCGTCATCAGTTTGCTGGACGGTTCAATAGTCATCTCATTGACGTTAATGACATAGATGGTATCCCGAAAAGCGAGATTTCTAAAAGAAACAGTTGCTTTTTTTTCGGCTGTACTGAAGGCAGCCATACCCATCGCCGCTACCAGCAGTGGGAGCAGAAAATAGCGGAGTCTGGATTTGTTTTGTATCACTTCGGTACAGAATCTTTGATGGCAGGTGCGGTGAGTTCTCCTGCCTTGTTCTTTTTACCAAAAACAGATATGTTTACATAGCGTTTGGGGTGTACCCTTACATCGTCCAGCAGAATTTCCGCACTTAGCAGGACATCATTGAGCCGGTTATATACCTGTCGGTCGTTCATCAGGGCACCCAGACTACCGTTCGGGTTATTAATGCCATTTACCGCCTGACGCAGGGCTGCGATGGTACTGTTAAGTGTATCTACTGTCTGCTGAAGTTGCATTTCCTTTAAACTGCTTGTAAAAGCATTTGCATTTGATAAAATGCCTTCTATAGCCTGATTTTGATTTTTCAAATTTCCGGAAATTGCACTGAAATTATCCAGGGTTGCTGTTAGAGGTTTGTTAACTCCCGCCAGTAAGGCATTGAGTGAAGCGGTCGAATGGTTCAGATTGGCAATGGCGCTTTGCAAATCCCGCTGGGTACCGGCATCCAGGATATGATTGAAATTGGATAGCAGCAGGGTAAGCGAATCTGCTACCGTCTTCACTTTGTTCATCAGGGGTTTGGCTTCTGAGGTCAGGTTTCCTAATAAGCCTGCTTCTTCCTTTGTCTTGATGCGATCGCCGTCAACCATATAATTTTTAGCATCGCCTCTTTCGATAATAATATTGGAAGTGCCCAGTAAACTACCTTCAATATAGGCCACGGAATTGGCGGGGATCAACACCCCTTCTTCTGTGATATTTAAAATTACTTTAATGGCAGATACATTTTCATCTGCCGGTTCCATCGCATAAACACTGCCGATGGTCAAGCCATTGATTTTTACAAAATTCGATTTTTCCAGGCCGCCGACAGATTTAAAGATGGCATATATCTTGGGATGGTGATTGAATATGTCTTTTGCCTTCAGAAATCTAAATCCTATAATCAGTATCAGGATAGCTACCAGCGCCAGAATCCCCACTTTTACTTCGTTTGATATTTTCATAACTTAGGATTTAAGTTGATATACAGTTGCTACGGAGCGGCAAAATAGTTAATTAAGTTGATTTTTAACTATACTTCTCCAAATAAACCTTGACCGCATTTACGATGTTTTCGACAATTTTTCTTTGGCCCTCATCACTCATCAAATAGGCCTGATCGTCATTATTACTAATGAAACCCATTTCCACAAGTATGCTGGGCATCCCGGTCGCCTGGAGTACCCAGATGCCTTTGTGATTGCGCTGCTGAACGCCCCTACTGGTGCGTCCCGAACCGACAAATTCTTTTTCCACCAGCGTGGCCAGGGCATAGCTTTTTCTAAAATAGTGCTGGGCATAAATCAGCAGGCGGGCTTTTTCTGCCGGATCATTGGGATCAGGCAATTGTAATTCATCTGTGCCGGTGGAATCTTCAGAGGCGCCTTCATCATAGTAATCGCCATCCTGTTCTTCCTGGCTCATTTGACGCAGTGATGATATTTTCTGATCGTTTTTACCCACTGCCCAGATATAGGTTTCGGTGCCCTTTGCCTTATTTTCCACCCAAACATCATCATAACGGTTTACATAGTAGGTTTGTTTGACCCTTTTTTTCCCTTTTTTCACATATCGGGTTCTGGCCTGACGTCCCACCACTTTTTTGGTATACCAACCTCCCGGGCGCCGGCCGGCAGCATTGCAGTGCAGCGAAATGAACAAATCGCCGTTATGCTGGTTGGCAAAGTCAGCTCTAAGACGGTTGGCCGTGTTGGGATTGGTGAGACCGCCAGGAAGTTCATAGCCTGGCCTGGTTTCCAGTATCTTAAGTTCGGGCAGACTGTCTCTGAGCGCTTTAGCCAGTTTCTGACTGACAGCCAGCGTGATAGTGGCTTCATTGGTAAGGGTGCCGCGTGCACCGCCATCCGGTCCGCCATGTCCGGCATCGACGATAATGGTAGTTACGTTGGCGGGTTTTGTTTGTGCGACGGCAATTAGTTGAAAGAGCAGTCCGGAAATCAGTAGAATTGTAGCACGGGTCATAAACAGCACTGAACTAGGATATTTGAGGAATAACATTTAATTTTATTAATAGTAGCAAAGCTTCACAAAATCTTTACCATGTTCTTTATACATTTGCGTTCTTTGCAACTAATGCGCAAATTTAAAAGAATTTACTATGCAGTACTTCTGATCTTCGCTGTCCTGTCCACTGCGATTGGAGGCGAGCCCTGCGCTATTAACAATACTTTAGAATTTTCGACTTTTTTACAGGTTAAGGATACCATTCCGGTCTCAGATACCATTCCCTTAAAAACAGGCGTGCAGCCAACGGGAAAGGCTGATTCCCTGGCTATGCGTGACACCCTGCCTGTGGCAGACAGTAATCTGGCCAGGGACAGCAGTGCCCGGTTGGACACTTTTACCCTGAAACTTTCCAAAGATTCCCTGTCAGCACCCATAAAGTACCATGCGGAAGATTCTGCCGTGGGATTGGTAAATGAGAAAATAGTGGAATTATATGGGAAAGCCACTACAGAATACGGCCCCCAGTCGCTGGCAGCTCCCTATATGAGAATGAACCAGGCCACCGGGTATGTCACAGCGCTGGCGGGCAGGGATTCCCTGGGCGAGATCAACGATTATGTTAAAATGAATGATGGGGAAACGGAATATCAGTCCGACAGCCTGAGCTATAATTTTAAAACCCAGAAAGGGATCATCCGTGGTACGATAACCCAACAGGGCGAGATGTTCGTTCATGCCGATATCGCCAAGAAGGTCAATGAGAATACCGCCTACCTGCAGGGAAGTTTCTTTACAACCTGTAATCTGGACCATCCGCATTTCGGTTTTCGGGCGAGGCGGGCAAAAATTGTCAATAAAAAACTGGCGGTAACCGGAGCTGTCCGCCCGGAATTTGATTCGGTTCCGGTACCGGTCTACCTGCCTTTCGGTTTTTATCCCCTGTATCAGGGGCGACATTCAGGATTTATGGCGCCTTCCTTTGAAACCAATGACCAGATGGGACTGGGGCTCTCCGGATTTGGGTACTATCATGTGTTGAATGACCATTGGGACGTGAAGGCGTATGGTGATGTCTATTCCTTCGGCACCTGGAATGCCAGCGTCAATCCTACTTATAAGAAAATATATAAATATCAGGGCCAGTTCAACTTCACCATGCAGAGTACGCGTCGGAACTTCAGAAATGATCCGGATTTTTACAGCAGTAAGACCTATTCGATCAACTGGTCGCATTCTTCCGATACCCGTTCCAGACCCGGTGTGACATTTTCAGCCAATGTAAATGCCGCTTCCACCAATTACAACCAGAATATTCCCAATAATCCACAACTCAATTATCAGAACGTAATGGGTTCTTCCATTACCTATTCCAAACAGTGGATCGATAAACCTTTTAATCTGACCCTGTCAGCCAACCACAACCAGAATAACCAGGCGGGGCTGATTACCGTAAATTTCCCTGATGCGAACTTTACAGTGAGTACCCTGTATCCCCTGCAGAAAAAGGAGAGTGTAAGCAGAAAATGGTATGAGCAGCTGGGCGTGGGTTATTCGGGCAATTTCAGGACGACCAGCTCCTTTTATGACAAGGAAAGGGCGGGATTCAGACAACTTTGGGATACCCTGCAATGGACTGCCAACCACAGCATACCCGTTTCGCTGTCACTGCCACCTATTCTCGGTGGGGCTGTCGTGATATCGCCATCGATTTCCTATTCGCAGCAGTGGGTGGACCGGGAAATGGAATATGGCTGGGGGCCCCGAACCCTCAGATACTATGATTATACCCTGCGTACACAGGACAGCCTCTACACGATCGATACCGTTACCGAACGTTTCAATCGCGGCATTTATATCAAACAGCAGACCTCATTCGGCCTTTCGTTCAATACGGCATTGTATGGACAGTACCGGTTTAAGAGTAAAAAGCTTATCGCATTGCGACATGTGCTTCGCCCGACCTTCGGATTGAGTTATTCGCCGGATCTGAACCGGAAATACTGGTCCAGGATGCGGATCAATGAACAGGGCGACAGCGCCTGGGTAAACCGACTCGGTACCTCGGGGCCGGTAAACCAGTTCGTCAGTCAGCGATCGGGAGGCATAAATTTTGGACTGGACAATAATCTGGAGCTCAAGGTTCGGGCCAAACCCAAGAAAAAATCAAAATCCGAAGAGGAGGAGGAAAGCTCGGGCGCACTGACGGATAATTTTGAATCGGATTCCTATTCGGACACATCTGATAAGGATGCCGAGGATGGCATTAAGAAGATTAAAATAATCGATGGATTTGGATTCAACGGGTCGTATAATTTCCTGGCAGATTCCTTTCGGCTTTCTCCGATCAATATTTATTTCAGAACCAATCTGTTCGAGAAAATAAATATCAACGCGACAGCCAATCTTGTGCCTTATAAACTTAATGATTACGGATATGCCACGCCGGTATATGCCTGGACAGGAGGTAAATTTTCGCCTGGTACCATTACCAATGCCAGTATTTCCATGAGTACCAGTTTTCAGAGTAAGCCCAAGGACCCTGATAAAGCGAAAGCCCGCGAAAAAGCCATTAATGAGACCCTGAACGATCCAATGCTACAGGCTGATCAGCAACGCCTGCTGGAATACATGCAGAACAATCCTGCTGAGTTTGTGGATTTTAATACGCCCTGGTCCATTAACCTTTCTTATTCACTTTCTTATTCACGACGGGGGCGTAATATCATGACCCAGCAGTCTACGGTGAAACCGGTGACTTCCAGTGTCAACATGAGTGGTAGTTTTAACCTGACACCCAAATGGAATTTTAGCGTGAATGGCTATTATGATATAACGACGACCCAGTTACAGACATTTACCATGTCGATATCCCGGGATCTGCATTGCTGGCAGATGTCCATCAATGTAACGCCGGTAGGGATGTACCGTTTTTTCAGCTTTACCATCAGTCCTAAATCCTCCCTGCTTCAGGATCTGAAAATTAATCGTACCCGTTCGTTTACCAATACCCGTTAACCGGCAATGGCTGTTTTTTGTTGGCGGTCCTTAATTTCCTGGTACATTACCTGATATACTTCTTCTTTCAGTTGCATCGCCGTTTTGCCATCCGGCGAAATGGGTGGCAGAAAGCGTATTTCAAAGGCCCTGGGCAGAAAGAAAAAGGCTTTGTCGAGCGGAACGGCTTCCTTTGTACCGGAAATTATGGTCGGGATAATTTCGGTTCCGGTCTCATGGGCCAGCTTAAAGGCGCCATTATAAAAAGGTTTCAGGGGCTCCTGACTGCGGTTGCGTGTGCCTTCGGGATAAATGCACATATACATCCCCATCCGGAGCACCTGTTTCATTTTGTCAAAACTTTCCTTGCGGCTTTTTTCACTATTGCGATCGACAAGTACAGAACCTTTGGCATAATAAAGGCCGAACAGGGGTATCTTTACAAAACTCCGCTTGGCAATGGTCTTGTTGGCGCCGGGGATAAAGGGAGAGGAGAGGGGAATATCCAGCAGTGAATTGTGATTGCAGGTAACGATATAGCTTTTACCTTTCCTGAAGTTTTCAGTGCCTACTATTTTTACAGGGCAGCCGATTAAAAAGAGCCAGACGCGCATCCAGATCCGGGATACGCCGATCAGAAAGGCAGTACCGCGTGGCTCCGGCAACAAATAGGAAATCAGTGCAACTGGCAACACGATCAGAAATGTAATGATAAATGAAAGCAGCCCCCAGGTGGCCCAGATCCTTCCCGCAATTTCTTTGAAAATTCCCATCTTGGTGGTTATAAGATATCTGCAAAAATAGTTTTTTTCAGCTCCTGCCATTCTTCTTTCAGGACGCTGTAATAAACTGAAGTTCTCCGCTGCCCGTTCCAGAGCAGTGAATGGCTTCTGAGGGTGCCTTCTTCCACGCCGCCGATTTTCTCCAGTCCGCGACGCGCGCGGTGGTTGAGGACGCCGGTCTTAAATTCCACCCTTTCGAATTTCAGATTTTCAATTGCGTATCGCATCATCGCAAATTTGGCATGCCGGTTGACGCCCGTGCTTCTGAAAGCCGGACCGAGCCAGCTGGCACCGATTTCCAGGCGTTTGTCGTGCCAGGAGATATTTAGCAGGCTGCTACTGCCGGCTACTTGACCGGATGCCTTATCAATAATAGCAAAAGGCACCCAGCTGCCTTCTTCCCTGGCGTTTAACAGATTCTGCATCCATTGTTGCAGTTGTTCGGGGTCGCTCAGTTTTGAAGAAAAATATTCCCACATCGTATCATCCTGAGCACTCAGGGCCAGAAAAGTATCGTAATCGGCTGCTGTAACCGGTCTTAGAAGGACCCGTTCGGTTTCCAGGGAAAGATTTTTGGGTATCATATGCGATTGAATTAGAGGTTCCAGTTGATGGGAGTACGGTCATGTTCCGTAAGATACGCGTTCGCTTTTGAAAAATGTCGGCAACCCAGGAAGCCTGCATGCGCTGACAGCGGAGAAGGGTGGGCCGCTTTCAGAATCAGATGTCGGGAAGGATCAATGAATCCGGCTTTTTGCTGCGCGAACCTCCCCCATAACATAAAAACGACATGCTCCTGTTGATCGGCGACTTTTTTTATAACGGCATCTGTAAACAGGGACCAGCCAATTTTGGCATGGCTCATCGGGGCGCCGCTTCGCACAGTCAGCGAAGCATTCAATAGGAAAACGCCTTCGGCGGCCCAGTGCGTTAAATTACCACTGAGGGGCCTTGGTATACCCAGATCAGTTTCCAGTTCCTTGAAAATATTGACCAGGGAGGGCGGAGGGGGCACCCCCTCAGGGACGGAAAAACTAAGGCCATGGGCCTGTCCAGGACCATGATAAGGGTCTTGACCCAATATCAATACTTTTACATTCTCGAAAGGCGTCGTATTAAATGCATTAAAAATAAGCGGTCCGGGAGGATAAATAGTTGCATTTGCTTTTTTTTCAGCTTTGAGTTGGGTGACGATTTCGCCAAAATATGGCTGTTCAAATTCGTCTTTGAGCTGATGCTTCCAGGAAGCCGCAATTTCTACATCCATAGACTGATAAATTGAGTACCAAACATAAAGATTTAAACGGGACCGGCAAAACAGCGATGTATTGCCTTGCTTAAAGGTTCACGGAGTTAGCAGTAACGGAACTCCAATTAATAACTTATATGCTACGATTGTTTTTTGTTGGGATACCAGGACAATGCTGTCGGTCTATTGCAGGCTATTTAATCGGTTTTGGTAAACAGGACCTGATTAAAAAATACAGAGAACCTGTTTGGTCCGTGGCCGAATTCTATTCAAGGGCATGGTTGCGCCAATTGTTCAGGAAGCAAATATTTTTGTAATTTGCCTGTAATACGGTTCTACAATGGATTATATAGACTATTATAAAGTATTGGGTCTGGAGAAGGGCGCTTCTGAGGATGAAATTAAAAAAGCCTATCGTAAACTGGCACGCAAGCACCATCCCGATCTGAACCCCAATGATCAGGAAGCGGTTAAAAAGTTTCAGCAAATTAATGAAGCTCATGAGGTGCTCAGTGACCCGGAGAAGCGGAAAAAATACGATCAGTATGGAGCAGACTGGAAACATGCGGAGCAGTTTGAGGAAGCCCGCAGGCAACAGCAACAGAATGCCGGATCAGGGAGTTATTATGGTGGCGGAGGGTTTGGAGGAGACTTTGCCGAACATTTCACCTATAGTGAAGGGGGGGACTTCTCTGACTTTTTCTCGCAGATGTTCGGTGGGGCGGGTGGACGATCTCAGGGGACTGTCAAATATAAGGGACAGGATTACCGGGCGGAAGTGGACGTGCAGTTAACCGCCGCTGCCAAAACCCATCAGCAGACTTTCACAGTAAATGGAAAGAACATCCGTATTACCGTGCCCGCTGGTATTAACAATGGCCAGGAAATAAAAATCAAGGGGTATGGCGGGCCGGGTGTCAATGGTGGTCCCAATGGAGATTTGTATATTACTTTCCATATTGTCAATAACACCAATTTTACCCGTAAAGGCAGCGACTTGTATTTAAACGCCCCCCTGGGTTTGTATAAAGCAATACTCGGAGGGGAGGAGACGGTGTCGACCCTGGACGGGAAAGTGAAACTTACCATCCAGCCTGAAACCCGTAGCGGGTCTACGGTTAGGCTCAAAGGCAAGGGATTCCCGGTATATAAACAGGAAGGTCAGACCGGTGACCTGTATATAACCTGGCAGGTACAACTACCCGAAAAACTATCTGAGAAAGAAAAAGCATTATTTCAACAACTGGCTGACGAAGCTGCTAAATCCTGAGACTATGGACAGCGAAAAAAACATTCATATTGATGAGCTCTGCCGGCATTACCGCATAGAAACTTCATTTATACAAAGTCTGGATGATTGTGGCCTGATTCGGTTGACTAAAACTGAGGAATCCCTGTTTATCAGCGATGACCAGTTATCGGCTGTCGAAAAGTTTATGCATTTTCATTACGACCTGGATATTAATCTTCCCGGGATTGAAGCGATCAGCCATTTGCTGGGCCGCATTGAGCAATTGCAACAACAACTCAGGGAACTGGAAGATTAAGGATTCTACAGACCATATCTATTCCTTTTACAGGACAACCGATTGCGCAAACCTTTGTTTTTAGGGAGTTTAGCTGTTTATTTGTGGCCCTTGAATTCTCAACCATTTCAATAGCAGTGATGATGGCTATGGGTGACACATAGATATTGGGCTATCCGGAAGCCTCATTATTGTAAAAACTTCTACGCATGAAAAAATTGACGCTGTTGAGCTGTCTGGCATTGATGATTTGTTTGAATGGTCTTATTGCACAGCCGCTACCGACAGAATTACTGACGCCCGAGATCGTTTCCGTCAATCGGATGCCCATGCGGGCAACGGCATTTGCTTATGAAAGCCGCGCACTGGCTGAAAAAAGAAACCGGGAAGACTCGCGGTATTTTCTTTCACTCAATGGCAATTGGAAGTTTAACTGGGTGCAAAATCCTCAGGAACGCCCGCAGCGATTTTATGAGACAGACTTTGATGATTCCAAATGGGAGAACTTTCCGGTACCTGCCAACTGGGAACTCAACGGCTACGGCCTGCCGATCTATGTGAACCAACCCTATGAATTTGCCGGACGAAAATTGACGGGTTCCCGTATGAATCCCCCATTTGATATCCCCCAGGATAATAATCCGGTAGGTTCCTATCGCAAAACAGTAACCCTGCCAGCTTCCTGGAACGGCCGGCAGGTTTTTATACATCTGGGTGCGGTGAAATCGGCATTCTTTATCTGGGTGAACGGGAAAAAAGTGGGTTACAGTGAAGACAGCAAACTGGCAGCAGAATTTGATATTACAGAATATGTACATCCGGGAGAGAACCTGGTGGCACTGCAGGTATACCGCTGGAGCGATGCCAGCTATCTGGAATGTCAGGATATGTGGCGGATTTCCGGGATTGAAAGGGAGGTGTACCTGTATGCGACACCGCTGCTGGATATCCGTGATTTTAAGGTCCGGTCCACTCTGGTGAACGACTATAAGGATGGCCAATTGCAACTGGACATCGAAGTAAATAATTACCGCAAAGACCAGCATACCAATCATTCCAAACCCGACACTTTCAGTGTAGCCGTTGAACTGCAGGATGCGGAGGGTAATGCGGTCTACAATGCCAGTTCTGAAGGTATTAAAAAAGTACTGGGACGGTACAAAACTGACCTGAGTTTCGCCAAAAACATACCCCAGGTTAAAGCCTGGTCCGCAGAGTTACCTTATCTCTATACTTTATATATTACGTTAAAAGATAAATCCGGCAACCTGTTGGAAGTCGTCCCGGTGCGGCTGGGTTTCCGGACGGTAGAAATCAAGGGCCGGGATTTTCTGGTAAATGGTAAAAGAGTTTTTTTCAAAGGTGTGAACCGGCATGAACACAATGCACGTACCGGGCATACGCTCACAGCGGCGGATATGCGTAAGGATATGGAAATGATGAAGAAACTGAATGTGAATGCGGTTCGCCATTCCCATTATCCGCCCAGTCCCTACTGGATGGAACTTTGTGATGAGTACGGACTCTATGTAATTGACGAGGCTAATATTGAATCACATGGACGTTATTACGACCTGGAGTACAGCCTGGCCAATGATAAGAAATGGCGGGTACCTCATCTGGAACGCATTCAGCGAATGTATGAACGCGACAAAAATCATACTTCTGTAATCACCTGGTCGCTGGGCAATGAAGCCGGTAACGGGGTCAATATGTATGAGGCCTACGACTGGCTGAAGGCCAGAGACAGCAGGCCTGTACAGTATGAACGTGCTGAATCCGACTACAATACGGACGTTTTATGTCCGCAATATCCTTCTCCGGGATGGGTGGCCGGCTGGCGTAATTCCAAAGACAACAGGCCCTTAATCATGAGCGAGTATGCACATATTATGGGCAATAGCCTTGGGAATTTTAAGGATTACTGGGATGCCATAGAAAGCACACCAGGTGCTCAGGGCGGGTATGTCTGGGAATGGATCGATCAGGCGATTGATACGGTAAAGGATGGCAAGCGGATCATGGCTTATGGTGGTGATTTCCCGCTGACGGGACCGGTTAATGAGGATTTCAGTGATAATAATTTCTGCGTTAAAGGTGTCGTAACTGCGTACCGACAGCTGACGCCTATGGCGGTGGAATTGAAGAAAGTTCATCAATATATCAAATCTGTTTACAAGGGCAATAATGAAATCGGTATTGCGAACCGCTATGATTTCCGGGACCTCAGTAATGTTCAGTTGGACTGGGAGCTGCTGGAAGACGGGCGGGTCGTTGAGAAAGGCACCAATAATAAACTTCGACTGCAATCCGGGGAAGTGATCAATATGATACTGCCGGTTAAAACCCGGCCTAAAGAAGGGAAAGAATATTTTCTGAACCTCCATTACCGCCTGAAAAAATCGGAACCTTTTCTGGAGAAAGGTTATGAAATAGCCAGCGAACAATTTAAATGGGCAGGCGGTGTAACCGCAGTTGCTCCGGATTTTTCTAAAGGCACGGTAAAAGTGAGTGAGGCAGGTAATATACTGGTCGTACAGGGGCGCCATTTTACTGCGGAGTTTGACACCAAAGCCGGTCTGTTAACGGCTTATTCGGCCGATAATGCAACATTGATAAGCAGCGGCCCCCAGCCTGCTTTTTACAGAGCTCCTACTGATAATGATATTGGTGCCGGCCTGAATAAATCGCTACGTAACTGGCGTGACGCCTATCAGAAAGGGGAATTGACAGATGTGCGGAAGGATCCTCTCGATGGACATGCGTATAAAATAACCTTCGTCAAAACCCTGCTGAATGGAAAGGCAACGACTGAACAGTCTTTTACGGTGGCAAGTGACGGTAGTGTACTAGTGGAAAATCATTTTACAATAGCGTCCGATGCAGGTAAATTATTAATGCGTATCGGCAACGATATGCAGGTAGCCAGGAAATTAAACCGCATCCGGTGGTATGGTCGGGGTCCGTGGGAAAATTATGTTGACAGACAATATGCCAGCGAAGTCGGGTTGTTTGAACAGCGTTTGGAGCAGCAGTATTTTCCCTATGCACGTCCACAGGAGAGTGGTAATAAAACGGGTGTCCGGTGGATGTCGCTGACAGCTGCTAATGGCAGGGGATTAAAAATAGTATGTACCGACAGTCTGCTTTCTGTCGCGGCGCTTCCCTATTCGCTGGACGCACTGGATCCGGCACCTGAGAAACATCAGTATCATTCCGGTGAGCTGGAAGCCGGCGATGCCGTGTATATGCATATCGATTTGCGGCAATTGGGCGTCCAGGGTATAGACAGCTGGGGTTCGCTGCCACTTAAGAAATATTGGGTGTTGCCCGGGGAATATCAGTACAGTTATCTGATCCAGCCCCTGTAAACAGCCGGGCGCTGTGACTGGTTTTTGCGCAAACGGTTGCGTGGCGGCCATAGCCACTAAAGATTTACCTTAGTGCCCTAGCAACCGGCTTGCCCGTTCAAACTGGGTAGAATTAATAAATTCATCTAAAGTAATATTATGAACAAATTGAAGATTTTAACTATTGCACTGGCTTCATTTGCATTTTTGTTTCAGGGATGTGGCACGTCCAGATCTGTATCGGGAACCGCAACCAAAGGTGTCGCGAAACAAATAGCAGTTCCGGTGCCGGCCCGGCCTGCCGGTCAGCAGGATATGCTGGGTTTTGCAGCGCCGAAGATACCGTTGGTCCGGGTGGGCTTTATCGGTTTGGGTATGCGGGGCCCGGGTGCGGTGGAGCGTTGGACCCATATTCCCAATACTAAAATTATGGCGCTGGCAGATCTGCGTCCCGAGCGGGTCGAGAATGCTCAAAAAATATTGGATAAAAGGGGGGTAGCCCGTGTCGAAGGTTATTCAGGGGCTGAAGATGCCTGGAAGAAATTATGCGAAAGAGACGATATCGATCTGGTTTATATTGCTACCGACTGGAAGCACCATGTGCCGATGGCTTTATATGCTATGGAGCACGGCAAACACGTTGCAATTGAAGTGCCTGCTGCCATGAATATGGACGATATCTGGGCGCTGATCAATACATCGGAACGTACGCGTAAGCATTGTATGATGCTAGAAAACTGCGTCTATGACTTTTTTGAACTTACTACGCTGAACATGGCCCAGCAGGGCGTATTCGGAGAAGTGATTCATGGCGAAGGCGCCTATATTCATGATCTGTCGGAATTTTGGGATGCTTATTGGAACAATTGGCGGCTGGATTATGCCAGGGAACATCGCGGTGACGTTTATCCTACCCATGGTATTGGTCCGATTTGTCAGGCCTTGAACATCCACCGCGGTGATAAAATGAACTATCTGGTAGCAGTGGATACTGATCCTTTCAATGGTCGGGAGAAGTGGAAAAAAATGAAAGGCGAATATCCCACGGAGTTTCGAAACGGTGATCAAACCATTACCATGATCAAGACCGAAAAAGGGAAGAGCATTCAAATACAGCATAATGTAATGACGCCGCGGCCCTATTCCCGGATGTACCAACTGACAGGTACCAAAGGATTTGCCAATAAGTATCCGCTGGAAGGCTATGCAATTGGTGCTGATCAGGCTTCCTCCGATGTGGCGCCAAATCATGAGAAACTGAGTGCCCACAGTTTTGTGCCCAAGGAAGTGAAAGAAGCCTTAATGAAGAAATACAAACACCCCATACAAAAGGAACTGGAAGAGCAGGCCAAGAAAGTAGGGGGCCATGGTGGCATGGACTTTATTATGGACTATCGGCTGGCATATTGCCTGCAGAACGGGCTTCCCCTGGATATGGATGTTTATGATCTGGCGGAATGGTGTTGTTTGACAGAACTGACCGCAATTTCTCTGGATAATGGCAGTGCGCCTGTAGCCATTCCTGATTTTACCCGGGGCGGCTGGAACAGGGTTCAGGGCTATAAACACGCTTTCGCAAAATAACTGAACCTGGAATAGGATTTTAAAATGTGGCGGGCTTTAGACAGCAGCCACATTTTTTTATGGGGTACTGCTCTGGAAAAGCTATAATTCTTACTATCGCTCCACACGTGTACGCGCAAGTCCCCTACAGGGTTTTACATCCTAAACTGATGTTGTGCATATATTACAGAAACGGTTCCTCCCTTAGATCCCAAAAGCGAAAGACTTTTGAGTTTAACGGCATGTTTTATAAAAATTGAAGCTGGGATAAGAAAATGTTGGGAAGGGAACTTTGTTTGGTATGGTTGGTCGTTCTGTTCGGTTTGATTCAATTAATTTGAAAGCCTATAGTAGTATGATATCGCCAAAGCTATTGAAAATGTTGATTTCAGTTTTTCCCGACCCCTGCTTACCGCTAAATTTTTTATTGAAGTTGGGACCGTGGTTGCCTGATTTGGAATTTTCTTCCAGATGAATACCTGACTTGTTCTGGACATCTCCAAAATTGGTACGGATATCCAATTGGAGGTCATTGAGTTCATTTAAATTAAGTTTGACATCTGAATAGGATATCTTCAGATCGAGTTGTTCCAAAGATTTTTCGAGGCCCAGCGACACTACTTTACAAAAATCTATTTTCCCACTGATGATACCCTGGAGACCTTCGATTGTCAGATCGGAATAGGAAATCTTGATGTCCCCGTTGCGGATCGATGAGGAGCGGAGTGTGCCAAATTTTACCTGGATATCCGGTTCTCCCGACAGTCTGCCGGTAATTACATCACCAAAGGATTGTTCAATCCGTAGGTTGCCCGTCCAATCCGGGATCCTGGTATTCCCAAATTCATTCTTAATTTCCAGATCCGTTCTGGCCGGCATATAAACCACATAGTCGATATGAATCTGAGAGTTTTTGGACTGTCTGTTTTGGCCTCCTGAGAATCTGGTGGTAAAATTAACCGGGTTGCCGTCGGAGGATTGAATCTGAATATTATCCAGCAACTGTTGCGCGGCCTGCTCACTACTGGCGGTAACCCGTATGGTAGCTTCGGCCTTAACCTCATTGCGCTCCCAGGTCCGTATGTCTACTTTACCGAACTTATTGGTAATTTTTACACCCTGCTGCTGGCTCAGGGCATAGGTTTTACTGATTTTTTTTGTTTTCTCAATATTGCCCGCTTTTGCTGAAATTGCGGTCGCCAGTAACAGGAGCGACAGCAGGCTATAAATTCTTAAATGACTTTTCATTATTTTGCTTTTCATTTTTAACTTGTTTAAGTATCTCCAGTTGGCGGTTCAGCAGTTCGGATTGCATTTTAAGGTTGCCGATCATCGCTTCCAGAATTTTCTCATTGTTCACACCTTCATCCAACTGGTGTTTTAAAGCGCCATAGGAAGTTTCCAGCATTTCCATATCCGCAGCAAATTCTTTATACAGTAGCGGTTCACTTTTTTTGAGTGCTTCCATCTGGCTTTGCTTGATTTCGATCAGCCTGGAATAATGATATAGTTCTTCCTGGGATATTTGCGGGCGCGGATCCACTACCGTTGGTTGTTGTCTCCGGCCGCCTTCAGCCAGTTCCTGCACCGGCGTGTCGACCGTTACAGCAACTATTGTAGATTCTGGTTCCTTTGGCAATATCGGATCCGGCTGTTTTGCACTGTCATTTATTTGGGAGGTCAGTTCCGCACCCGGATTTGAAGAGGATGGGTTCATCCTGTAAATCAGGAAAATGCCCCCCAGTATCACCGCTGCTGCCGCTGCGACCTGCCAGAGTCTTCTGACGGAAACGACCCGGCCCTTTTGTTCCTTCGGTTCCGGCAACGCTCTTTCAATTCGGTGCCATAAAGCTTCCGAAGGTTCAAATTCATCGAAAGCTTCTTTATGGCTTTCGATAAAAGATTCCAGTTTACTAGTTTTTTTGCTCATAACTGATAAGCTCCTGTATTTTTTTCCGGGCACGATGATAAATCGTACGCACATTGTTATGACTCAGGTTCAACATCCGGCCGATTTCTTCCTGGGGCAGCCCCTCGATTGTATATAGGTTGAAAATGATCCGGTGATTTTGGGGTAACTGTTTGATAGCTTGTTTAATACGTTCGACGTTATATTGGAACGACGATTCTTCTCCTTCCAGATCCTCCTCTGTCTCCTCAATTCCTGAGACATCAATATCGGAAAACGAAAGTTTCCTTTTTCTGATGAGACTGATGGATTTGTTAATAACGATTCGACGCAGCCATGCTTCAAAACTGCTTTTATAGCTAAAACGATCCAGAGAATTAAAGGCATCAATAAACGCCTCCTGGACCATATCCTCAGCATCTGCCAGATTATTCAATACCCGCATGCTACTGTTCAGCATCGGCCGGGCATATTTCTGGTACACTTCATGGTAAGCCCTCCTGTCGCCCCTGCGACAGCGCTCCACCTGTTCATCCAATGCTATTTCGGCAGTCAAACTCAATAGTATATCATTCCCTTTAATAAATAATAGCAAATCTCCGGGAAATGTTACAGCCTAAAAGGGATTTTTTGCCCAACAAAAATTAGAAGCGTAAAAGTTTGTGGGTCAGGAAGAAAAATGATTCCAATGTTTTATAAACCTGGTTAAAGATAGTACCAGGGATTTCTTTTGGAAGAATAGATATAGTTTCTCATATTTTTCCAGAATGCAAGCACCATATAAATAATAATAGGGGAACCCATCGTCAGCACGGAGGAATAAATAAAATACTGGCGAATACGGCAGGGAGATATATGCAGCCGGTCACCTATGGATGAACAAACGCCAAAAGCGTTCCATTCGACAAAACTTTTTAGCTGGTTCATGGTTGAAAATATGATGAATGGTAAGATTAACCCTGCAAAAGTAGAGTAATTTAGGAAAATTTCATACGAGCGCCCATGAATTGACATGAATCAATTTGCTAATGCGGGTGACGGGCGTTCTGGTATTGCTGTTGATCCTGAGTGGATTAAGGCTATTTCATGCAATCGTTTGCTGAAAAATAGTCAATAGAATCCCTCTATTTTATGTAAATTCGCGCCATTGCTAAAGGAACCTTCATATTTAGTTAAAAAAACATATAAAAGAAATGGCATTCGATCTCGATCTGATTAAAAAAGTTTACGCATCATTTGAAGAAAAAGTAAACAGCGCCCGTGCCCTACTCGGCCGTCCACTCAGTTTTACCGAAAAAATATTATATACCCATCTTACCGAAGCTGCCAGCAAAGCCTATCTGCGGGGAGAAGATTATGTGGATTTCGCACCAGATCGGGTAGCTATGCAGGATGCCACAGCACAGATGGCGCTGTTGCAGTTTATGCAGGCGGGTAGAAGTAAGGTGGCCGTACCGTCGACCGTACATTGCGACCACCTGATTATGGCAGAAACCGGTGCATCTGCCGATTTGCAACATGCCAATAAGGAAAGCAAGGAAGTCTATGATTTTCTGGCTTCCGTATCGAATAAATATGGAATTGGTTTCTGGAAACCAGGTGCGGGCATTATTCACCAGGTTGTTCTGGAGAACTATGCATTCCCCGGAGGCATGATGATCGGAACGGACAGTCATACAGTGAATGCCGGTGGTCTGGGTATGGTTGCGATTGGTGTAGGTGGGGCGGATGCCTGTGACGTGATGGCCGGACTGCCTTGGGAACTGAAAATGCCAAAATTGATCGGTGTAAAACTGACGGGCAAACTTAATGGCTGGACAGCTCCTAAAGACATTATTTTAAAAGTAGCCGGTGTGCTGACCGTAAAAGGCGGTACCGGATGTATTATCGAATATTTTGGTGAAGGTGCCAAATCACTGAGTTGTACCGGGAAAGGTACCATTTGTAATATGGGTGCAGAAGTAGGAGCTACCACTTCCACTTTTGGATATGATGAAAGTATGAGCCGTTACCTTACAGCTACCGGAAGGGAAGAAATTGCGGCACTGGCTGACGGAATCGCTGATCAACTGACTGCAGATCCGGAAGTATATGCTTCTCCTGAAAAATACTTCGATCAGTTGATTGAGATCAACCTCGATGAACTGGAGCCGCACCTGAACGGGCCCTTCACGCCAGATCTGGCGACGCCTATTTCCAAAATGAAAGAAGTGGCCGCCGCCAATGACTGGCCCACCAGAGTGGAAGTGGGTCTGATAGGCAGCTGTACCAACTCTTCTTATGAGGATATCAGCCGGGCCGTTTCTCTGGCCAAACAGGTAAGTGAAAAAAACCTGAAGACCAAGGCCGAGTTTACCATAACCCCTGGATCCGAGCAGGTGCGTTACACCATTGAAAGAGACGGATTTCTGGATACTTTTGATAAAATTGGCGCCACAGTCTTTGCCAATGCCTGCGGCCCCTGTATCGGTATGTGGAACCGGGTAGGTGCTGAGCGGAAAGAAAAGAATACCATTGTTCACTCCTTTAACCGCAACTTTGCCAAACGCGCAGACGGCAATCCCAATACCTTTGCCTTTGTAGCATCTCCGGAACTGGTAACCGCGCTGGCCATCGCCGGTGATCTTACCTTCAACCCCATTACCGATACCCTGGTAAATGAAAACGGGGAAGTCGTAAAACTCGATCCGCCCACTGGTGATGAACTACCGGCAAAAGGATTCTCGGTCGAAGATCCGGGCTATCAGGCACCCGCAGAAGACGGCAGCAGCGTAGAGGTCATTGTCGATCCGGCCAGCAAACGGCTTCAATTACTGGAACCATTTGCAGCCTGGGAAGGAGAAGACCTGAAAGGACTGAAATTACTGATCAAAGCCAAAGGCAAATGTACGACTGATCATATTTCCATGGCCGGTCCCTGGTTGAAATTCAGAGGACATCTGGATAATATTTCTAATAATCTGCTGATTGGAGCAATTAACTTTTTTAATGAAAAAACTGATGCCGTTAAAAATCAGTTGACCGGGGAATACGGTCCCGTCCCGACTACACAGCGGGCATATAAAGCAGCAGGCATCGGTACTATCGTTGTCGGAGACGAGAACTATGGCGAAGGGTCTTCCCGTGAGCATGCGGCAATGGAACCGCGCCACCTGGGTGTACGTGCGGTACTGGTAAAATCCTTTGCCCGGATCCACGAAACCAATCTGAAGAAGCAGGGTATGCTGGGTTTGACCTTTGCAGATAAAGCTGATTATGATAAGATCCAGGAGGATGATACCATCGATATTATCGGCCTGCAGGATTTTGCTCCCGGAATACCGCTGACAGTAGTATTACATCATGCTGATGGTAGTTCTGAAGAAATCTCCGTAAATCATACCTACAATATGCAACAGATTGGCTGGTTCGCTGCAGGTGGTGCGTTAAACATCATCAAAAAGGAATTTGCTAATAATTAATTGTAAAAATTCGAAAAATTTCCAGGGAGCCGGCTTCGAGCCGGCTTCTTAATTTCATATAGGGCCGATCGAATCTATCGCTAAAGTTTTTTGAATTGATATAGGATAGGATCAGGCAATCACTATTGAATTCTTATTAATTGTCCGATCTACCGTTCGAAAAACAGGCATCGGCAGCTGCTCTGGAGAATTAATAGTATATTCAGGTGACTAAAGCATAGAAATATGGAACGCGTTACCATACAATCGGTTCAAAAAATAACTCATGATGTCCTGCAAATTCGGGCGGACAAACCAGGCAACCTGCAATTTAAACCTGGCCAGGCAGTGGATCTCTCGATAGACAAACCTGGCTGGGAAAAGGAGTTAAGACCCTTTACTTTTACCTCTCTGCCGGAGGATGATCATATCGAGTTTACCATCAAAACCTATCCTGATCATCATGGTGTTACCGGACAGTTGCTTTCATTAGTTCCAAAGGACGGCTTGTTACTGCATGAAGTGTTTGGTGACATTCATTATAAAGGCCCTGGAATATTCCTGGCTGGCGGAGCAGGTGTGACGCCCTTTATCGCCATTTTTAAGTACCTGGAAAAAGAAGGCAAAATCGGTGAGAATAAACTGATTTTTGCTAATAAGACCAGTGCAGATATTATTTTGGAAGATACATTCAGGGACCTGCTAGGTGCTAACTTTATTAATATTTTGTCCCAGCAGCAAACCGAAGCGTATGAACATGGCTATATAACAGCCGCATTAATTCAACAACATGCTGATGAAAATATCCGCTACTATTATCTCTGCGGACCGGATGCGATGATGGAATCGGTCGAAGCTGAATTAACAAAACTGGGTATTGCGGCATCAGCGATTGTAAAAGAGGCGTTTTAAGAAAAACTTATTGCATCCGGTGCTTTCTCTTGAGACTTTGACACTAACGCAGGCTGCTGGTATCAACCCTGGTCGGCGTATCTTTTCCCGCGACAATCGACTGCGCACTGATCGCAATGGACTTAATGATCCGCGTCATATTCTCCAGGTCCAGGGTGCTGACTTCGTCACTGGCTTTATGATAATTGGGTTCACTGTCCATTTTGGAAGTGGATATTGTATGCGCCGGAACCCCGAGTCGGGCCAGTGTGGCGTTGTCTGAGCGATAAAAAAGTTGCTGGTCGGGATAAGGGTCCGGATGGAAACTGAAACCACTCCCCTGAAGATTTTTTTGCAGAATATCTCCCATGTTGGTTTTTTCGTAGCCTGTTATATAAGCAGAGTTTTTTCCCCATTTACTGTCGGTCCCAATCATTTCAATATTGAACATGGCCATCACTTTTTCGGGATCCAGTTGCTGGCTAAAATATTGGGAACCGAAACCACCCACTTCTTCAGCGGTAAAAGCCACGAAGATAATTGAGCGGTCATTGTCCTTTTTTTTCGCGTAGTATTTCGCCAATTCAATAACTGCAGTAGTCCCGGAAGCGTCATCGTTGGCGCCATTGTAGATGCTGTCTCCATTTTCTGCCTGGCCAATGCCGATATGGTCGTAATGGGCCGAGAAAATGACATATTCATCTTTACGCTTGTTCCCGGTAAGGAGGCCCGCCACATTGGATAACTGAAGTTCCTTTATTTGGTGGGTAGCTGTCAGTTTGAAATTCTTGAGATCGATATCCCCGGAAACAAAAACGACGGTGGCCGCTGATTTAAAGAAATTCCGTTTTAATACTGCCAGCCGTGGAAATCTTTGGGCAAAGCTTGTATCTACCAAAACAATTGCATTCTGTCCGGCGGATGCATATTCCATCGCTTTGGCGAAAAAATTATCCTGTGCCGTAATGCGTTTTACAGGGTAGTCCTGATTGGCCGTTATGGTTACTTCGGGGGAAGCGGTTAATACCACAAAATTTTTGGCATCCAGTTGCTGATTTCCGGCGCTGGCTGTAAGGCCCTGCTGGGTGGCGCTGATGGTTGAAAAACGTTGCAGAAAGCTGCTGCCGATTAGCGGCTGCAGGCCCGCATTTTTAAATTCTGTGGCAATAAATGCAGCAGCTTCATCAATTTGGGGCGTGTACACTTTTCTGCCCCGCATGTCATCGGAAGCCAGTTTATTAATCACCCGGCTGACTTCAGATTGCCGTATTTCTGTGGCGGATTGCGCCATCAGGATACCATTACCCAGTAATGCGGCCAATGTAATTATTTGTTTTAACTGCATCAGTATTTATTTTTTAATTCGTTGTTTTTATTTCGCCAACTATTTTTTTCCGGCTTTAAAGTGTATCCCGGCCCGCTGAATTATAAACTCATTTTCTCCTTGAACTTGACCGTTTGACGACGACTGACTTCAATTTTTTCACCGCCTTTTAATTCGATGATTAATCCGTTGTTAAAATAAGGTTCAATTTTTTCCACCATCCGTAAATTGATAATATGTTTTCGGTTGGCTCGAAAAAAAACCTTCGGGTCCAGGCGCTCTTCCAAAGCGTTCAATGACTTTAAAATTAAGGGTTTATTATTATTGAAAAATACCTTGGCATAATTACCTACACTTTCGAAAAGCCGGACTTCACTGAGTCGGATAAACCAGCAACGGTCTCCATCCTTGACAAATACCTGGCTCTGTTCGTTTAATAATTCACCGTTTGCTGCATGTTCCTGATCGGACTGTGACTCATTGTTTACCTTCCTGATTGCCGTTTCAAGCCGCTGGGGATCTATGGGTTTGAGCAGATAATCCAGGGCGTTGACTTCAAATGCTTTCAGGGCATATTCATCAAAGGCAGTGGTAAAAATGACCCGGGGAGCGGCTTCCAGTTCTGCCAGCATTTCAAAACCGGTTTTACCTGGCATCTGGATGTCGAGAAATAGTAATTCCGGTTGCAGTTCCCGGATTTTCTCTATTGCCTCATTGGCATTGGAAGCTTCTCCTGCAATTTCAATTTCTGTAAAATGCTGCAGCAGTTGTCTGAGTTCTTTACGGGCCAGTCTTTCATCGTCAATAATAAGCGTCTTCATATATACAGCTTTAAGGTTGAACCGGCAACCGAAGCAGGGCTTTAACCCGATGGTCGCCGTCCTGATTAATTTCAAAGGAGGCATTACTGCCATAAAGCAGTTCCAGGCGTTCATGGATACTTTTTACCCCGAAACCATTATGGTTCGGACGGTGGCTCAGGCGCCCGGTATTTTCTACAATAAGTTCCATATGATCGCCGTTGATCCTGGAGATCAGATGCACCAGTCCACCGTTCATTTCATGACTGATGCCATGTTTAATGGCATTTTCAACCAGCATCTGCCACATCATCGGCGGTACCTGCTGACTGGTGGTATCCGGCTCAATATCATATTGAACGGTCAGCCGGTTCTCAAACCGCATTTGTTCCAGCGCCAGATAGTCTTTGATAATATTCAACTCATCGGTCAGCGGAACGGTGTCAGACTTGTCAATATTGATGCCGCCGCGAAGAATATTGCTGAGTTCGGTAATCGCCGCTCTGGCACGACGTGGATCCTCATCCACCATGGCCCGGATGCCGTTCAGGGAATTAAAAATGAAATGAGGGTTGATATGGGCTTTTATGGTTTTGAGTTCCAGTTCTTTGATATGAGATCTCAGTTTCAGGTGATCCATCTGTTCTTTCTGAGACGCCGATACATAGTGATATATAAAATAAATCGCACTCCAGGTAATCAGGAAAGTAAACCAGGCCAGTCCGTTGTTCAGCAGAATCAACCATAGGGACCTGCTCATGATGATAGACTCACCCTTACTAAGCAGGTGAAGTTCCTTGAAAAGAAACAGTTCAATAAATCCGGTAATGAAAGAAGTGGCCAGGGTGAGCCAGACAAAGGCCCAGATTTGCTGCGGGAGTTTTCGGGAGAGAATTTTTAATTTTAATACGGTAAAACGTAGTAAATGGGTCATGATCAATCCCATTACCGTAAATCCTCCGGCCCTTTGAATGATCAGCAGCCGGTCCTCCGGGGTATTCATGCGCTCCACAGACCAGGCGCCAAACATCTGCCAGAGAAAAAAACAGCTCCATCCGATAAGTTGGAAGATCCAGTAATATTTCCTGCCGTTAAACATAGAACAAACCTAATGGAATTTTTCTGTTCCTGAGCGCCTAAAGGATGAACGGAAATAGGCCCTCTTGCCCCCGGGTGAGGGATACCGGATTGGCAGGTCTTGAAGAACCGGACAGTGAAGGAATGCGGGGTGGGCTATTCCCGTACGGCGCGGCCGGAAGCCGTAAACAGGTCACTAACAGCAGGTTGGAGCCTGCAACCCGGCGCCGGTGTTTCCACCGGAGCGGGACAGGCTCATATTACAATAATTATTATTTTTGCAGGATAATTGATTCCGAATGACTATCACGCCCGGTCCCTTATTACAATCGGTAAATTCTCCGGAGGATTTGAAGAAAATCCCCCTGGAGAAACTGCACGAGTTCTGTGAAGAACTCCGCCAGTATATTATTGATGTGGTGAGTGTCCATGGCGGACATTTTGCTGCGAGTCTGGGTGTCGTGGAACTGACCACGGCCCTGCATTATGTGTATCGGACGCCCTATGACCAGCTGGTCTGGGATGTGGGCCATCAGGCCTATGGTCATAAAATCATTACCGGCCGGCGGGATGTTTTTGAGACCAACCGGAAATACAAAGGCATCAGTGGTTTTCCGAAACGCAGTGAAAGTATCTATGATACCTTCGGCGTAGGACACTCGTCCACCTCCATTTCAGCGGCCTTGGGAATGGCCATGGCGGCCCGTTACAAAGGGGAAGCTGACCGTAAAGTCGTCGCAGTGATCGGAGACGGATCGATGACGGCGGGGATGGCTTTTGAAGCCATGAATCATGCAGGCGTAGCGAATACCGATATGCTTATCATTCTCAATGATAATGGCATCGGAATTGATCCCAATGTCGGTGCACTGAAAGAATACCTGACCGATATTACGACCTCGCCAACCTATAATAAATTTAAAGATGATGTCTGGAATACCCTGGGTAAACTGCCGGTTGGTAAAAGATTTACACGGGCCATGGCCCATAAACTGACAGAGGGTATCAAAGGTATGGTCAGCAGCAGCGCCAACCTTTTTGAAGCTTTACAGCTGCGGTATTTTGGACCTATCGATGGCCATAATATCAGCAAACTGATCGATACCCTTAATGACCTTCGGGAGATCCCAGGCCCCAAACTCCTGCATATCATTACCACCAAGGGAAAGGGGTATGCGCTGGCGGAACAGGATCAGACCAAATGGCATGCTCCCGGTTTGTTTGATAAGGTAACCGGAGAAATCTACAAAAAGCAGTTCGAAACCCCACAGCCACCCAAATACCAGGATGTATTCGGCAAGACCATCATTGAACTGGCCCGGCAGAACGACCGGATTTTCGCTGTTACCCCGGCCATGCCTTCAGGATGTTCCCTGAAATATATGATGGCGGAAATGCCCGACCGGGCTTTTGATGTGGGCATCTGTGAACAGCATGCGGCGACCTTAAGTGCCGGCATGGCCACCCAGGGCATGCGGGTATTCTGCAATATCTATTCCTCATTTATGCAGCGGGCCTATGATCAGGTCATCCATGATATTGCCATCCAAAAACTGCCAGTGGTACTTTGTCTGGATCGTGCCGGTCTGGTCGGTGATGATGGTCCGACCCACCATGGTTGTTATGATATTGCTTATTTCCGTTGTATTCCCAATATGATTGTCAGCGCTCCCATGAATGAGAGTGAACTGCGAAATCTGATGTATACCGCCCAGCTGGAGTCCACCAATCTGCCTTTTGTAATCCGGTATCCGCGGGGCCAGGGTGTACTGCCCGAATGGGAGACCCCAATGCAGGAAATACCTATTGGTAAGGGCCGGAAATTGAGAGATGGCCAGCAGGTGGCCATACTGTCTTTCGGCCATCCTGGTAATTTTGCGGCAGCTGCTATTCGTGATCTGAATCGTGAAGGCATCAGCCCGGCGCATTACGATATGCGTTTTGCCAAACCCCTGGACGCCGACCTGCTGCATGAAGCGCTGGCCGGTTATGAAAAAATCATTACCGTTGAAGACGGAACGGTAAAAGGTGGTTTTGGATCTGCGGTACTGGAATTTATGGCCGAACACGGTTACAGCAATATCGTAAAAATACTGGGCATACCGGACCGGATTGTGGAACATGGCAGCCCGAAAGAACTCTATGAAGAATGCGGATTTGACAGCAACGCAATCGCCGCGGCTGTAAGGGAGTTGGTACAGGCTCCTGTCGGTATCCTTCCGGGTTAACCGGCCTTCCTCAGCAATATATCAACAGTATAGCACCTTCATTTCGCTTTATAACCGCTCAGCCTATGGGGATCCTTCGGATCAATTTGGCGGGAAGTATCTGATCAAATGCCAGCTTACTGGCACCCGCTCCCTTACCGGTTTGCCGGCGACGTCCTACCCATAAATAGGTTTTTCCGTCATACCAGCGCGTACGCTGAAAACTCCGGTTAACCAGCGTACCACTATAGGGTATTTCTTCTTCATTGATATAATATTGTGGCTGCACTTCGGTCAGCAGGACACCTTTGGCACGAATAGTCTCCCTGGGTGGCATTCCCAGTTTGGGCATGCGGGCCCGCTGGAACCGGATGTCCTGATTACTACCGGGGATATGTACCGGCATAAACGGAATCCAGTTTTCTGGTACCGTATTGCCGAGCAGGTATCGGATGGCCGCCGGGCTGTCTGCCGCCACCGGCTCGGGAAAGACGCCCGTCGTGTCAGCCGCATCATGACCACTAATGCCTTTATTGGTGGCATCGGGAATCCGGTCTTCGATCCCCCAGGCCATATTGGCCATTTCGTCCCGGGTAAAGTTTACGGTTTCGATAGGCTCGCTTTCCTGAACCGCGCTCAAACTGGCGGGAAGAAACAGGTAATCATTGTAACTGCCGTTCTCGGACTGATTGCTGAGGGTAAACATATTCCAGCGATCCCAATCCTTGTCACTGCCCCGACCGGCTGCTTCGATCAGGGTGCGCTCGCCAAATACATCAGTAACAACCAGGCCGCGGATTTCACAGACTGTGTTGACCGCAAGGGCATGGGGTATCACCAGCCAGTCATTACCATATACCAGGCCCAGTTCAGCAAACAGCAGCAGCAGGTGATCGGTGGTCTTGGCGTTCAGGCCGCCAAAATTGATCATTCGCTCCTCCATCTGCCAAAATCGGGGATGGGGCATCCCTTTGAAATGGGTAGGCGATGGCAGATAGGATATCACGGTATCGCTGTCCAGTTCCACAGGGTCCTGTGGTGGTTCGAGTTCAATAGCAGCGCTGCGGGGGGCTTCATCAAAACTATACCAGTCCAATGATCCGGAATGGTAATGGTCTGCCACCAACACCTTTTGTCGTTGTTGGGTCTGTGGGGCGGCTACGGCGACACGATAGGAAAGCTGTTCGGGCTGCCAGGCATTGTCCTGGAGTTGTTGCGGCTGGCTGTATTGTCGTTCTAACCAGGCCTGAAACTGCTGTGTGATCTGGTCCATATCCGCCTGGTCAGTTCCGGCAATCAATACCAGGCTGCCAAAGCTGCCATCCTGGAGGGCGTCCCATATTTTCTTGCCGTCAATACAACGTTTCCGGGTGGCAGTGTAGAGATTAAGACCGTCGGTCTGTCCCCGGAAATCTGTTTCCTGGCCGGCTGCTATGGCGAATGCCGTACGATACTGATTCAGGTATGCAGCCTTCAGGTCGGGCCGGTGCAATTTTAAAAAGTATTGTCCCATCTGAATGCGCAGGGCCAGCGAATACGCAACCGGTTCCCGTTCCGTCATCACTTCCAGGGGAATCATTTCCGTATAAGGCCTTCCCTGTTGATCCTTCAGGGCGATCCGGTCTACATGACGGGTCCGGGTCATCAGTCTCACATCAATGGCGGAGCCGGCGTCGTCGCCCTCGAGTTCGCCCATCTGCCACTGCCGGGTAAGCATCCAGAGCGGATCACGGACTTCAGCCCGCAGACTCCGGTCAAAATTCTCCAGGCGGGGACGCGGCTCCAGCCGGTTATAGGCTGTTATCGAAGGCAACCGGTATTTGAGTTTCAGCAGGTTCTTATCCGGTTGGAGCATGAGATCGGTCAGTGTTTGTATTGCCATGTCATTTAGTTTGTGGGATTAAGATCCATCAGCTGGATCACTTCTTTAAATACACTATCTGAGATCCATTCGTAATCCAGCGAAATGCCGGTTTTCAAAGTACTGAACTCTGTCAGCGTGGCGGGCAGCAGGGTACTGATGCCGGGCATCTGATCGATATGATCGGGTTCTACGGCCCTTCGACGGGCCCGCGCAAAACTGTCCCGGATCGAACCCACCAGATTGTCCCATTTCCATTTTCCTGTCAGTTCCGGCGATACGGTGAGCAGCAGGGCCTGGGGAGGCACTGCATTGGGTTGGTTGTAATTGAAACTGATGCCGGTAATTTCTTCTTTATTGGGGATCGTTTCCGGCCAGGCATCCAGGAGCAGGCCGCACTGGCTGCCGGCAGGATCAAATCCCTGCGGATTGAGCTGCAGAATGGCCAGGGTATCATCCAGTACTTCAGTTCCTGAAGGATAGGGCATTGCCAGCCAGTTGTCCTGTTCCCGGTAAGGCAATTGCAGGGGGGCGAGCTCCAGCTCCTGATCGTTAAACCCTTCATGCAGGAGCCGGATGGACTCCAGGGTATGCATATTGGGCCGTACCAGGGCTATGCCATGCAGCCATTCTATGACCGGTAGGGGGGCGGTAGCCCTGCAGTAATCCAGGAGACTGTCACTTGAGGAATAGGCGGCTATGATATCAGCTGTATTATTAAAATCATAGCGGGGCAAAACTTTAAAATCAGTACCGAACAGCTGTTCTATGGCCTGGCTGAGCAGCCGGATGCCGATGGCAATCGTGGTGGCCGGTTGCCCCAGCTGTAACAGGGTTTGCTGGTAGGCTTCCTGTATGACGGTCCAGCGGGCGCTGACAGAATCGCCCTGTGTGAGGAGTATTTCCAACGCTGCCGGGTCAGTGCCATAGACAGATTGGGGGAAGGCAAATACCAGTCCTGCATCAGCGATGGATTTTAAGCTGCTGCGCAGTTGTTCGGTGGTGACCGGCGTTTGCAGGTTACGGGCATCGGTTACAGCGCTGCTGAGTCCGGTCATTTGCAATTCAAAATAATCGTACAGGGACGCACAGCGACTGTGCAGATCCGGAAGGTTCAGCTGTTCAGGATTATCGGCGGGCCGCACCAGCTCTCTTGTAGCGGGTTCATAATCTTTGGCGCTTACGGGTCGGCTGTTACCCAGTAATTGACGGAGCAGATCTGCGAAAGGCAGTATCTCGGCAAAAGATTTGAAGGCCAGATCGGAACTGCCCGCATCTCCAAATTCAATTTTAACAACAGTGTCATCGTTGATATGCTCCTGTTGGGCAAACCAGTACCGGATCCTGGTTTCGAGTTCCGAGCTGCCGGAAGTTTCGCTGGTTTTCTGTACAAGGTATATGATATCTATGGCCTGTAGTTGGAGTTCTTGTAAACTGATCCAGCTGCTGATAGGTGTCGCATCGGGGCGCGTCAGGACCTGTCCCTCCGCGTCTACAGCCATTACCCGGCAGCGGATTTTATCAGGTGAACCCAGCAGGGTGGCCAGCCACTGGTTCAGGGAGGGTTCCATCATGGCTTTTCGGGTCATGGGGCAGCCCGGCCAGGGATTGCCGGAGACGCCCGATTGCAGGTTCAGTATGACTTTGTTGGTAAAGCTCAGTGCTGTTCCCTTGCCCGAACCGATGATTTCAGGCTGAGGGACTATGGAGGTTCCGGAAATGGCCTGCATCACGCCCGCGGCCCTTTCAAAATTACCCAGGGCCAACTGGTAGGCGGTTTCTGCGGTCAACAGATCCCGGAGCGCATCCAGGCTGTTGATAATGCCTTCCCTTTCCTGCTCGATTGCCTGGATTTGATTTTGGCTGAGTGCCGGCAGGTCGGGGATACCATAGGGGAAGGGGGTAGTGGTGGCCGCCAGGTCGAGTCCGTTGACCACATGGTAGTCTTTAGCGATTTCTTCCGGTCCCGTGGTATTGCCCAGTTGCGGAATCTTTGTTTTCTTCATGGGGAAGGCCAGCCGGAAATAAGGAATCAGATGGTTCAGGATAATGGGATCGGGTTTGCGGGTCGTAAAGTCATGCAGGCCCCGTTCAAACTGGTAGCCCAGTAGCGCTTCCAGGGTCTGTCCGTTCTGGATTCCTTCCAGTAATACCTGTGCGCGGCGCACCCGTTCAGAAGAAAGATTGACCGCCAGCTTTTCCTTTTCTGCAGCACTGGCATGGGTCAGGTAACCATTCCGTAAAATAGCTGCCGCTGTGGCGTGGTTCAGTGTCGGTGCATGGATATAGCCCCCATTGGCCGGGTCCCGATAGAGATTGTCCTTTTGTTCGCGGAGGGCTTCAGGTAAAATATCTTCGGCTATTTTGGTGCGTTGTTGTCCGGGGCGGACATTTTCCAGATATCCGTAAGCACCCAGATAAATACCTCTACGGTGTACCCGCCTCCCATTGTCATCATTAGATGTTCTCAGGCTTTGCAGCCTTTGTTCAAACAAAGAGGTCTGCCAGGCATCCAGCCGGTAACTCAGGCAGTCCATATGCTCCACCAGCGTACGTTCCAACCGGGCAGTGGGCATATCCCTGAGTACACTCAGGGCCCAGGAATGGGCCGCCAGATTTTCTCCGAGATTACTGGAAACCGGTAATTGATAAATATGTTTCAGCAGGGGCTGGCTGCTGTTTTCGGCCGGAATCAGCTGATGAACCGGCGCCTGAAATACTTCCCAGTGGGAGACCGACGGTGTCGGACTGATATTCATAAATTTTCTGGATTGAACGATTTCCCGGGCACTGATATCATGGACTTTCAGGAACTCGTATATTGCCTGGCTGGATTCGTGCAACTGACTGTAGCGCAGCAACAGGTAGAGCAGGGCATTCGGCCGGACAACACCCTGACCGAAATCCTGCTTTTCCAACGCATCGGCGTCGTCGGCATGCTCCAGCAGCCAGTGGATATAGTTTTTTTCACCAGCGGCATCATAGGCTTTGATGGTATCTGCTTCAGAAAAAGGCTGACCATCGATCAGGTTATGGTTGCCCAGCCGGGAACTGTAATGCCGGAAGACCAGCTGGAGCAGCATCGGCAGGGTTTTAGGGTTGCCATTACTGTCGTTCGCCTGGTATCCGAGACTGGTTAGCAGACTGCGGGTCTGCATGGCTTCAACCGCGGAAGCCCATACATCTGAAAAATATTTTCCACCCCAGCCAAAAGCTTCCAGATTTTTAAGGCTGTCCCAGCTATAACCGACCCGTTGCGCAAAGTCAACAGAATTGGGATGCAGTCCCAGAATGTCCAGGAGTTGCTGACCGGCATTACCGCTTTTGGTGATATGGGACAATGTGCCTGTCTTTTGTTGCCAGGAGGATTCAAAAACCCGCAGGACCTGATTGAGTTGCCGGTAGAAGGGTTGGGACACATCACTGCGGTTCACCCGTCCATACGTCCATTTACTGAAATCACTGGTAAGCAGCAGCCCATAGGGTTGATGACCCACCCGGAAACCTGCCAGTGGTCCCCGGCCGGTAACCATTTCTGTAAAATGGGTGCGCAGGGCCTTGAGCCCCGGGACGTCCAGTACGTCCTGGAGCATGGCCTGTAAATAATATCCCAGGGTGCCGGCATACAGGGCGGTATTCATGGCAACCGCTTCCCGGTGATCCTTGAGTTGACTGTTGGGAATGATTTGCAGCAGTTCATAATCAATGCCCAGCATTTCTGCCATGCGCTGCCCATCCGTAGCTTCCCTGGGATCTGATACCGGCGTGAACCAGACCTGGTCGTTTTCAATAAAAGCGGCCAGTTCCTCCGGTCCCTGTTGCCTGGAGTAGCCGGCATCTTCGGCTTCCGTATTATTGGTGGGGGTACCCTGGCGAATCAGTTCGAATCCAGCGCGGGAATAGCGGTGATTCTCCAGGAGGTCCTGCAATAGTTGACGACTGTCTTCCGGGTCGGCCGAAAGCTTCAGACCTACGGCAATCATCTGATCAAAACCCCGCAGGGCAGCCGTCTCATCCAGGGGGATCCGTAGGTCCATCCCTTTTTCAACGGCTTTATCAAAATCTACCATCCAGGCAAGCGGCTCATCTACAATGATCCGGTTCTGTTCGTCCCGGTCCAGGGTTGCCGGTTCATCATCCACCGGAGGCTCCGGCCCCAGGGTGAGGATATCATCGATCAGTTTGCCGGTCTGGCTGTGCACCAGTGCGCCCTGCCGGTAACAAAGCAGTACAAAACAATCGGGCAATATCCGGGTATGCGGCGCCCGGGTCCAGCTATTGTCTTTGGTGATGTCAAATTCAGGAAAGACCAGCCCTTCGGTATCCGCCAGCTGGTCCCGGTCCTGCCAGTTAAGCGGCCGGGTACTGCGGGCTACCCAGGCGGCGCGGTTATTGCCGAACTTAGTGGTCAGCATGACCCAGGCCGTCTTTTTTAAATCAGCCTCTGCTCCTGCCTGCCAGAGGGCTTTCCAGTGCGCTGTTCCATAACTGATTTCTATTGCGGTTAACTCCTGTTCATGAGTGACTACCGCAAAATCATCCGGAAAGATACGTACCCAGAGTTCTTTGTTGTCACCATTACTGAAGCGGGTCTCCAGTCGCACAGGCTGCAATAGGATGGGAAGGCTGTCATCCCATTCTCCGATAAGTGTTTCAGGCCCCTGCGCTTTGAATAATTCAGCGAGGGCACGGCTGAGGACGAGGCTACTTTGGCTTAATCCGGCCCGGTGTTTTTCCATTTCGGCCCTTGTCTGCTCCAGGGCCTTGCCCTGGTCTTCGGCCTGCCGTGTGCCGCGCCGGATCAGGGAGTCCAGTTCTTTTTGGAGGGCTGCCTTTCGGGCTTCCGCCTCTCTGAGGGCTGCCTGTAACTCCTTCGGTTCGGGGCGCTCAGACAGCTGTTGGCGGAGGGTTGCTAATTCCCCCGATAAACTGCCGAGCCGGATGTTGATTTCAGCCACTTGCTCCTGTAGCACGGCCAGGCGGTCTTCAAGTAACAGGCGTTGCTCTTTCGTCAGTTCTGCATTTTCCAGTTCATTGCGAATGCCTTCGATTTGCTGCTGCAGCACTGCTATTTCCTGTTCCAGTTGCTGACCGAGTTCCGTTAGGATATTGAATTGTTCCAGCAGGCCTTCGATGGATTGCAGTTGTTGTTGTAACTGGTTGATCTGTTCCTCCAGTTTTTTGATGGATGCGCGTAGGGAATCGATCTGTTCGGCGTTCGCTAAAGTAGGCAATATCGCTTTCTGGTCCGCCCTGCGTTGCAATTTCCCCAGTTGCTGGCGTTGCATACGTGCACCGTAAAGGCCGGCCGCGGCGGCATCTCTGGATTGCCGGGCGGCTTTAATTTTTTCTAAGGATTCTGAATAAGACATTTCTATGATTTAAGTATCAAGATTTTCAAGCATTTCTTTGGCATGGACCGCAATCATCACCGGTTTCTGGTACAGGATGTAGGCAAAACGGGCAGCGTCCGTTCCCCATTGACTGATATGATCTGTGCCCCCGGGTGAAAAGCCTCCACCGGGCGGCGTTCCGGTATCAATAAAACCATTCACGGGTGTATACCTGTCCCAGGCCAGATCGTCCCAGGTGAGGGGCGTTGTAGGGTCTTCATCGGGATCGAATTTAATATCCATACCAAACCTTGGCTCTCCGGGGATCTGCTGAATGACAAAATAATAGCCCCAGTCGTCTGAAGCGCCGGAAGGTGCATCATCTCCACGGGCCTGGGGTATCGTCAGGTCAAATCCAAAAAATTTAATATCCGGCTTGACGTCGGCTTTAAACAGGGGGAACTTGATTTCTTCGGCCATCTGCTGGGCGGACGCCACTTCGATGATGATGGGTTCTTTGCTACCGTCGACCTGGCCGTCCTTGTCCCGATAGATATGCGCTTTTTGTGCGTAGATGATGGTATTGGGATATTTTTTCAGGAGCTCACCTTTGATCACCAGTACTACTTGCTTGGCGCCGCTGGGATTCGATTTTTTATGATGGCCCAGCTGGGAACTGCTGAACCATTTATCAATGGGTATGATGTCCTTATGTGCTTCGGACAGTGCTTCGGCGCTAAGGTTGTCTTCATTGGTAATGATTCCTTTGACATCCCAGAACTGGCGGAAATAACTGCCCCGCTGATCGGTGGGATATTCCCGCCAGAGCAGTTCCCGGCCAAATTCATGGTTGAGTCCTACCATATAAGATTCAATAAATGGGGGATTGGTCACCAGCAATGAAATGGTATTCGGTGGAATGAGTTTGATATTGGGGATGAGCAGTTCCGGAGAAATATCCCGGAGCTTCTCATACATGGGATCTTCAAAATCAGGATAGGCCATGGCCGGAACCAGGTGCTCCCATTGCAGGAGCCATCCGGGATTAAAGGAATAGTATACCTGAGAAGCCAGCAATCTTGGGAAAATATAACGGGGGTCCGTGGCGGACAGCAGTTTGGTATGCGCATTGGCCATATCAAATTTACTGAAGACTTTCACCGGTGCACTGATGGTCATTCTTTTGGAAAATGCGGTTGCGGCCTGCCGGAAGTTTCCGGCAAGTGGGTTGTCGCTGCCTGCCGCGCCGGGATGCTGTACACGGACAGTGGTAAACTGAAAGGCATCCGTTGTATTGGAACTGCGCCCCGGCGTGCTGCTGACCGTCGTGCTGCCTTCCGACCGGGGCAGGACCAGCGGATCGGTTTCCATAAAGACAAAATCGGGTTGGGGCGGTGCCGTTTCAATGGTCTGCACCAGTTGTTTGGGATCGGCCAAATTGCGGACTGCTTCAACCTGCTTTTTATATTTTTCCGAATACAGGTAAAGGCCAATCGCTGCTGCAGCAATAGGGGACAGTGCTGCCCAGGCCCCCGTCAACAGGGCCGCCAGCAACAATACTGCCAGTAGAATCAGCAGGATCAGCAGGTTATGGGCGAGCAGAAAGCGTAACCATTCAGGGATATTTTTGCCGGGATACTGCTCCGTAATGCGGGTATCAGTCAGCAGGTCCGCCGGGGTGGTCCGGGGAGGCGCTGCACTTATTTTTCCCTCGTTGAGGTCTGTCAGCAACTGGTCGGTGGAAAAGCCGGGATCGGTCGTTTTTATTTTTTTAAAGTAGGCACCCCGGGGTCGAAGGATTCTTCTGAAAGCGACGCTGACGGCAGCTACCGGCAGGGTGCTTTCTTCCATCTGGTACTGTAAGGTCGTGGGGGAACCCTTTACTTTTTTCAGCAGCGGTGCAAAGAACTGCAGGCTGGAAGCCGGTGTCAGTTTTTTGATAAAATTATTGGTGATGGCCTGAGCTACCTGTAGCGAGAAGGAAGTATAGCGGATCAGGCGGTTGGCATCCAGCACTCTTTTTACCTGGGTCCAGGCTCGGGCGACATAATCCTCCTGATTTTTTTGTACGACTTTGGTTCCGAAACCTCCGGGCACCCGCAGTCGCGGATCCTTATTCAGCAGATGCATCCAGCCCTGCTGGCTGCTGTCCAGTTCATGGGTCAGGGCATGGTTTTCGCCATAGATGGGCGGGCTCACCACAGGATCCGTTACCATATTGCCTGATTGCTGAATGGCTGCCGGAAAATTAAGTATGGCTTCCAGCTGTGTAAAAAATTCCCGGCTCGTATCCAGTGCCAGGGGAATGGCCTTCGTGGATGGCGACTGAAGGGCGCCTTCCAGACCAATGATGTCCTGGGGCGCATCCGCTGGCTCGATAGCCCCGATATCGGTACCGGTGGTCATGCCGAATCCCGGAAGGCTGCCGTCCATATCCCGGATGCCTACACGGCGGTCCATAGCCCGGGGTTCCAGCATCTTTACCAGGGATTCAAAGTCTTCATTGGCGCCCGTGCGGAAATACCATTGGTAATACACCGGAAATTCTAAATTGACCGCACCGGAATTCCAGGCCGGTTGCTGGGCGTCTGTGGCGGCAGGGTCCATACCCAGGCCCGCCAGGCGGCCCGTCTCAAATGCCGGCACCACAAAAGCGCGGTAAGCCTTATTGACTTCAAGTTTCCGGGGCGAAAGCAACCGGCAGATTACTTTGTCGGCATTGGGATTATCCAGATCATGGAGGCTTTCCAGGAATTTTTCGAATTCGGAATCCGACTGATAGCTTTCATTAAAATGCGCATGACCCCAGGCCCAGGTCTGTGTCGGCGCCGGCAGACCGGCTGCTGTTTTAACAACGACCGTAGGCAGCGGTGTGCGGCCGTTGTTCAGTACAAATTCCCGCGTTTCTTCATTTGGGCTGTCTTCCAGTATCAGCAGGCTGAGCCAGGGCCGGGACTTATCGCCATCCGCTTTGGCCGGCGTGTAGCGCCAGATAAAATCCTCGTCATAGAATTCAATAAAAGCCAGGTAATTCGGTTCGAAATTGGTGATCTCGTGCAGGGGCTCGGTGCGTACCACCATCTGCGGGTTGATGCCTATAATATCTCCGGGGCCGATCAGGGAGAAATCCTTATGGACGCCACTGCCATTGACCTGCACATCCACGGGAATGGTAGCCCTTTCGGGAACCGTCGGCGCACCGCTGGCGAGGTTATCGGTTTGATTGATCTGGTTGCCGATGCCTTTGCGCAACCAGGAACTGAACGTATATTTTGCAACGGTGATGGCCATATTAATTCATTTCAAATTGTGAAACAACCTGCAGTTTGTTTTTCAATGCCGGATTGTCTTTAATCAGGGTTTCCTGTATATAATAGGCTTCAGCTTCCGAAGCCGCCAGACTGTTCGGGGAATAAAGTGCCAGATCCGACTGGTTCACTACCGCATAACCCGGCTCTTTAAAGGTTACTGCGGCTGGCGCATTGGCGGTGACCCGGGCACTTACCGAAAGTTTACTTTTGCTGATGGCATTGCCTTTTACCAGGACATTGAAGGCCTCCTTAAAGAATTTGTAAATGCCTGCTCTGATGACCAGGAATTTTTTACGGTGCACATAGCTGAGCTCATAATTGACTTCTTTTTCAATCTTATTGCCCGAGCCGGTGGCGTCGCCTGTCTGGAACCTGAGCCCGCTCTTCATTTTCTCGAAGGATTTGCGGCTGAGCTTTTCAGCGTCTTTCAGTTGGACATAATTTCCAATAGCGAACTCTTCCTGTACATATTCTGTAGACAGGCCATTGGCCGAGAGGGTAAACAGTTTGTCGGCCGCCGGTTTTTTGTTGCCGAATTTATTGATTTCGATTTCCAGCGGCACCACTTTCTGACTCACCGAAAGTATACTGAAGGGTTGTACCAGAATCCGGCCTTCCGGCAGTTCGACCTTGCGCTGACTGACATGGGTGCTGCAGTTATCAGGCAGCTTGGCCAGCCAATTGCGTTCGTCCTCGAGGGCTGTCTTGACCAGGGGCAGGATGTCTTCGAGTTCCTTGGGTTGGGCGGGCGCGTCGTCTCCCCAGGTGATGTCAAAGCCAACAGAGATTTCGAAGAACAGGATGGTGATACTGGCTTCTCCGTTTGCATTCCAGGGCGTCGGCCCGGAAAGACTGAAATGCACGCTGATACCACAGATGACACTGCTACCTCTACGCAATGCCAGTCCGGCATAAATGTCTGCGATAAAATGGAAGGGGTTGAACTGTACCAGCAAATCATAACCCAGATAGCCATAGACATTGAAACCGGCGGCTTCTGCATAAAGCTCGGCCTTGGCGCCGGATTGTACGGTATTGGAAGTAACTGCGAAATAAGCCTGTACCGAAAGGCGGGGATTATCGCCCGAAAGCAGGGAGATTTTCAGCCTTTTCATGGATTTCAGGTCGTTCGGTATTTCTTTAAAAGCCGGATGGAACCCGCCTACCGAAATGATAAACACCGGATCTGAGCCCCAGCCAATCCGCAGCGCCATATCGCCTTCCAGGGTGAAGGTCAGCAGTCGGGAATCAAATAGACTGGCGTCAAACCAGAGGCCGTTTTCAAAATCAATGCCGCCGGCGAAATTAACCTGCAGTTTAAGCAGGGCGGCTTCCTCATCGGGCAGGATACACCGTAGTACACCCAGGATGATCAGTTGAGGGGAAGGGATATCGATGATGACACCCAACTCCAGAGAAATCAGGGTAGGCGTGCCCCAACCGATCTTGGCCATCGGACCCAGTACAAAATGGCCTTCTACAATCGGAAAAATCGTCTTGATATCACTGATAATGCGATTCACGTTGGCCACCACATCCTGGGGAAACAGAATGGAATTCACCGCGCCGCTGCGGACGCCGGTTTTCAGGGCATCGGTATTCACGGAACGGTTCAGGGCCAGCAGGCCCCCCACACCATTCAGCGTAAAACCAAAGCCCAGCTGGATCGGTGTAAATTCGGCTGTAATCAGGATCAGCAGGGCAAAGCCGTCAGTGCCATCCGGCATTTTGGTATTGATGATGCCAATGGCTTTCAGGTCCACGACATTTTGAAAACTCAGTTCCAGTACACCAAAGTACTCACCCTTTTCTGTGTCCAGCTTCAGGAAGCCGCCGCCTTTTATAGGTCCCGCATCCAGTGAGAGTCCGACACCATTCGGCGGCAGAAATGCAAAATCAATATCGGCCATACCCAGTTTTCCGGAGGCGTTTTCCGGGAAATTGAGGTTGATCCGGGTGCCGATCCGGTCCACTACAGCCGTCAATGGTCCCAGGGCGGCCTTCAGTTGAGCAGCCAGCCCAAACTGTAACGGTGCTTCATTGGAAAAGCCCAGCGAGAAATACAGGCCATTCACCTCCAGTACCAGCAGGTCAATCTGCAGCGGAATAAATACTTCCAGTCCACCACTACCCTGCAAGCGCAGGCCATTCTTGGGATCCCAGTTGGCCAGTAACCCGAAATCTGCTTCCAACTTGATACCAGAGAGTAGTTGCTGGATAAAGCCATCGCCCTGGGAAAAATCGATAATGAGTTTACCCTCCCGGATTTCTAGATGGAATCCGGGTTCTACCGCTCCGCCAGCGGTACCCAGCTGCGCATTCAGGTTCAGCCCACCACCGATGGATTTTGCCTGTAGCCGGCTGCCGCCCGACAAACCCAAGATCACTACGGCATCATCACCGGATTTTTCTGCTTTGATTCCCAGGGAGGATTCCAGTGAAAGATTGCCGGTGGGTGGTTTCAGGCTGATATCGAAAGGGGGGCGCCAGGTGCCGCTAAGACCAGCGGCAAAGGCAGGCTTAACGTGCAGGCTGCCCTTCCACAGATCCGAAAAGTTCAGGTTGCGGTCAACGGTCGTACTGCCGGGCAGGTGAAACCCGAACTGAATGCCGGGGGGATTTACGGTAGTATCTGTTTGTAAATGGAAGAAATAGGCGTCCAGCGTCAGGGGCTGGCTGCCTATTTTGTAAAGTTCTGCAGGCATTCCTGCCGATTCCAGTAGCGCCTGTATCCGGGGCAGTAATTTGCCACCCGTGAACGCCGGGTTGCCCCAGTCATAGATGGATTTGAAATAAGCGATGGGGTCATTGATAAAATTGGCCAGCAGGTCCAGCCGGATCCGTCGTACGACCGGGTCTTTCGAACTGCCCGAAACCTCCATGGTAGCCGGCACATCCGGTTCTTTGTCGATCAAACCCAACAGGTGCAGGGTACTCGTCAGGGTGGGCATTTTCTTATGGAGATAGCCGACAATACAGAATTCCAGCATCCGGACTGCCATTTGGCCGGCCAGCTCCAGGATCGCCGCTTTTCCCGGACCGGTCAATGACGCGGCGGCTGTTTCCAGGGCGGTTCCCAGGTCTTTCATTTCGCTGATAATGCCGGCCACAGTGGCAATCAGATCACCACCTGCGCTGATAATACCTGCAATATTCTCGGATTGGATTTGCGCAGCCAGACTGCTGATACCGGGTCCCAGCTGGCCGGCCTTGGAGGCAACCGTGCCGAGTTTACTGCCGATGGCGCCGTTGCCGGCAATCGCACGGGGCAGGGGCACCCCTAGCCGGGCAAAAATATCAGGTCCCGCCAGATCCTTCAGTGGTTCCAGGGTTTTGGCGATTTCCAGGATGAGTTGTTCCAATGTTCCGGCATTGCTGGCCATAAGTGCGGAATTAATAAGTTATAGAATGGGCGCGGTTTCCGGCTCGGCGATCCTTTCCATCAGTTGCCGGAGGCTCTGACCGCCTTCAATCTGATGAAGGGCTGGGGCGTAAAAATCCAGGTCTGCAGCAAGTTGTCTGGATCCATATCGTTGCAGCATCTGCCGCATGTTTTCAATAGCGGAAACGAGGGAAATCTGTTCGATTGCATCCGGCAGTACCATGGAGGGGTTGGCGGCAGCCTGTATGGCGGTGCGCAGCCATTGCGGTCCTTTACAGCGGTGCCAGACGGTAGCTACTCTTTTGTTGCGGTTGATCAGGGTCCGGACTTCGCGGAAATAGGTATGGAAAAGCTCCAGATACTCATTACCCCGCAGGCTTCTCTTAAAACGGTCCAGTAATTGTCTCGCTTCCCCGTCAGGGGCCGGCTGCGAGGGTTGATAGAATGGGGCATGCGGACCTGTGGGACTGCCCCCGCCTGCGCTCACCGGGTCAATGGCCGCTTTGATGTCCAGCTTACCGACGCCCCAGCCCAGACTGTCATCCAGATTGGCGCCGGCAGGTGCGGGACGGGCCTGGGCGGTCAGCGCTGCCAACAGCTGACTATGGGTCAGGTTGGGGTTTTTGTCCAGCAGCAGGGCGACGGCGCCGGCCACATGCGGCGCGGCCATGCTGGTACCGTCCTTAGCAACATAATAGTCATGGCAGCAATCGCAGCAACAGCCTTCATTTTCCAGATCGCTGGAAATTCCGGCACTCATGACACCAACACCGGGTGCCGTAATTTCTGGTTTCTGCCGGAGATCCAGGGTCAGTCCCCTGCCGGAAAAGCCCGCAAGCCGCCCATTGGCGGCGTTATAAGCGCCTACAGTAATTACTTCAGTAGCAGTGGATTCTTCGGACAGGGTGCTCTGAACCGTTGTTCCTTCCAGAAAGAAAATGGATTTTCGGTCATGGCCGCTGCCGTAGAGACAAAAGGCATCGATGGCTGCTGCATCACTGCCGGTGTTTCTGATTTCAATTTCCCAGTCCCCGGGCATATTATACCGGGATTTGGATTCATCGGGTTCCCCTTCCGCGTTTCGTTCTATTTTGGGCTCCAGCTGAATAGCGATCCTTCCTGGTGTCGTATGATCAATGTTTAATTGAGGGATCAGGGTGGGATGAGAGGGATTGCTGCCATTGGCGGTACTACTGGATGCCGCATTTCCCGGGCTGACCCAGCCCAATACGCCGTCAGTCCCACTAACAGGGGAAGTTATTCTAATTTCAGGACTGCCGCCGTTATAACGTATGGACAGGTAACGGGACTCCGTGTCCCGGGCAGATACACGGAAACGCAGCTGGTAAGGTACGGCGCCCGGCTCCAGGCTGGTCTTTGCATGAAAGCCCGACTCGGCTTCATTTCCTGCGGCGAAAACAATGGCAAATCCCTCATCGTTGTCGGAATGGTTGAGCAGGTTATTCATGGTTACACAGTCTGGCGCCGTGCCATCCATCGTATCTGAAAAAAGGCCCAGGCTCAGATTGATGCTGAGGGGTTTGTTGAAGCTGTGTTTGGCATGGTTCAGAATATAGGCAATGGCATCGATCATGGTGCCTGAGCTGGTCGAAGGCCGGTTGCTGTCCCCTGCCGTCAGCCCCCAAAGCCTTACGATAATGATATCTGCTTCCGGCGCCACGCCGATATAACTATAGCTTCCTTTACAGGAACCTGCCTGTCGGCCATTGCCTGCGGCAATGCCAGCCACATGACTGCCATGACCGTGTTCATCCTGGTGCCGCACTATATTGCTGACATTCTGCAGGGTCTGGTTGATCTGGGTCTGTGTGTATTCCACGCCATAGCCCAGGGCGATGGCGCCGATGGAAGGATCGGTAATCGCCGTAGGGGAAGCTTCGCTGCCCTCCGGCGTTAAGGTCTGATCCCATATTCTCAGGATCCGGGAAAGGCCACTGGGTGTTTGAAAACTTTCGTGCCGGAAATTGATGCCCGTATCCACGATACCGATAATGGCATTCTTACCCGTGGTTCCGGTAAAGCTTTCCGAGGAAAAATTCCAGACCGCATTGGCCCTGATATCCGGAACACTGGTGGTTAACTGCAGGGACTTACGGCGCTGTTTGGAAATCCGGTCCACCGAAGGTAGGGCGGCGAGCGCCTGGAGCTGTGCCAGACGGATACTGCCATAAGCCGTAGCAGCCAGAAGGCTGCCGGTCTGAAAGCCGGCGGCCAGCAGCGGATCGATGTTGCCGGTAAAACTTACAGCAATATGCAACAATTGTTGCGGGTCGGGTACGGCGGCGGGATTCGCAGCAGCGGCATCGGGATGTTGCCGGTAGTAATTACTGCGGGTCAACAGGGTATTGAGTTCGGGGTCTAGTGTGGCCATAGTAGCTTGAATTTGAAAATAGGGCCCTCATTAATCAGGGAGTGAATCAGGTGTATTTCCGGTCAAAATTGCTTTTCCGTTCCGCGCTATGGAAAAGGAGGCGTCTGAATCGAGGTCTGCTGCGAATTTACTTCAGTGAGCCGAGTGATGAGATTTTACCCCATCGCTTATTCGAGTGAGTCTCGTGTTTTTTAACAGCTGCCGGCAGCTGTGTGTCGGGAGACCTAAGTGAACTTATTCTGTTGATGCGTCGGGCAATTCTCAAATACTTTTTATCTTCGCGCCCCATGAGTAATCAAAAAGAAGTCGTTGTCAGCGGGGTGCGTCCTACCGGAAATCTGCATCTGGGTAACTATTTTGGCGCCCTGCGTAATTATGTAAAAATGCAGGAAACCCACGATTGTTATTTTTTTGTAGCGGACCTGCATTCCCTGACGACCCACCCTGATACCCGGACCCTCAGGGAGAATGTGCTGCATGTGGTATCGGAATACCTGGCATGCGGACTGAACCCGGATAAAGTGACCCTGTATTGTCAAAGTGATCTACCTCAGACCACGGAGCTCTACCTGTTCCTGAATATGATGGCTTATAAAGGTGAACTGGAAAAGACCACAACTTTTAAAGATAAGGTAAGACTCCAGCCCGAGAATGTCAATGCCGGGCTTCTTACCTATCCGGTATTAATGGCAGCTGATATCCTGATACACCGGGCGCTGCTGGTACCGGTGGGAAAGGACCAGGAACAACACCTGGAAATGACCCGCAACCTGGCGCAACGGTTCAATCACCGCTATGGACCGGTTTTCCCCGAACCCCAGGCTTTTAATTTTGGGGCTGAATTATTGAAGGTTCCCAGCCTGGACGGAACTGGTAAGATGAGTAAAAGCGAGAATCAGTATGCTACCATTTATCTGTCTGACGATGACGCGTTGATACGTAAAAAAATCATGAAGGCAACCACCGATGCCGGTCCCACGGAACCCAACAGTGAAATGCCGGATTATATCCGGAATGTATTTGATTTGATGAAACTGGTGAGCGCACCGGAGCAGCTGGCTCGTTTTGAAGCCGATTACAACAATTGCACTATTCGTTATGGCGATATGAAAAAGCAGCTGGCCGAAGATATGGTAGCTTATATTGCACCGATTCGTCAGCGGGCCCGGGAAATCCGGGAAAATGAAAGCGACCTGAATATCATCCTCAAGGTCGGGGCCCAGAAGGCGGCAGAACGCGCCAATCAAACCATTGACGCCGTTCGTGAGGCCATGGGACTGAAATATTTTCGGGGATAGAAAAAAAATCCTATTTTAAAGCACTTAAATTTTTAACGGGCGCTGTCGTGCCAGTTCGCTGAGTAATTATGGCTAAATCGAAGACCAAACCCAAGCATATTGCCATTGCCGGTAATATAGGTGCCGGTAAGACCACACTGACACAAATGCTGGCCAAGCATTATAAATGGATTCCCAATTTCGAAGATGTGGACCATAATCCCTATCTGATGGATTTTTATGAGGATATGCCCCGTTGGAGTTTTAATTTACAGGTCTATTTCCTGCATGGACGTTTAAAACAGTTACTGGATATACAGAATGGCACTGAAACGGTGATTCAGGACCGGACCATCTATGAAGATGCCAATATTTTTGCGCCCAACCTGCATGAAATGGGTCTGATGAGTAAACGTGATTTTGATAATTACTATGAGTTTTTCAAAACCCTGAAATCGATGGTAAAGCCACCGGACCTGATGATTTATCTGAACGCTTCCGTACCTACCCTGGTGGGACAGATCCAGAAAAGGGGCCGGGAATATGAAGAAAACATCCGCCTGGATTACCTGAAGCGGCTCAACGAATTCTACAACAAATGGATCGGTTCCTATAAGGAAGGCGCCTTGCTGGTAATTGATGTGGACAAGAATAAGTTTGCTGAGAACGAAGAGGATTTTGGTTCCATTATTTCCAAAATAGACGCCAGTCTTTACGGTTTGTTCTAAGTCAGGCGACCCGTTTTCTGCGGAGCCAGCGCCAGCAATCTTTTTATTTTTCCGCAGGCCGTAAGCGGCTTTTGGTTTACCTTTAGTGCCCAAAAGCAATTCGTATTTATGAAGTACCTACCCCTGGATTCAAAATTGTTTTCCACCAACCGGCAGGCATTTACCAAAAAAATGCAGCAGCAGTCAATGGCAGTTTTCGTGGCGAATGATGAAATGCCCCAGAATGCCGATGCCCTGTATAAATACAAACCCAACAGCAGCCTTTACTGGCTGACGGGTATTCGTCAGGAAGAAACCATGCTCATCCTGTTTCCGGATAATCCCGATTCCAAATACCGCGAAGTACTCGTACTGGTACGTCCCAATGAACTCAAGGAAAAATGGGATGGCCGCCGCCTGCGGGCCGAAGAAGCCACCCGGATCAGCGGCATAGAGACGATTGTCTGGCAGGACAGCCTGCCGGCATTGTTCCAGGCCTGGATGCATGCGGCGCAATTTATATACCTGGATAGCAACGAACACGATCGCAAGGGTTCCTGGCTGGATACGGCCCAGACCCGTTATATCAAATCACTGAAGGAACGTTATCCGCTGCACCAGTACTTGCGGGCGGCTCCATTGATTGGAGAACTCCGGGCCATCAAAACCAAATACGAAGTGGCGGTACTGCAACAGGCGATCGACATTACTGAAAATGCCTTTCGCAGGTTGCTACAATTTATCCGTCCCGGTGTGTGGGAATATGAAGTCGAAGCGGAGATTGTTCATTCCTTTCTCAGCCAGCGCGCAACCGGAGAAGGATACAACAGCATCATCGCCAGCGGTGACAACGCCCGGGTACTGCATTATATATTCAATAATAACCAGCTAGAGGAAGGCGACCTGATCCTGATGGATTTTGGCGCCGAATACGGCGGCTATAATGCCGATCTGACCCGTACGGTCCCGGTTAACGGCAGGTTTAGCAAAAGGCAGCGTGAGGTATACAACAGTTGCCTGCGTGTACATCGTTACGCAGCCAGTATCCTGAAGCCCGGTATCAGTATTGCAGCTTACCATGAAAAAGTAGGCGATGCCCTGACCAAGGAATGCCTGAAACTGGGGTTGCTGACCAAGGCAGATGTTAAGAATGAAGACCCGGCCAACCGGGCCTACCGGCGTTATACCTATCACGGTATTTCACATCATCTGGGTGTGGATGTGCATGACCTGGGACCCTTTCACAGCCCGCTGAAAGCCGGCATGCTACTGACCATCGAGCCGGGGATCTATGTCGAGGAAGAGAAAATGGGTATCCGGATTGAAAACAATTACTGGCTTACCCGTTCGGGTAATATTGATTTAATGAAAAATATTCCCATCGAAGCCGATGAGATCGAAAGACTGATGCAGGCCTGAATGAGTCCGTAACCGGTATGTGTAGCAGAAATATTATTCAGGAAAACAGCTGATTTACCAAGTATCATTCATGAAACAGATTCCCAATTTATTTACCCTGCTGAATCTGGTCTTTGGCTGTCTGGCCATTACCTATATTCTGAAGACGGATGGTTTTCTTTATGAGAACAGCGCTGGGCTCTCCATGGGGCTTTTGACCGGTGCCATTTTTATCGGTGCCGCCGCGCTGGTGGATTTCCTGGATGGTTTTGTAGCGCGGCTCTTTCATGCCAGTTCTGAAATGGGTGCCCAACTGGATTCGTTGGCCGATCTGGTCAGTTTCGGGGTGGCGCCATCGCTGATTCTGTTTCAACTGCTGGAAGCGGCCCTCACCCAAAACGGTCATCCGGCTACGCTTAGCTGGCTATTGCCGGTATGGCTGGTTCCCTGCTGCGGCGCCTGGCGGCTGGCCCGGTTTAACCTGGATAAAACACAGACTTATTTTTTCCGGGGGGTACCGATACCTGCAGCGGGATTGACCATTGCTTCTTTTCCTTTTATCGCCTACAGCGCATCTGATGCCTGGCGGCAGCTGATCTTTAATCCCTGGTTTTTATACGGTGCCGTTCTGGTTATCAGCTGCCTGATGGTATCAAGACTGCCACTGATCAGCCTGAAATTTAAAAATTTCAGCCTCAAAACCAATCTGGAGAAATTTATTTTGCTGCTGGTTGCATTGGTGGCGATCCTGCTACTGGGCTGGGCGGCGGTGCCGGTCATTTTTCTCGGCTATGTACTGGTATCTTTGATTTTCAGGCCCCAATAGCCGAGCCGGCAGACCGATCTCCGGTCTTTTTTGATAAAAATGGCGGGGTAACGCCGGCAAAACTTATTTTTGCGCCTGAGAATCGTAAAAATCGTCAAAGCAATTATAGTATTATGAGTTATACCGTTCAGGTGGTTGTCATGCCTTTAAAAGAACTGCTGGATCCTCAGGGTAAGGCCGTTAAAGGCGGATTGGAAAATCTGGGATTAAATAATGTATCGGATGTTCGGGTCGGTAAGCATATCACCCTGCAGGTGGATGCCGAGAATGCCGATGCAGCCAAAACTGTGGGCGAGCAGGCGGCGCAGAAACTGCTGGCCAATGCCGTCATGGAGTATTTTGAGGTAACCGTATTGTAGGCGACCTTCCGGACGGGCTTTTCAGTACAAAATATTCCAGATAGCCATGCTGTATTTAGTTCCCACTCCTATTGGAAATTTAAAGGATATTACCCTTCGGGCACTGGAACTGCTCCGGGAAGTCGACCTGATTCTGGCAGAGGATACCCGTACGACTTCCCATTTGCTCAACCATTACCAGATTGGGAAGCCACTGACACCCTATCACCAGCATAATGAGCATAAGATTCTGGATCACCTGGTACAGCAGCTGGAGGCAGGCCGCAATATGGCCCTGGTTACCGATGCCGGCACACCAGGTATATCGGATCCTGCTTTTTTACTGGTCCGGGCCTGTGTACAACATCAGATCGAAGTGCAGAGTCTGCCGGGCGCAACCGCTTTTGTGCCGGCACTGGTCAATAGCGGACTGCCCACCAACCGGTTCTGTTTTGAAGGATTTTTGCCGTTGAAAAAAGGCCGGCGTAGTTTGCTGGAAAGCCTCAAAACGGAGCCGCGCACCCTGATTTTTTATGAGTCGCCGATGCGATTGGTAAAAACACTCCGGGAACTGGCTACGGTCTTTGGTGCTGACCGCCCTGCCAGTGTAAGCCGGGAGCTGACCAAATTGTATGAAGAGACCCGCCGTGGTACCCTGGAAGAGCTGGCGGCTTATTTTGAACAAAAGTCCGTAAAAGGTGAACTGGTGATCGTCGTAGGCGGTGCCGGATAATCCGGCAGGTTGCCAGTAGGCCGCCGGGCGGCATTTTTCCTATTTCCGGTTCCGATTTTTCCGGTAGTCCTACTGCTATGAAGACCGCTTTGCATTTGAAAATAAAAATTAATCTAACTATGGTAACAATCAAAACACAATTCAGGTATTTTTTTATCGGTCTGTTGCTACTGCTTAGCCTGGGTACCCTGGCCCAGGTCACGGCAGAGACGCCGATACCGATAGACCCGCAGCTGCATACCGGCCAACTGGACAACGGCCTCACTTATTATATACGACAAAACAAAAAGCCGGAAAAGAAGGTAGAATTAAGACTGGTCGTCAATACCGGTTCTGTTATGGAGGATGATGACCAGCAGGGGCTGGCGCATATGGCAGAGCATATGGCTTTTAACGGCACCAGGAATTTCAAGAAAAATGATATCGTCAGTTTCCTGCAGCGCATCGGCGTCGGATTTGGTAATGATCTGAATGCGTATACCAGCTTCGATGAAACCGTCTATATCCTGCCGATACCTACCGATAAACCCGAGAACCTGGAAAAGGGTTTTCAGGTGCTGGAGGACTGGGCCCACCAGGTGACCTACCTGGACGAGGATATCGAAACGGAACGGAATATCATTCTGGAGGAAAGCCGCCTGGGCAAGGGGGCGGATGACCGAATGTTCCGCCAGATCTACCCCCAGCTTTTCCAGGGCAGCAAATACGCAGAAAGACTGCCCATCGGAAAAGACTCCATTATCCGGAGTTTTCAGCCCGATGTCATCCGGCGTTTTTACCGGGACTGGTACCGGCCGGATCTGATGGCGGTGATTGTGGTAGGGGATGTAGCACCCGCTACCGCCGAAGCACTTGTAAAAAAGCATTTTTCATCGCTGACCAACCCGGCGGACCAGCGGCCCCGCAACGCCGTACCGGTACCAGCCTATACAGGAAATGCCGGCAAAGTGGTAACCGACAAGGAAGCGACCCGTTATGAAGTGACGATTGCCTACAGTGCTTTCCCGGAAAAAGAGGCAGCGACGGTGGGACAGTATAAAGAGGGCATTCTGAAAAGCATTTTTACCACATTGCTGAATTACCGCCTGCAGGAGCTGACCCAGCAGGAGCAACCGCCATTTATCTATGGCTATACGTATTTCAACAGCTATGCCCGTGGCTATGATCAGTTCAACGGAAGTCTGGGTGTGGGAACGGCTGACGGCGCGGTAAAAGGACTGGAAGCATTGATGCAGGAAATCGAAAGGGCCAAAAGATTTGGCTTTACGCAGTCTGAACTGGACCGGGTGAAACTGACTTTACTGTCCCGGATGGAAAGGGCCTATAACGAAAGGGAGAAAACCGAATCCGGTTCCTATGCCGCCGAATACATTCGCAACTTTCTGGAGCAGGAACCCATTCCGGGGATTGCGGTGGAATATGAATATTATAAGACCCTGCTGCCTCAGATTACACTGGCCGAAGTACAGCAGGTCGGTGTCCGGCTGCAGCAGACCCCCGATTTCTTTGTGGCGATGACCGGCCCTGAAGGTCAGGGACTGCCTCAGGCGGGCCAGCTGGTACAAACCGCTGAGGCGATGGCCACCAGCCAGGATATTCAACCCTATGAAGAAAAACTGGTAGCGGCCAATTTGTTGGAACAGGAACCGAAGGGTGGTAAAATCATGGCAGAGACCCGGGACGAGAAAATGGGTACCAAGACCTGGAAGCTGAGTAACGGTACCACCGTTACCATAAAGAAAACGGATTTCAAGAATGACCAGATTCTGCTGGGCGCCTCCCGCTATGGTGGCACCAGTAATTATGAGGTGGCGGATAAGTTCAATGCCAATTATGCGTTATCGGTGATCAATGCCATGGGTTATGGGGCTTTTTCACCTACCGATCTGCAGAAAGCGATGGCCGGCAAGTCGGTGACCGCTGGTGCGACTTTCGGTAAGAAAACGGATGGTTTTTCAGCAAGCAGCACCGTCAAGGATCTGGAGACCATGTTCCAGTTGCTGTATCTTAAGGCGACGGCACCCCGGGTCGATACCGTGCTGTTTCGATCTTTTCTGAAGAAAAATAAGGACCAGTTGGCCCACCTGATGGCTGACCCGCAGGCGGTATTTATAGATACCCTGCTGAAGACTGTCTATCACAACAGCCCCCTGGCACCTATTGGAGTACCGCGGCCGGAATATTTTGATCAGATCGACCTGCAAAGGGTGCTGGATATTTACCGCGAACGCTTTGGCAATGCCTACGGAATGCATTTTGTAATCGTTGGCAGTATTGATGAAGCCGTCTTAAAACCCCTCGTGGCAAAATACATCGGCGGACTGCCTGCGCACCAGGAAAAATTCAGTTATAAGGACAACGGATTGCGTCCTGTAAAAGGCAAAGTAGACGTGAACGTGTATAAGGGGCAGGAGGCCAAAAGTCTGATTCTGACCTATAGTTCCAATGAATTGCCGTACAGTGAGGATCTGGCATTTAAAGCGGATGCGATAGCTGAGGTCCTGAACATCCGGGTAATCGAAGAGCTCCGGGAAAAAATTCAGGGTATTTATGGGGGCGGTACCAACTTTTCGGTCAATAAGCTGCCCTATGCCCATTCGGTATTTAACGTACAGCTCCCCTGCGGACCGGACAAAGTGGATACCCTGCTTAAAGCGGTGAACGCAGAGATCGCTGCGATGAAAACCAATGGCCCTTCTGCAGAAAATCTGGAAAAAGTAAAACAACAGTGGATTGAAAAAAGACGCACCCAGATCAAAGAAAACGGTACCTGGCTGCAATTTATTATCAGCAGACAGAACGACCCGACCAAAGACCTGGATCGTTTCCTGAATTACGAAAAATATGTCGAGGCACTGACGCCTAAAGACTTACAGCAGGCAGCAGGCATCCTGTTCGCCGGTAACAATGAAGTGACCGCAGTGCTGTATCCCGAAAAGCTGCAATAAATTATTTTTCAATATTTTTACAAGGGCCGCTAATGATGCGGCCTTTGTATTTTTAATCAGCCTGTCTTTCTGTTACAGGCAGGAAACTTAAAAAATTAAAAATTTATGAAGATTGCTTTTCATGGTGCGGCGCAAACCGTTACGGGATCCAAACATGTCATAACACTCAAAGACGGCCGGAAAATCCTCCTGGATTGCGGCATGTTTCAGGGAATGGGGTCGGAAACCGAATCGCTGAACCGGGATCTGGGTTTTAATGCGGGTGATATTACGGCAATGGTCTTGTCTCATGCGCATATCGATCACTCGGGTCTGATACCCAAACTATCAGCCGAAGGATTTAAGGGAAAGATTTTCTGTACCCCGGCTACCAAAGACCTGGCCCATATTCTGCTGATGGACAGCGCCGAGATTCAGGAGAACGATGCCCGGTTTCTGGAGAAAAAGCGACCCAATCTCTCGGAAGAATTATTACGCCCCCTCTATACCCTTGAAGATGCCAAGAAGGCCATATCATTGTTCGAGCCCCGGGAATACGGTGACTGGTTCGAAGTCATCGACGGGGTCGAATGTCTGTTTACCGATGCCGGTCATATTATCGGCAGCCAGTGTGTCCATCTGAAAATCAGGGAAGACGGCCGCGAAACAAGGATTACTTTCAGTGGTGATCTGGGACGTTACCGGGATATCATCCTGCGCTCGCCGGAAACTTTTCCCCAGGCCGACTATATTATTATGGAATCCACCTACGGAAATAGCCTGCATGAAGAAGTCGATACCGCACCGGATCTGCTGCTCGACTGGGTACAGAAAGTCTGTGTGGAAAGAAAAGGCAAACTGATTCTGCCGGCCTTCAGTGTCGGCCGGACCCAGGAAATCCTCTATGCCTTTAACCAGCTGGATCTGGAAAGAAGGTTGCCGAGGATACCTTTCTATGTAGACAGTCCTTTAAGTATCGAAGCGACCGATATGGTGAAAAGGTATCCGCAGTATTTTAACAAACGCATTCAGAATGTCATGAAAAATGATGAAGACCCGTTTTCATTTACCGGTCTGATGTATATCAAGGACGTGAAGGATTCCAAGGCACTGAACTTTCAGAACGGCCCCATGGTTATTATATCAGCCAGTGGTATGGCCGATGCCGGCAGGGTGAAACACCATATCAGTAACAATATTGAAAACTCCCGCAATGCCATCGTCATGACCGGATATTGTGAACCCTCATCTTTGGGTGCGCGGTTGCTTTCCGGTGCCCGGGAAGTTGGCATATTTGGCATTGAACATCAGGTGAATGCCGAGATCGGCCAGGTGCGCAGTATGAGTGCCCATGGAGATTATGAGGATATGAGCCAGTGGCTGGCCTGTCAGAACCCCCGTGAAATTCGCAAATTATTCCTGGTGCATGGAGAACCGGAAGTACAACATGCCTTTAAGAACCGGCTGATTAAAAAAGGCTTCACCGATGTCATGATACCGGAGCGGCATTTTGAAATCGGCCTGGGATAGGCGCCATACAAATAAAGTTGCACCGAAAGGGAGGACGATCAGGTCCTCCCTTTTTCATAAATGCCTGTATATCAGTTTCCCGGAAGCAAAACTGTCTTTTCACAAATATTTTACAGTCTGCAGGCTACGATTTTTGTCGTATCCGCGTCTATTTATAAAGGAGCTGGTGATGAAAGCAGGCGGGATTATATTATTAGGGCTCGTAACACTGCTGATCGGATGCGGCCCGTCCGCCCATATTGAAAGGGCAGCGAACCTGGATCTGAATCAGTACCACAGTTTTGCCTGGGCCCGAAAATCAGAAAAAGCGGCCAAAGCAGGCCTGATGGAACAGCGGATAAAGGAAGCGGTTAGTTTGGAACTGGAGCGTAATCTGGGCTGGAAACAGACCCGTCGTCGTCCCGATGTATTGCTAAGTTATGATCTGCTCGTTGAAAAAAGCAGCCGCAGGCAGGAGGAGCCGGTATATAGTTGGGGCGGATTCAGGACATTCTACAATCCTTACCGCAGACGTTTTTACCGGGTATATTATCCTTCCAGATTTGTGGGATATGACAGTTATCGGACCCGGGTCCGGGAAGGCACGATTTCAGTGACAATGGTAGATGCCCGCAATGATAAAACACTGCTACAGGGTTGGGCCACGGATGAGATCGCCAGCAGGCGGATCACCAGCGCTGAAGTGGATCGAATTATAAAAGCCATTTTTCGGAAAATGAATCTGGATGACCGGTAAGGTCGTCCTGCAACAAGAAGAGCGTAGTTTGGTTTGGTAGTTACATGCAAATGCCCCCGACAACGGGGGCTTTGCTGTTTTAGGCCAGGCAAGAAAGACTGCAAACTATTTACTGCTCCATGTAGCGAAATGGTCGGTGCCGAAATTTCGATCTGTCCGCCAGGACGGACCGCTACAGTCTGAGACGGAATTTACCTGCCTGGCTAGCTTCAAACTATCCTTTTAGATTGAGCCAGAGGATGTAAAGTCCTAAATTTAAAAAAACTGTTGTGTGAAGAAAGCAATTATTGACTAAAATTGCTTTCTTTAGTTAACTATAACTTCATCTAAGATCTTTTAACATTTCTTATGTATATATCCTTGAAGAAGGAATAAGAATCATCGGGGCGGAACTCTCCAATTATACGGGCAGGCCTTAAATAAGACTTCTGAAAAGAAGCTCGGGGCGTTGAAGTCCGAAGCCCATTGGTCTTTAGCCAATGGGTAGTTCACAAGCAGTTTGATCCGGGAAGATTGGATTTTACCAAATGTTGTTCCGTTACCGTTACAGAATGCAAAAAAAAACCTCATAACTGATTAATAGTAATCTAATTATGAGGAATTCTCTGTACCGCGTACGGGAATCGAACCCGTGATTCATCCGTGAAAGGGATGCGTCTTAACCCCTTGACCAACGCGGCATGTGTTTTTTGGGAGTGCAAAGATAGGGGTTCGAAATATTATCTCAAAGATTTCAGAAAAAAAATCTTTCCAAACGATAATGTTTATAAAAAGTAAAATGTAGAAAGTACACTTTCTGGTAAAATCACTAACTTCACGCCTCCAAAAAATGCACTTATTAATTAAACTACTAAAAAAATGAGCAAAGTAAAAGTAGCCATCAATGGCTTTGGTAGAATTGGTCGGTTGGTTTATCGCCAAATTTATAACCAAGAAGGTATTGACGTGGTTGCCATCAATGATTTAACAAGCCCCAAGGTATTAGCCCACTTATTAAAGTATGATTCAGCGCAGCGCAGATTTGATCAGGATATTAAATATACAGATAACGCCATTACAGTAAACGGCGACGAAATTAAAATATACGCCCAGAAGGATCCTTCTCAAATTCCCTGGGGTGACCATGATGTAGATGTGGTACTGGAATGCACCGGTTTTTTTGCTGACAAGGATAAAGCGGAAGCTCATATCAAAGCAGGAGCCAAAAGAGTTGTAATTTCTGCACCAGCCACCGGTGATCTGAAAACTATTGTTTTCAATGTAAACCATGATATCCTGGATGGCAGTGAAACCGTTATTTCCTGCGCTTCCTGTACGACCAACTGTCTGGCGCCGATGGCCAAGGTACTGGATGATACTTACGGTATCGAAATGGGTATCATGACTACGGTTCATGCTTATACCAATGATCAGAATACCCTGGATGCACCACATCCCAAAGGAGATCTGAGAAGAGCCCGCGCCGCAGCCGCCAGCATTATCCCCAACAGTACAGGTGCGGCGAAAGCCATTGGTCTGGTACTGCCCAACCTAAAAGGTAAACTGGATGGTAGCGCACAGCGTGTTCCGACCATTACCGGATCGCTGACCGAACTGAACGTGATCCTGTCCAAAGTGCCTTCAGTTGATGAGATCAATCAGGCGATGAAAGCAGCTTCCAATGAAAGCTTCGGCTACACAGAAGATGAAATCGTAAGCAGTGATGTGATCGGTACCCATTATGGTTCCATTTTCGATTCAACTTTGACTAAAGTGATGAATGTCGGCGACAAACATCTGGTACGCACCGTTGCCTGGTATGATAACGAAATGAGTTATGTATCCCAGCTGGTACGCACCGTGAAATATTTCGCAGGCTTGATCAGCAAATAATAAAGCAAAACTAAACGTGAGCGGAACAGCAGTGTTCCGCTTTTTAGTTTTACAAACCAGATGCCTCTCCCGGCGGAGAAACATCTGTTTTTTTCATCAGTATTATTAAAATTATTCATATGTCAACTTTTACTTCCCATAATTTCAAGGACCAGAAGGCCCTGGTCAGAGTGGATTTCAATGTTCCGCTGAACGAGCAACTGGAAATTACTTCCGATGCCAGAATGCGGGCTGCCGTTCCCACCATAAAAAAAATCCTGGGTGATGGCGGTGCAGTGATCCTGATGTCTCATTTGGGTCGGCCCAAGAATGGTCCCGAAAACAAGTTTTCATTGAAACATCTGGTGGCGCATCTGAGTGAATTGCTGGATGGTGCTCCGGTTCGCTTTGCCGACGATTGTATCGGGGAACAGGCTGTAAAAGCTGCTTCCGAACTGCAAAGCGGAGAAGTATTATTGCTGGAAAACCTCCGTTTCTATAAGGAAGAGGAGAAAGGAGATCCCGCATTCGCCGAAAAACTGTCTCAACTGGGTGATGTGTATGTGAACGACGCCTTCGGAACTGCCCACCGGGCCCATGCTTCCACTGCCATTATTGCCCGATATTTTGACGGTGACAAAAAAATGTTCGGACAACTGATGGAAAACGAAGTCAACAGCGCTAATAAAGTACTCCGTCAGAGCGAAAAGCCTTTTACTGCCATTCTGGGTGGAGCCAAGGTATCTGACAAGATCATGATCATTGAAAATCTGCTGGATAAAGCTACCGATATCATTATAGGTGGTGGTATGGCGTACACATTCTTTAAAGCGATGGGCGGTCAGATCGGTGCTTCGCTTTGTGAGGAGGACCGGCTGGATACCGCTAAGGATATTCTGGCCAAAGCGGCAGAGAAAGGGGTGCAGATCCATTTACCGGGAGACAGTATCGTGGCCGATAAATTTGCCGCCGATGCCGAAACCTCTGAGGCACCCAGTAATAATATACCTGAAGGCTGGATGGGACTGGACATCGCTGCCGAAGCCCGTGGGCAGTTTGCCAATGTGATCAGCGTTTCTAAAACCATCCTTTGGAACGGACCGATGGGCGTATTCGAAATGGAACAGTTCCAGGCCGGTACCAAAGCAATAGCAGAAGCTGTTGCCGCTGCTACCGAACAAGGCGCCTTTTCTCTGGTTGGGGGTGGTGACAGTGTCGCTGCCGTTGACAAATTTGGTTTTGCTGACAAAGTGAGCTATGTATCTACCGGTGGTGGCGCCATGCTCGAATTCTTCGAAGGCAAGACCCTGCCGGGTATCGCTGCCATTCAGGAAGGCTGATTTTAAAGATGCACTGTATATTTGTAACCGCATGAAGCAGCTTACATCTATAATACCGACGCTACTGTTATGTAGCGTCTTTTTTTATGGACGGTCCCAGACTTTCAGCAACCGGCTTGAGGGGCGGTTCGAGGCGGCCGGCGGAACTGCGCTCTACCAGTATTTTATATTTGACGGAAAAGGGAGTGTAGATATTATGGGCTTTAATGATGGCTATTATTTTCAGAAAGATGATACCCTGATTGTATTCCCTGATAAAAGCCTGTTTAAGTTCCTGGTCCGTAATGACACCCTGGTCGGTGTTTCCAGTTGGGTGGATTCCGGTCGCTGGGTACTGAAGTCATGCCTGGGTGCCGATCCCCTGCAGATCGACACCCTGGAAGGCGACCGGATGGCTTCCCTGTTGAATGATTATTATGAACTGACCAATAGTGGCAGCTGGAGTTTTCTGTTCAATAATGACGGTTCCTATGAGCAGGCCCTGCGCAAGCTTTGTGTCGAAGGACTCACCAAAGCCTGTCTGGATTATGTGGGATTGAAAATTCTTTCGGATATCGGCATGTATCCTGCCAATGCCACGATCGCCAATAAGAAAAGGAGGGCGGATCCCCATATTATTGAATTGCTGGAAGCAGTGATTGCCAAAGGCGATAAAAACGGTTATATGGTACTCGGCGGTTATTGGGCTTCTCTCGGAGATGCTACTAAAGCCAAGGCGGTCCTGGAAGAAGGGATGGACGAGGGCTGTAAAAAATGCGGCCTGACCCTGATCAGTATTGCCATGCAGGAAACACCCCTGCCGCCTGCGCAGCAGGAACTTCCCAAAACCCGTAAGGCCCGGGTGCGTCGGGTAAAACGATAAATTTATAGTGATGCACAGAGATGATTTTTTGCACCGGTTGATCCGGAGTTTCGGATACGCATTTCGAGGACTCCGGCAACTGCTTGCCGGCGAACGCAATTTTCAGATCCATACCGGGCTGGCTTTTCTGGCCCTCGTATTGGCCGGATTGCTGGATATGAACCGTACCGAATTTTGTATCATCCTGCTTTGTATCGGTATGGTATTGACTGCCGAAGCCCTGAATACGGCAATAGAAAAACTGGCGGACCGGATCCATCCGGCTAAAGATCCGCTGATCGGACAACTGAAAGATATTGCGGCTGCCGGTGTACTGGTGTCTGCCTGTGTGGCACTCATAATCGGATTGCTGCTTTTCCTGCCGAAAATAGGTATGGCCTTTTCTGACTGGTCCGGATAACCACTGACCGGTAAATATGCCAGGTCCGCCGATTCTGCGGGCAGGACAGGGAAAAAAGTTATATATTACATCAAATTTCTTTAACAAACCTAAAACACAAAACAATGAAAGGAATTGGATTGATTGTACTGGTAATTCTGGTAATTCTGGGATTTATGGGTTGCAATGGCTATAACAGTCTGGTAGAACAGGATGTTGTAGTGAAAAAAGCCTGGAGCAATGTCGAAGCAGAATATCAGAAAAGAAATGACCTGGTGGACAACCTGGTTAATACCGTTAAAGGGGCTGCTAATTTTGAACAGAAAACCCTGACAGATGTTATCAATGCCCGGGCCAATGCCACCAAAGTGAATATTTCTGCCGACAATCTGACTTCAGAGAATCTGGCGCAGTTTCAGGCAGCACAGGGTCAGGTGAGCAGTGCCTTGAGCCGTTTACTGGCAGTTGTGGAAAGTTATCCGGACCTGAAAGCTACAGCGAATTTTACCCAGTTACAGGGACAGTTGGAAGGCATCGAAAATGATATCCGTGCTTCCCGCAAGACCTTTAATGATGCGGTTGCACAATACAATAGTAAAGTACGGAAATTCCCGATGAACCTGCTGGGAAGCATGTTCGGTTTCCATGAAAAAGACGGTTTTAAAGCGGACGAAGGCGCCAGTACCGCACCCAAGGTTCAATTCTAATCCAATATGAATAGAAAAGGCGTTGGGAAATACCTGTTCGGGGCCATTCTCCTATTATTGGTTCTTTATGGTGTAGTGGCCTACAACCGTATTGTGGAAAAAGACAATCGGGTGGACCAGAGCTGGAATGAAGTCCAGTCCGTCTATCAGCGCCGGCTGGATCTGGTTCCCAATCTGGTCAATGTGGTCAAGGGTCTTTCAGATTTTGAACAGACAACACTCACCCAGGTCGCTGCCGCAAGAGGGCGGGCCATGGAGGCGGCCAGTTCGACCGTTAGCGCCGAAAATTACCAGCATCAGACCCAGGTGCAGGATGAACTGGCCAGCGCCGCCAATCGGCTGATCCTGTCCGTAGAACGCTACCCGCAATTACAGGGAACTTCAGCATATCGGGGTCTGCAGACCCAATTGGAAGGTACCGAAAGGAGAATTAAGGTGGCGCGCAATGATTTTAATGCAGCGGTGGCTGATTATAACCGGACGGTAAGAACTTTTCCCAGAAGCCTGGTAGCCGGCCTATTTGGTTACAGTCCGCGGGACGGATTCCAGGCAGTTGCCGGCGTGGATACGGCCGTGGAAGTCAAATTTTAGCGGCCCGTAAGGGTTGCCTGTTAAAACATTTGCAATGGGATTTTCTTTGTTTGCGAAAAAAACAGTAGATTTTCTTTCTTCAGCGGAGAAAGAGCAGATCATTGAAGCCATTCGAAAGGCAGAAAGCAGAACCAGTGGTGAAATCAGGGTCTATATGGAGCGTCACTGCAAATATGTTGACCCCATGGACCGGGCAGCAGAGATATTCTTTAACCTGAAGATGGATCAGACCCGGGACCGCAATGCGGTCTTGCTGTATATTGCCATCCAGGATCATCAGCTGGCGCTTTATGGTGACAGCGGTATTTATGAAAGGACCGGGCGGCCATACTGGGAAACGCTGGTCGCTCATATACTAAGACATTTCGACAGCAGGCATTTTGCCGATGGAATCAGCAATTATATTGCGGAAATCGGAGAAGGGCTGCATCAGTATTTTCCCTACGATCGTGCCGAGGATCAGAACGAGCTCCCCGATGAGATCGTATTCGGACATTAATTTTTAAATCTTTCCGATCCGTTCGGAATCAAGACCTTACATAAAATCGAAGCAAAGCAATACATTCATCTAACAGCAGCCGCACCCAGGATCCGGTTTTTTTCAGGAAAGCCAGGCCGGGGTCTGTTAATTTTATGCTTACTGGTCCTGCCCCTGCTGGCAGCTGCCCAGGTGGAGAAAGTCCTGCCCAGTCCCACCAATCCGCCACGCCTGGTAACAGATTTTAGCGGCAATTTTCTGACACAGGAACAAAATCAGGAACTGGAAAAAAAGCTGGTTGCTTATGATGACAGTAGTTCCAATCAGATAGCGATCGTGATCGTGGATGATCTCGGTGGATATTCCATTGATGAATATGCCGTTGCCCTGGGTAGAAAATGGGGTGTAGGTGGACAAAAGCAGTTCTCCAACGGTATCGTTATTCTGGTGAATACCGGAGAAAAGGGTGGCCAGCGCGGCGTTTTCCTGGCAGTCGGGTATGGATTGGAGGGGGCGGTAACGGATCTGGTTGCCGAACAGATTGTCCAGTCGGATTTGTTACCCAATTTCCGGGCAGGCAATAATTACCGTGCCTTTGACAATGCTACCGATGATATTATGGCCGCAGCTGCGGGCAGATATAAGGCGCCCGAAGGTTATCACAAAGGTTCAGGTCGTGGTGGCGGCAGTCTGATGGGACTGGTGATCGCTTTTATTGTATTGCTGGTTATCATCAAACTGATCAGTCGCGGTGGCGGGGGTGGTGGCGGCTATGTATCTCGTCGCGGCTATCGGGGCGGCCCCATTATATTTCCCGGGGGCTGGTCTTCGGGATCCGGTGGCGGCGGCTGGTCCGGCGGCGGTGGCGGTGGATTCGGAGGTTTTGGCGGTGGAAGCTTTGGTGGCGGTGGCGCCGGCGGCAGTTGGTAAAACCTTTAAGGGACCGCTGTTGGCTGCAGCGGGTACCGTTTCGAATGAGCTTGTAGCTGACCAACCCGGAACTGTTAAACTTAAAAATACTTGCCAGTACTATGAAGTATTGGTTAAATTTGCCAGGATTAATACAGATTTTCATGAACAGGCATTTTTTACTCTCGGTATTGTTTTTATTGACTGGTTTTTTTGCTACGGCGCAGTACACAGTGGAATCCAAATATTTTGTGTACCTGCAGACAGAACCGGCGCAGCCATTTTATATCAAAATCAACGGACAGCAGATCAGCGCCAATGCATCCGGCTATCTGATTCTGCCACAATTGAAGAATGGTGACTATAATTTAACCGTTGGATTTCCAAATAACAAGGCACCGGAACAGGTATTTGACTTTAAAATTGACGCCAAAGACAAGGGCTACCTGATCAAGAATTTTGGTGCGGACGGCTGGGGGCTTTTTGACCTGCAGACCATGGTCGTCCAAAAGCCGCTCTCGGCCGAGGAGCTGGCCAAACGGTCTACGGCAAAACAACAGGTAGCGAAACCCCGAAGGGAAGCGCCCAAGCCTGAGCCCAAACCGGAACCTAAGCCGGAGCCGAAACCGGAACCGGAACCCAAACCCGAACCCCAAACGGATCCTCAACCCGTTGTACAGGAACCCGTGGTCGCTGTAAAACCGGAGGTAACGCAGGAACCTGTTCAAAAAATAACTGATAATCCACCCGCTGCTGAAACAGCAGCCGTTGTGCCGGAACCGGAACCGGAAGCGGCCGAAGGGGTATCTGATTTTACGAAAGTACTTTCGAAAGCGGCCAAGGATCCGAGCCTGCTGGAAAAGCCTAAACCTGAGCCCAAACCCGAACCCAAACCCGAACCCCAACCTGAACCTGCAGACGCGGGTAAGGCTACTGTTACGGCGAATTCGCAATCGGCACCTTCTGTGAGTAAGGATACAGATGAGGGAATTACGCTGGTTTACGACAACCGCAATGAAACCGGCCAGGTAGATCCGATTACGATATTTATTCCCCGACCCGCATCCGGCGGCACCAGTACCACAAAAGCAAAGCAGGAACCGACTCCTGCAGCAGATAAGAAGGCCACACCGGAACCCGCAAGCCCGGTGGCCCAGGACACGGGATTTAAGGTGGAGGAGAAGCCTGCCATTGCAGACGAGAACGAAGCCGCCGCTACTGAAACATCCGGTGAACCGCTGGCTTCAGGATGTAAATCCGTAGCGAACGAAGAAGATTTTCTAAATCTTCGCCGTGCCATGGCGATGCAATCCAACGATGACGAGATGATTGCCGAAGCGACAAAGGCATTTAAACAGAAATGCTATACGACAGCACAGGTGAAATACCTCAGTAGTATGTTTTTGTCTAATGCCGGCAAGTACAATCTATACGCAGCGGCAGCCAAGCATATCGCCGATCCGGGTCAATTCGCTTCACTTGCGGATCAACTGAAGGATACTTTCTACAAGGAAAAATTCAGTAAACTGATTCAATAGGAACCGCATTTCTTAAAACTCAAAACAGCCTCAGGTTTGCGTCATTTTCTGGAAGTCGCTTATATGGGAACCCGTTACAGTGGATTCCAGGTTCAGGAGAATGCCCGAACGGTCCAGGGTGAGATCGAAGCCGTTTTTCAGGTGTTTTTTAATAGCCGTAAAGCAAAAGACGATCAGGAACCATTCAGCTTAACCGGTTCTTCCCGTACCGACGCAGGTGTACATGCACTGCAGAATTACTTTCATTTTGACTGGCCGGGAACCTTTAATCCCTTGTGGCTGTATAATCTGAATGCGATGCTGCCACCAGATATCGTACTTAAGCATGTTCGTGAGGTAGCGAGCGATGCACACAGTCGATTTGATGCCCTGAGCCGGACCTACTATTACCATATATACCAGTTTAAAGATCCCTTTCTGAAAGACCGGGCCTTTTTTTATCCCTATTCACTGGATATGGAAAAGCTACATCGCGCCGCTGAACTGGTGGGCGCACACAGGGATTTTACCAGCTTTTCCAAACGCCATACCCAGGCCAAAACCTTTGATTGCGAAATTCAGCATTCGGAATGGATACAGGAAAGGGATCAGTTAATTTACAAGGTAAAGGCCAATCGTTTTTTAAGAGGTATGGTTCGCGCACTGACTGCTTCCATGCTTAAAGTGGGCAGGGGACGCATGGATCTGGCCGGTTTTGAGCAGCTCCTGAACCAACCTCAGCCTGCATCGGCATTTTTTGATGTGCCTCCACAGGGTCTCTGGCTGATGGAGGTGGCGTACAATGACCAACGATTTTAGCTGAAACTTATTAAAACCTTTCCGGATATGAAAGGAGGGTAGGGGTTTGTAACGATTCTTTGAAAGAGTTCCAGTATGTTTGTAATACGGAGCCGCTATATGACTGTCATTCATTCCTATTATACGAGTTACAGAGCTAAATTGATTGCACTGGCCTGCCATTTTGGATACAACAAAGAGGAAGCCGAAGATATCGTCCAACAATTTTTTCTGGAGCTTTTACAAAAGGATATCCGGTCTGATATTCAAAATCCCGAAGCTTATTTAGTAACCGCCTTTAAAAGAAAACTGATCGATCTGTATCGGGCCGGCAACCGGAACAGCGGATACCCGCTCCCTGAAATGCCGAAAATCCTTTCCACCCAGGAGATTCTGGAAGGTCTTGAAACTGATAAAGCCCTGATAGAGAAGTTGGCTGATGCCTATAAAACACTGCCGGCACGCTGCCGGAGAGTGATTTACATGAAATACTACCATGGGTATTCAACGCCACAAATTGTAAAATTAACCGGTCTCTCCCAGCAGAATGTCTATAATAATCTGTCGAAAGGCATACAACTCCTGAGAAAGTCACTCGGAAAACAAGCGGGCGCGGCAAGACTGGGTCAGCTTCTGTTATCGCTTTTTTGGTGAGCTGTAGACTACCAGCTTGTTGGACTATTCAGATTAAATATTCCGTTCATTACCGTGAGGATTATGGTTTTTCCATCGGTCACTACCTTACCAGGTTAACGCTTTCAGCCTGGCCAAAAACTATCAGGCGCCTAATTCGGAACTTAGACGGTAAATTCTGTAAAGCATTATAGAGCAACGGGTATCTATCGTTTTGCTTTTTCTAATCTTTTTTTGAAGAAATATTCAAAAAACTTGTTAGTTTTTGATCGGAGCTGCGTCTATATCATAAAGCGCTGGGGCATTACCATGATATTAAGTGTAGAGGAACTGGCTATTAACGATTCATTTATCAGCTTTATCCTGGAAACGGATGAGCAGGCAGCAGTTTATTGGAATGACTATCTGTTGCAATACCCACAGGAACTGGAAACCCTACAGGAAGCCAGGATACTGGTACTGGGTCTTCGGAAAATGCTGCAACAGAAACAAAATGAGCTTTCAGCCGATCAGGATTCCTCAGATCACCATCTTTATGTAGCCGCATCCGGCGCCGGCCCGGAAACGCCGGGCCACAGGAGCTCCAGATTGGTTAGCATCAACCGGATCGCCATTGCGGTTGCTGTCGCTGTTTTGGTAAGCCTGGGTTGGTTCTGGTACCGCCAGGACGGGCCACAGGATGTTTCAGTGGCTGCCAGAACGGAACCGGCCGGGACTGCAGCACCATTGATCGCCACCGCCGGACAACGTCGCAGTCTTACCCTTGCAGACGGCACCCGCGTCACACTCAATGATCAGACGCAATTGGAGCTGGCTGCAGATTTTGGTGTCCGCAACCGGGACGTTTTTCTTTCAGGGGAAGCGCTTTTCGATGTGGCCCATAATAAAGCCTTACCTTTTATTGTACATGTAACCCACTATAGCGTAAAGGCAGTTGGTACCCGGTTTAATGTGAAGGCTTATGCCAGTGATGCATTTAGTGAGACGGCCCTGCTGGAAGGAAGGGTACAGATATTATTGAATAAGTCGACACAAAAAGCCGGGAAACAGGTTTTTAAGACCCTGGAGGTCAATCAGAAATTTATCATGAACAATGGTACGGACCTGGTAGAGGTGCAAAAACAAACGGTTGAACTACCGAAAATGGTCCTGCCGCTTTCCTTTGATGAAAGTCATCAGAACATTGAAACTGCCTGGGTAAGTGATCAGATGATTTTTGACAACCAGACGCTGGCAGCCATTGCCGCGGTGCTGGAAAGACGTTTTAATGTACAATTTGAATTTAAAGACCCGCTTGTTAAAAAAATCCAGTATTCAGCCAGCTTTAAGCAGGAGGATCTCCAACAGATTTTAGGCGCATTGCAATATTCTTACCCTTTTCATTTTGAACAAGAGGGCAACCGGATTATTATTCACAAATAAAGCGATATAAATGATGCCAAACGATTCCTGAGCCAAAAAAGGAGAAACGGTTGCAGCCGTCTCTCCAGGTAGTTTAAATGGAAGTAATCCCTTCCAGTTTTAGAAAAATTAAACCAATTAAAAGTATGAAAAAAAATGCTTATTCCCGTGAGCTGCTTGCCAGACGGCTCAAAAAACTGTTGTTTATGAAACTTGGGGTAGTGCTATTGCTTGTCAGTGCGATTCAGGTATCGGCCCGTACAGGTCGCAGTCAGGAAACTGTGAGTCTGAATGTTGATAATATGAAACTTTCTGTGGTTCTGAAAACAATTCAGAAGCGAACGGATTATCGGTTTGTGTTCAGCAACCAGCTGGTGGATGAGTCCGGCTTATTGAAAGTCCGCGTCCGGAATGCACCGGTTGTTGAATTGTTACCGCGGTTGCTGGAAGGTACACGATTGCAATACCAGTTGATGGGCGATAAACTGATTGTTATCCGGGAAATGCCAGGTGAAAGAATCAATATTGTGATTGAGGGGAAGGTAAAGAATGCCGATGGCCTGCCTGTAGTTGGCGCCACCATTGCTTCCAATAAAGGCCAAAACACAATTACGGATGCGCAGGGCGCTTTTAGGATTGAAACTGATGAGTATGCAGAGCTGACCATCAGTTCTGTGGGTTATATTACCCAGACGGTAAAAGTGGATGGTCGGACAACCCTTGAAATTATATTGCAGGAAGCCAACCGGACGATGGAAGAGGTCGTAGTGACGGCCCTCGGGATCAAGCGACAGGAAAAAGCCCTGGGCTATGCCACCCAGAAAGTAGGCGGTGAAGCCATTCAGACGGTCAAAGGGGTGGACCTGGGAACTTCTTTAACCGGTATGGTATCCGGGCTGGTAATCAAGAATTCCACCGAATTTAATGAAACGCCTACGGTGCAGTTAAGAGGAGAGAGTCCGCTGTTGGTGATCAATGGTGTTCCATACGGCAATATGTCCCTAAGGGATATTCCCATGGATGATATCGAAAGTATGGATGTACTGAAGGGAGCGACGGCGTCCGCCCTCTACGGAAGCAGGGGTGCGGCGGGTGCCATTATGGTAACTACCAAATCCGGGAAAGGAAAGGGTTTTGCCATTGATGTCAACACCAACACCATGTTTACACTCGGTTATGTCGCCATTCCTGAAATTCAAACTTCCTATGGCCATGGGATCGATGGTAAGATCGCTACTGATTATGTATGGGGACCCAAACTTGATATGGGTGATTCTGCCCTGCAATGGAATCCGATTACCAAACAGGAAGAAATGATGCCGCTGGTATCCAGTGGTCGTAACAACCTCAATACCTTCCTGCAGAACGGCGTGATTACCAATAATAATATTAATGTGACGCAGTCGGGTGAGAACGGATTCTTCCGTGCCGGACTGAATTATATTTATAATAAGGGCGAATGGCCCAATACATCGTTGAAGATCCTGAATTATACCATGAGCGGGCAGATGAAAATCGGGAAGAAATTCGATTTTTCCGCCTCCATGGGATATACCTGGCAAAAATCACCCCAGAACTGGGGTAGTGGATACGGCGACCAGGGTTATCTCTACCAGTTATTGATGTGGACCGGGCCGGATTATGATCTGAGGGATTACCGCGATTACTGGGTGACGCCCCATATGGAACAAAACTGGTTGTATGATGCCTGGTATGATAATCCTTATATGATCGCTTACGAAAAACTGATGGGCAATCAGGACAATAAAATAAATGCCAGTCTGACGGCCAATTATAGTTTTACCCCTGATCTGAAATTAATGTTCAGGACCGGTTATGATTATTACAGCAATGAAGCCATTCAGCGCAATCCGGCAGGCATCAATTCAACAAGAGGTGGTTTTAATTCGGCAGGCTTGTATGAAAGCTACCAGTACTGGGGTTTCAGTAGTAATAATGACCTGATACTTACCTACGATAAAAAATTTGGAAGATTTGGCCTGAATGCGCTAGCCGGCGGAAGTATTTATTACTATGAAGACAAGGCGCAGGGCGCTTATACAGTCAATGGGCTGGATATACCAGGATGGTATTCCCTTGCCAATGCCACGCCTTCTACTTCTGTAGGCGTTAATTCCATCGGTACGGGATATTCTTTTTACAGGAAACAAACCAATGGTTTGTACGGGAAAGCTTCCTTTTCCTACGATGAAGGCGTCTACCTGGATCTGACGGGAAGGAATGACTGGGCCTCGACCCAGCAGGCTTCGGAGCGTTCCTATTTTTACCCTTCTGCAGGATTGAGTTTAATACTTTCCCGGTACCTGAGCCTGCCAGACTGGGTGGAAATGTTAAAGCTGCGGGGTGCCTGGACCATTAGTAAAGATGTATTAGATGTATACAATACCAACCGGGCGTTTTCGAGGGGTTCCAGTTTTGGGCTCGTGACCAACGCGTATCCCGCTAACCTGCTGGGTAGTAATTTACAACCATCAACTTCCCGTACCTGGGAAATGGGGCTGGCTTCCTATTTGTTCGGTAACCGGCTGCATGTCGACGCTACTTATTTCTCGAAACTTTACTTTAATCGACAAACTTCAGCCACGGTTTCCAGTGCATCCGGATTCAGTTCAACGCTGATCAATACTCAGGAGACCTATGCCAGGCGTGGCTTTGAAATCACCGTGGACGGGGATATTATCCGGGGCAGTAAATTTAAATGGCATTCCACCGTCAACTGGTCGTACAATCACCGGTATTGGGTGGACCTGGATTCGGTGTATTCTACTGATGACAACTGGCATAAGAAAGGAACCCGACTCGATGTTTATACGACCAATGAGTGGGCCCTGGATCCTGAGGGTAATTATATCAATGTTGGTGGCAAACCCATTAAAAACCCTTTTCAAACACAGATCGGTTATGGCGATCCTGATTTCTCCTTTGGTTTTATCAATGATTTTTATTGGGGAAATTTCATTTTCGGCCTCAATATCGACGGACGAATCGGAGGTTTGATGTACAATTATATTTACGACAAAATGTTCGATACCGGTGCTAATCCTGAAACAGATAATGAATACCGATACAACCAGGTCGTTAACGGCGATAATTCCTTTACCGCACCGGGCGTCAAAATTGTTTCAGGTTCGGCGAGTTATGATAAATACGGGAAGTTGATCAGCGATACCCGGGAGTACGCGCCTAATGATGTCGCCATTGGCTATCAGGCTTATGCCCGCGCATTCCGGGATGGTTATTACGGCATCATGAATGAATCTTTTGTGAAATTGCGTCAGGTATCCATCGGCTACCAGTTGCCGGCTTCTACCGTACAACAGATCAGGGGATTGAAATCAGCTTCTGTTTCTGTAACCGGACAAAATCTGTTGTTGATCACCGGATTTAAATTTTCTGATCCTGACCGTGATACAGAAGACCTTAACGCCCCTTCTCAGCGGATGGTTGGGTTTAATATTAAACTGGGTTTTTAAAAATTTAAACAGAGCCACTGGAATTTTATATCCGTCGTGCTGCTCCCGTTTGATGTTTTTTAAATTGAAAAATGAAATAGAATGAAAATTAAATATATATACCTGGTCACCGCGCTGATACTACTGCAGGTCAGTTGTACCCGGAAATTTGATGCCATCAATACCAATCCCAACTCTTCCACAGTTTCCAGAGCCGACTGGCTCGCCACCTCAATGATTACTTCGGTGACCTCGGGTGATATCAGCAGCCAGAAAGGTTTTATGCAACCCTTTATGCTTGGCAAGTACATTCTATGGTCTGAAAATCAGGAAGGGTATCAATACAATTCGTTGGGTCAGGCCAGCTTTGGCAGAATCAGTGTGCTTCGCAATATTGAACCCATGTTGGAATACGCCGAATCGGATCCGACAACCTATCCCTCTTATCAGGGCCTGGCACATTTTCTGAAAGCCTGGCAGTTCTTTCAGCTGACCATGCAGATGGGTGACATTCCCTGCTCCCAGGCGTTGAAGGGCGAGACGGAAGGAAATGTAAAACCTGCCTATGATAGTCAGAAAGATGTATTTCTGGCCATCCTCAGTGAACTGGATCAGGCAGATGAAGCTTTCAGCAAAGGAGCTGATTTTGACGGGGATTTTATTTATCAGGGCGACCCACTGAAATGGCGAAAACTGGCGAATAGTTTTCAGTTGCATGTACTGTTGAACCTATACAGGAAAACCGGTGACAACGACCTGAATGTAGTGACCCGGTTCAAGCAGGTCAGTACCCGACCACTCATGGAAACTTATCAGGACAATTTTGCGGTGACCTATATCAACACTTCAGGATACTGTTATCCCTGGAGCAGCACACCGGTGCAGAAAAATCAATTCACCATCTATCCTATGGTGTCTTCGACCCTGGTCGACCGGCTGAAACAGTCGAATGACCGAAGATTGTTTTATTATGCCGAGCCCGCGGAATCGCAGACAGATAAAGGAATGACAGGGGCGCAGTTCGAGGCTTATCTTGGTGTTGAATCTTCCGACCCTTATCCCAGTACCACCAGCCTGCATGCCAATAAAGCTTTTTCCGATGTTAACAAAAGGTATGTGGAGTTGTACAATGCAGAACCCGTGAGTCTTTTTAGTTTCTGGGAACTACAGTTTGTATTGGCAGAAGGGACCCTGCGTGGCTGGATATCAGGTACCACGGCCCAGGATTATTATGCTGCCGGCATCCGGGCATCTATGGATTTTTTATCTGCTATGACACCCACAACCTATACCCACGGTATGCCATTGGATGCTCCTTATATCAACAGTTATATTGCGGGCGTTGCATTAACTGGCAGTCAGGAGAACCAGCTTCTTCAGATCATTACCCAGAAATACCTGGCCGGATTTTTACAGGGTGCGGATTATAATGCCTGGTACGAGTTCAGAAGGACCGGTTATCCCGCTTTTAAACTGAATGCCAATACCAACCTCAATACCCCCAGTTCACAGTTTCCGGTCCGGTGGCGCTATCCCCAGAGCGAACTGGATAATAACGGTGACAATTATAAGGAGGCCATTCAACGGCAGTTCAGCGGAGTGGATGATGTAAATCAGGTGATGTGGTTGTTGCAGTAAGTCTTTTTTAATGATATTTTTACAGGGCCCGACGATTGCGATAGTAATCGTCCGCCCTTTTTTAAATTCATGCGCATGCCCATAGATTTTTCCAGAAGAGATTTTTTAAAAAAAACTGGTCTGCTGGCCGCCGGAGCGGGTGTATTCACGACCCTGCCTGCCTCGATACAGAAGGCGCTGGCGATCAACCCGGCGCCGGGTTCCAGTTTTGAAGATGCGGAACATATCGTATTGCTGATGCAGGAGAACCGTTCCTTTGATCATTGTTTCGGGTCCTTGAAAGGGGTCAGGGGATTCAACGATCCCCGGGCTTTACGGCTGGCGGATCAGAATCCGGTCTGGTTGCAGACATCGGAATCCGGCCAGACCTATGGTCCTTTCCGGCTGGACATGCAGCAGACAAAGATTACCTGGATGGGGGGATTGCCCCATAGCTGGGAAGATCAGGTGGATGCCAGAAACGGCGGCCGCTACGATCAATGGCTGAATGCCAAACGTACCGGTTATAAAGGCTTTGAAGACCAGCCCATGACCCTGGGGTACTATACCCGGGAAGATATACCTTTTAACTATGCCCTGGCTGACGCTTTTACGGTCTGTGACCAGCATTTCTGTTCTTCGCTGACCGGTACTACTCCCAACCGGTTGTATTTCTGGTCCGGCACCCTGCGCAAGGATGGCCTGGCAAAAAATCCTGCACTGGTGCGCAACAGTGAGTCGGATTACGGAGATGAATCCGAATGGAAAACCCTGCCGGAATTACTGGAAGAAGAGGCGATCTCCTGGAAGGTTTATCAAAATGAGCTGAGCCTTCCCTCCGGCCTGGCGGATGAGGCGGAAGCCTGGCTGGGGAATTTTACCGACAACCCCCTGGAATGGTTTCGGCAATACAAGGTACGTCGGTCAGAGAAATACCGCGATTATTTGATCAAAGCCCTGCCCGGACTGGCGATATCCCTTCGGCAACTGGAGGAGAAAATGGCGGCATTGTCGGATGATGGCGCCCTGAAAAAGGAAGTCGAGGGGCTCCGCCGTCGCCGGGATTACTATCAGCGGGAACTGGATCGAAGTCGGAATGAGCTGGCCGAGCCACAGTCGGCGCAGGCGCAGGCCATCCACAACCGGGCTTTTGTAACCAATGATTTTGATCCCGATTATCACCGGCTCGAAGAGATGGAATTTGAAGATCAGGGTAAGAAAAAGAAAATGAAGCTGCCGGCATCAGACGTACTGGCCGCTTTCCGCAGGGACGTAAAATCAGGTCAGTTGCCGGCGGTTTCCTGGCTAGTGGCACCACAGTATTTTTCCGACCATCCATCGGCCCCCTGGTTTGGTGCCTGGTACCTGTCAGAAGTGCTGGATATCCTGACCCATAATGAGGAGGTCTGGAAAAAGACCATCTTCATCCTGACTTATGATGAGAATGACGGCTATTTTGATCATGTACCGCCTTTTGTGGCACCGGATTACCGGAATCCGGAGAGCGGCGCTGTATCTGCTTCGATAAAAGATATAGCGAATGAATATGTAACCCTGGAAGATGAAACGGTCCAGAAAAAAGTCAGCGCCTCTTCGGCCCGACAGGGGCCGATTGGTCTGGGATATCGGGTGCCGTTCATTGTGGCCAGTCCCTGGACCCGGGGCGGTTATGTCAACAGTCAGGTCTTCGATCATACTTCGGTGGTTCAGTTTATTGAACAGTTTGTTTCAAGAAAAAAAGGCCGCCGTATTCAGACACCTTTTATTTCAGATTGGAGAAGGGCCGTATGTGGTGATCTTTCGTCAGTTTTTCGGCCCTATCAGGGCCAGCCCATCGCCCAACCGGCTTTTCTCGAAAAAGAAGCTTTTCTGAAACGGGTCGAGCAGGCCCGGTTCAGACCGGCACCCCCCAGGGCGGAGCCCTTCGATGCTGCGGAGATTGCCGCCATCCGTCAGGACCCGGGGGAAGCCCGGAACTATTACCGACAGGAACCTGGAATCAAGCCGGCTTCCGTATTGCCTTACGAACTCTACGCAGAAGGTCATGCCGATGCGGAGATGTTCCGGTTGCAGTTGCGTGCGGGCACTGAATTATTTGGCAGCAAATCTGCCGGAAGCCCGTTCAATTTATATGCCTATAAGCCCTACGGTTCCCCGGGCGCCAGACAGATCAACCATAACTGGTCCTTTGCCGTGGCAGCGGGCGAGGCCCTGGAGTATACCATTCCGCTCGATGGATTTGAAAATGGGAACTATCATTTTATGCTCTTCGGACCCAATGGATTTTGCCGGGAGTTTATGGGAAGTGGGGGTCCGGAGCTCCTGGATATTCAATGCAGTTATGTCTGGAAGGGCCGGAGCCCTTATGGACAGGTCGCGCTTCGCATCCGAAACCGCTACACGGCGGCCCGGGAATTGCTGATTACGGATAACAGTTATGGTAATCCGCCCATCAGCAGACGGTTGGAAGCCGGGGCGCAAATCCAACTGCAACTAAACCTGGATCAAAGCTTTGGCTGGTATAATTTCATGGTAACATTACCAGACATGCCGGGCTTCCGGCAGGCTTATTCCGGTAGGGTAGAAGGTGGAAAGGACGCTTTCACCGATCCGGCCATGGGATAAGTCCTGGATGGCCCTCGGCTGAAACCCGCGTCGGAACTCATATTCAGTAAAAAATTAAAAAAAAATCAAAAAAATATCGCCTTAAGTTTTGTTGGTATGAAAAGGGGTTCTATATTTGCATCCGCGTTTGAAAAAAACGACTAGTTCTCTGAAGCAGCGCAATCGATCAGCGCTCAAATTTTGAAAGTATAATGAATACAGAATCAATATTTTGTATTCCGCTTATCGTCTTCGATTCAGCAATTATTAAAAGAATCTTTTCTAAAAAAAGTTTCAAAAATAATTTCCCAAAAACTAGCTGAATTCAAAATTTTAATCGTATCTTTGCAGTCCGTTAAAAAATAACGAAAACAGCTCTTTTAAGATTTTGAAAAAATAAATTTGGTGGTTTGAAAATTAACTTGTTACTTTGCAACCCCAAATCGAAAGTGTCTGACAGACACACAGTTCTTCGAAAAGTTTTCAGAAAAAAGTTTAAATAAAATTTGGTGGTTTCAAAAAGAATTTTACCTTTGCAATCCCAAATCGGAAACGGTGAAAAAAATCACCACAGTTCTTCTGAAAATTGTTACTCAAAAATGATATGGCGTGAGAGGCGCTAAGTGGTTCAAACCCGCGGTATCAACAGATTTCAAGCGGTGACACGATCTTGTGTCCGATTGAAAAAGTTCTTTGAAAGTTTGGAAGCAATAGCACAATTCAATTTCCAATGCAAATTGGAAATGACGAAAGGTAAGTCAAAAAGCAAATTACATTCGATTTTTGACACGTTAATTTTTCTCTTGAGAATTTTTAATAGTCAGCAAATCAAACTCATTTACAACGGAGAGTTTGATCCTGGCTCAGGATGAACGCTAGCGGCAGGCTTAATACATGCAAGTCGAGGGGTAACAGGGGAGCTTGCTCCCGCTGACGACCGGCAAACGGGTGCGGAACACGTACACAACCTTCCTTTTAGTGGGGGATAGCCCAGGGAAACTTGGATTAATACCCCGTAACATGATGATAAGGCATCTTATTATTATTATAGCAGCAATGCGCTAGAAGACGGGTGTGCGTATGATTAGGTAGTTGGCGGGGTAATAGCCCACCAAGCCTACGATCATTAACTGGTGTGAGAGCACGACCAGTCACACGGGCACTGAGACACGGGCCCGACTCCTACGGGAGGCAGCAGTAAGGAATATTGGTCAATGGAGGAAACTCTGAACCAGCCATGCCGCGTGGAGGATGAAGGTCCTCTGGATTGTAAACTTCTTTTATATGGGACGAAAAAAGGGTTTTCTAACTCGTCTGACGGTACCATATGAATAAGCACCGGCTAACTCCGTGCCAGCAGCCGCGGTAATACGGAGGGTGCAAGCGTTATCCGGATTCACTGGGTTTAAAGGGTGCGTAGGTGGACTAGTAAGTCAGTGGTGAAATCTCCGGGCTTAACCCGGAAACTGCCGTTGATACTATTAGTCTTGAATATTGTGGAGGTTAGCGGAATATGTCATGTAGCGGTGAAATGCTTAGATATGACATAGAACACCAATTGCGAAGGCAGCTGGCTACACATATATTGACACTGAGGCACGAAAGCGTGGGGATCAAACAGGATTAGATACCCTGGTAGTCCACGCCCTAAACTATGGATACTCGACATACGCGATACACTGTGTGTGTCTGAGCGAAAGCATTAAGTATCCCACCTGGGAAGTACGACCGCAAGGTTGAAACTCAAAGGAATTGGCGGGGGTCCGCACAAGCGGTGGAGCATGTGGTTTAATTCGATGATACGCGAGGAACCTTACCCGGGCTAGAATGCGAGTGACCTTTGCCGAAAGGCAAATTTCTAGCAATAGACACAAAGCAAGGTGCTGCATGGCTGTCGTCAGCTCGTGCCGTGAGGTGTTGGGTTAAGTCCCGCAACGAGCGCAACCCCCATCACTAGTTGCCATCAGGTAACGCTGGGAACTCTAGTGAAACTGCCGTCGTAAGACGTGAGGAAGGAGGGGATGATGTCAAGTCATCATGGCCTTTATGCCCGGGGCTACACACGTGCTACAATGGGGCGTACAAAGGGTCGCAACACGGTGACGTGAAGCTAATCCCAAAAAACGTCTCTCAGTTCAGATCGCAGTCTGCAACTCGACTGCGTGAAGCTGGAATCGCTAGTAATCGTATATCAGCAATGATACGGTGAATACGTTCCCGGACCTTGCACACACCGCCCGTCAAGCCATGAAAGCCGGGTGTACCTAAAGTCGGTAACCGTAAGGAGCTGCCTAGGGTAAAACTGGTAATTGGGGCTAAGTCGTAACAAGGTAGCCGTATCGGAAGGTGCGGCTGGAATACCTCCTTTTTAGAGCATACAGACTTATCTGTTGCTATTGTTTCCTCTACTTTCAATATTATTAAGTTCTTTGTATAAGACCTGATGGCCAATTTGAACTACGGCATCTAAAGCCAACGGATAATTATCGAGTTATCATTAGCATCTCTGCTAATTATCAGATTGGCCCATTAGTAAACAGATCCGTAGCTCAGCCTGGTTAGAGCACTACACTGATAATGTAGGGGTCACCAGTTCAAATCTGGTCGGGTCTACTTTATGCTGAAGGCCAAAAAGCTAAATGCCGACGCTATAAGCGTTAATCCTTGTGCTTTCTGTTCAAACGGGGGATTAGCTCAGTTGGCTTAGAGCACCTGCCTTGCACGCAGGGGGTCATCGGTTCGACTCCGATATCCTCCACTATTAAAGCTGAGTGGCAGTACTTCAGCAACAGTTCTTTTAAAATGATAATGACTTTGGGTCTGCTGGTTCGCAACCAGGTTATCAACAGGATCCGGACGCTTAGTGCAAACTAATTGTCTTGATTTAAGTTCTTTGACATATTGGAAAAATAATGTTAGGAGAGTACCTAACATGTTTATCGATCATAATTGTAACAATCACACCATTTTTTGGTTGGTCTGACGCAATGTGGTCGGGTAACAATCTACAATAAACTAAATTTTAAGTCCAGATGAAAATCTGGCCTCATATTAATTAAGTTTTTTAAACTTTTTTAAAGCAATTAAGGGCGTATGGTGGATGCCTTGGGTCTGAGAGGCGACGAAGGACGTGGTAAGCTGCGATAAGCCAGGGGGAACTGCACACGAGTATTACATCCCTGGATTTCCGAATGGGACAACCTGATATATTGAAGATATATCATCCTGAAACTTGTTTCAGGAAGCCAACCCGGAGAACTGAAACATCTAAGTACCCGGAGGAAAAGAAAATAACTAATGATTCCCTAAGTAGTGGCGAGCGAACAGGGAAGAGCCTAAACTTCTGGAGCGTGCTCCAGGAGGGTTGTAGGACTGCATTTAGAATACATCATCAAGCTGAATTTTCTGGAAAGTTAAGCTATAAAGCGTGATAGCCGCGTAAGCGTAAATTGATGTGGACGAGCAGTATCCTGAGTAGGGCGGGACCGGAGGAATCCTGCTTGAATCTGCCAGCACCATCTGGTAAGGCTAAATACTCCTCAGACACCGATAGTGAACCAGTACCGTAAGGGAAAGGTGAAAAGTACCCTAAATAAGGGAGTGAAATAGTACCTGAAACCGTACGCCTACAAGCGGTCGGAGCGGATTTATCCGTGACGGCGTGCCTTTTGCATAATGAGCCTACGAGTTACTCCTCACTGGCGAGGTTAAGTTTTAAACAACGGAGCCGTAGCGAAAGCGAGTCCGAATAGGGCGACTAGTCAGTGGGGGTAGACGCGAAACTTTGTGATCTATCCATGGGCAGGTTGAAGGTTAGGTAAAACTAACTGGAGGACCGAACCCGTTGACGTTGAAAAGTCTTGGGATGACCTGTGGATAGGGGTGAAAGGCCAATCAAACTGAGAGATAGCTCGTTCTCCCCGAAATGTTTTTAGGAACAGCCTCGGTTTATAAAGTCTGTTAGAGGTAGAGCTACTGATTGGGCTAGGGGGCTTCACCGCCTACCAAACCCTGACAAACTCCGAATGCTAACAGATGTTTACCGGGAGTGAGGCTGTGGGCGCTAAGGTCCATGGCCGAGAGGGAAATAACCCAGAATAGCAGCTAAGGTCCCCAATACATAGTTAAGTTAAACAAACGATGTAGAGTTTCTATAACAGCCAGGATGTTTGCTTGGAAGCAGCAATTCATTTAAAGAGTGCGTAACAGCTCACTGGTCGAGAGACTCTGCGCGGAAAATAATCGGGTATTAAACTATGAACCGAAGCTCTATGATCCCACCTAGGGTGGTGATCGGTAGGGGAGCATTGAAATTGCAGCGAAGGTGTATGGCGACATATGCTGGAGCGATTTCAAAAGAAAATGTAGGCATAAGTAACGATAAATAAGGTGAAAAACCTTATCGCCGAAAGTCTAAGGGTTCCTGATCAACGTTAATCGGATCAGGGTTAGCCCGGTCCTTAGTCAAACCCGAAAGGGGTAGACGATGGAAAGCAGGTTAATATTCCTGCGCCCGCTATGCATTAAAAGTGACGGAGAATGCTAGCTACATAAGCTGACGGATTAGCTGAGTGGATCCTTCGGGTGAAGCGTAGTAGTGAAAGTTCTTCCAAGAAAAGCGAGCATAGCGGCCGGTACCGCAAACCGACACAGGTAGACGGGATGAGTATTCTAAGGCGCTCGGGTGAGCCGTGGAGAAGGAACTAGGCAAATTGACGCTGTAACTTCGGGATAAAGCGTACCACTTTCGGGTGGTCTCAGTGAAATGGTTCAACCAACTGTTTAACAAAAACATAGGGCCCTGCAAAATCGAAAGATGACGTATAGAGCCTGATACCTGCCCGGTGCTGGAAGGTTAAGGAAGGATGTTCGGAGTAATCCAAAGCTTCTGACTGAAGCCCCAGTAAACGGCGGCCGTAACTATAACGGTCCTAAGGTAGCGAAATTCCTTGTCGGGTAAGTTCCGACCTGCACGAATGGTGTAATGAGTTGAACGCTGTCTCCTCCACGAGCCCGGTGAAATTGTAGTATCGGTGAAGATGCCGGTTACCCGCCACGGGACGGAAAGACCCCGTGAACCTTCACTACAACTTTGCATTGATTTTGAATTACGGATGTGTAGAATAGTTGGGACGCTTTGAAGCCTTGCCGCCAGGTAGGGTGGAGCGGTCGTTGAAATACCAACCTTCTTTGGTTTAGAATCTAATCCCTAACGGGAAACAGTGCATGGTGGGTAGTTTGACTGGGGTGGTCGCCTCCTAAAAAGTAACGGAGGCTTGCAAAGGTTCCCTCAGTACGGTTGGTAATCGTACGTAGAGCGCATTAGTAGAAGGGAGCTTGACTGTGAGGCAAACAGGCCGAGCAGGGACGAAAGTCGGCTAAAGTGATCCGGTGGTTCTGTATGGAAGGGCCATCGCTCAAAGGATAAAAGGTACTCCGGGGATAACAGGCTGATCTCCCCCAAGAGCTCATATCGACGGGGAGGTTTGGCACCTCGATGTCGGTTCGTCACATCCTGGGGCTGGAGAAGGTCCCAAGGGTTGGGCTGTTCGCCCATTAAAGTGGCACGTGAACTGGGTTCAGAACGTCGCAAGACAGTTCGGTCCCTATCTGTGGTGGGCGTTAGTAAATTGAGAGAACATGACCTTAGTACGAGAGGACCGGGTCGTACGTACCGCTGGTGTATCAGTTGTGCCGCCAGGTGCAGTGCTGAGTAGCTAAGTACGGACAGGATAAACGCTGAAAGCATCTAAGCGTGAAACCTTTCTCAAGATGAGTTTACTTTTAAGGGCCGTAAGAGACTATTACGTTGATAGGCTACAGGTGTAAAGGTGGCAACATCAAAGCCGAGTAGTACTAATTGCCCGTACGCTTTAATTTTATTTTGTTAGGTACTTTTCTAATATTTTTCCAATATGTTAATTTATTGTCTCATGCTGATGAATCCATCAGATTCTTGAGAACCTTTTTATGGTGGTTATACCAAGGGTGTTCACCTCTTCCCATACCGAACAGAGAAGTTAAGCCCCTTAAGGCCGATGGTACTGCACCACAATGCGGGAGAGTAGGTAGCTGCCATTCTTATTTAGACCCTTCAGATTTATCTGGAGGGTTTTTTTTGTTATGATTGTGCCCTAGCTGACAAAATTTTTTAACCAATCTCCCAAATGCTTGTGAGAATAATTCAGGCTTGACAGATTCCTGGTCGGGGATTAGAATGTTAAAAACCCTACGCATATTCCGCGAGGAGATTGGACCCTTGTTAATTGCAGCTGATAAGCCTTTGTTTTTCAAGTATGCTTATCCTAAAGTCAGTATCTTTGCGCTGCATTTTTAATTTAGATAATAGTGAAGTTTACAGAATTTGGATTCGAAGAACAGTTAATGGAAGGTATCGATGCTTCCAATTACGAAACTGCTACTCCCATACAGGAAAAATCCATTCCTTATATTCTTGAAGGCAGAGACCTGCTGGCTTTTGCACAAACCGGAACCGGTAAAACGGCCGCTTTTTTACTACCGTTGATCAACCGGATTATGACCCAGGGAAGTGCGGATAATGGCATTAGCGCATTGATCGTAGTACCTACCCGCGAACTGGCCATACAGATCGAGCAACATCTGGAAGGATTGTCCTATTTTACCAATGTCAGTTCTATTGCGGTTTACGGAGGCGGTGATGGTAATAATTTTATTCAGGAAAAAAAAGCGCTGAGTTCAGGCGCTGATATCGTCGTTTGCACGCCCGGGAAAATGATGGCGCATATCAGGATGGGTTATGTGAAACTGCAGACCTTAAAATACCTGGTATTGGATGAGGCTGACCGGATGCTGGATATGGGATTTCATGATGACATCATGTTTATCATCAAGCACCTCCCGGAGAAGAGACAGAATTTGTTATTCTCTGCTACCATGGCGCCTAAAATTAAAACCCTGGCTAAAAGGTTGTTGCTGGATCCGGCAGAAGTCAGCATTGCGATGAGCAAGCCGCCGGAAAAGATTGTGCAGCGGGCCTATCTGGTATATGATGAACAGAAAATTCCGCTGATCAGCCACCTGCTTTCCGAAAAGCAATACCGGGGCGTATTGATTTTCTGCAGCAGTAAACTCAATGTAAAACATTTAACCAGGGACCTGCGTCGAGTGGGTATCAAGGCTGGTGAAATTCACAGTGATCTGGATCAGGAACAACGGGAGGAAGTGCTGATCAAGTATAAGAATGGCAGCCTGGGGGTCCTCGTAGCTACCGATATTCTCAGCCGTGGGATTGATATGGACAATATCGATCTCATCATCAATTTTGATGTACCGCATGACGGTGAGGATTATGTGCATCGGATCGGCCGGACTGCAAGAGCCGAAGCAGAAGGTTCCGCCTTTACCCTGGTCAATCCAAGGGATCAGCGCAAATTCCATGCAATTGAAAGACTCATTGAGAAAGAAGTGGAAAAAGCGCCCCTGCCGGCACACCTGGGTGAACCGCCCCGGTATAATCCTGCCGGTAACCGGAACAGTCGCCCGCCCAGGAATAACAAACGCAATTTCAATAGAAATAAGGGACAACGCCATAAATAAGCGGTGTTGGGTTCGCTTACCGGAAACGGTTGCCTTAGTATTCGAATTTTCTTAGGGAGGGTGCTTTGATCAAGGTGGTGATGACGACTGCTACAGTCATGCAGCCGCCAAAGATCACGGAAGGAATAACGCCCATCGCTCGCGACATCACGCCGCTTTCAAATTGTCCAAATTCATTACTGCTAAGCACAAACATACTGCTGACACTACTGACCCTGCCACGCATATGGTCGGGCGTAAGTAATTGCATAATGGTGCCACGTACGACAACACTGACCCCGTCGAGGATGCCGGCCAGTACCAAAACAGCAAAGGAAAGCCAGAACAGATCGGAGCAACCAAAAACGATGATACAGCCTCCGAAGCCCGCTACCGCCAGCAACATTTTAATGCCCTGATGCCTTTTCATGGGCCATAAAGTCAATATGATGACGATAATTATGGCACCGATATCAATGGCGGCATTCAGCCATCCAAATCCCCTGGGCCCCACTTTTAGAATATCACTGGCAAATACAGGGATCATCGCCACGGCGCCCCCGAATAATACGGCAAACATATCCAGCGCCATAGCGCCCAAAAGCGCACGGGTACGCCAGACGAATACCAGGCCCTCCCAGACACTTTCCCAGGTTCTTTTGTCTTTATTGATCTGATAGGGTGGCTTGGGTTTTAACTGAAACAGGAAAATCAGGCTAAGCAGGATAATACAACAGACGGTGATCAGGGTACCATTGATGCCCAGCCCTGCAATTAGAAATCCACCTATGGCATGTCCCGTCACGGATGCGGACAACCAGGTCCCTTGGTTCCAGGTAGTGGCATTTTGCAGCAGGTTTTTAGGAACAATCATCGCCAGTATCGCACTGAAAGAAGGCCCGACAAAAGAACGCAGGATTCCCGTACAGAAAAACACGCCATAGATAAACCAGGATATATGTTGGGTATGCAGCAGCTCACCTGCATTGGGTGTCGACAATAGAAACAGCACAACGGCTGCAACGAAATAGCCTGTTACACCCTGCAGAATCAGCCTCCTTTTATCTTTAATATCCACCCTGTGTCCCGAGTATAAGGCCAGCGATAGTGCCGGAATTACTTCGGACAGTCCGATCAGTCCGATGGCGAGCGGATCTTTGGTGAGCTGGTAAATCCACCATCCAACTACCGTTGTTATCATCCGCATAGCGGCAACAAAGCTAAACCTGCCGAACATGAGGTTACGGAATTCGGGAATGCGGATGGATGCAAAGGGGTCGTCTGTTTGCTGGATAACCGGGCCTGCCTGTGTATTTGTCATTTTGCTGACGCAAATTTATGGAATTCCCTCGGTAGTGCAGGCCCGGGCGACCGACAGCCTGAAGCAGGTTCATGTCCTCAGGGTAAGCTGATGGGATGCAGGCCGGGTGTATAGGATTGATCCAGGGCTTCCAGGATGATATTGAGGTGCTGGTCACCTGACAGAAAATCGGCCCGGGAAGCGTCTACATATAGTACCGGTAAGGGCAGCTGCCGTATATAGGAAGCGTAGGTATCCTCCACCCTTTGTAGATATTCGTCGGGAATACGTTGCTCATAACTGCGTTGGCGCTTCCTGATATTTTCCTGTAGTTTTTTAACCGGCGCGTGCAGGTAAATCAGTAACTGGGGTGTGATGAGTTGCTGTTGTATAATATCAAACAGGCGTTGATACAATTTGAATTCGTCTTCCCTTAGTGTGACTTTTGCAAATAGCAGGGACTTGGTAAAAAGATAGTCACTGATGGTCAGCTGTTCAAACATACTTTGTTGCAGCAGCATATCCTGCAACTGTTTATAACGTTCGGCCATAAAAAAAAGCTCCAGCGGAAAAGCAAACTGGCCGGGATTTTCGTAAAATTTTGGCAGAAAGGGGTTGTCGGCAAAGGCTTCCAGAACCAGCCGGGCATTATAATGTCCAGCCAGGCGGTTGGCCAGGGTGGTTTTGCCAGCTCCAATATTGCCTTCAACTGTGATAAAATGATATTGCATTGCTGCCGGATTTCAGGAACTCAAAGTAAAGTGATTTTTTTTAGAACGCTCTGCGATCCTGCTGCTTTCAGTAAAAAAGTCAGCCGGGGAGGCTGACGGTTATGTGAAATCCCTGACAGATGCTTCGTTTATTCAACCGTGACGCTTTTCGCCAGATTCCGGGGCTTGTCTACATCCAGGCCCTTGGCCACACCAATATAATAGGAGAGGAGCTGCAGCGGAATTACGCTGAGCAGTGGTGCGACGATTTCATGGGCTTCCGGGACTACCATGACATCGTCACTCAGGGTGGCACTATGGTCATCACCCTCGGTGATCACGGAAAGGACTTTTCCTTTGCGCGCCTTGATTTCCTGCATATTACTAACGATCTTTTCATGGTAAGCATCGCGGGTCGCTATGAAAACCACCGGCAGATTTTCATCCACCAGCGCAATCGGACCATGTTTCATTTCAGCGGCCGGATAACCCTCCGCATGGATATAGGAAACTTCTTTCAATTTCAAGGCACCTTCCAGTGCAATGGCAAAATTGTAGCCCCTGCCGAGGTATAGAAAATCACTGACATCCTTGTATTTTTCAGCAATTCGCTGAATCCCTTCTTTATGATTCAGAATCCAGGCCACTTTTTCAGGGACGGCATCCAGTTCCCGGAGGAGTTCGCGGTATTGGTTGTTGGGAATGGTGCCTTTCAAGTAGCCTATTTTCAGTGCAATCATCATCAGTACGGTTAGCTGAGCGGTAAATGCCTTAGTGGAAGCCACGCCGATTTCATGACCGGCATGGGTATAGGCTCCTGCGTGGGAGGCACGGGCAATAGAGGATCCGACAACATTGACGACGCCCAGGATAATAGCGCCTTTTTCCCGGGCATTCTCAATCGCTACCAGGGTGTCAGCGGTCTCGCCACTCTGGCTAATAGCCAGGATTACATCTCCTTTATTGATAATCGGATTGCGGTAACGGAATTCCGAAGCATACTCTACTTCCACATTGATCCGGCAGAGTTCCTCAATTATATATTCTGCGACCAGCCCTGCATGCCAGCTGGTACCGCAGGCAATGATGATGATCCGGCCGGCATTGATGATCTGTTCGGCATATTGTTGAATGCCGGCCATGGTGATGGTACCTTCTTTGGCATCCATGCGCCCCCGCATACAGTCAAAAATGGTCTGGGGTTGCTCAAAAATTTCCTTGAGCATAAAATGTTCATAGCCGCCTTTTTCGATCGCCGCCATTTCAATATCCAGCTTCTGCACATAAGGCGTGAGCTTTTCGTTCCCGAGATTCTTCAGGATCAGCTCATCGGGCTTGACAATCGCCAGCTCGTAGTCGTTGACATACACCACTTCTTTGGTATATTCAACCATGGGCGAAGCATCCGAACCCAGGAAATGTTCGTTCCGACCTACTCCAATAACCAGGGGACTGCCTTTTCGGGCTGCAATGATCGTATCCGGATTTTCGTTATCGATGAGCAGAATCACATAGGCTCCGGTTACCCTTTTTAGCGCAATGCGGAGTGCTTCTTCCAGGCTGCAATCGTTTTGTATTTTAATTTCTTCGATAAAATTCAGTAATACTTCTGTATCCGTATCACTTTGGAACCGGTAACCTTTTTTTTCCAGTTCAGATTTCAGGTGCGCGTAATTTTCAATGATGCCATTGTGGATCATGGCGATCCGGCCGCTTTGAGAATAATGCGGGTGGGCATTTTTATCGTTGGGTTCACCGTGGGTCGCCCAACGGGTATGTCCGATACCGGTCGTGCCGGTGATATTTCGGGTACCGATACTATCTTCCAGATCAACTACCTTACCTTTTTTCTTATATATTACAACATCATCCGCCTGCTGCAATGCAATACCGGCACTGTCATAGCCCCGATACTCCAGTCTTTTTAATCCTTTGATAATAACAGGGTAGGCCTGTCTCTGGCCGGTGTAACCAACAATTCCGCACATAGATACTTTAATTTAGGGACCGCGAAAATAAGCCTTTTCAAATGTTTGCGCAAACGGTTGCGCAAAGGTCCTGCATATCAGGGAAGTAGGCAGCTGAACCACCGCATTGGACTAGAGCAGCGTGCCACTAAGCAGTAAATAAGCCATAGAGAAATAGATCAGCAAACCGGTAACGTCCACGAGTGTGGCCACAAAGGGAGCTGAACTGACGGCCGGATCGGCGCCCATTTTCTTCAACAGAATGGGGAGCATACTGCCGGACAAAGTGCCCCATAGAACGACCCCGAGCAGAGTAAGCGATAAAGTGAGCCCCAGCATCAGCCAGTGTTCTCCATAGAGTCCCGGCCAGGCCAGATGAAAAACATAAATACGCAGGAAACCGATAATACCCAGAACGGAACCCAACAGGATGCCGGAAATGATTTCGCGCCGCATCACGCGCCACCAGTCCGCAATTTTAACTTCCCCGACTGCCATCGCCTGGATGATCAGTGTGGAAGCCTGAGAGCCGCTGTTGCCGCCACTACTGATAATCAGTGGAATGAAAAGGGCCAGTACAACGGCCCGGGCGATTTCGTCTTCGAAGAAGGTCATCGCACTGGCGGTGAGCATTTCTCCCAGGAACAGTACGACAAGCCAGGGTATGCGTTTTTTAAAGAGGCGCATCAGGGAAATGTCCAGATAGGGTTCTTCAAATGCCTGGGTGCCGCCCATTTTCTGCATGTCCTCACTAAACTCTTCTGTTGCTACCCATAATACATCATCGATGGTGACGATCCCCAATAATTTATCATGTTCATTGACTACCGGCAATGCTACCCGGTTGTTCATTTTAAAAATCTCGGCGGCTGTCTCCTGATCATCATTAGGTTTAAGGGCAATGACCCTTTCGTCCATCAGTTCTGACACCCTGATGTCGCTATCGCTAAGTATGAATTCACCGATACGAATATCGTCCAGCAGTTCGCCAGCTTCATTGATCACGTAGATGACGTTGATGGCCTCACTGTTCTTGCCGTATTTCTTAATCGTTTCAAATACTTCTGCTACCGTATTGTATGAGTATACATAGACATAATCCGGATTCATCAGCCGCCCGATGCTGTTTTCCGGGTATCCCAGCAGGGACAGCGTCACCCTTCTTTCGTCAGGATCCAGCAATTTGATCAGCTCTCTTACGGCATTACCGGGCAGTTCCTCCAGAAAATCCGTACGGTCATCAGCCGGTAGTTCATTGAGCAGTGATGCGGTATAGCTGGGGGGAAGTTCCAGGATGATGTTTTTCTGTTCTGTGATTTCAAGCAGTTTAAATACGCTGACGGCCCGATGCACCGACATATTGGCGATGATCTGGGCATCATATTCCGGAAATTCATAGACCAGGTCCACGACATCACTGATATTCTGATCATCCAGAAACGCTTTAATTTCCAGCTTATGCTCAGAAGCGACGACCTGTTTAAATTGATCCGCCAGCGATATTTCTTCCTCTTCCAGCTGCATGGCTCAAATGTACGAACTTCAATACTGCCGGCATCCGGGCCCGGCTATTTTTTTAGATTGCCTGGCTGCTTTAAACCGGCCGGATAGGGTCCGCTTTTTAGTTCGCGGGTTATTCTGTAAATTCCCCCACGTGATAGCTCATTGTCTATATATAACCCAGACCGAGGATAAGGGGAAAGGCGTGTTTACGACCGAGCCAATAGCAAAAAATTCGGTGATAGAAATTGCTCCGGTGCTGGTTATGTCTGCAGCGGAACGTCAATTACTGGATCAGACCCTCCTGCACGATTATATTTTTGAATGGGGAATGGACAGTCAGCAATGCTGTGTAGCGCTTGGCTGGGTCTCAGTATACAATCATTCTTTCACCAGCAATTGCGAATATGAAATGGATTACACCACACAGAGTATGCAGATCAGGACGGTCCGGGATATCGCCGCAGGTGAAGAGTTGCTGGTGAACTATGGGGGCAGTTGGGACGCCAAGCCTTCGGTCTGGTTTGAGCCCAGGTAAGTTAAAAAAGTCTTTTGTCCAGGTCATAGGGACGGACTGTCAAATCCTTGATCTTATAGAAGTCAGGATGCAGCGGGTTGATCAAAAAATTATTTTCTTCGGGAATAACCGCCGAAGGAATTTTCAGAACTGGCTGACCCCTGGATTGCAGAAAAGCATCGCCGATATACCGGGTATAGGCCCGGTCCAGATCCCAGGACTTTTTCAGACTGGCAGGATTAATTTCAATAACCGCGGATTCAGGCACTTCCATTTCTATCAGGTGGTAACCGGGTTGCAGCCGGCTGACACTGCGATCATAGTTAACAATCATTTCCAGCACGGCCAGGGAAATATGACCTGCTGCATACAGGGCAGACTGCCCTTTGCTGTTCCACCGGCCGCCATATAAGAAGGCGCCCTGACCGGACCGGTCATCCCGATAGGCGGATCTGACAATTCTATAGATGACCATCAGGCAGAAATTCCATGTTGTAATCTTCCCATGAGATCAATCAGTTCCTGGATGCCGGTATGGGTGCGGAGCAGCGCTGCCGCCGCTTTTCCATGTAAAGAATAAGGCTGGCTTTGAAGCCAGGCTTTAAAACCGGCATTCCCAAAAAGTTTATTGCCCGCATCAATCAATTGCTTCAGTAACAGGATACGTTCTATCTGAAGACCGTTAAAGCTGCCGTTTTCCTTGGCATACCGGTGCAAGGTACGTTCACTCATGAAAAGCATATCTGCCCATTCTGTAATCGTAAAAGGCCCCCTGGCCAGGATTTTTTTGAAATGCTGATAGGTAAAATCCTTGACTTCTTTTTGCGTGACCTTTGACTGTAAGGGGTGCAGGGGAGCCTGCCTGTTGTCGGATAGCTGGCCTGGTTCCGGAAAGTATTTTTTAGGTGCCTTTTTCATACTATGTCATTTGTCACAAATTTACATGACTTTTGTCAAAATTCAAAATCGGCGACCAATACCCGCTGTATCAGGCCGCTGCGGTTCAGCGCCATTCAAATAAAGCATTGCGGTCAAATACCCATTCCGGTGTCGTAATCTGATCGGCATCGTTGAGTGAATACCAGGGGCTGGATGCAGCCAGCCCGGGATTATTCAGCAGGTGGATGCTTTGGGCGGGCATATAGCTTTGTGCCAGCATGTATATTTTCTGCCCTTTCAGATTGGAAGCCGTTGCCATGACGATGACGGCATGACCAGGGCTGCCGGGTTGCAACAGTACATCTCCTGCGCTGATGTATTTTAAGGGCTTTTTTTTCATTGATGCCGGCAGACTGGCTGTACCACAATAACTGAATACAAATTCCAGGTAGCTATCCAGAGATTGCCGGAGCGCTGCTTCTGGCCGGACGTTAACCGGGTGGATCTGGCCGCCCCGCAATACATAACGCCGGCCCCGGCGCCAGTCTTCAAAGTTCAGGACGACTCCGCTCACCGTTGTAAAGCTGATGGCCTTAAAGTTTTTTATTTGGTAGAGGTATTCGGCGCGCAATCGCATGACGGCATCTGCACATTGCTGCAGGTCTTTCTTCCCGATAGGGATATCCAGCACGGCGTATTGAGCATCCTGATTGGCTTTGGGCTTTCCGTTGTACAGGTAGACGGTCTTATCAGTTTTGACTCTGCATTCACTCAGATACTGCCCGAAGCTTTTTTCGCTACAGGCATCATATTGAAACCCCGGCGGCAGGGGGACGGCCTTTACCATGGCAGCAGGTCCAGGTGCCGCAACAAATTGAGTCGCCGGCAGGGAGCCGGAACCTCCGGCACCGCAGCCCAGCGCCAGCCAGCTCAGATAGCCAGGGAAGAGCATGATTTTCATTCGAGTTGATTCCACCTAAGGACGCGGTCCGGAGCCATTTCCATAATCGACCTGTGATTTCAAGGGGGTTCAATTATATTTGCCGCCATGGATCGGCAGATTACCATATATACAGATGGCGCGTCCCGGGGAAATCCGGGACCGGGTGGCTATGGTGTACTACTTATGTATAAAGGGCATGTCAGGGAACTGTCTGCAGGATTTCGGCTGACGACCAATAACCGGATGGAGCTGATGGCCGTTGTCGAGGGACTGAAGGCACTGAAGAGGCAGGATATTCCTGTAGTGATCTATTCTGACAGCCAGTATGTGGTTAATGCCATTTCCAAGGGATGGCTGCGGAATTGGATCAAAACAGATTTTAAGGGCGGAAAGAAGAACCGCGACCTTTGGATGCAGTACCACCAGCTGGCCCGGACTTTGCGCATCAGTATGGTATGGGTCAAGGGGCATGCTGATAATCCTTATAATAACCGCTGTGATGAACTCGCTACAGCCGCTGCCGACGGCAAGCACCTGGTCGTAGATGAAGGATATTTGCAGGGAACCTAATCCTGCGTTACGGCGGCGGTTCAAAAAAGACCCGAGGTTTCTCTCAACTAAATACCAGAAAATATGAAACGATATTGCCTTACCGTAGATCTTAAAAATGATCCGGCTCTGATCCGGGAATATGAAGCATTTCACCAGCAAATCTGGCCCGAAATAGCTGCCAGCATCCGCGAAGCAGGTATCGAAGCGATGGAAATCTACCGGGTGGAATGCCGGCTGTTTATGATTATGGAAGTCACAGAAACCTTTTCTTTCGAAAAGAAAGCGGCAGCCGATCTGGCCAATCCCCGGGTACAGGATTGGGAAAACCTGATGTGGAAATACCAGCAGGCTCTTCCTTTTGCCCGCCCAGGTGAAAAATGGGTCCTGATGCAGCGGATTTTTTCCTTATAACTCGCGGGTAGGTGAGGGGGCAACAAAAAAGCCGCATGGCTGCGGCTTCAAAAAATATGGTGATAGTCAGGATTGTTTAATATTCATCTTCGTTAAACAGAAAATCTTCCTGCGTCGGATAATCCGGCCAGATGTCTTCAATGGTCTCATATACATCGCCCTCATCCTCAAGCTCCTGGAGATTTTCAACTACTTCCAGGGGAGCGCCGCTGCGGATCGCATAGTCGATCAGCTCGTCCTTGGTGGCTGGCCAGGGAGCGTCTTCCAGATAAGAAGCTAATTCAAGTGTCCAAAACATAATAATTAAGTTTACTGCTTTAACGCAATTAAGCAACAAAGTGTTGCATGACAGCGAAAAATTTGTGCAAAAGTAAAGCTATTAGGGAATTTACCAAATTGCTTTTTTTGAACCATTTTTTGAACATTTTCATGCCTTTTCAGCCCCAATCCTATACATTTGATTATTAAAGGATTTGCTAAAGACTTCGGCACATGATCAGCGGAAAGAATATTTGTAAGTCATATGGTCAGATAGAGGTACTCCGGGGTGTGGATATCGATATCCGCGAGGGGGAGGTCGTTTCCATTGTCGGCCCTTCAGGGAGTGGTAAAAGCACCCTGCTGCATATTCTTGGAACCCTGGACAAAGCCGATAGCGGTACGGTCATTATGAAAGGCCAGCCGGTGCAGGAACTGTCTTCCAAAAGGCTGGCGGCGTTCCGGAACCAGCATATCGGATTTGTTTTTCAGTTTCATCACCTGCTACCGGAATTTTCCGCCCTGGAGAATGTATGTATACCCGGCTGGATCGCGGGCCGGAAGAAAAAGCAGGTAGCGGCGCAGGCCACCGAATTGCTGACCTTACTGGGCGTGGCTGACCGTTTGGATAATAAGCCGGGCGCACTCAGCGGGGGCGAGCAACAGCGGGTAGCGGTGGCCAGGGCCCTGATCAATCAGCCTGCTATCGTTTTCGCGGATGAGCCCACGGGAAATCTGGATACTGCCAATGCCCGGGAGTTCCACGATTTGGTATTCGAATTACGGAAAAAACTCAATCAGACCTTTCTTATTGTCACCCACAATGAAGAGCTGGCCCAGCTCAGTGACCGGGTGCTGCAAATGAAAGACGGGCTGATAGTTTGATATTTTAGCAGTAAAGCCTATTTTCATGGGCTCTTAAGGTCGCTTGCAAAATGCGGAACCCCAAAAAAGAGCAGCCCGCCCTAAGTGATGCTGCATTTCAAATAATAAACGATTGTATGAGTAAAAGCATGAAAACAAACGCTATTGCCAGAGTTATTGGCGCCTCCTCTCTGGGTACCATGATTGAATGGTATGATTTTTACATTTTCGGGATGCTGGCCAAAACTATTTCCACAGAATTTTTTCCTGCGGGCAACGCCACTGCCGCCCTGTTAAGCACCCTGGCTATTTTTGCTGCCGGTTTTATTGTGCGGCCTTTTGGTGCTCTTGTATTCGGCCGTCTGGGAGATATTCTGGGCAGGAAATCCACCTTTTTGCTGACCCTTGTATTGATGGGAGGCTCAACCTTTCTGATCGGGCTGGTACCGGGATATAAAACGATCGGCATGGCAGCACCCTTGCTGGTGCTCCTGCTGCGCCTGGTGCAGGGCCTGGCCCTCGGCGGAGAGTATGGTGGTGCGGCCACTTATGTCGCCGAACACGCACCAGCCCATCGAAGAGGATTTTATACCAGCTGGATACAGACTACCGCAACCCTGGGGCTTTTTCTGGCACTTGGCGTCATTATGCTGGTGAAATTCAATATGAGCGATGCGGATTTTAATGCTGAATGGGGAGGATGGCGGTACCCTTTCTGGTTCTCGGTACTGCTGGTGGGCGTCTCGGTCTATATCCGGATGAAGATGGAAGAATCGCCTTTATTCTCCAAACTCAAATCTGAAGGTAAAACCGCTAAAAATCCCCTGAAAGAAAGCTTCCGGCATAAAGCCAATTTCAAAATGGTGCTACTGGCCTTATTTGGTGCTGTAATGGGTCAGGGTGTGGTTTGGTACACCGGACAGTTTTATGCACAGAGTTTTCTGGAAACCAAAGCCATGCTCGCATTTGACCAGAGCCGTACCATTATGCTATGGGCCATTTTATTTGCCACGCCGTTTTTTATCTTTTTTGGCTGGCTGAGTGATAAGGTCGGCCGTAAATGGATCATGCTTCTGGGCATGTTACTGGCCGTAGTCACTTATCGGCCTATATTTAGTTTTTTCCTGGAAAAATCGAATGTCGCGCAATGGGAACAGAGAATTTTGTCCGAAGGAAAGGAAACCGTCCGCAATGCCCCAATGGCGGGATCGGACAGTCAGCTGGAAATTCATGAACACCGGGTAACACTGTCCTCAGGCGGCAGTTATCTATACCAGCGGACCGACACCCTGACCGCATCGAATACGTTCATCATGCGTGGTAAAGAAGTCTTTAAGGACAAAATGCTCCCCTCCGGTTTGTATTGGAAGTATGTCGGCATGGTCTTTATTCTGATCCTCTATGTGACCATGGTTTACGGACCGATTGCTGCTTTTCTGGTGGAACTCTTTCCGGTACGGATTCGCTACACATCGATGTCACTTCCTTACCATATCGGAAACGGGGTCTTTGGAGGGCTGGTACCATTTATCGGTGTTTTGCTCCAGACCTCCTTTACCATAGACCCCCTGATCGGCCTTTGGTATCCCATCGGGGTGGCGGCTTTGTGTTTTGTGATCGGTGCCGTGTATTTGTCCAATAAAATTGATCGGAAGGTAAATGATTAAAAGACATACTGCGTAAGATTACGTATACAACCACCTTAAACTTTGAAACCATGAATACGGTAAAAAAAATATTGGGATTCTGCTGGTTAATCCTGAGTCCGATAATTGTCTATTTCTTAATAGCAGCGGCTTTCAGGAATATTGATCCGGCCGGGGACAAGGATATTAATGATCCGATTATCTGGATCATTATCATCGGCATCTTTGTACCTATTGCCATTGGATTGATGATATTCGGCTGGTATGCACTCAAAGGAGAATACGACCACTTACCCGAGCGTTCCGGAGACCTTAATTTTGATTAAACCTGGGAAATGCCGGCCCATTGAATCGACCGGGATATATATTGTATTTTTTACATATAACCTGTTGTCGGTTTTGGTTCAAAATTTGACGATTATATGATTGTTAAAACTGATCATAAAAAGGGATTTTAATCTATCTTTGCGAATCGATGCGTAAATGGATGGATTATATTTCGGGGATATTTTTAGCAGCATTATTGCTGCTGTTGACAATTGGTCTGCCCCTGACTTATTCCAGCATCAGTAAACTCAAACAGCAGACGGCTGCCAGCAATAAATACGCTGACAAAAATCCTTATTCCAGTAGTACCGAAGAGAAGACCGCTTCCAATAACCTGACCGTGAACGAGGAATATGTTCACGCTGCCTCGGAGCTGAATCCCCTGGTCAGAGAGATATCTGTAGCTTATATCCATGCCCATGAAGCGACTTACCGTGCCTATCACGGAGAGTTACATTGTCCGCCGCCTAACTGTTAATCCGCTATATTTTACGTTTTTCATTGACTCAGCGCCACATGGCCCTGGGCCCCTCTATTTTTAATTATTTAAATTTTTTTATGAAAGATCAGCCCCAAAAGGGCGGGATTTTCAGGACGCTTAGTAGCGACCTGCCCGCTTCTATTGTTGTATTTCTGGTAGCCCTTCCTTTATGTCTGGGAGTGGCGCTGGCTTCCAATGCACCACTGTTCAGTGGTATTATAGCCGGTGTATCAGGAGGAATTGTTGTCAGTATTTTTTCCAAATCCCAATTGAGTGTCAGTGGACCGGCAGCCGGACTCACCGCTATTGTGGCCTCCGCTATTACTTCTCTGGCTTCCTTTGAAGCGTTTTTGGTGGTTGTCGTTCTGGCCGGTGTTTTCCAGATTATTCTGGGTTTCTGTAAGGCCGGTGTTATCGGAGATTATATTCCGAATAGTGTTATCAAGGGTATGCTGGCCGCCATTGGCCTGATTCTGATCCTGAATCAGTTTCCCCATTTGCTGGGTGATGACAGCTCCTTTATCATCGATGAAACGACACCCCGTGAAGATCAGGGCAATATTTTTGTTAATTTCTTCCGTTCCTTTAGCCGTATCAACGGTGCGGCAGCCATCATTGGCATTCTGTGTCTGGCCTTTTATGTTTTATGGGAGAAAATGGTGGCTGGGAAAAAAGGATTTATCAAACTGGTACCTGCCCCATTGCTGGTGGTATTTATTGGCGTCGGACTCAACAGTCTGTTTGCCGGCAGCGCCCTGTTTCCTGCGCTGGAAGGAGGGCATCTGGTAGCCATTCCGGTTGCCTCATCAGCGGAAGAGTTTTTCACATTTTTTACTTCACCGGACTGGAGTTTTATCGGCAATACTGATATCTGGATACTGGCAGTAACGGTGGCACTGGTCGCCAGCCTGGAATCCCTGCTCAGTATTGAAGCAGTGGATGACCTGGATCCCTATCAGCGGGTCACACCTACCAACCGGGAATTAAAGGCACAGGGCTTCGGCAATGTGGTTTCCGGATTGTTGGGCGGGATACCCGTTACCAGCGTAATTGTGCGTTCTTCAGCCAATGTCAACGCAGGTGCGAAATCCAAACTTTCTACTTTCTGTCACGGTAGCCTCCTGTTGTTGTCGGTCGCATTCATTCCCGCAATCTTGAATCTGATTCCGAAAGCAGCCCTGGCGGCCGTTTTAATTTTCACAGGTTATAAACTAGCCAAACCTGCGCTGTTCCGGGCTTTTTACAAGAAAGGAATGGATGTTTTCCTCCCTTTTGTGATTACGATCGCCGCTATTTTGGCGACAGATCTTTTAAAAGGAGTAATTTTAGGCATTATTGTGGGTCTGTTTTTTGCCTTTCGATCGAATTTTAGAAAAGCTGTTTTTGTTGTCAATGATGATAAAAGGTACCTGTTCCGGCTACGCAAAGACGTTTCTTTTTTAAACAAAGCTATTATTAAAAGAAAGCTGGAAGAAGTACCGGAACGTTCCCATGTCATCATGGATACCCGAAGGGCAGACTTTATTGACCGGGATGTCGTGGAGACCATCGAAGACTTCGCCCTGCACGCGCACCTGAAGGATATAAAGTTCGAACTCTATACCAGTGGATTTGTGGATCATGGATTTTCCTATAAGATTCTGGCCAATAAAAATGAGACGGGCGAGTTACAGCGAAACTACGAGGAAGTAATAGAATCCGTCATCCAGAAATCCAACGGTATTTTAAATGCCAAATCGAAACGCGCCACAGAAATTGTTTAATTAAAATTTAGAATATTTATGAAATCTTACGAAGGTTTATTAGCTGCCAATAAAGAATGGGCTGCTGAAAAATTATCTTTGGATCCGGAATTCTTCCAGTCCCTGGCGAAATTGCAAACACCGAAATTCCTTTGGATTGGTTGCAGCGACAGCCGCGTTCCCTCTGATCAGATAACCGGAACGGAACCGGGCGAGATCTTTGTTCACCGTAATATTGCCAATCTGGTAGTACATACCGATGTAAATATGCTGAGTGTTCTGGAGTATGCTGTGGTTCATTTGAAAGTGAAACATGTAATCGTTTGTGGTCATTACGGCTGCGGTGGTATTAAGGCTGCCATGGGTAATAATGATTTTAATCAGATCTTGAATATGTGGCTGCGGGTAATTAAGGATGTATACCGGCATAACCGGGAAGAACTGGATGCGATAGAAGATATCGATAAGCGCGCCGACCGGTTGGTGGAGCTCAATGTGAAGGAACAGGCTGCGAAGCTCTGCAAGACTTCCATAATTCAGAAAGCCTGGAAGGAACAACAGGGCCCTGCCATCCACGGCTGGGTATATGGATTGAAAGACGGCATTTTAAAGGAAATCGTCACGATCATGCCCGGTGAGGAGGTGATTGATCCCATTTATCGCTACGATAACCTCTAAAAGGGGATGGATTGAATAGGCTTTAAGGGCGTTTGCTGTTTGCAGAAACGCCCTTTTTTAGTGGATTGTTCTATTGGACAGGACGGGTTAGCTCCGGGAAAGGCAACCGAAAGCAGTCAAAAAGGGGCGGATGCTGCGCCTTCGAATACAGTTCCCACCCGATACAGCACCTGGTACGGTCTTTTTCCCCAGGACGGACTACCAGCTGTTTTCCACAGCTGTTATTTAGTTTTTTCAGATATTTGTGTATTGTATACGCAAACTATCGCTAAATTGCGCCTCAAACTTTTCTATATAAAGAATCAACAAAACCTTTTTTCATGAGTTACATTTCAGAGATTTTTGCAAGACAAATATTGGACAGCCGGGGTAATCCCACTATAGAAGTGGATGTGATTACCGATGAAGGTGCGGTCGGAAGGGCAGCTGTCCCCAGCGGTGCCAGCACCGGCATTCATGAAGCCGTAGAATTAAGAGACGGCGATAAGAAGAAGTATCTGGGAAAGGGTACCCTCAAAGCCGTAAAAAATGTTAATAATACCATTGCCCCGGCATTGCTCGGTTATGATGTAGCCGATCAAACCGGTATTGATCAACTGATGATCGAACTGGATGGCACACCTAATAAGGGAAAACTCGGCGCTAACGCCCTGCTAGCCGTAAGTATGGCTGCTGCCAAGGCGGCGGCTGAGGAATCCGGTCTTCCCTTGTATCGCTATATTGGCGGTACCAATGCCAAAACCCTTCCCATTCCCATGATGAATATCCTGAATGGCGGGGCTCACGCAGATAATAAGATTGATTTTCAGGAATTTATGATTATGCCGATAGGCGCTTCCAGCTTCAGTGAAGGCCTTCGCTGGGGCGTGGAAATTTTCCATGCGTTGAAATCTGTTCTGAAAAAGAAAGGCTACAGCACCAATGTGGGCGATGAAGGTGGATTCGCACCTAATATTCAAAGCAACGAAGAAGCCATTGAAACCGTACTGGATGCGATTCGCGCTGCCGGTTATAAGGCTGGTTCACAGATCACCATTGCTATGGATGCCGCCAATAGTGAACTCTGGGACAATAAAAAAAAGAAATATGTTTTCCACAAGAGTTCCGGTAAAGCGATGAGCAGTGAAGAACTGGTCAAATATTGGGAAAGCTGGGTGAAAAAATATCCCATCGTCAGCATCGAAGACGGTATGGCGGAAGACGACTGGAAAGGATGGCAGATGCTGACCGAAGCCATTGGATCCAAATGCCAGCTGGTCGGCGACGATCTTTTTGTAACCAATGTCACCCGTTTGCAACAGGGTATTGATAAGCATATCGCCAACGGGCTGCTGGTGAAAGTAAACCAGATCGGCACCGTCACTGAGACCATCAATGCGGTCACTTTGGCACAGCATCATGGTTATAATACGATTATGAGCCACCGCAGCGGGGAAACAGAGGATACCACTATTGCGGATTTGGCGGTAGCGCTGAACTGTGGCCAGATCAAAACCGGCTCAGCCAGCCGTACAGACCGGATCGCCAAGTACAACCAGCTGATCAGAATCGAAGAACAACTGGGTGTTTCAGCGATTTATCCGAAAGGAAAGATTAAATTTGGAAAATAATACTTACCCCGATGGAAGAGTTTGTTGACTTTGTACCGGAAAAAGAACCTGAGATCCTTCCCCAGCGACCCGTCCGTAAAAAGGCATTCGGCCGAATCTCCCGATTTCTGACGAATAAATTTTTTATTGCCAGTGTCGCTTTTCTGGCGGTCATGTGTTTTCTGGATAAGAATGACGTGATTACCACGATTGGCAGAAACCGGGAACTCAGAGAACTGAATCAAAGTAAACAGCACTATACCCAGGAACTTTCAGAACTTAGAAAAATTAAAGACGACCTGGAAACCGACCCGGTGGTAATTGAAAAGCTGGCCCGGGAGAAGTACCTGATGAAGCGGGATAATGAGGACATCTTTTTAACAGAAGATCAGACCCGCACGGCACCGGGCCATTAAATCCCGGTCCGGACTGATTTTCCAATAGAACGATAACATAACGAAGAAGCCTCTTCTGAAGCGAATCGCGACAGAAGAGGCTTTTTTTGGCGGGTACGCTGTATCCGGTTACAGCTCCCTGATTTTGATATTGCGGTAGCTTACTTTATTGCCATGGTCCTGCAGCAGAATATGACCCGCCGGAGCCTGACCAAAATCTTTCCAGACTTTGTATTTACTGATGGCGACTAAGTTTTTAAAGGCGGCGGAACCGCGCTCATATTCGAGGACTTTGACGCCATTCAGCCAATGCTCGACATGATGGTCCGGTTTGACGATGACCTTACCCGTATTCCAGCTGCCAATCGGACGGGTAGCTTCCGCCTTACGGGCCGGGATCATGTCATAGAGAGAGGCCAGGGTGCGATTGCCGTTTCTGCCGAGTTTGGCATCAGGATGTCGCTGGTCATCCAGGATCTGGTATTCCAGGCCAATGGCGGAAAGACCGGTCTTTTCTTTGAGGGTGACAAAATATTTTACCCCGCTATTGGCGCCCGGCGTCAGTTTGAAATCGAATTGCAGTTCAAAAGCGCGGTACTCCCGGAGGGTAACAATATCCCCTGCATGCTGAGACTCCGAACCATCCGTGGCCTCAATGGTCAGGACACCATCCAGGATTTTCCAACCCGGGCTGGTTGCCGGAAAGACATCGGATCTGGCGCTTCGCCAGCCATTACTGGTCCTGCCATCGAATAAGAGTACCCAGCCCTGTTTTTTTTCTTTTTTGCTCAGCCGATTGATTTTTTGTGCGACTGACTCCTGAGGGATCAGCTGCAGCAGCAGGAATAAACCCAGCAACAGCTTTGTAAAGCGTATATGTTTCATGTTTGTTTTTTCGAAGTGAAAGAAATAACCCATACCAGGTAGAAGAAGCGGTCAATACCGGAAAACCTTACCATTGACCATTACTTCCTGGGTGGACTCATCGAAAGTAGCTTTGGCCCCGGTATGGGCGGCTGCCGTTGTCATGATGTTGGCGATACTATGACTGTAACCCGCTTCTACTGGTGCGTTGGGTTGTTTGCGGTTGCGTACGGATTCCATCCAGTTGCGCACATGGTTGGAAGTCAGGGAATCACCGCCCGTATTGGCAGACGCCACAACCCGCTCATTATTGGGCAGTTTTATCTCGGGCAGCTGGTTGGCTTTCATGTTCATGGCAGCCGCCATTTTCTCCGTAAGTCCGCCTTTGGATGAAATTTTATTGGTGATCAGATTGAGTTCGCCGCCGTTGGAATAATAGATTTCTGAAGGGCGTTCTTCCCCATTGTGCATTCGGGCGCCGAAAGTAACCTGAAATCCCTGGCTGGGATCCTCGGCGGGTCCGTAGTCAAAGGCCGCCATAATCGTATCCCAGTTGCGGCGACCGTCTTTCCATTGGTAAATGCCACCGTTGGCGACAACACTACGGGGGTGTTTCAGGCCGGTGAACCAATGAACCGTATCAATCTGATGACTCATCCATTGTCCCGGCAGTCCCGAAGAATAGGGCCAGAACAACCGGTATTCCAGATAGATGCGGGGATCGAAAGCTTCAAAAGGACGGTTCATGAGGAAGCGTTTCCAGTCGGTATCAGATTCTTTGAGCTGTCCCAGCAATTCCGGCCGGCGCCAGCGTCCGGGCTGGTTCACATTCCAGGTAAGTTCTACCATCGTTATAGGACCAAACTGCCCCGAACGAATAAAATCATAAGCCGCATGGTAATTGGTCCCACTGCGGCGCTGGGAACCTATCTGGATGATTTTTCCCGAAGCCTTGATGGCCTTCAGCGCCGCCCGGTTGTCTTCCATTGTTTCGGCAAATGGTTTTTCGACATAGGCATCACAACCTGCCTGGACGGCCTCAATGGCGTGCAGGGCGTGCTGAAAATCCGCCGTGCCGATAAAAACAGCGTCCACCATTTTACTGTTGTACATTTCCTCATTGTTGCGGAAAGCGCGTACCGGATGCTGCATTTTTTCCGTCCAGCTGGCGGCTCCCTGTTCCCGGCGCTGTTTCCAGATATCGGAAACGGCGACAACTTCAAAATTCAGGTCTTTGTAATGATTCATGAAACAGGGCATATGTGAGGACCGGTGACGATCTGAAAAGCCAACCACACCCACCCGTACCCGATCATTGGCACCCGGGATTCTTTTATAACTTTTTGCACTGAATACCTGTGGGCTCAGCAACATACCCGCGCCTGCAACCGCTGCGTTCTTGATAAATTTCCGCCGTGATTTTTTCATCTCTGATTCTTTTTGTTTTTAGTTAATCGGTTGCGCTTTTTCGGGATTCCCGGCCAACCGTTTTAAAGTGATGCGGCCCCTTTCCTCAGGGTCGCAAGACACCCTGCCTTATATGCGGCCCGGCAGTCCTTACCGGATATTGAGGGGCCTTTTGATGTAACATGAAATCCTTCAACCCGTCTCGCGGTGGGGCCGGGTACCGTAAGCCGCTTATCGTTATGGATCGTTTATTACTTCCTATCCGCTACGTCCTCCAGGCAGTAACGGAAGGAAAGCCGGAGCGAAAATAGGGAAGGGGCCTTATAGTTTTTCCCCCCGGCGTATAACTTGGAATGAATCGACAAAAGAATGAATAATCCGGACTCCTGTAAAGGAAGTACTTTTGAAGCGCAGGTGCCCGATCAAAAATGCTTTTTCGGGATGGGCTCCCTGCCAATGATTGCCCTGAAGGGATGCTTTCAGACTTTTATAATCAAAACCCAAAGATTGAAATCATGCATAAAAAATTACGATTGTTACTGCCCGTTCTTTTGCTTGTTCAGGTATTGCCGGCACAGATAAAATTAAATGCCCCTTATGAAAAGGGTTGCAGCCCCCAGGAGGTCGGCCGGCGACTGGCCTATCATTTCGTTGACGGAAGGCACGAACTGTACGCGGGCCGTTATATCCATTACGCCGAAGTGTGCAGCTGGAACGGAGCACTGGACTATGCCCTTACAACAAAGGACACCCGTTTGATCGGACTGTTGCAGCAAAAATTTGAACCTTTCTTCGGCAGGGAAAAAAAATTACTTCCGCCGATGAATCATGTAGATTATAATATGTTTGGCAGTCTGGCATTACGGCTGTACCAGATTACGAAAGATGTACGGTACCGGAAGATGGGGCTGGCCTACGCCGACAGCCAGTGGGACCTTCCGGAAAAAGCCAATGCTGATCAGAAATCCTGGGCGGATCAGGGGTATTCCTGGCAAACCCGACTGTGGATCGATGATATGTATATGATTACAGTAGTACAGAACGAAGCCTATAAGGTAACCGGCGACCGAAAATATCTGGATCGCGCGGCCCGGGAAATGATCCTGTACCTCAATAAGCTTCAGCGCCCCAACGGCCTTTTTTATCATGCGCCTGATGTTCCCTATTACTGGGGTCGGGGTGACGGCTGGATGGCAGTGGGGATGGCAGACTTACTACGGGATTTGCCTGCCGGTCATCCGGATCGCAAAAGGATCATGGAAGGTTATCAGATAATGATGAAAAGCCTCAAGGCCCATCAAAGGCCTGACGGTATGTGGTCGCAACTGATCGATCAGCCCGATTGCTGGCCGGAGACTTCGGGAACCGGGATGTTTACCTATGCTTTTATTACCGGCATTCAGCAGGGCTGGTTACCGGAGGCTGACTACGCGCCGGCAGTCAGAAAAGCCTGGAAAGCCATGGTCGGTTTTATCGATGAGCGCCATAATGTTACTGAAGTCTGTATTGGTACGGGTAAAAAGAACGATAAACAATATTATTATGACCGGCCCCGGAATGCGGGTGATTTACACGGTCAGGCGCCTTATCTCTGGTGTGCAGCGGCGCTCTCAGCCCGCTGAGCAACCCGGGTCGCAATGAGTGGCAGCCGGCGGGTGACAGCCGCCAGTACTATCGGGACCTCAGGAAATTCCGGGGATGTATCAGTGATTTTTTTTGATCTTTCCCGTATCTTTCGCAAAGGTCTTTTAGGCCGGCTCCTGAAGCCGCCATCCGTACGGACTGATTCATCAAATTAACCCCTGAATCCATATGAAAAATTGTTTGCTCAGCATGCTGCTTCTGACCACTCTTTCGGCTTTTGCCCAGACTTCCATGAAAAAGATACAAGCTGATATTTGTATTTACGGAGGCAGTTCTGCCGGTGTTATTGCAGCTTATACGGCCAGTATGCAAAACAAAAAAGTCGTGCTGATAGAGCCCGGTCAAAGATTGGGCGGCTTGTCTTCCGGAGGACTGGGATTCACGGATATTGGGAATAAATATGTGGTTACCGGTATTGCCCGTGATTTCTATCGCCGCATCGGGCAGTACTACGGAAAATTTGAACAATGGATATTTGAACCCAAGGTAGCTGAGTCCATCTTTCTGGAGTATATTAGAAAATCCGGTACCCGGGTGATCTATGGCCACCGGTTGCAGTCAGTAAGAAAAAATGCCACGCAGATTGCTGAAATCATTCTGGAATCTACCGGCGGGGAGGACAAGCCCGCACTGGTAGTTCAGGCCCGGCAATACATTGACTGTTCCTATGAAGGAGATCTGATGGCGCGCTCCGGAGTCAGTTATACCACCGGGCGGGAGCCCAATGACCTGTACCAGGAGACGGTAAACGGAGTGCAGATGAAACACGAGCACCAGTTTCCTGACGGCGTCGACCCCTACCGGATCGCGGGACAGCCTCAAAGCGGTTTGTTATGGGGTATCAGTCCGGACAGCCTTGCGCCTGAAGGCAGCGGCGATAAAAAAATACAGGCTTATAATTTCCGGATCTGCCTGAGCAGCGACCCTGGCAATAAGCTGCCGATCGAAAGACCTGAAAATTATGATTCCAGCAAATATGAATTGCTCCTGCGTTATCTCTCGGTCGCCCCTACGGAAAAACTGGGCAAAATTCTGAAAATGGACCTGATGCCCAATCATAAAACCGATATCAATAACAACGGGCCATTTTCAACAGATATGATAGGAATGAATTATGCCTATCCTGACGGAGACTATGCAACCCGGGAACGCATCATCCGCCGGCACCTGGATTATACCAAAGGGCTGCTCTATTTTATTGGTCATGATCCGAGGATGCCCGCCCGTTTGCGCGAACAGATGCTGCAATGGGGTTATCCGAAAGATGAGTATCCCCAATCCGGGCACTTTACACCGCAGTTATACATCCGCGAAGCCAGAAGGATGCTGGGGGCCTACATTATGACACAGGCCAACTGCCAGGCCCGGGAAGTCGTGAAGGATGGCATTGGGATGGCGGCCTATAATATGGATTCCCACAATGCCCAGCGTGTCGTATGGAACGGGATGGTGAAAAATGAGGGAGATGTCCAGATTCGGGGGATCCGGCCTTATCCGATCGCCTATCGTTCCATCACACCCCGAAAAAATGAATGCAGCAATCTGCTGGTTCCGGTTTGTTTGTCAGCCAGTCACATGGCTTACGGTTCGATCCGTATGGAGCCTGTTTTCATGGTTCTGGCGCAGTCCGCTGCGTTGGCAGCTTCGATGGCAGCCGACCAATCCATCGCCGTACAGGATATTGATATAGCCGCCCTGCAGCAGGTATTAAAAAAAGACCCGCTGGCCGACGGCAGCACCCCTGAAATACTGGTGGATGATATACAAGTGTCCCGGAAGACGGGAAGCTGGACACTCGAAGCGCATGGTGGTTACGGTCCCAGTTTTTTGAAGAATCACAGCCCCGAACCGGCAGCGATCCGGTTTGAGCCGGAGATAAAAAAGGCGGGTACCTATCAGCTTTATTTTTATTATCCGAAGATGAAAAATGCTTCCGATGAAATCAGCATTACCGTAGCTGCCGGCAGCCAGAAACAGGTGAAGACCATTCGCAACGCAGACATCCGTATTACCGGCCAGGCATCGGGAGAATGGGTTCCGCTCGGAACTTACCGGTTGGTCGCCGGCACAAAGAATTTTGTCGAGATTTCCAACCAGGGGGCCAACGGCGCAGTGGCGGCGGATGCTGTACTCTTTGTTCCGGCACCGGAAAAATAAACAGGGTATAACATTTATAAAAATATTCAGACATGAAACAGGTAGCATTGGGGTGTTTACTGATCGCCCTCACAATGGGATGGCTGGAAGCAGCCGCACAGAAGCCGCTGCCAGACTGGGCCCTGGGTCCCTTTGTCCGTCCTGTCGATGGCAATCCTGTATTGTTGCCGGACAGCAGCCGGCGGTTTCGGGATCCTATGACGGGGGAACAGCTCGCATGGGAAGCAGGGGATGTATTTAACCCGGCAGCTATCGTCAGGGATGGGAAGATCTGTGTGCTCTATCGGGCCGAGGACCGGTCGGGCGTGGGCATAGGAAAACGCACTTCCCGGATTGGACTGGCGGAAACCCGCGACGGCATCCATCTTACCAAAGGTAAGGCTCCGGTACTCTTTCCGGATCAGGACACGCAGAAGGGAAACGAATGGCCTGGTGGTTGTGAGGATCCCCGGGTTGCCGTGACCGAAGACGGCCTCTATGTCATGTTTTATACCCAATGGAACCGTAAAGTAGCGAGGCTGGCGGTAGCCACTTCCCGGGACCTGAAACAATGGACCAAACACGGACCGGTATTTGAAAAAGCCTACAACGGTCGGTTTAAGGATATGTTTTGTAAATCAGGGTCCATTCTAACGGAATTAAAAGACGGACAGTTGGTCATTGCCCGGCACCAGGGCGAATACCTGATGTACTGGGGGGAACGGTTTGTCAACCTGGCCCGGTCAAAGGACCTGATTCACTGGACCCCTGATCTGGATGAAAAAGGAGAATTGAAAGCCCTTGTAAGGCCGCGGCCGGGATTTTTTGACAGCGACCTGACAGAATGCGGCCCTCCGGCCCTACTCACTGATAAGGGGATATTATTGTTATACAACGGTAAAAACCGGGGCGATCATCAGAGGGACTTCGGTTATACGGCCCATACCTATGCAGCCGGTCAGCTCTTGTTTGACCGTGACGATCCGGAACGCCTCCTGGAAAGATTGGATCAGCCATTTTTTATACCGACGGCAGCTTTCGAAAAAAGCGGTCAGTATCCTGCCGGAACCGTCTTTATTGAAGGATTGGTTTTTTTCAACCATAAATGGTTTTTGTATTACGGTTGTGCGGACAGCCGCGTGGCTGTAGCCGTTTACGATCCCGCTACCCACTGATACTTTCGCATTTATTTTATTATCGTCTTGCATCTGCCGTTTTTGGCAGGTGCAGTTAAGTGTGGGTATCTTATTCCCATCAACGATGCCCTGCCCCTATGTTTCAGGAATTTGGTACGATTCGACAAAATATTGAACAGGAGATATTAACAGCATTTAGTTATTTCGTTCTCAGGAAAATTGAGCTGAAATTTTTGCTTTTGATTATATGAAAAAGTTGATTGTAAGAATAAGAATGAGTGCTGAACAGCTGCAATAATTTTCAGGAATAGTATCATCCGGATAAGTAAACGATCACTGACTATGATCTGTCAGTCGGGCTGCTGTCGGGTGCGCGAAACGGCAATGCCAGTCATTCATGCTTGCGATCTCATACATCAACATAAAAACAAGACAACGCCAATATGAAATTCAAAAAACTGAACATCCTTTTTTTTGCCTCCCTGCTGCTGGGGTTGCTGCACTCCTGCAAGGACAAGGAGCTCGTTGAACAGCGACATGATCCCGGCAAGCCGGTAATATTTAATGATTTTTCGCCCAAGAGCGGCGCTATCAGGACAAGGCTGTATATCTATGGTGAGAATTTTGGTACCGATATATCCAAGATTCATGTTTATATCGGCGACAGGGAACTGAAAGTCATAGGGGCCAATGGGAAGCAGATCTATTGCTGGGTACCTGGTCAGACGACTACCGGAAACGTGAAAGTGATCATTGATGGAGAACCGAATACGGAATATACTTTTGACCAGGTATTTACATATAAGAAAAGTACCACGGTGGGTACGCTGGTAGGGGATGTGGACGAGCTGGGTAACTCTTCGATCGTGGACGGGAATTTCGAAGAAGCACGTTTTTCTTACCCGGCCTGGGTGACTTACGAACCTGAATCCAATGTGCTATTTGTTACCGAGCTGGACCGGGCGGTACGGAAAGTGGATCTGAATGAACGGACAGTCTCTACACTGATTACCAATGGGCAGGCAGCTTTTAGAAAGATGCAGACCACTACATTGAGTGCCAATAAGGATACCCTGTTTCTCGGAGACGATAACGGAAACCTGACCAGTCGTAATAAAGTAGCGGTAGCCTACACCCTGCGTAGTGAAAACTTTCGTCGGGTGCATGCCTATATCTATGACCCGGCCTGTTTTTCTACCGCGCCGCATCCGGTAACCAACGAAATGTTTTATAATGGTTATCAGGGTATCGGAATCAAGAAGGCAGTTCCAGATCCCGAAACAGGAGAACTGATGCCAAAATTATTGTTTCGGGTGGGCGGGAGTTCCAATAATTCCTCGCTGATATTCTTCCATCCCTCAGGCAACTATGCCTATATTGTTTCTTTCAGTCGCATCTATAAGAGTATTTACAATTGGGAAACAAGGGAGCTCGAGCCTCCTATATTATTTGCTGGTAGCTCTTCATCGGGAGATGTGGATGCGATAGGCACTTCGGCCAGAATCGGCAGGGTATACCAGGGCGTTTTTGTTAAAAATGCTGCCTATGCCGGACAGACAGATGAGTATGATTTTTATTTCTGTGACCAGAACAATCAAAGTATACGCACTTTGTCCCCCACAGGTGTAGTTTCCACGTTTGCCGGTAAGGGAAGCCCAACGCCTGATGGCAGTGTGAAGGGATATATTGACGGAGATCCACGCCTGGAAGCCCGTTTCGCCGATCCCACAGGAATCGATTACGATCCCGTTCGAAAAATTTTCTACATCGCTGAACGGGATAACAAGCGTATTCGTACGATCTCGGTGGAATAACCGGATATTCTATATTCATTTAACCAATCCTTTTTGCTGCCATTACGGGAACCTTCCTGTTTCAGGCGCTTCAATTCTGAAAATACTTACATGAAAAAAATATTTCTTTTACTGCTGTTCATCGCGGGATCGGTTAGTAGCCTGTACGCTCAGGATACAACTCAGGTAGCGGTAACTGTCAGGGGTGTGGTACTCAACCAACAAAGGGAACCCATGCAGGGCGTTACGGTAGCCATCAAAGATCAGCCCGGATTGGGCGTGAGTACCAACGAAAAGGGGGAGTATGTGATTGACGCCCATAAATATCAGTGGCTGGTATTTTCCTATGTGGGTTATGATCAGCAGGAGATACTGATTAACGAGTCGTTGAAAATTAATATTGAACTGAAAGAATCGGAACAGAATGCAATGGATGAGATCGTGGTAACCGCCCTCGGCCGTCAAAAGAAGGCGACCGTAACCGGCGCCATCACGACCGTAGACCTTTCGACAATTAAAACTTCAACATCCAGCATTACCAATGCGCTGGCAGGAAATGTTTCGGGGGTACTGGCCATGCAGGGATCGGGTCAGCCGGGCAGCAACGCATCAGAGTTCTGGATCAGGGGTATTTCCACTTTTGGCGCTGGTACCGCGGCACTGGTGCTGGTAGATGGCTTTGAAAGAAGCCTGACCGAGATCAGCATTGAGGATATTGAAAGCTTTACCATACTCAAAGACGCTTCCACGACGGCTATTTACGGTTCGCGAGGTGCCAATGGGGTGGTCCTCATTACGACCAAGAAGGGCAGGGTTGATAAGGTAAGCATCAATGGGAAATATGAAGCCACTTACAATACTCGGACCTTCACACCGGAGTTTGTGGACGGGTATACCTATGCCAGTCTGATGAACGAGGCCCGGGTAACCCGCAACGAAGAGCCTTTTTATACCCAGGAAGACCTCACCCTGATCCGAAACCAACTCGATCCTGATCTTTTCCCTGATATCAAATGGATGGAAATGTTTCTCAAACCAGGGGCCTATACACAGCGAGCGTCCCTGAACTTTGACGGCGGTGGTGCCCTGGCCCGATATTTTGTTTCGGGAAGTTATATTAATGAAGGCGGGATGTATGAAACCGATGAGAACCTGCGGGGGTATAATACCAATGCTAATTACAAAAGATGGAATTACCGGGCTAATGTGGATATGAATCTGACCAAGACGACCCTGGTCCGTGTAGGCGTCAGTGGATCCCTCGGTAAGCAGAACCTGCCGGGAGGTACCTACAATGAGATCTGGGCCTCGCTGATGGGCCAGAATCCTATTTCGATACCCATTAAATATTCAACCGGCCAGGTGGCCTCCCGCGGTGGCGCCGAAAAACAGAATCCCTGGGTACTGATTACCCAACAGGGATATATTGAAAACTGGGAGAATAAAATTCAGACCAATGTTACCCTGGAACAGAACCTGAAATTTATTACGCCCGGACTCCGTTTTGTAGGTCGTTTTGGCTATGATATCAATAATAATAACTATATCCGCCGGAAAAAATGGCCTGAAGGATGGATCGCTGAAAGGCAAAGGGAATCCAATGGTGAGCTGCGGCTGAAAAGAACGATTACCGAACAATTGCTCACTCAGGAATCAGACGCCAACAGCGACCGTTCTGAAACCCTGCAGGGCGAACTGCATTATTCAAAGAGAGTCGGCAGTCATACCCTGGGTGGTATTGTGCAGTATACCCAGGAAAAGAAAGTCAATACTTCGAGTTTTGACAGTGAAGATATCATGCAGGGCATCGAACGCCGCAATCAGCGGATAGCGGGTCGGTTTACCTACGGATTCCAATCCAGGTATTTTTTTGATATGAACTTCGGGTATAATGGATCTGAGAATTTTGCCACCGGACATCAGTTCGGATTATTTCCGGCCGTATCCGGTGCCTGGAATATTGCCGAGGAAAAATTTGTTCAGAACCATCTGAAATGGATGAATATGTTTAAAATCCGCTATTCCTTTGGTAAAGTGGGGAATGACTATATGCCAATTCGTTTTCCTTATCTGGCTTCCTTTACTTCCTCTGCCGGAGGTTATAACTGGGGAGACCTTGAGAGTACGAATTCCTATACCGGGCTGACTTATGCCAGAATTGCATCCAATACGATTACCTGGGAAATTTCTACCAAACATGACCTGGGTCTGGATTTCTCATTTTTTGATGACAAATTCGGCGGCGCGCTCGATTATTTCCACGAACAGCGGGATGGCATATATATGGAAAGAGAATTCATCCCGGATATTGTGGGACTGCAGGGTCAGGATCCACGCGCCAATGTGGGATCAACCCTTTCCCAGGGTTTTGACGGACAGTTGAAATTTACACAGAAAATCAGAAAGGTCAACCTGACGGTGCGCAGTACAATGACCTACAGCCGGAACAAGATACTGGAGGCAGACGAGCAGTTTAGTAATTATCCCTATACCACCCGCGCCGGTTTCAGGGTCAACCAAAACAAGGGTTTGATTGCATTGGGCCTCTTCAAAGATTATGAGGATATCCGCAACAGCGCTTCCCAGAATTTTGGCAGGACCGCTCCGGGTGATATCAAGTATAAGGACATCAACGGCGATGGTACCATCGATGACAATGATATTGTCGCCATCGGTGCGACCCGTTACCCCAACCTGATCTATGGATTTGGACTGTCGGCCAACTGGAAAGGTTTTGATGCCAGCGTATTATTTCAGGGTGCCGGTAAATCCTCCTTTTTTATTAACGGGTTCACGGTGTATCCTTTCAGCCAGGGCGACTGGGGAAATATCCTCACTGACGTGGTGGAGTCGAACCGCTGGATTCTGGGAGAAAATGAAGATATAAATGCAAGCTATCCGCGGCTCAGCTATGGTGGTAGTGCCAATAACTACCGGGCATCCACTTATTGGTTGCGCGAAAGTTCCTATATGAGACTGAAGACGGTTGACGCAGGTTATACCTTTCCTAAAGTCTTCACCAACAAAATGGGCATCAAGACCATGCGCCTGTATTTCCTGGGTACCAACCTGCTTACGTTCTCGAAATTTAAGATGTGGGATCCTGAAATGAACAGTACCAACGGACAGGCTTATCCCCTCGCTAAATCTTATACGCTTGGTTTAACCGTAAACTTTTAATACTGAAGGTTATGAAGTATCAACAAATTATCATCGGCGTGCTGTTGACTGGAATGATGGCCTGCCTGAGCTCCTGCCGCAAATACCTTAGTGTCGAACATTTCTTTGACGATCGTCAAAGTGAGGAGCGCATATTCAGCAGTAAAGATTACACAGAACAGTGGCTGGCCAATTGCTATAATGCGCTGTTAAATAATAATCTCGAGATGGGGAATACCGGTAACAACATTACCAATTATTCCGACGACATGTACTTTAATGAATCAGGCGGTAACAATGGTGACCGCTACCGGAAATTTAAATTCGGTGAATACGACCATACCCTGATTCAGTCATGGTCGCAGTCTTACGGAGGTATTCGTCAGGCTTCCGTAATGATACATAGTCTGGCTGACGGCAGCAGTTTTACCGCGCAACAGGTGGCAGATTACAAAGCACAGGCCAGGTTTGTGAGAGCCTATCTTTACTGGTTGCTGTTGCGTAAGTACGGACCCGTACCGATCATGCCGGATGAAGGCGTGGACTATGATGAAAGCTATGATGCTTTGTCTTTTCCGCGCAACAGTTATGATGAGGTAGCCGATTATATCGCCAGCGAAATGGCCCTGGCAGCCCGGGATCTGCCGCTCAAACGTGATAACCGTAATATCGCAAGGCCCACGCGGGGTGCGGCCCTGGCTACCCGCGCCAAAGCACTGTTGTACGCCGCCAGCCCGTTGGCCAACGGCAACGCGGATATGGCAGATTTTACCGATGATGAAGGTCGGATATTGATTGACCAGCAATACCGGGAAGAAAAATGGGCGAGGGCCGCGGCGGCTGCCAAAGATGTAATAGATCTGGGGGTGTACAAACTGTATACGGCAGTTTTCAAAACAAGGGGGACCACTGACTATCCGGCCACCATCGCACCTCCCTATCATCCTGATTATTCAGAGAAGAATTTTCCGGATGGGTGGGCTGATATTGATCCTTTTGAATCCTATCGTTCCGTATTCAACGGCGAGCTGTATGCTTCTGAGAACCCTGAAATGATCTTTACACGTGGCAATAACCAGGTCAATGCCGAGGGTGGCGTGATGGCGCTGGCGAGATTGCAGATGCCCAAGACAGGAGGCGGCTATAATTCACACGGATTAACGCTGAAGCAATGCGATGCGTATGCGATGGATGACGGTGCTGAATTCGACCGGGACGCTGTACGCTCCCTGTATGGCGACAATATGTTTGTCAGGGAGGAAGAAGTGGATGCGTTCCGTCCATTACTGCCCAATGTATGGAAGGAATTTGCACACCGGGAGCCGCGATTTTACGCATCGGTGGCCTTCAGTGGTGCTTTATGGACTATGTCAAGTGCGGTCAACAACCTGCCCACCGTCACCAATCAGCAGGTTTTTTATTATCGGGGGGAATACAACGGATATCAGAACAGTGACACCTGGCTGCCTACAGGAATCGGTATCATGAAATTTGTGAACCCCAAAGACAATAATTCCGGTAATGGAGGCAAGATTTATCCCAAGGTAGACCTGGCCATTCGTTATGCCGATATCCTGCTCATGTATGCCGAGGCCCTTAATGAACTAGGCGGATCTTATACGATTCCGAGCTGGGATGATCAGGGCAGTCAGTCCATCTCCAGGAACCCGGAAGAAATGAAAAAGGCGATCGGTCAGGTAAGGATCCGCGCCGGTGTCCCTAATTATGATAATGCCGTTTACAGTAGCAAAGACGAACTGCGCAGGATGATCAAACGGGAACGGCAAATTGAATTTCTGGGCGAGAATCAGCGTTATTATGACCTGCGGCGCTGGAAAGATGCACCGGTAGAGGAAGCTGAACAGATTTATGGTTTTAATACAATTATGACTAAAGAAAAAGCGGCCCTGTTCTATACGCCGGTACGGGTACCGCTTTTACAAACTACTTTTTCAAAGAAGATGTATTTCTGGCCGATTCACTGGGATGAGCTGAAGAAGAACCGGAGGCTGACACAATCACCTGGCTGGCCTTCCTTTGATTAAAAATGTTGCCAAGTATTTTACCCATCATAAGTTATTAAGAATGAAAAAATCATATATATATATCGTCATTTTATTATCGGGTTGGTTGTTCAGCGCCTGTAATGACGAATGGAAGGATGAACTGTATACCCAGATGGTTTCCTTTAAAGCGCGACTGAACAGCGAGGGGGTATCGCCCGTATACCTTCGGTATAACAAGACGGGGGAAGTGGTCTATGATTTGCCCGTAATCGTCAGCGGCTCCCAGTTGAATCATGAAGATCTGCATGTCAGAATCGGTGTGGACAATGATACCCTGAATGTTTTTAATAAACAGAAGTATCAGCATCGGACCGACTTATATTTCAAACAGTTGCCGGAGCAGTTTTTTACACTGGACGACCCGACCTGCTATATACCCAGAGGATCTTCTACCGAGAACTTCAAGATCCGGTTCAAATTTGAGAATCTGGATCTGGTGGAGCGCTATGTGCTGCCGCTGACCATTATCGATGATCCCACTTATATTTCCAATGAACGCAAAGGCTGGCGTAAGGCATTACTGCAGATCAACCCCTTTAATGATTATTCCGGAAAGTATTCGTCAACTTCTATGAATATCTACCTGGATAGTGAAACCCAGAATCCACTGGTCGCCAGTACACGTACTGCCTGGGTAGTGGATGAGCGTTCGGTATTTTTCTATGCAGGTGCCCAGGAAGAAGAGGCAGAAGTGCGTAGTAATTACAAGATCGTTATGGAGTTTCTGGACCCGATTACCGAAGCAGATGGCAAAAAGGTCGGCGCTTTAAATGTATATGCACCGAATGCGGCGATCAATTTTGAAATGCTCGGACAGCCCACTTATGAACTTCGGGAAGTCGTGGATGCTACCAAAAAATACCTGGTGAAGCAGTATTGTACTGTGCACCTGCGGTATAAATACGATGACATCACGACAATGCCGGGAACTCCGGTGCGGTATCGGGCCGAGGGTAGTATGACCATGGAGCGTTCCCGAAATATTCTGATACCGGACGAAGACCAGGCAATTCAATGGTAAGCTAAATTTTAAATGACAGTGGTGCTGATCGGCTTGCTCCGATGTCCGGGAAGAAGCAAGGCAGGACGAACAGGACCCTTTACAACTACAAAAAGCAACGCATGAAGAAAATTTTTCTATTGATCAGTTTATTATCCGGACTGCTGCTGCTGGATGCCTGCCGTAAAACAGTGGATGCTCCGTATTATGATCCCATTCCGCAGGAGGAGGATGAACCGGAGGAGCCTGCAGGTCCCTGGGCAAATTTCACCCTGGACAGTACGTTTACCAATCCCGTCATGCCAGGAGGGCCGGATCCCTGGGTTATTCAAAAGGATGGGATCTATTATTATACTTATACCCAGGGCAGTAAACTGGTCATCCTGGCGGCTAAGAATATGTCGGAACTGGCTTCCGCAAGGCGGTATGATGTATGGTCTCCTCCTTCCGGAGAAATGTACTCCAAGAATTTATGGGCGCCCGAGCTGCACGAAATAAACGGGAACTGGTATTTTTATTTTGCGGCGGATGACGGCAGCAATGCCAACCATCGCATGTATGTGGTGGAAAATACCGCTGCTACGCCGGTGGAAGGCAGCTGGGAGTTTAAAGGCAAAGTTTCAGACCCTACCGACATGTGGGCGATCGACGGAACGATTCTGGAGTACAATGGAAAAATGTATATGATCTGGTCGGGCGGTAATGCCGGGGCGGCTCCGCAAAGTCTCTATATTGCCGAAATGAGCAATCCATGGACCATTACCGGTGAAAAGCAGCTGATCTCAACGCCCGAATTTGCCTGGGAAAAGAATGGCAACCCGATTAATGAAGGCCCCCAGGTACTTAAGAATGCGCAGGGACAGGTTTTTATCATTTATTCCGCCAGTGGTTACTGGTCTGACGGTTATTGCCTGGGTCAGCTCACCCTACGGGAGGGAGGCGATCCCATGCAAGCGACAGACTGGACCAAGAAGATCCATCCGGTGTTCGCGATGCGGTCTGAAAGCAGCGCCTTTGGAACGGGACATAATGGATTCTTCAAGTCTCCCGACGGCAAAGAGGACTGGTTGCTGTATCATGCCCGTTCTGCGGCCAATCAGGGAAGCTCAGGTGGGCGGAGTCCGCGCATTCAGCCATTTACCTGGAATACAGACGGCTCACCGAATTTTGGCCTGCCCACGGTTATGTCCGTACCTCAGCTCAGGCCCTCGGGGGAGCCCTGGCGCTATATTCATTCCAAAAAGAACTGGAGTATTGCGGAGGTAAGTTCGGAAGAGCCCCATAATGGGCGGTTGGCTTCCTGTATCATCGACGATAACCTGACCACCATCTGGATTACCCGGTATTCCTCGGATGCGACTAATTATCCGGATCATTTTGTCGTCGTTGATATGGCGGAGAAAGCTACGGTGGATGGTTTTATTTTTTCCCAGAAGTCAGGAGACCGTAAGATTAAAGACCTCGAAATCCTGAGCAGCAATGACAACAATAACTGGGAAAGCCTGGGCAGTTTTACCCTCAATGACGTTAACCTGTTGCGGCAGTTTATCGAACTACCCGCCAGGAAAGAGTTTCGGTATTTTAAACTGGTGCCGTTGACGGGGCATGACGGTCAGAAACAGCCTGGTCTGGCTGAGGTTTCTACTTTCCGTTATGAACATTAATTTTGCTGCCTGGGTAATTTGTGTACCTGGGATGCAGGTTACAGCCCTTAGATTAAATGATATTCAAACTAGTTCATGGAAAGAAGAGATTTTTTGAAAAGTACCGGTCTGGTGGCGGGTGGAATGATTGCCGGCGACTGGAAACTAATGGGACAAGGCAGGGGCGGAAAATTCACTATCGGCATTATCGGTTGTGGTGACAGGGGCAGGGGCATGATGCATGTGCTGGCCACGCTGAAGGATCAGTTTATCGTGACGGCACTTTGTGATGTACTGGATTTCAGGCTTAAGGCAGCACATAAAATGGCGGGTCAGGCCCGTACATACACGGATTACCGTCAAATGCTGGCTGACCGGCAACTGGATGCAGTGGTCATTGCCGTCCCCCTTTACCTCCATTTCCAGATTGCAGTGGCAGCCCTGGAGGCAGGCAAGCATGTCTATCTGGAGAAAACGATGACTTATAATATTGAGCAGGCACTGTCACTGGTGAAAATGACCGCGGCAAGACCCCGGCAGGTGTTGCAGGTGGGGCATCAGTACCGCTATGCGCCCTTATATTATAAAGTCAAAGATATTATCAGCAAGGGCTATCTGGGGACCGTCAGTCAGATCGATTGCCGTTGGGACAGAAATGCGGATTGGCGGCGACCCGTACCGGAACCTTCGCTGGAAAAGCAAATCAACTGGCGATTGTATAAAGCCTATTCAGGTGGCCTGGTCGCCGAGTTATTGTCGCACCAGATCGATTTTATCAACTGGGCTTTCGAGAGCCTGCCTTCTTCCTTTCAGGCTACCGGTGGAATAGATGTATTTAAGGACGGTCGGGAAACTTACGACAATGTACAGGTAATGGTCCGCTACGAAGACAAAGGCATCATCGGAAATTTCGGTGCCACCTGTGGGAATGCGCATGATGGCTATCTGTTTAAGATCAAAGGCACGAAGGGAACCATTTCCTTATTGACCAATCAGGGATTGTTTTTTCCGGAGAAGGCGGCCAGGAAGGAACAAACGGTGGTCGACGGCGTAAGTGGTGCGTCAAAAATTGACTGGAACCGTGAAGGTGGCACGCCCTTGCTTCCCGAGCCCGACAAAGATGGCACTTTCTATGCCTTACAGGACTTTTATCGTTGCTTGTCCACCAGGAAATTGCCGGATTCAAATATTTACACCGGCGCCACCACGGCCATCTCTGTGGATCTGGCCAATCAGGCATTGTACAGTGGTGCCCGGACACAATGGAATCCCGCATATACTGTAAAGCCTTCTTAAAACCAAGACGCATACGAATAAGATTCCTGTATCATTGAAAGACTCGGCAATCAGCTTAAGATTACTTCTTAGTTGCGGGGTCAGTACCGTGGCCAGGAAGCCCGGTTGTTAGCGACAGAAGTTTTCCGGAATACCCAACTACTCGTTCATCATTTCTATTAGGGCCGCAGCGATTTCTTCCGCATTAGGTTTGGAAAAATAATCCCCGTCACTACCATAACCGGGTCGGTGCTCCTTGCCGGTAATGGTTCGGGGAGCGACGTCCAGATGACGGTATCCGCCCTGTACTTCCATTACATGATTGAACATATAGGCCGCTGCACCACCGGGAACATCTTCATCTACGAAAATGATGCGATTGGTTTTCTGAAGCGATTCCAGGATGCGGTGATGAATATCGAAGGGCAGGAGGGTTTGTACATCGATCAGCTCACAGCTGATATTGCGGGGTTCTACCAGTTTCATCGCCTGTTCGACAATTCTGAGTGTGGAACCATAACTTACGATGGTAATATCGGTACCTTCTTTCAGTATTTCAGGAACGCCGAATGCCACAGTGATATCACCCAGATTATCCGGTAACTTTTCTTTCAGCCGGTAACCGTTCAGACTCTCGATGACAATGCCCGGATCATTACTCTTCAACAGGGTATTATACATCGCTGCCGCCTGTACCATATTCCTGGGCACACAAACGTACATGCCCCTAAGTGCATGGATTACCAGCCCCATGGGGGAACCACTGTGCCAGATACCTTCCAGTCGGTGCCCGCGGGTTCTGACAATAATCGGACAGGATTGCTGGCCTGCGGTTCTGTAAAACAGACTGGCTACATCATCGGTTAGCGGTTGCAGGCCGTAAACCAGGTAATCCAGGTATTGAATTTCTGCAATCGGCCGCAGTCCCCGTAAAGCCATTCCGATGCCCTGTCCCATAATGGAGAGTTCACGGATTCCGGTATCAAAGATCCGGTCTTCGCCATGTTTGGCCTGCAGTCCGGCAAAGCCCTGATTCACATCGCCGATTTTCCCCAGGTCTTCTCCGAATGCCAGCACTTTGGGGTGCGATGCGAACAGCTGGTCAAAATATCTATTCAGTATCTGATATCCGTTGATGGTCTGGGCCTGCTCACTGTATTCAGGCCGGACGGCCGGGACATGCAATGCGCTTTTAGGTCCCTGATCATAGAGGTTACTGTTAAACAGGACTTCATTCTGTTTTTGCAGGTCCTGGTAATATTGTTGTATTTCCTGAGGTACGGTCGAACAAACCAGCATGGCCTGAAACAAACTTTGCAAACAATTCTTCCGCAGAGGTTCTCTTAACGAATTCAGATTGGACGCAATCTTGCTGAGTTCTGTTTCTTTCTGCGGGTTTACAGGGACCAGCTTCTCAATCATTTCCCGGGTGGCTGCCACCTGTTTTTTTATGGGTGTCAGGTATTCCTGCCAGGCTTTTTCCTTTGATCTTTTAACCAGGGCTCTGGCATCGGCTTCGATCTGATCGAGTTGTTCTTCATCGGTCAGGGCATTTTCCAGTATCCAGGCCCGCATCTTGCGCAAACAATCCCATTCCCGCTCCCATTCCAGTCTTTCCTGCGTTTTATAACGCTCGTGGCTGCCGGAAGTACTATGGCCCTGGGGTTGCGTGAGTTCTTCCACATGGAAAATTACGGGGGTATGGGTGTCGCGGGCCAGCTGTAAGCCTTCGTCAAAGACTTCCACCATGCCCATATAATCCCAGCCCTTCAGCGTAGCAATATAAAAGCCATTGGTGCCTTCTTCTTTTTCAAAACCTTTCAGGGCCTTGGAAATGGACCCCTTGGTGGTCTGGTACTCCCTGGGAACTGAAATGCCATAACCGTCATCCCATATAAATATAGCCAGGGGCACTTGTGCTACACCTGCAGCATTTACGATCTCCCAGAAATGTCCTTCGCTGGTCGACGCATCACCAATGGTACAGAAACATACTTCATTGCCGTTATCAGACAGTTCGGTAAACTGTTTCAGGCTGTCGATTTCCCTGAAAGCTTTGGATGCATAAGCCAGACCCAGGGAACGGGGCATCTGAGAGGCGGTAGGCGCCATGTCCGTTGCCGAATTTTTAATATGTACCAAGTCCAGCCAATTGCCGTTTTCATCAATATTACGGCTGGTATAATGGCAGTTCATCTGGCGACCTGCACTGAAAGGCTCCCTTTCTATGTCTGGATCGGCATATAGTTGCGCAAAATATTGTTGTGGATTGGACACGCCCAGCGCGAACATCATGGTCTGATCCCTGTAATAACCGCTGCGCCAGTCGCCCGCACGGAAAAACTTGGCCATGGCCACCTGGGCTACTTCTTTACCATCTCCGAAAATTCCGAATTTGGCCTTTCCGGTAAGCACTTCTCTGCGCCCCATCAGGCTGGTTTCTCTGCTCAGGCAGGCGATGTAGTAATCATGTAAGACACCATCTTTAAACTTCTCAAAAGATAATTGATCGTTGGTTAAAATGTTGTCTGGTTGTACCATATCCATTCGACAAAAATAGGGGACTCCCCCTAAATATAATTAACGGATTATCAATGCGATTATTATTGTAAAAAATTGAGCGTGAAAGGAATGTGGATAAATCCTGTAATAGGCTGGCTATCAGTAATTTTTAAAACCGGCCATCAGATCCATTTAAAAACACGCAACAAACCGGCTTTTTAGCCAGTTTTTATGTCTTCGAGGCAGATAATTTTAAATTTTTGCGAATTTTATGCAACCCGGACAGTACGACCGTCATCTTTTCGATACTTTTGGGCCCGGATTTGTAAATTTAAAATATATAGTAAACGATTATGAAGAAGCTCTATTTAATCCTGGTGGTATTTTTTGCCGGACTGATTACCGTACAGGCACAGTCAAAAACCAGTGCCAAACCGGTTACATCAGCCGATAATGCCATTAAGATGGTCAAAGAAAAATATGATATCGGTAAAGTACCTCAGGGTAAGCCGGTTACCTTTTATATGGAGTTCGTGAATCAGACCAAGAAACCGTTGGTGGTGAAGAATGTCCTGGCCGGATGCGGATGTACCGTACCTGAAAAGCCGAAGGAGCCGATTATGCCTGGTAAAAACGGAAAAGTGAAAGTAGAATACAGTGCACCTTCAGTAGGTCCCGTCAACAAGGATGTGGAAATTTATATTGCGGGCTATGATGAGCCTAAAATCGTGTACTTTACCGGCGAAGTAGTAGCCGCCGCCGCCAAAAAATAAAGTACATCAAATATTATGGAAGAAGCCCTGCCCTTCGGCAGGGTTTTTTTGGTGATGCACGCCCTAATACCCCGATTGTTTAGAGAATTGAACTCCGCCTGTTTAAATAATTTTTAACTTTGATTTTATGCTAGAGATTTCCCATCGCGGCAAGGTGATGCCCGCTTCTCCAATTCGTAAACTGGTGCCTTTCGCGGAAGCAGCCAGGAAGAAAGGCATTACGGTTTATCATCTGAATATTGGTCAGCCTGATATCAAGACCCCCCCGGAAATTATTGCAGCGGCCCAACAGGCAAACCTGAACGTGCTGGCTTATACGCAAAGTGCGGGAAATGAGTCTTACCGGCAGCGCTTAACTGGTTATTATGGGAAAATCGGCATTCAAGTAAATGCCGAACAAATACTGATTACCACGGGTGGAAGCGAAGCCATCATGTTTGCTTTTTTTGCCTGCCTGAATCCGGGCGATGAAGTGATTATTCCGGAGCCCATGTATGCCAATTATCTGGGATTTGCCTGTGAAGCCGGCGTTAAGGTGGTGCCGGTGCCTTCAACAATCGAGACTGGTTTTTCCCTGCCACCCGTTGAAGCATTCAGCAAAGTGATTGGGCCAGCGACAAGGGGAATACTTATTTGTAACCCGAATAACCCCACCGGTTATATCTATACGGAGGAAGAGATGCGCGCTATCGGCGCACTCTGCCAAGCGCATAACCTGTATCTGTTCAGCGATGAGGCTTACCGGGAGTTCAGTTATGGCAGTATCCAGCCCATTAGTGCCATGGAACTCGAAGGGCTGGAGGAGCATGTCGTTCTATTGGATACCATCAGTAAGCGATACAGTGCCTGTGGCGCCCGGATAGGCGCACTGGTTACCCGCAACCCGGCGGTTTATGAAACCGCACTGAAATTTGCCCAGGCCCGGCTCAGCCCACCTGCCCTGGAACAATTACTCGGTGAAGCTGCGGTTGATCTGCCGGAGGATTTTTTTGATCAGCCGAAAGAAGAATACCGCCGGCGCCGCGACTTACTGGTGCAACGTCTCAATCAGATGGAGGGCGTTTACTGTCCTGAGCCACCAGGCGCCTTTTATGCCATTGCCCATTTGCCGGTGGATGACTGTGATCGTTTCTGTCAGTGGTTGCTGGAGTCTTTTCAGCATGAGGGGCAGACCCTGATGCTGGCACCTGCTACGGGATTCTACGCTACGGAGGGCCTGGGGCTTAACGAAGTCCGCCTGGCTTATGTCATCAACCGGGAATCCATTGAAAAGGCGATGGATTGCCTGGAAATAGCACTGAAGGTTTATCCGGGACGTGTTTCCCGAGACTGAAAATCGGTTGCTGTTATTTCTCCGTATTATCATGGGATACTTTCCGGCTGAACGGGTCTGACGGTCCTGGCAGGCTATGGTGCCGGATCACTCGAAATCCCCGCATAACGCACCAGACCTCACAAAATTCAGATAAACAGCTGGTGCCATTTTTATGCAGGGCTCTTTTTTTGAGCCCTTAATATATTATTAATATAAATATATGATATAAATGCCGTTTTATTGCATAATAATTTCGATTTAATCCCATAATTTTGAGTATTAGAAATTTTTATACTGGTTTAACCAAATGTTCTCTTTGCTCATTAAATATTAAATATTTTTATTATGCACATGACCAAAAAACTGGCAATTCTTCCGTTTCTACTGCTTATTATTGTTACCATTCTTAGTATTTTCATGGGGCATAACCCCACTGCAATTCCTCAACATGAAGGCCTGGATACAGGCGATACCGCCTGGTTACTGGCTTCGACGGCACTGGTATTGATCATGACTCCGGGTCTGGCATTTTTTTACGGGGGGATGGTAAAAAAGAAGAATGTAATTTCAACGATGCTGCAGAGTTTTATCTGCATGGCCATCGTTACCATTATCTGGCTGGTGTTTGGTTTTAGTCTGGCATTTGGAGAAAATATGCTCGGGGGGTTTATTGGTAACCCTTCAACTTTCTTTTTAATGAATGGCGTCCTTGAAGGAAGCCCCTGGCCGGGTGCACCTACTGTGCCACTTGCGGTATTTGTATTCTTTCAGTTAAAATTCGCCATTATTACACCGGCACTGGTGACCGGAGCTTTTTCCGAAAGGGTACGTTTCACTTCCTATGTCTTATTTATCTGTCTGTTTATTATCTTCATTTACTGTCCTCTGGCCCATGCAACCTGGCACCCGGAAGGTTTCCTGGCTAAACTCGGCGTACTGGATTTTGCCGGAGGTACCGTAGTACATATGAGTGCGGGCGTAGCTGCCCTGGCCAGTGCCATGTACCTGAGGAAAAGAACCGATACAGATATGAAGCCCGCCCGGATTACCTATGTATTGCTGGGTACCGGACTGCTCTGGTTCGGGTGGTTTGGTTTTAATGGTGGTTCTGCAATGGGCGCCAACGCATTGGCGGCTACCGCATTGGGTACTACTGCCATTGCTTCTGGTGCCGCTGCATTTACCTGGATTATGTACGATGCACTGAGAGGTAAAAAGCCTTCTGCCATGGGTACCAGTATTGGTGCAGTAGTGGGATTGGTTGCTATCACGCCTGCTGCAGGTTTTGTCAGTCTGCCACACGCGCTGGTCATTGGTGTTGTGGCCGCTCTGGTGAGCAATCTGATGGTAGAATGGAGAACCCGTACCAGTCTGGATGATACCCTGGATGTATTTCCCTGCCATGGCGTAGGTGGTTTGGTCGGAATGATTCTGACCGGCGTTTTTGCTAATCCCGGTATCAATAGCGTCGCTTCCAAAGGGCTGTTTTTTGGTGAAACCAGCCTGTTTTCGACCCACGTAATCGTAGCATTGTGTGTATTGATCGGCGTATTTATTATGTCCATGATTATATTAAAAGTAACAGATATGATTACTCCGCTTAGAGTCAGTGAAGAAGAAGAAGCTGAAGGGCTCGATATGTCTCAATTGGGAGAATCACTCTAAAGATCTCATAGGTTTTATGTTTTCGAAGACCGTTCCTTTTTAGGAACGGTTCTTTATTTAGGGTGCATATTTAACCGGTGCTCACTAAGTAAAGATATCCGGCATCAGGTAGCGCGCAAAGTCGAAAAAGGAACACCCATACATTTTATTCAACGCACAATTAAAAAACATGCGCCAGGCTAGGGTATTCCATTCCCCTAAAAATCTTTCGGAATTTCAAGTCAAGGGTTAGGGAAAGATTTTTCCACAGGGCGCATGGTAAATTCGGATTAACCCTGCACGCTTATTTTTATTTTTATTCCGGATTTTGCTAACTTCCATTTAAATTTTATCCAGATGAAGCAATTACTGGCACTGTTCTGCTTGCTTTACTTTCCATTTCTTTCCGTATTTTCCCAGATAACCTTCCCTGTAAACGGAGTGACTGATTCCAGGAATGGTTATTATGCTTTTACAAATGCCACCATCGTACAGGATAGTCGAACCGTGCTGCGCAATGCGACCATGGTTATCCGGGAAGGTCGCATTCTATCGATCGGTCACCAGGCAACGCCTAAAGATGCTGTCAGCATTGATTGTGCGGACAGATATATCTATCCTTCCTTTATTGATATCTTCAGCGATTATGGCGTTGCCGCCCGACCGGATGCCGCTTCCGGGGGATTTTTCAGCGCCCAGCAACTGGAGACCCGGACGAAGGGACCTTATAACTGGAATCAGGCAATCAGATCTGAAGTGGATGCGGGCGACCTCTTTGCCGGTGACGAGAAAAAAGCTGGCAGTCTGAGATCCCAGGGCTTTGGAGCCGTGGTAACCCACCAGCAGGACGGGATTGCCCGGGGCACCGGTATCGCCGTGGCGTTGATAGACGCGAAGGAGAACCTGGCCGTTATCAAAGAAAAAGTTGCTGCCTTCTATTCCTTTAGCAAAGGCAGTTCTACGCAAACCTATCCCTCCTCGATGATGGGCGCTGTAGCCTTGTTGCGGCAGACCTATCTGGACGCTGACTGGTATGTAAAAAACAGATCACCCCGGGAAGGATTGAACAGAAGCCTCCAGGCTTTTCATGACCAGCAATCATTGCCCCAGATATTTGAAGCAACCAATAAATGGGATGTACTTCGTGCGGATCGGATCGGCGACGAGTTTGGACAACAGTATATCATCAAAGCGGGAGGAGATGAGTACCAGCGGTTGGATGCCATTGCTGCCACCCAGGCAGCGTTTATCGTGCCACTGAAATTTCCGGAAGCCCGGGAAGTCGAGGACCCGCTGGATGCCCGTTTTGTTGCACTTTCGGATATGATGCACTGGGAGCTGGCGCCCACCAATCCCGCTGCTTTTGAAAAATCCAAGATTGAATTTGCCCTGACGGCATCGGGTCTCAAGGACCCCAAAGATTTCTGGCCTGCTTTGAAAAAAGCCATACGTCATGGACTGAGCCGACAGTCAGCACTGGATGCATTAACGAGTACGCCTGCCAGGTTATTGAAGATCGATGATCAGCTGGGCAGCCTTCAGCCGGGTAAACTGGCCAATTTTCTGATTACTTCTGATAGCTTGTTTTCTGAGAATAATCTTATTTATGAAAACTGGGTCAAAGGAGAGCGTCACCCATTGTCACAAACCAGGCAACAATTGGCGGGTCGCTACCAGCTCACCATTAATACGAAGGGAGGTGCGCAAAATTACCAGCTGGAAATTACCCGCCAGGGTCGGGCCAGGCTCTTAGAAAAGGATACGATCGCGGCCGAACTGGAACTGGAAGAAGGTATGGTGCAATTGAATTTTACACCGGTCAAGAAAGTTAGCGGCCGGGCAAATGCTCAATATCGGCTGAGTGGACGGCTGTTCGGTCGGGATATGCAGGGAATTGGCACCGACAGCAGTGGCCGGCCATTGAACTGGTCTGCCGTTTACCGCAGCGATGCTGCTGCAGCTAAAGACAGTGCTGCTGCTAACTATCAGCCACCGCAGGCGAAAATCCTTTATCCTTTTTCAGCTTATGGTAATGAGCAGGTTCCGCGACAGGAATCCATACTGATCCGGAACGCTACGATCTGGACCAATGAATCCGAAGGTGTATTGGAAGGGACGGATATATTACTGGAGAACGGCAAGATTTCACGGATCGGAAAAAATATCAATGCAGCCCATGTCAGGCAGATAGACGGTACAGGGACCTTCGTAACGCCCGGAATCATCGATGAACATTCCCATATCGCCTGCTTCTCTATCAACGAAGGTGGACAATCAGTTACCTCAGAAGTCCGGATCGGCGACAATCTCAATCCCGAAGACATCAATATCTACCGCCAGCTGAGCGGGGGTGTGACCAGCTCTCATATATTGCATGGGTCCGCTAATACCATTGGAGGACAGACCCAGCTGATCAAATTACGCTGGGGTGCAGATGACCAGGGCCTCAAATTTAAGGGTGCGGATCCCTTTATTAAATTTGCGCTCGGGGAAAATGTAAAACGTACCGCGCAGTACCAGGGAAATATCCGTTTTCCGGATACCAGGATGGGAGTACAGGCCCTGCTGGCAGATGCGTTTCAGCGGGCACGCGACTATCAACAACAACGCAAATCGGGCGACAAGTCCCTGCGCCGGGACCTGGAACTGGATGCGTTGGTCGAGATTCTCGAGCAAAAAAGATTCATCACCTGTCATAGTTATGTCGCCAGCGAGATCCTGGCACTGCTGCATACGGCCGAGACCTACGGATTTAAAATCAATACCCTTACCCATGTTCTGGAAGGGTATAAGATTGCCGACCGGATCAAAAAGCATGGTGCCAATGTTTCAACTTTTTCGGATTGGTGGGCTTACAAACTTGAAGTGCAGGATGCGATTGCTTATAATGCCGCCCTGATGCAGAAAACGGGATTAAATGTTTGTATTAACAGTGATGATCCTGAGATGGCCAGGCGCTTGAATCAGGAGGCTGCCAAGACGATGAAATACGGAGGAATGACCGAGGAAGAAGCCTTTAAAATGATCACCTTGAATCCGGCCAGGGCCCTGCATATAGAAGACAGGGTTGGTAGTCTGAAACCGGGAAAGGACGCCGATATAGTCATCTGGAGCGCCAATCCCCTGACGATATATGCAAAGGCCATATATACCATCATTGACGGAACTATCTATTATGACCGGACCCGGGACAGTCTGATGCATACACAGATTCAGCGGGATCGTAACCGGCTGATTCAGAAAATGCTGACAGCAGCAAAGAAAGGCGCGCCGACTGTAAAAGCGCAGCCTAAGTCCGCCACCGAATTTCATTGTGAAGATGTCGACCATACCGGGACAGATAGTAACAGTAAAGCTGATCTCGAATTTTATGAATAATATTATTGTCATGCCAACAGCATTATTATCTCCCCCTATGAAGCGAAACAGCCGTTCCCGGTATTTAAGCGGGTTGTTTGCGGTTGCCTTTTGGATCACTGCATTGTCAGGCAGGGCGCAGGATAATATCTATCCCGCTGCGCCACAGCAGCAGGACATCCTGCTGACCAACGCCCGTATACATACGGGTACCGGTAAGATTATTGAAAAGGGCGCCATTTTGATCCGGGATGGCAGGATCGCTGCCATTGGAGCGCCTGCCAATCCCGGCACCGGGGTCAGGGAGCTGGATCTTCAGGGCAAAGAAGTATATCCTGGTCTGATCCTGGCCAATACGGATCTGGGTTTAAAAGAGATCGGGAGTGGGGTGCGCGGGTCCAATGACTATTTTGAACTGGGGGAGCTCAATCCTTCGGTATCGGCGCTCTATGCCTATAATGCCGACTCCAGGATTATTAATACGCTCAGAACCAACGGGATTTTACTGGCCCATATTGTACCGCGAGGCAACCTACTTAGCGGGATTTCTTCAGTGGTGCAGTTGGATGCCTGGGACTGGGAGGATGCGCTGTACCGTAATGCCACCGGTATGCACCTTCAGGTACCCCGTATGATGGGGCGGGCCGGGCGGTCTGCTGCCGGCGCAGCCGATCCACTAGAAAAGGGCATGGAGCAAATCCGAAAAGTAGAACAAATGTTCACAGCAGCCCAGGCGTATTTTAAAACGGTGACACCCGAAAAAACCAATTTGAAGCTCGAAGCACTGCGACCATTATTTGAAAGGAAGCAAAAGTTGTTTGTCCACGCCGATCGGGTCCGTCAGATCCTGGTTGCCGTGGAATTCGCCCGGAATTTTGATATCCCGGTGGTATTGGTGGGGGGCAGTGACAGTTATCTGATTACCGATATGCTCAAACAATATCAGATACCTGTCATCCTGAATACCATGTATACCCAGCCTGCCATGGAAGATGATGATATAGATCAGCCTTTTAAAACCCCGGCGCTTCTGCAACAGGCCGGGCTGTTGTATGCCATCAATGATAACGATGCTTCTGCCCGTTACCGGAACCTGGCTTTTAATGCGGGCATGGCCTGTTCCTACGGGCTCAGTAAAGAGCAGGCCCTACAGGCGATCACCCTTAATGCAGCCCGCATCCTGGGAATCGCTGACCGTACGGGTTCCCTGGAACCGGGCAAGGATGCCAACCTGATCGTCTGTGAAGGCGATTTGCTGGATATACGCAGCAGTATCATCAAGATAGCCTTTATCCAGGGCCGTCAGATCAATCTGGAAAATAAGCAAACCCAACTGTACGAGCGCTATCTGCACCGGTATGGTCTGGATCGATAGGCCATTGCGGCTACGCAGCTTATATATGGCAAGCTGACCGAAGGTTCCCGGGACTTTTTCCATGCATCACCATTTTTATGACCAGGATCAAGAAAACTATTTGCGGAAAAAAAAGTATTAAACAAATGTTTGATTAAATTAAACAATCGTTTAACTTTGCGTCCGCAATGTCAAAAAAGGAATACATACTACAGAAGGCGGAACAGCTTTTCGCCGAAAAAGGGTTCGATGCCACTTCGGTAAGAGATATTGCCAAAGCGGCAGGAATCAACATCGCCATGATTTCCTATTATTTCGGGTCCAAAGAAAAACTGATGGAAGCCCTATTCGCTTACCGGACGAATGTGGGCCTGGCATTTATCCGGGAGATCACTGCTGATCCGAATTTGACGGTCGTTCAGAAGATCGAAAAAGCACTATCCGGTTATGTGGACAGGGTAAAGAACCACGGAAATTTTTATAAAGTGATCCTGGCGGAGCAAACCATCAATAAAAACCGTAACGTGCTCAAGGTGTTGACGCAATCCCGCGAGACTTATGTGGAATTCTTTGGGAAAGCCCTGGAAGAAGGGTATCGTCAGGGGTTGCTGAAGAACCAAATGGATCCGGTTTTATATATAACAACGATTACCGGGACCCTGATGCAATCATTTATCAATAAGAAATTATATGCGGCTCATTGTGGCATAAAACCCACCGATCAGTGGCTGAAGGAAGTGTATTTCGAAAAAGTAAAACAGCATTTAAAAACCATTTCAAGAAATATTTTAGGTTATGAAGTTGAACAGTAAAATGGGAATGTTCCTATCGGGTTTGCTGCTCCTGTCTTCCGGACTATTGGCCCAGGATAGCAGATCCCTGACGCTGGATGAGGCAGTCGTGCTGGGCATCCAGAACAGCAATCGTCTGAAAATCGATTCAGCGAAGGTTGTAGAAGCGGCGGCCGCCATTGATGAGGCGCGCAACCGGCAATTACCGGATTTGAAGGTCAGTGGCAGCTACCTGCGGCTGACCAATGCAAATATAAACCTGAAAACGGGCGGTTCTGGCAGCTCGGAATCGTCAGAATCCGGCAGCTCTTCTATGCCGGAGATCAATCAGGCAGCTTACGGGATGGCTAATTTTTCTCTGCCATTATTCGCGGGCGGAAGAATCCGGTATGGCATTGAATCCACCAAATACCTGCTGGAAGCGGAGAAGCTCAATGCAGGGAACGACAAAAATGCGATGGCCTATAATATTAGTCAGGCTTATGTGAATCTTTTCAAGGCGGCGCAACTGGTGGATGTGATTAAAGAAAATCTGGAAGCTTCCAAAAAAAGAGATCAGGACTTACTGAACATGGAGAACAATGGACTGGTGGCCCGAAATGACCGATTAAAAGCCCAGTTGCAGACTTCTGATATTGAATTACAATTATTGGAAGCCGTTAACAATTACAATATCGCCAATGTGAATATGGATTTGTTACTGGGACTTCCCGAATCGACGAAACTACAACTCGACAGCTCATTTATTCAGCAGCCGGCAGCGGTAAAAAGTTTTGAGGATTACCAGCAACTGGCGCTCCAACACCGTAAGGACCTACAGGCGCTGGAGTACCAGCAGAAAGCTGCCGGGATGCAAACCCGCATAGCAAAAGCGGAGCGGTGGCCCACGCTGGCGATCACCGGGGGTTATGTGGCGATCGATGTGCCCAAATTTTTAACCGTGACGAATGCCGTAAATGCCGGAATTGGTATACAATACAATCTGGCCAATCTATGGAAAACAAATGCCGTGTTAAAACAATCAAAGGCCCGACAGGTACAGCTGGCGGCTTCGCGGGATCTCCTCACAGATGAGATGCGCCTGGATTTGAACCGGGATTATCAGAACGCATTTGTTGCGGGTAAGAAGATTGAAGTGTATCAGAATGCCCAGGTACAGGCAAGGGAGAATTACCGGATTACCAAGAACAAGTTTGACAATAGTCTGGTAACTGTTACTGAATTACTGGATGCAAATGTTGCTTTACTAGTGACCAGAATCAATGTACTGAATGCGAAGGCCGATGCCGCACTTGCCCAGAAAAAACTTTTAATGACCACAGGAGTCCTTTATCAATAAAATTTGAACGCTACAGATATGGCAAATAGTATCCCAACCCAACAAAACGAACAAAACGAAACAGCACCGGCAGCACAACCGGAACCGGCTAAAAAGAAGAGCCCGGTATTTTTCATCATCCTGGCAGTTATGATCCTCGGCGGCGCCTATTTCGTGGTGTCCAGGTATATGCACAGCAGGCATCACGAGGAAACAGATGACGCACAGATCGTCGCCAATCTCAGTCCCGTTATTTCCAAGATTTCCGGATATATCAGTGAAGTGCGGGTCAAAGACAACCAATATGTTCAGATAGGCGATACCCTGCTGGTACTGGATGCAAGAGATCTTACCATGGCGCTGGAACAGGCGCGGGCTGCACTGGGAACCGCCAGAAGCAATCTGAGCTCCGCACAGGCACAGACTTCCGCCACCCGGCAGAATATCAGCACCGTACAGGCCGCAGTTGCTACGGCAGAGGCCCAGATTGAGGCTGCGAAAGTCAATGTATGGCGTACCAGTCAGGATCTGAAACGGTATGAGAACCTGATCAAGGATCATTCAATTACCCAGCAACAATACGAGCAGGTATTGGCCGCAAAACAAACAGCGGATAAGCAACTTCAGGTATTGCTGCAACAGAAAAATCAGACGGCGGCGCAGACGGGTGTTATTCAGTCCCAGGTCGCTGCCAGTGGTGAACAAGCCGACATTGCCAGAGCCAGTATTAAACAAAGAGAGGTGGACGTGCAGCAAGCTGAACTGAATCTGAGTTATACAGTCATAACAGCGGCCGTTAGTGGCGTTGTCTCGAAAGTTCCGGTACAACCCGGTCAGTTTGTACAGGCCGGAGCCCGTTTGTTCAGTCTTGTATTGAGCAATGATAAATGGATCGTTGCCAATTTTAAAGAAACCCAGATTTCCCGGATGACGGAAGGTCAGGAAGTTTCCGTAAGCGTGGATGCTTTTCCCAAACACCAGTTTAAGGCACATGTGGCTTCCTTTTCACCGGCCACCGGTGCTACATTCGCTTTGCTGCCGCCCGATAATGCCAGCGGCAACTTCGTTAAAGTGGTACAACGGCTCCCGGTAAAAATTGAATTTGACGGCAAACAGGATTCCCTGATAAATAAATTGCGTCCGGGTATGAATGCCCTGGTGGATGTCTACCTGAACTAAAGAAAAAACGGAACTATTTATTATCTACCCACAGGCGCTGCGCCTACAGGTACTTAGCAATTAAAATGACAAATCAGGATTCATTAGTCGAATACGGTTTCAGGCGATTTATCGTTACACTGACTGCGATCGTCTGTGCATTGCTGGAAATCGTTGATACCACGATAGTTAATGTGGCGCTTAACGAGATGAAAGGTAATCTGGGCGCGACGCTTTCGGAAGTAGGCTGGGTTATTACGGCTTATGCTATTGGTAATGTAATCGTCGTGCCCATGACCAGCTGGCTCTCCCAACAGTTCGGCCGCCGTAATTATTTCGCCTTTTCCATCGCCCTTTTTACCCTCTGTTCTTTTCTCTGCGGCAACGCGACGAATATCTGGGAATTGGTGGCTTTCAGGTTTTTGCAGGGTGTGGGAGGCGGTGCCCTCCTGGTAACCTCACAAACAATAATTACGGAATCTTATCCCATTGAAAAACGAGGCATGGCCCAAGCCATTTATGGATTAGGCGTCATCGTAGGCCCGACCCTGGGTCCGCCGCTGGGAGGCTATATCGTTGATAATTTCAGCTGGCCTTATATTTTCTATATCAATGTACCGCTGGGCATTATTGCGATACTGTTGACACTGCAGTTTATCCGTAGTCCTAAATTTGCGGAGAAGAAATCATCCAGGGAAATCGACTGGCTGGGTATATTCCTGCTGGCCATTACCGTGGGTTCGCTTCAGTTTATTCTGGAACGCGGGCATGAGGAAGACTGGTTCTCCAGCAATATGATTACCCTGTTTACTGCGGCTGCTATATTCGGATTGTTCTTTTTTATCTGGCGGGAACTGACCTATAAAAACCCCATTGTTGAGTTAAGGGTGCTCAGGAACGGGAACCTTCGGATCGGAACCATCATGTCCTTTATTCTGGGATTCGGACTCTACGGTTCTACATTTATCATACCGCTGTATACCCAGAGCTTACTGGGCTGGACGGCGTATCAGTCGGGACTATTGATGATCCCGGCGACTTTGGCCACAGCCTTTATGATGCCGATTGTCGGTCGGTTGATTTCAAAGGGGGTACCGCAGCACTATATGGTCGCGGTGGGCTTACTGCTGTTTTTTGTATATAGTCTCTGGGGTTATAAGATCATTTCACCTGACACCGGATCAGAGAATTTCTTTTGGATGTTGATCGTCCGGGGTCTGGGATTGAGTCTGTTGTTTATTCCAATTACCACGATGGCACTATCTACCCTGAAAGGCAGGCAAATCGGCGAGGGCGCCGCATTTACCGGAATGATGCGGCAGTTGGGCGGCTCTTTCGGCGTGGCCGCTATTACGACTTTTATGAGCAACAGGAATATGTTGTACCGTAACGATATGGTCGCTCAACTGGATGTTAATAGTGCGGACGTACAACAGCGGGTAGCAGCATTGCAACAGAATTTTATTGGCCAGGGCTATGCACCTGATCAGGCATTAAAAACTGCCCATCAGATGCTGGATCTGACTGTAACCCGGCAGGCCGCCGTACTCTCTTATATGGATGTGTTTCTGTACCTGGGCGTATTATTCCTGATTTGCGTACCCTTTATTTTGATGGTGCGTAATAAAAAGGAAAAGGATCCGGTGGATATGAGTGCCGCCATGCATTAGGCCCAATTTTTAAATTTCCTATCCTTGATAACTGATACAACAATTTCCCCGGTAACGGGGAAATTTGTATTTTCAGCCTATATGATTAAAAACCTGTTACTGTTGCTGTGTTTTTTAATAACAGTGGCGGCTATTGAGGGTTGTGTTTCCTACAGAAAAAGACCCACCAAATTATATAGCCAGATGGTAGAAGGCCATAAAGTATACGATGCGGGAATCGTTCCCGGTGTGCCGTTTAAGAATGGCCAATGGGATTCAGTTATGAAGGGAAGGGTCTTATGGGCAGATTTTCTGTATAAGAAAGGGATTGTGCGGAACCTTATCTTCTCGGGAGGGGCGGTATACAGTCCTTATTATGAAGCAAGGATAATGGGGTTGTATGCGATGCAGCTGGGTATCCCTGAAGCGCATATTTTTTATGAAACCCAGGCGGAGCACAGTACCGAAAATATCTATTACAGTTATGAACTGGCAAGAAAGCAGGGTTTTAAAAGCATCGCGCTGCTGACCGACCCTTTCCAATCTTCGCTGACCAAACGATTTACCAGAAAACGTTTTGCCACACCCATCGGACACCTGCCCTTTTTGGTAGACACCATTCGGGCACTCAACCATATTAATGTGCAGATTGATCCGGCTCCGGCTTATGTTTCAGGTTTCAAGTCCATTGTTGAAAGAGAAGGCTGGTTCAAAAGACTTCGGGGAACCATGGGCGCTTTCATCCCCTGGGAGCATCGTACAGGCCGCAAGGCCGATCCGTTATAGCCGGGTATCTGCAGGGCGGATCTGATGCGTTGTAAGATTCCGGCAATACAGACAGGTGACTCCGAAGGAAAGGATCAGATAGGCGGCCACCAGATACTTAACCGCAGGGCTATAGTTCCCAGCCTTAAACCAGTCGCCGCTGTACAGGATCAGGCCGATACCCAGCAGCAGTTTGCCTCCTTCCCAGATCCAGGCAGATGGATGCTGATCCATCAATTCTGCAAAAGCATAGACAAACAGGAAGATAAAGGCACCGTAGTAATATATGCCAGGGGCGCCGATGACGGCAATATTTCCAAACAGGTAGGCGATAAAAAGCAGCAGGGAACCCAGCTGAATCCAATACCATCGCCGAAGGGGAACTGATACCCGGTTGTCATACTTTTTGAACTGATAAACATCGTCGATCTTAGGTATTGGATATTGCTGCGTTACATCGGCAGGACGCCATCCGGTCGGCATCATCCAGATCCTGAACTTGTCCTTCCAGCTGCGGGTATGCCAGGCATCCCGCATTAATAACCACAGGTGCTGAAAATTTATTTTTATGGGGTTCCAGGTCTGTACCGGGCGGGTGATACCGTATACCGGCGGAATTTCGGGGCGCTCTGCCTGGAAGCTGCCGAACCATTTATCCCAGATTATGAAAATCTGCGAAAAGTTTTTATCAAGATATTCCGGGTTGATGGCATGGTGGACCCGGTGGTGGGAAGGAGTGACAATTATTTTCTCGAGTATTCCCATTTTACCGATATGCACTGTATGGTACCAGAACTGTGCAAACAGGTGCAATGGCGCCACAACTGCGATGACTTTTGCAGGGACGCCCAGGATCGCGGCGGGTAACAGAAAAATGGCAAAGATTTTAATAATGCCCGATATGCTCTGCCGCAGGGCACAGGCCAGATTAAATTCCTCGCTGCTGTGATGAATCAAATGGCCATTCCAGAAAAAGTTATACGTGTGCTGTATGCGATGAACGATATAGCCTGACAAATCCAGTGCCAGAAAAGCAATCAGATAGGTAAGCCAGCCAGCTTCAATTTGATACAGTGCCATATGACGGACCATCCAGTCATAGCCATATACGACGATACTGAGACCGAGTACATCTTTGGTGACATTGGTGACGCCGCTGAGCAGACTGCTGATCATATCGTTGGTGCGGACATTGTCCTGGCCCTTGCGCCAGGCGTACCATTTTTCCAATAGTACCAGCAGCAGAAAAGCCGGCATCGCAATCAGTAATATTTTACCGTATGTTTCCATGGCAATGGGATCATCTAAGTTACATAATATTCCCTCATATCAGTCAACGGTGAACTATTGCCTGAACGTCATCTGGCGAATGGAGGTCCTGTGCACTGTAAACCTTAGGAAAATCTTCCATTACATTAGTGAAACAACCCATTTTCCACCGCTGGAATAACATCTACTTTCGGATAATTAAAAACACGATTAATCGTCGCCGTATGAGTGTAAAAGTGTATTATGAGGAAATGGAACTAAACGGGGTACGCCGGACTACCGGCAGGACCGTTACGGAAGCAGATATCGTCCTGCACGCAGGTCAAACCGGAGATTTTTATCCCCATCATATGGATGAAGCATGGTGTCGCACACAACCCTTTGGTCAAAGGATTGCCCACGGTACCCTGATCTTTGGCATTGGTATCGGACTCACTGCCAGCGAAATAAATGAAGTGGCGATGACCTATGGTTACGATCGCCTGCGTTTTATGCGACCGGTTTTTATCGGGGATACGATCCGGTCCACCATCACCCTTAAAGACAAGAGGGATCATAAACGTCCGGGATATGGTATCGTCACAGAATTGGTCGAAGTGCATAATCAAAAGGATGAAATCGTTATGAGTTGCGAGCACCTGTTGCTGGTAGAGAAAAGGAATGAAAATGTTGGAGCGGAATCGAAATAAAAATTATCAGATTGCAGCCTGTGAAGCGCTTACTAAGCCAGGCCCGAAAAAAAAGGGGACAGACCCCGGTCGGGGTACAGCATATTACTGCAATTGGAAATACTACTAAACAAACTATAACTGAACTTGGTATTAAAAGGTATTACATGGAATCATAGCAGGGGCATAACGCCACTTCTGGCAGCCGCCCAGCGCTTCAATGAACTGCATCCCGATATCGAACTGGTATGGGAAAAACGCAGCCTGCAGCAATTTGCCGACCAGCCACTGGAAGCCCTGGCACCTGAATATGATTTGCTGATTATCGACCATCCCTGGGTGGGTTGTGCTGCGGCAACGGGTGCTGTTTTGCCTTTGGATCAGCACCTGCCGGCATCCCTGTTGAAAGAATTGTCCGCCCACGGCGTTGGCGTCTCTCATGAGAGTTATGCGTATGAAGGCCACCAGTGGGCACTGGCCATCGATGGCGCTGCCCCAGCGGCGAGTTTCCGCCCGGACCTGCTGACGAAGCACGGACTGTCGGTGCCCCGCAACTGGCAGGACCTGCTCGAGCTCGCTGCCCGGGGTAAAGTGGCCCTGCCGGCCATACCGATCGATACGCTGATGAATTTTTACAGTTTCTGCATCGCCTGTGGCCGGCCGCCGTTTACTGATTCTTCGGCGGTCATTGATACAGCGACAGGCGTGGCAGCGCTGGAAACCATGCGCGCCCTGTACCGGCATCTGGATGCCCGCTTCTTTGATGCTAACCCCATTGCTGTTGCGGAGTTGATGTCAGCAACCGATGATTACTGGTATTGTCCTTTCGCTTATAATTATTCCAATTATGCCAGGGCGGGTTATGGCAGCCATCGGCTGCAGTATGGAAGTCTGATTGAAGTCAATGGCCGACAACTTTCCACGACCCTGGGCGGTACGGGTATTGCCGTTTCGGCATCCAGTCAATATCCCGCGGAAGCACTGGCATTCCTGCAGTGCGTCTGTAGTCCCGAATGGCAGGCAACCGAATATATTTATCATGGCGGACAGCCTGGTTATGATTATGGCTGGAAGCATTCGGGAATAAATGCCATGTCCGGGAATTTTTTCGTCGATACCCTTCCGGTGATTGAGAATGCTTATCTGCGTCCCCGATACAACGGGTACCTGCATTTTCAGGATCATGCCGGGGACCCGATTCGGGAGTACTTACAATATGGGAAAACGGATCCCGGGGTTGTCCTCGGCCGTCTCAATGAGATTTATCAGAAAACCTTAAATGCAAATTTAATATGAATCCGCAGCCATTAAAGGGTTTGGTCGTGTTGGAATTCTGCCATTATCTGGCAGGCCCTTCTGCTGGTCTGCGTCTGGCGGATCTGGGTGCCCGGGTGATCAAAATAGAAAAGCCTGAAGATGGGGATCCCTCTCGCAGAATGGTGATAAAAAACCTCATGGCTGATGAGAACTCACTGCTGTTTCATACAATTAACCGGAATAAGGATAGTTTTGCCGCCAACCTCAAATCCAAGGAGGGACTGGCGGAAGTCATCGAACTGATCCGGCAGGCAGATGTAATGACGCATAGTTTTCGGCCAGGGGTTATGGAGAAACTGGGGCTGAGTTTTGCGGAAGTGCAAAAAATAAACCCCCGGATTATTTATCTGGAACTAACCGGCTATGGTAAAAGAGGCCCCTGGATGCATAAACCGGGGCAGGACCTGCTGCTTCAGGCCTTAACGGGACTTGCCTATACTTCAGGCGATGCGACCCAGGGACCCGTGCCGATTGGTATTTCCGTTATTGATCAGTTTTGTGGCGTGCAGGCCGTCCAGGTCATACTGGGTGCCCTGATTCGCCGGCAGAAAACCGGCAGGGGCGGATTTCTGGAGATCAGCCTTTTCGAATCCGCCATCAGCATGCAGTTTGAATTACTGACGACTTTTTATAACAGCAAAGACGGACTCAGACGCAGCAAAGTTCATAACGGAAGCCCCTTGTTGGGCGCCCCTTATGGCATTTATAGAACGACAGACGGCTATATATCCCTGGCGATGATGGATTTGAATACCCTGCAGGAAGCATTGGGTGCAGATATATTGCAGGGTCATGATGCGGGGGAGGCTTTTACCTACAGAGATGCCATAAAACACAGCATACAGCAAGTGCTGGCTACGAATCGTACAGACTACTGGATTGGCAGGTTACTGGAGCATAAACTCTGGGCCACCAGAGTCTATAACTGGAAGGAAATGCAGGCACAACCTGCATATGCGGAATTGGAAATGGAACAGACTTTGGAACTGGCCACCGGCAAGAAAGTCTTTACCACCCGATGTCCGCTACGAATCAGCGGTCGGAAATTGCTGTCTGAACGACCCGCCCCCCAATTAGGAGCGCATACGGCGGCCATTCAAGAAACGATTAAAAAAGTACGGAAGTGAAATTACTGGAAGATATAGTTGTGGTCGATTTCAGCCAGTTCCTTTCAGGACCTTCTGCAGGCTTATGCCTGGCGGATATGGGAGCGGAAGTGATTAAAATTGAAAAGCCCGTTACGGGCGATATTTGCCGGGAACTATATGTGTCAGATGTTATCATCGACGGAGAGTCTTCCATTTTTCATGCCATTAACCGCAATAAAAAAAGTTATGTAGCTGATCTAAAGCAGCCGCCAGACCTGCAGAAGCTGTACCGGCTGATAGAAAAGGCGGATGTGGTCATACATAATTTTCGACCCGGGGTGATGGAGAAACTGGGTCTGACTTACACGTTCCTGAAAACCCTGAACCCGGCATTGGTCTATGGTGCCATCAGTGGTTATGGAGAAACCGGTCCCTGGAAAGGTCTCGCCGGGCAGGACCTGCTGCTGCAATCAGTTGCCGGCGCCACCTGGCTGACCAATGATGCAGATAAAAATCCCACACCCATGGGAGTAGCCATCGTAGATATGCTGGCGGGTGCGCAACTGGCGCAAGGCATTCTGGCTTTACTGTATCAGCGCCTGGTTTCCGGTGAGGGGGGGCAGGTGGAAGTGAGTATGTTTGAAGCGGCCCTGGACCTGCAATTTGAAGGCTATACCTGTTATCTGAACGATGGCGGCGTATTACCGGAACGGAGTGCGATTAACGGAGCCCATCCCTACGTCGGGGCGCCGTATGGCATCTATCGGACAGCGGATGATTATATCGCTATCGCAATGGCGGATATTGTAGAGCTCGGCCGGGTAATCGGGTGTGAGACCTTAACGTCATTTACTGATCCTTCCTGCTGGTTTGAACAACGGGACATTATCAAAGAAAAGCTGGCCGGACATTTGATACAGCAATCAACAGAGAACTGGTTGCAGATCCTGGAACCCAGGGGATTCTGGTGTGCCCGGGTCCTGAATTATGAGCAGCTACGCAGGGAAGAAGCTTATCAGGAGCTGAAAATGGAGATTGTGACTAAAAATTCTAATAATATTGCAGTAACGACGACACGCAGCCCCTACCGGGTGGATGGCAATTTTTTATACAGTAATTTAGGTGCACCCAGGCTGGGCGAGCATAATACGGAAATCGATCAGCGTTTTGGGTTGTTGGAGAAAGCAAATGCCGGATCCTCCGTTTTGTAAGTAGCGTTGCCTGTAATCTGTCCATGGAAATTATTGACACACATATTCATATTTGGGATCGATCCGTTTCTGCCTATTCATGGCTGAATGGGGCCCCGCCACTATTACAGCGTACCTATGACCTGGAGGAGCTGGAAGCCGGCCGGATTCAGGCAGACATTAGTGGCGGACTGCTGGTTCAGGCTGACAATACCCTCGCGGATACGGAATGGATGCTGGCTGCGGCCAGGACCCATCCCTGGATATCAGGCGTCGTGGGTTGGTTACCGCTGACAGATCCTGAAACCAGCCAGGTCCTGCTGCATTCCAAATGGCAGGAAGAACCCCTGCTTAAAGGCGTACGGCATTTAATTCACGATGAGGCGGATCCCCGTTGGCTATTGCAGCCGCAGGTTTTGGAAAGTCTGGAATTGCTGGCGGAGCTTGGGATCCCTTTTGATGTGGTAGGCGTGTTGCCTGCCCATCTGCAGACAGTACTGGAACTTAAGCACCGTGTTCCGAAGCTGCGGATGGTGTTGGATCATTTGAATCAGCCACCGATACAAGAAGACCTGAGGTTCGGGTCATGGGGTGAACTGATACGCGAACTGGCTGAAAGTTCAAATATTTATGCTAAAATATCAGGATTGGGTGTGACCGCCGGTAAGCCTTTGTTCACCGTGGATCGGCTTCAGCCCTATGTCTCTTTTGTACTGGAACGTTTTGGCTTGGAACGTTGCTTCTGTGGCGGCGACTGGCCGGTTAGTCTTTTGGCCGCTGATTATACGGCGACCTGGACGATTTACCGGCAACTGATTCAGAAATTATTACCGGAGACTGCGGCACAGGAATTGATATTCTCGGTGAATGCCCGTAATTTCTATGCGTTAGGTCCGTCGGCCTAGGGTGCGGACCTACTGACATTAATTGAATAAAAGCAGTAAAAAAAACAGATTGCATGTTATTTTGGGGAATCTTCTTTCATGCCGTTGGCGCTTCCTCAGCGGCTCTTTGTTACACGCCTGAAAAAAAGTTGCGCGGCTGGAGCTGGCAAACCTATTGGTTGGCTCAGGCAACAGTCTGCTGGCTGATTTTGCCCGTGCTGGTCGCCTGGTTGACGATTCCGTCGCTTATGGCTGTTTTGAAAGCGGCACCAAGCGATGCAATGTGGTCCTCCTTTCTGTTGGGAATGGCTTATGGTGTAGGCGGGACCGCTTTTGGTATCGCCATAAGATATATCGGTTTCTCCCTAACTTATGCAATTTCCGTAGGCATTTCCTGTGTGTTGGGAACGCTTTTACCGCCCCTTTTGAATGGTACCATGGGTTCTGTTATTTCCGGCAGTGGCGGTGGGTATATTCTGGGTGGTGTACTACTGGGGGCACTGGGCATTGGCTATTGTGGCATTGCAGGGCGCGGAAAGGAAAAGGATTTACAAACAGGATCCGGTGCAGGGGGATTTTCACTAAAGAAGGGTTTGCCACTCTGTTTACTGGCAGGCGTGCTATCCGCATTCTACGGATTTGCCATCGAAGCCGGTAAACCGATCTCAGATATAGCCGCCCGTTACGGTGCAGGTGATTTTCAAGTGAACGTTGTCTATATCTTTTCCAATACAGGCGCTTTTATCACCACTTTAGTGTATACCCTATGGCTCCACCGAAAGAAGCGGACCCTTTCAGAATTCCGTCGCCCCGTAACCGGTAGGACTGGAGATCTGAAACTTAATTATATGATGGCGCTGCTGACGGGCTGTTTCTGGTACGGACAATTCTTTTTCTATGGTCTGGGTCATGTCAACCTGGATCGGTATCGATTCTCCAGCTGGGCGATCCATATGATTCTGCTGGTATTTTTCAGTTCGCTGGTGGGTTTGATACTTAAAGAATGGAAGGGGACCCGGAAAGCGACCAGGAATAGGCTGGCATGGGCATTGATCTTATTATTGCTGGCTGTGATCGTTTTGACATACGGAAATTATCTAGGCGCTGCTTCCTGAACTTCAACCGTGAAGGGAGCGTAGGATGAACGACATGATTTAAAAATTCTGCAGTATGGACTCATTAATTAATCAGATACCCATTTGTATAATCGGCGCAGGCGCCATTGTTGCCGATGCCCATCTGCCTGCTTATCAGATCGCTGGTTTCCGTGTAAAAGGGATTACGAACAGGAACCGGGAAAAAGCGGCCGCATTGGCGGAAAGGTTTTCCATACCCGAAGTCTACGACTCCCTGGAAGCTATGGTAGCTGCCAATGGCAATGAGGTGGTATATGATTTTGCCCTGCCGGCTTCGCAGATTCTGCCGGTACTAGAACTATTACCTGAAGGGGCGACGGTACTCATTCAGAAGCCTTTGGGAGAAAGCCTGCAGGAAGCAGCGGCGATTCGCGAGCTGGTACTGCGGAAGCAGATACGGGCCGGCGTTAATTTTCAGATGCGTTTTGCGCCGTTTATCCTGGAAGCGAAAAAAATTATTAATGCCGGAGACCTCGGTACCCTTACGGATCTGGAAGTTTATGTGAATGTACATACGCCCTGGCATTTATGGGATTTTCTGTTTTCTAAGCCCAGAATGGAAATCAATTATCACAGCATCCATTATGTGGATCTGGTGCGTTCCTTTCTGGGTAATCCCCAGCGGATCTATGCCCGAAGTTTTAAACATCCTTTAGCGGCACAACTGGCTTCCGTACGTACCACCATGATTCTGGATTATGGTGATTTTTTGAGGGCTACGATTCATACCAACCATAATCACGACTATGGTTACAGCCATCAGCAATCTTATGTCAAACTGGAAGGAACGAACGGAGCGGTCCGCATAGGTTTTGGTGCGCTGATTGATTACCCGCATGGCGTGCCGGATCGATTTGAGTATGTATTGCGTCATGGGGAAAATTCCGGTCAGTGGGTGACCCGTGACATCGAAGGCAGTTGGTTTCCACATGCTTTTATCGGTACCATGCAGCAGATGCTGCTGGCCCGCTCAGGGCAGATTGAAACACCGGAAAATAATATTGAAGATGCCTTTCAAACAATGATTTGTGTGGAAGCAGCCTATCAAAGCAGTGAATCGGGCGGAGTAACTATCGATACGGTTAAATATTAATCTACATTCAGGATGGTGGAATATTGGATAAAGTCAGCATTATTGGTATTGATTGTTTGGACCAGCGGCGAGGTTTTCGCACAACAGCGGGTCCATATACAATTGCCATCGGCAGCTCCGGCCAGAGTACAGTACGGCGCGGAACAATTGATGCAGCGTTTGAAGGCGACGGGCTACCTGGTGACGAAGGGTGACGCGGGGAAAACAGACCCTAAGCAACAGTCCATAGAACTTGTGGAAGACCCCGGTCTGCAACTGCCTCCGGAGGGGTACCGACTTCAGTCAGGACCCGATCGGATCCGGATAAAGGCGTCGGATGCTTCCGGAATATTATATGGCTGTCTGGCGCTCTGTGACCGGATCAAACAGGACAAGCGACTGCCACAGCAGCTGTCTGTGGTTGATGCACCGGAAATGGTTCTAAGGGGCCAGTGTATCGGGCTGCAGAAGCCTTATTATTTACCCGGACGAACCGTCTATGAATATCCCTATACACCCGAGACTTTTCCCTGGTTCTATGATAAAGCCTTATGGACGCAGGTTTTGGACAGCATGGTCGCCAATCGGATGAATTCACTTTACCTCTGGAATGGTCACCCCTTTGCTTCTCTGGTGCGGCTGAAGGATTATCCCTATGCCGTGGAAGTAGATGCTGCCACTTTTAAGAAGAATGAAGAAATGTTTGGGTTTTTGACCCGGGAGGCTGATAAACGCGGAATCTGGGTGATACAGATGTTCTACAATATTATCGTATCCAAACCCTTTGCGGAAAAGCACGGCATTAAAACCCAGGAAAGGGAAAGACCCATCCTGCCGCTGATAGCGGATTATACCCGCCAATCAATTGCGGCATTCGTCGAGAAATATCCTAATGTCGGTTTAATGGTCTGCCTGGGCGAAGCCATGGAAGGCGTAGGACCGGATGATATTGCATGGTTTACCAAAACCATTATCCCGGGTGTCAAAGATGGCTTGAAATCACTGGGGATTACCAAAGAACCCCCACTCGTGCTCCGGGCACATGATACCGATGCGCCGGCCGTGATGAAAGCTGCCCTGCCTTTGTACAAGAACCTTTACACGATCGCCAAATTTAATGGGGAAGCACTGACTTATGAACGGCCCCGGGGTGCCTGGGCGGAACTGCATCAGTCGCTGAGCCGGTTGGGCAGTGTGCAGATCGAGAATGTCCATATACTGGCCAACCTGGAGCCTTTTCGTTATGGTGCGGTGGATTTTATTCAAAGATCCGTTCAGGGTATGCATGAAGTGATGGGTGGTAATGGCCTGCATTTATATCCACAGGCTTCTTACTGGGATTGGCCCTATGCAGCAGACAGTATCGCCGGTGGCGGACGGCTGTTGCAGATAGAGCGGGACTGGCTATGGTACCGTGCCTGGAGTCGTTATGCCTGGAAAGCCAAAAGGCCTGAAAATGAAGAAGCGGCCTACTGGTCCGAAACCCTGGCTGCGCATTTTGGTACAGACAGCAGCCAGGGTGGACGGATACTGAAAGGATATGAAGCCATGGGCTCCATCGCTCCCAGGCTTTTAAGGCGCTTTGGCATCACCGACGGTAATCGTCAAACCCTCACGCTGGGCATGCAGATGACGCAACTCATCAATCCATATCGCTATGGCCTGTTTACCCTGCTGTATGAGTCTGAGAGTCCGGAAGGTGAATCGCTGGCGACTTATGCCGACCGGGAATGGCAGGGGCTGGAACATACAGGAGAGACCCCGGTACAGGTAATTCGTGAGGTCCGTGAGGAAGGCGACCGGGCTGTTGCATTCCTGAGCCAGGTACAAGGTATCCGCCGGCATCAGTCTGAGTTCGGGCGCCTTAAAAATGATGCAACCGCCTACCAGGCATTGGCCTGGCATTTTACACTAAAAGCCGAAGCTGCGCTTAAAGTGTTACGGTATAAATATTCGAATGAACTCAGCGACCTGGATACGGCCCGGCAATTGTTGCAGCAAAGTCTGGACTGGTACCGAAAGCTGACCCGGCTGACCAGCAGCACTTATTTATATGCCAATAGTATGCAAACAGGCGCCCGAAAAATACCGATTAGTGGTCAGGGTGGGAAATTCAAACACTGGACGGAACTCCTGCCTGTCTATGAAAAGGAACTGGCCGTTTTTACCGGTAGGATCGATTCGCTGAAACGATTAAAACCGGGAATCGGAAAAAAAATTATTCCATTAAAAGATGCTGCGGTAACAGTAAACAGCCCGCATCAATGGTACCCACTGCGGCCCGGAGCCCGGTTATTTACCGATAGTGCCCATGTATTGAAGGAGTTGGCGCCGGAATTAACGGGCCTGCGCGCAATCCGGACTTCCTTTGCCGGGCAAATCAGGCAGGCAACAGCAATCTCTTTCACCAGCACCCGGCCGGTAAAAGTACTCGTGGGATTCTTTAAACCCAGGAAAGCCGCCTTTTCAAAAGATACTACTTTTATGAAACAGCCCGAGTTGGAGACCAACGCCAGTGCCAACGACTATGGCCAGGCGGAAACTAAGATCGCTAATGCTCTGGTTTCGGAAAACCTGCCGCCTTTACAGGTACACAGTTATGATTTTCCTGCAGGTAAACATCAGCTTAAATTGGGGAAAGGTGTTGCCCTGATACTGGGTTTTATAGACGCCGATGCACCCCTGCCGGTTTATGATGCGGGCCTCTTTGCTTCCGGTAATCAACGACAGGTGGACTGGCTGTTCGAGTAAGGCCAGGCGCTTCAGTTGTTTCGGCCCGGATTTTTCCCGGGATCAATAATCGCCGTGGATACTTTTCAGGTCTGATCATTTCCGAAGATCAGGCTTCCAGGGTATTTCTTCGACCTGCAGCAATTGGGCGGTAAATCGGGTCAGCACAAACAGATAGTCGCTCAGCCGGTTCAGGTATTTCAGGATCAGCGGCGCTACTTCGCTCTGTTCTGCGAGTCGGACGCAGGTCCGTTCTGCCCGGCGACAGACGCAGCGGGCGATATGTAAGGTGGAAACAGCCGGATGGCCGCCAGGTAAAATAAAAAATTTCATCGGCGTCAAAACGGCCTCTATCTGATCGATCACCTGTTCCAGATGGCTGCAATCGGATTCCCGGATTTCAGGCAGCTGCATTTTTACCGGTTTCCCGGGGCTTGTCGCCAAAACAGCACCAATTACAAATAATAACTGTTGGATTTCCAGTAGGGTTTTTTTGGATGCAGCGTCCCGGAGCAGGTCCCGGCAGAGGCCCAGTTGGGCATTCAATTCATCTACCGTACCGTAAGCTTCGATGCGCAAATCTGCTTTCGATACTTTGGTGCCGCCGATGAGGCCGGTCTTCCCCTTATCTCCGGTTTTCGTATAGATTTTTAAGGCCATAATAACAATCGTTTGAATATTGTCGACTGAAGATCTATTGCGCCTGGGACGGGTTGTGTATGACAGTGGGATCTGCTACTTTTTCATCTGTTTCCACCATGCCGTCCCGCAAACGGATGACGCGGTGGGCATGACGGGCAATGTCTTCTTCATGGGTGACCAGTACCACGGTATTGCCGCCATTGTGTATTTGTCCGAAAATATCCATGATCTCGTAAGAGGTCCTGGTGTCCAGGTTCCCTGTGGGTTCGTCTGCGAGTATGATGGCCGGGTCATTGACCAGGGCCCTCGCGATGGCAACCCGCTGGCATTGCCCGCCGCTGAGTTCGTTGGGTTTGTGGTGGCTCCGGTCGGCCAGGTTCACCCGCTCCAGCATATGCATGGCTTTTTCAGTACGGATTTTCGGTGGCACACCCGCATAAATCAATGGGAGGGTGACATTCTCCAGGGCCGTCTGCCTTTGCAGGAGGTTGAATTGCTGAAACACAAATCCAATTTCCTGGTTCCGGACTTCTGCCAGGGCATTATCCGCCATCCGGCTTACATCCTGCCCATTGAGGATATAGGTGCCCGCAGTCGGACTATCCAGGCAGCCCAGGATATTCATCAGTGTGCTTTTACCGCTGCCGGAAGGGCCCATCAGGGCGACATATTCATTTCTGGCAATCTCCAGTGTAAGCCCCTTAAGCACCCGCAATTCCTGCTGGCCCATAAAGTAGCTTTTTTCCAGTTTTTCGATATGTATAATGCCAGACAAAGTTGGATGCGGTATTTAATTTATAGTGGGGATTCCATGAAACCTGTGCGTTAAGCCGGCTCAGGTTTATTTTTTGATCACTTTGGGTACCAGGATAAACTGGCCATCGGTGGCGGGTGCGTTTTTCAGACCCGCTTCACGTGAAATGGATCCCTGGACGGTATCTTCCCGCAATACATTGATTTCCTCGCTCATATGCATCAGAGGCGCCACAGCTTCCAGTTCCAGTTCATTGAGTTTTTCCACAAAACCGATCATTTTTTTCAGGTCGGCAGCGATCTGATCTTTTTCATTTTCAGAAAAACTCAGTTTGGACAAATGCGCCAGTTTATCTACCAATGCGTCGTTTACTTCCATGATTCAAAGATAATGTTTGCGTTTGGGAACCAGGGGCTGGTCAGCAGAAATTTCCGAAGTCTATTCTTCCTGTCCCATCCAGAGTGCGCCACCCACACTATTCCGGAGGGCGCCGGTGACTGAACTCAGGGTATTATAGGATTCCCGCCAGCGCAATACGCCAATCAGCGCCATAATAAGGGCTTCCTTATAGGCGACCAGTTGCCGATCCGGGACTTCCACCGTTATTTGCAAGGGGAGCAGGTGTTCCGCAATCCTTTCCATCAGGAAATTGTTAAAGGCGCCACCTCCGGTTACCAGCATTTTTGCCTGCGGGGATGCAGCGCTGGTCCTCCAACCGACAGCGCGGGCCAGCTGGACGGCGATATGCTCGCAACAGGTCGCCAGGGCGTCTTCTGTAGACAATCCGAACTGCCGGATCAATGGATAGAGCTGCTCGGTGCCAAATTCATTGGCCAGGGATTTGGGAGGAACGGTCTGATAATAGGGCTGCTCGTTGAGGATGCTGAGTAGTTCCTGGTGGACCTGACCGCTTCTGGCCAAAGCGCCTTCATCATCAAATTCCCTGCCCGCATCTGCAGCCAGCAGGTTCAGTACCCGGTTGGCCGGACAGATATCAAAAGCCTGATAGGGCGTAGCGTTTATTGAGATATTGGCAATACCCCCCAGATTTAAGAAATAATCATACCCTTTGAGTAACAATTGTTCTCCGATGGGAACAATGGGCGCACCCTGACCGCCGAAAGCTATATCCATGGCCCGCAGATCGGATACTACAGGCAGTTGGGTAACTGCGGCAATCGCGGCGCCATCCCCCAGTTGGGCAGTCATTTTACGGGCCGGTATATGAAAGGTGGTATGGCCGTGAGAGGCTACCAGTGCCACCTTAAATTGAAGTTGGTGTTTGGTAATAAACAGGTTGACCTGTTCACCGATATAGTGACCATACTCGGCGTGGAGCAACTGGTAATCAAGGGCATTGAGGCCGGTAGCCTCCTGCAGTCGATGGATCCAGATTTGGTCGTAAGGAATACATTCAGCCTGTTGGATTTCAAAGGCCCAGTTACTGCCATTTTCCAGGAATTCTACATACGCGATATCCAGTCCGTCCAGTGAGCTTCCGCTCATGATGCCTATTGCACGATAGATCATTAAAAGATGTACTGTTTAAGTGATTAAAAGAGGCAAAGTTGCTAAGTTTGCCAAAAGTAAACAATCAGAATTGTAAACGGGTTCCAAATTAAAACGCAGCTTCATGATTATCAACCTGAGCAAAGATCATAGTCTCATGAGTAACTGGGTCAGTGAACTACGGGATCTGAACATTCAGGGCGACCGGATGCGGTTCCGCAGGAATCTGGAGCGGATCGGCGAAGTAATTGCCTATGAAATCAGCAAGGAGCTGCCGTTTGAAATGAAGGAAACCCAAACACCGCTGGGGATTTCTGATAGTAAAGTGCTCAGCGAACAGCCGGTACTGGCCACAATACTCCGGGCGGGACTGGCATTGCATCAGGGATTGCTCAATTATTTTGATAAAGCTGATAATGCCTTCATCTCCGCCTATCGCAAACACCATAAGGATGGTAGTTTTGAAATCGAAGTGGAATATGTCAGCAGCCCCGATCTGAACAACCGGATTTTAATTCTCTCGGATCCCATGTTGGCTACCGGCGCCTCGCTGGTAAAGACGGTGCAGTTTTTAAAAAATGAAGGTCAACCCCGGCTGATTCATATCGCCGCGGCTATTGCCTGTACTGAGGGGCTGGAATATGTCAGCCGGGAGGTCCCCGAAGCCAAGATCTGGTGTGGCGATATTGATGATGAAATTACCGCCAAGGGCTATATTGTGCCCGGACTGGGAGACGCCGGCGATCTCGCCTACGGCAGCAAGACCCAATATTGACGGTTCATAAAGCCGGATTTCCCGCTATCCATTGTATCGGATCCAACCGTTTCAGCCGATGCTGCGAATTACTGTTCGTTAGTCTTAATTTTTTCAATTCGATCCCCGAATCCCGAATCTTTCAGTAATTTCCCGCGAATAACCAGTATTTGAAGTGCTATGAATAAGAAGTTAAAGCAGTTTGTAGAGGTTGTTTCCAAAAGAAACGCTGGAGAGCCTGAATTTTTGCAAGCCGTTACCGAAGTCGCAGAATCACTGATCCCTTATATAGAATCCCAATCTGCTTTTCAGGGACAGAAAATCCTGGAACGCATTGTAGAACCTGAAAGAGTTGTCATATTCAGGGTGCCCTGGCAGGACGACCGGGGTGAAGTGCAGGTCAACCGGGGTTTTCGGGTGCAAATGAACAGTGCGATCGGTCCGTATAAAGGAGGGCTGCGATTTCATCCTACCGTCAACCTCAGCGTATTGAAATTTCTGGCATTCGAACAGGTGTTTAAAAATAGTCTGACAGGGCTGCCGATGGGCGGAGGGAAGGGTGGGGCTGATTTTGATCCGAAAGGCAAATCGGATCAGGAGATCATGCGTTTCTGCCAAAGCTTTATGACGGAACTTTACCGGCATGTGGGTGATGATATTGATATACCTGCCGGAGATATTGGGGTAGGAAAACGGGAAATTGGTTATTTGTTCGGACAATACAAAAGAATTACCGGCACTTTTAACGGGGTACTGACCGGAAAAGCCTGCGAATGGGGGGGCAGTCTGATACGTCCGGAAGCCACCGGATATGGATTGGTGTATTTTGTGGAGGCCATGCTCAAGGAAAGGGAGGACAACCTCCTGGGTAAAAAAATTCTGATTTCAGGATCAGGGAATGTCGCCCAGTTTGCCGCGGAAAAATGTATCAGCTACGGCGCCCGGGTACTGACCATGTCCGATTCTGAAGGATTTATCCACGATCCTAACGGCATTGATCAGGAAAAACTGGAGTTTATTAAAGTACTGAAGAACGAAAAAAGGGGGCGGATCCGGAAATATGCGGAAAAATACAAATGTGCCTTCCATGCAGGAGAAAAACCCTGGAAAATAGCGGGTGATATCGCCCTGCCCAACGCAACACAGAATGAACTGAACCTCAAGGACGCCGAGACCCTGATTAAAAACGGCTGCTACTGTGTCGCGGAAGGTGCGAATATGCCCTGTACTCCGGAAGCAGTAACTGCTTTTAACAAAGCAGGCCTGCTCTATGCACCCGGTAAGGCGGCCAATGCCGGCGGGGTGGCCGTTTCCGGACTGGAAATGTCACAAAATTCGCTGCGCTACAGCTGGAGCCGCGAAAAAGTAGATCATAAACTTCGGGGTATTATGACTGATATACATCAGATCTGTACCCGGTACGGAAAAGACGATCACGGGCAAATCAGCTATGAGAAAGGCGCTAATATCGGCGGATTTGTAAAAGTTGCGGAAGCCATGCTTTCGCAGGGCGTAGTTTAAAACAAAACCGGTCAGAAAGCTATGAATGGCAATGTATACCTGATTCCCAGTTTTTTGCACGAACAGCCCCGGCAGGATATGCCCGCCGCCGTGCTGGCCGCTGTGGCCCAATGTCAGGTACTTTTTGTGGAAAACCTGCGCAGTGCCCGCAGGTACCTGAAACAACTCAACAGGGAGATCATTATCGATGATTATGAGTGGTTTGCCATTGGTAAGGCAGAAGCCGAAGTCCTGCAATCCTTTACCGAAAGGCTGAAATTGGGTAAAACCATAGGTATTATCAGTGAAGCAGGTTGTCCCGGTGTAGCCGACCCCGGCCAGCTGCTGGTGGCGAAAGCACAGGAACTGGGCGCCAGGGTGCTGCCGCTGGTAGGTCCGAGTTCTATTTTACTGGCCCTGATGGCCAGCGGCATGAATGGGCAGCAGTTTTCTTTTCTGGGCTATCTGCCCATTGATAAACTTGAAAGGGAAAAAGCCGTCCGGGAGCAGGAAGCGGTTTCCAAACGCCAGAACAGCACCCGTATTTTTATTGAAACGCCTTACCGGAACCAGCAGTTACTGGAGACCCTGCTGAAAATCTGCCATCCGGCCACCCGGATCTGTATCGCAGCCGATATTACCGGGCCGGAGGAGTTTATAAAAACCATGACCGTACAGCAATGGAAGCAGCAGCAGCCTTCACTGCATAAAAGACCGGTGATTTTTCTGCTAAAAGCCTGATCCCTGCGGCGCCTCGGTCATCGAAATGATGCTGTCGACGATATAACGGGTATTTCCGCGCCAGGGCAACACGCCATTGTACTCCTTGTAGTGCAGGTCAAAACGCTTGCCTGAGTTCAGTTTCAGTATTTCGAAGACGTTTTTATCGATGATGGAGAATTCGAATTCATTGGACTGGACCCCGCCGGCAGCCGAACCCCGGATGCCTTCCTGAATCAGTTTGCCCTCATAGGTTTTGAACAGCTGACCTTTCTGAACGGCAAAGTTGAGATAGCCGGATTTGACCCCATCCGACGTAAAAGGATAGTAAAATTTCCAGTAAATATAGCCCCCCAGTAAAAGCAGGCCCAAAAGGGTGGAAATCCATAGAAATCTCGCACAGCCACTTCGTTTTTTGACACCGGGAGCTTGTTCAGGTAATGATTCAACAGGCATAGGAAAAAGTTTTTTATTAAAGAAATTTTAATGGTTCCAATTTAAATTATTGCACTAACTTTGCCAATCTAAAAATACTACTTGTTTCGCAATGAGCAATTATTTAAAACATACAAAACATTTTGTATTTCATCCGGGGATTACCACGGGTGTTTATGCAGTTGGTTTTGATGTGTTTATTTTCTCTCCCCGTCCTCAGCGCCGTCGTTGCTGACAGGCCACACCTAAAGCCAGAGGTCCCTGTCAGTGAAAAACTCCCGGATTCAACAATATAGGGGCAGGCACCCAGACATACAAATACAAGCAGGTGGACAATCAGGAAATTATAGTTCGAGTTGCAGTAGCCGACGATAAAAAATACGCGAAAATTATCACCGATGAAATGGCAGCTTCTGCAGCAGCCCGGGGTACCGGCATCGCCAGGCGTTCTCCCGAATACGTAGAGAAAAAAGTGGATGAAGGCAAGGCGGTCATTGCGCTGACCAAAAAAGGTGACTGGGTCGGTTTCTGTTATATTGAAACCTGGAGCCATGGCGAATATGTCGCGAATTCCGGGCTGATCGTTGCGCCCGACCACAGAAAAGGTGGCGTAGCGAAAAAGATAAAAAAAGCCGTTTTTGACCTCAGCAGGAAACTATACCCCAATGCGAAAATTTTCGGATTGACGACTGGTCTGGCAGTGATGAAGATCAATAGCGATTTAGGCTATGAGCCGGTTACGTATTCCGAGTTGACGCAGGACGAAGAGTTCTGGGCAGGGTGTAAAAGCTGCGTGAACTACGACATCCTGATGAGTAAGGACCGGAAGAATTGTATGTGTACTGCCATGTTGTATGATCCCAAGGATCATTATCATCCCGAGGAAACGAAAGCTTTTTTCGAAGAAAACAAGTCGGGACTGGAAAGACTGTTGCGTTTCAAGCAGTGGAAATTTTTGAAATCTTTCCGTCGAAAGGAGAAAAACGGTGGGGGCAGCAACCAGATTAAAATGTTATTCAATACACTGTTTCATTAAAATAAAAATTGAAAATGGGTAAGAAAGTAGTTTTAGGTTTTAGTGGTGGTCTGGATACTTCTTTTTGTGTCAAGTATCTGACAGAAGAAAAAGGGTATGAGGTACATAGTATCGTGGTTAATACAGGAGGATTCAGTGAACAGGAACTGTCCGAAATTGAAGCCCATGCCAAGCGACTGGGCGTGAAATCGCATAAGACCGTCAATGCGGTTAAGAACTATTATGATTCCATTGTAAAATACCTGATCTACGGAAACGTCCTGAAAAATAATACCTATCCGCTCAGTGTTTCTGCCGAGAGGTTGAGCCAGGCGATTCATATCGCCGAGTATGCCAAAAGCATCCAGGCCGAGGCTATCGCACACGGCAGTACCGGTGCAGGAAACGACCAGGTGCGTTTTGATATGGTTTTTCATATAGTCATCCCGGGAATAGAGATCATAACACCTATCAGGGATTTGAAATTAAGTCGCGAATCAGAGATCGAATACCTCAAGAGCAAGGGTGTTGATATGAATTTTGAAAAAGCGGTTTATTCAATCAATAAAGGCCTCTGGGGGACCAGCGTTGGCGGACGGGAGACCTTAAGCTCTAAAGGCGTGTTACCGGAAGATGCCTGGCCGACACAGGTAACAAAGACAGGCACAGAGGAAGTGGCACTTACATTTGAGCAGGGACAATTGAGAAAAGTAAATAATAAAAGTTTTGACCACCCCTCGGAAGCCATCCAGTACCTGCAGTCGATTGCCGGTCCTTACGGCATTGGCCGGGATATTCACGTGGGGGACACGATTATCGGAATCAAAGGACGGGTGGGATTTGAAGCTGCAGCACCCATGCTGATTTTAAAAGGGCACCATGCACTCGAAAAGCATGTATTGAGCAAATGGCAACTGCAGTGGAAAGATCAGATCGCACAGTTCTATGGTAACTGGATGCATGAGGGACAGATACTGGATCCGGTGATGCGGGATATGGAAGCATTTCTGGAAAGCAGCCAGCGCAATGTTACCGGTAAAGCTTTTATTCAGCTCTTTCCCTATCGCTTTCAGGTGCTGGGAATAGAAAGTGATTATGACCTGATGAACAGTGCTTTTGGCAGTTACGGGGAAATGAACGCTGGTTACACCGGAGAAGATGTCAAAGGTTTTACCCGTATCTTTGGGAACCAGACTTCCATTTATCACATGGTCAAAGAGGAAGTGCATCACAGAAATGCAAGTGAATATTAAGTAGCCCGAAACGCTGATACTACTGCGTGTAATACGGAAATATACAGCCGGGCATCTAAATCAAAAATAAGTAATGGTAAAAGTTGGAATTATCGGTGGCGCAGGTTATACGGGAGGCGAACTTATCAGGATACTCATCAATCACCCGCAAACAACAATTAGTTTTATACATAGCAGGAGCAATGCAGGTAAATTTGTCTATGAAGTTCATAAAGACCTGCTCGGGGATACCGACCTGAAATTTACGGATCGTATCGAACAGGATATCGAATGTTTATTTCTTTGTCTGGGCCATGGGGAGTCGACGAAGTTCTTACAGGAGAATGTCATCGCCGAAAGCATTACCATAATCGATCTGGCCAATGATTTTCGTTTAAGAAAAGACCGCCAGCAAACGGCCATTAACCGGGAATTTGTTTACGGTCTTCCGGAATTGAATTTACAGGCTATTCAAACAGCCAAAAATATTGCCAATCCTGGTTGTTTCGCAACTACGATCCAACTGGGCTTGTTGCCGCTGGCCAAAGAAGGGCTGCTGAAAGAGATTTATACCACGGGAATTACAGGCAGTACCGGCGCAGGTCAGTCACTGAGTGCGACTTCCCATTTTAGTTGGCGGGCCAATAATATCCAGGCTTATAAAACCCTCACGCACCAGCATCTGGGCGAGATAGGGGAGTCACTGAATCAATTGCAACCCGGCAGTGATTTTGAACTGAGTTTTGTGCCCTGGCGGGGAGATTTTACCCGGGGCATCTTCGTGAGTTCAACCGTTTCCTGTGACCTTAGTCTGGAAGAAGTTTTTCCCCTTTTTGAAACCTTTTACAATGACCATCCCTTTACCCAGGTGAGTCGCAGTCCGATATTCCTGAAACAGGTGGTCAATACCAATAAGGCGATCTTACATTTGGAAAAAGCCGGTAACAAGCTGGTCATCCATTCTGCGCTGGATAATTTGCTCAAGGGTGCCAGCGGTCAGGCCGTACACAATATGAACCTGGTTTTCGGACTGGAAGAGACCCTGGGCCTGCGTTTGAAGCCCGCCGCGTTTTAATAGTTTACAGTAAGCCTGATAAAGGCAAGTCCCTTAATCAAAATATATCTTTACGGTCTGATAGAGTAGTTTGTTCTGCATAATAACAGAAGAGTGACTCGCTTTGTCGGAATATCCCTGCAAGCCAAATAATCCGGCAGCATTGCCTTTGTTAACAGCAATTTCCAGGTAATCGGCACTGTTGAAAATTGCCAGCTTTTCTCCCTGTGGTACATCCGCGTAGGATTCGCTGATCTTATTGATGACTTCATCCCTCAGAAACACGATTTTGAAAGACCGGTCGCGCCGTTGTTCTTCGAATTGGCTGCGGGTGATATTTACCACTACATTTTCAAAATTGTCGATAAAGATAATCTGACCCTCCAGATAGTTTGGATGTTCGAGGGGCAGGAGGGGATTTTTCTCCACGAAATTGATATCGGGTACGCCCAGCTTCTGAATTGAAACCCCGTCACATAAGCGGGCAATGGTATCGGCGATTACTTTGGTACAATATAAAGTATCCTTGGTGGCATTTTTGTCCAGTTTCAGCCCCATTACCATATCGGGCTTTTCTTCCAGGATCATACTCAATAGACCGTTATCTGCACAGAAAATGTACTGATTCTTGTGAAATGCCAGGAGCAGGTTCTTGGGCTTTTTGTCGAACAGATTGACCAGGATGATATGGTAGGTGAACTCCGGAAAGTTTTTAAAGGCGCCCCGGCAGACATATGAGGCCTGGGGAAAATTAAAAGGAGCGATGCTGTGGGAAATATCAATTAATTGCAGTTCGGCATTTGCTTGCAGCAGCTGGGCCTTTATTACCCCGATCAGGTAATCATTATGTCCAATATCTGATGTAAGTGTTACAAAGTTCATTTAGAATCTTATGCCAGTCTGCCGTATTATTGGTGCAATTTATTGATTTTTTTTCCTGTCGACCCTTACTACTTGATCAGTTTTTTGTCTCTGAAATAAAATTTGTGGACCAGTTTGTCTGCCAGGGCCGGAAAGAACCGGTTCAAAAAGACGGTTTCTTTGCCCGTCATGGTCAATACCAGGGTTCTTTTCTTTTTCATAATGGCGCGCAGCAGGTGTTCTGCGCAGGTCGCCGCCGACATCATCTTGCCTTCATCCATGGGGTTCTCTTTTTGCTGCCGGCCTTTTTCATTCAGGGCATGATCCCGAATCCCTGAAGCAGTGAAGCCCGGAGAGACCCACATAACGTGAACCTGATCATCGGCTAATTCAATTTTTAAGGATTCAAGAAAACCCTGCAGCGCAAATTTACTGGCAGAATAGCCGGTCCGGCCCGGAAGTCCCCGATAACCGGCGATAGAAGAAATTCCGACAATGGCCCCCTTGCTGGCGATCAGCGCCGGCAGCGCCAGCTTGGTACAGTAAACGGCCCCAAAAAAGTTAATACCCATAATTTTTTCAATGACTTCCAGTTCCAGGTCTTTAAACAGGCTGCGCATGCTGATGCCTGCATTATTGATCAAAATATCAATACGACCGAAGACATTCAGGGTTGTTTCTATGAACCGCTCACAATCAGCCAGAACGCTTACATCTGTTACCAGTGTATGCAAAGGACTGGAAGGATGTTGCGTTTGCAGTGCATAAAGCTTGTCATGGTTACGACCGCAGGTGGCGACTTTGGCCCCCAGGGCCAGTAGGCGATCTACAAGGGCATGTCCGATCCCGTCGGTTCCGCCGGTAACCACCACAACCTTATCCTTATAGTATTGCTCCATGCACTTTTTTTGTTGGCAACAAACCTACTTAGAAAAAGGTAAAAAACAATATGTTTGCCACTATGGTATTAAGGAAATTGCCGGTTTGGTCGGCCAAATACCTTCAATAAACGATGCGTTATGAAACATTATCTGCCTGTTCTGTTGTTTTTAATGAATGTCAGCTTCCTGAAAGCGCAGGAAGGATGGATCAGGATCAACCAGTTAGGCTATACGCTTCAGGATGTTAAAGTCGCGGTACTGGTCAGCAAGTCTGACCGGCTTTACCAGTCATTTGAACTGAAAGATGCGCGTACCCACCGAACGGTTTACCGCAATGGACGGATGAAGGCCTATGGGGCCTATGCACCGTTTCATGCCAGCTGGCGGCTGGATTTTACGGAATTCAGCCGGGCCGGCACTTATTATCTGCTGGCAGGTGACCTGAAATCCCCGGTATTTGACATTAATGATCATGTTTATGATGGTACTGCCGATTTTATCCTGAATTATATGCGACAACAACGGAGCAAATACAACCCGTTTCTTAAGGATAGTTGCCATCTGGAAGACGGTTTTATTGTCTATCATCCGGATAAATCCCTGGATTCTACCAGACTGGATGTTGCCGGGGGCTGGCATGATGCCTCGGATTATCTACAGTACCTGCCGACTTCGGCCAATGCTACTTACCAAATGCTTTTTGCCCATATGCAGCAGCCACAGGTATTCGATGATGTTTTTGACGCCTGGGGAAATCCCAGCGGCAATCAGGTTCCTGATATAGTGGATGAGGCCAAATGGGGCCTGGACTGGTTGGTGAAGATGAATCCCGAAAAGGGGAATTATTACAATCAGATCGCCGATGATCGGGATCATGCCGGTATGCGCCTGCCGACCAGAGACAGCGTTATCTATGCGCCGGGTAAGGGACTGGCAAGACCGGTATATTTTATCAGTGGGCAATCCCAGGGTGAAAAATATAAAAACCGTACCCGGGGCGTTGCTTCCTCGGCTGGGAAGTTTGCCTCTGCATTTGCCTTGGGTGCCATAAGGATGCAGGGTTATTATCCGGAGTTTGCCGGCAGCCTCCGTCAGAAAGCCATCGATGCTTTTGTTTTTGGGGAAGCCTATCCGGGTAATACACAGACGATTTCAGTAAAATCGCCTTATATATATGCTGAAGATAATTATGTCGATGATATGCAACTGGCGGCACTCAGTCTATATCAGCTAACGGGTGATCCTGCATACCTGCAATCTGCCATTCGGTACGCAAGGCAGGAACCCGTAACGCCCTGGATGGGGGCAGATTCTGCCAGCCATTATCAGTGGTATCCTTTTGTGAATCTGGGGCATTACTGGGGGGCGCGGCTGGATAGTGCGCACCGAGACGAATACCTGGATTTTATGCGACAGGGCATTCAACGAGTGGTCAACCGGGGGCGAAATAGTCCTTTTTTAAATGGCGTTCCATTTATCTGGTGCTCCAATAATCTGGTGGTGGGTATACTGACACAGATGCACTTATATCGGCAGCTTACGGGAGACAATACATATATAAAGGAAGAAGCGGCCCTGAGGGACTGGCTGTTTGGCTGTAATCCCTGGGGAACTGCCATGATTTGCGATTTACCCGCATCGGGAACGGCACCGAAGGATCCGCATTCGGCATTTACCCATTTATATGGTTATAAGATACCGGGTGGTTTGGTTGACGGGCCGGTGTATGGAAGTATCTGGAATAAACTTATTGGCATACAGTTATACCATCCGGATGAGTTTGCGCCTTTTCAGTCCGATCGGGTTGTTTATCATGATGATTTCGGGGACTATGCCACCAATGAGCCGACGATGGACGGCACTGCTTCGCTGAGTTATTATTTATCAGCACTGCAGCAGGAAGCGGTCCCAAAAGATACTGTTTATGATACCGAAGGCGGAATGATCCGCCTGGGCGGAACCAGCAAAAATGTTTATCTGATTTTTTCAGCACATGAATATGCTGATGGAGCGGCAACAGTGCTACAAACACTCCAACAGTATAAAGTAAAGGGGAATTTCTTTTTGACGGGTGATTTTCTCAGAAATCCCGAATTTCAACCCTATATCCAAAAGATGGTACAGGACGGGCATTATGTCGGCTCGCATTCCGATAAACATTTATTATATGCCGACTGGTCGAATAGGGATTCGCTGCTGGTAAGCAGGGATTCGTTCCGAACCGATTTTAATCGGGCCATCGGGGTACTTTCCCAGGTAACCGGTCAGAAGCCGGGAAGATGGTACCTTTCACCCTATGAGTGGTATAATAAAAAGACAGTGGAATGGTGCCGGTCCGAAGGTGCCGTTGTAATCAATTTTACGCCTGGCACGGGTACCAACGCAGATTATACCTGGCCGGGAATGAAGAATTACCGCAGTAGTCGCTGGCTGCTGAATCATTTGTTTGAATTTGAGTCGGATAAAGGGCTCTCGGGTGCATTTCTGCTCATTCATTTGGGTACCGATTCCCGTAGAAAGGACAAACTCTACAACCAGTTAGGTACCATCATTAAGAAGCTGAAATTGCTGGGATATCATATGGAACGTTTACCGGACTAAAAACCCAGGATTTGGCGATAAAAATTTTGGTACAATAAAGGCAGAACCCTATTTTTGCACTCCCAAATCGGGAAACAGATGCCTGAAAAGGTGTCGGTGGAGATTCCGTAGCTCAGTTGGTAGAGCAATACACTTTTAATGTATGGGCCCTGGGTTCGAGCCCCAGCGGGATCACAAACAAAAGCCAAAAGGCGCCATTTGAATCCAAAGGGTACCTTTTGGCTTTTTTTGGTATGAGTATCTTCACTTGTGGTTACCCAGTCGCTTTTGTCAACAACCAACCATTGTTTTATTTCTACCTGATTTGTTAAACAGTCCATATGGTTTTTGGGTAAGCTTTTATTTCTTTTCTTTCTATAAGATTCACCTCCAATATTTATTATTAGCTAATTTTCGGTAATAAATTGAATGATACATTATTGCCGTTTCATCCACTAATTACATCCTCATAATATATATACTACCGACCTTACCAAGAGTCTTGTATTGCTAAAAATAAACCCGCAAAGAATTTAGTATAAATTTATACATTTAATAAGTTGAATATAGTATATTTGTGAACTAATATAATTATATGAAATATGATATTTTAAAAAATGTTGTCAATCTGCTTGAGGAATTTGAAGAAGATATTCTTCAAGGAAGAACATACCCTAATGATATCGAAGGTTTTAAAAGATGGATAGTTGCCAATTATAAAGGTGAAGAAAAAAATAATGAACCTAATTGGGATGGAAAAGAAAAGGGACGTAGTGCAGAAAGTGTCATTAATACTTTAATTGTCCATATGAACAGATATGCCAAGAGTTATTCCAAGTCCGCCATATTCGGATCGGATTTTTCAACACAGGAAGATTTTATCTACCTCATTAATCTAAAAGCATTTGGCGAAATGACTAAAATGGATTTGATAAAAAAGAATGTACATGAAAAACCTGCCGGAATGCAAGTTATCAACCGGTTGATTGCACAAGGTTGGGTAAATCAAACCGATTCTGAGACCGACAAAAGAAGTAAAGTTTTAAAAATAAGCAATAAGGGAATTCAGGTTTTAGAAAAGCAAATGGACAAAATCAGAAAAGCAACTGAAATCGTTACAGGAGATTTAACCCATAACGAAAAAATGGAATTGATCCGGTTGCTCAATAAACTCAATGATTTTCATCAACAGATCTACGATAAAAATATTGAACCAGAATATTTATTGAATGAAGTTTTAAAAGATAAAAGGCGATGAAGAAAAAAATAGCCGTTATCGGTTCCGGTTTTTCGGGATTGTCTGCTACAGCTTATTTGGCAAAAGCGGGAAATGAGGTTCACGTATTTGAAAAACACGAGCAGCCAGGTGGAAGAGCAAGGCAATTTTCTACCCAACAAGGTTACGTATTTGATATGGGACCAAGTTGGTACTGGATGCCTGATATTATTGAAAGTTTTTTTGCTGATTTCGGCTACAAAATCTCTGATTTCTTTGAGTTGATTTCATTAAACCCACAGTTTGAAATGATTTTTTCACAAGAGAAAATCAGTGTACCTGAAAGTTTAGAGGAATTAAAAATCTTGTTCGAACAAATCGAAAAGGGTGCAGGATTACAATTAGAAAAATTTATGCGATCGGCTAAATTCAAATATGAAGTCGGTATGCAGGATTTCGTGAATAAGCCTTGCCATAATTGGTCAGAATTCATTTCTCCTAAAATAACTAAAAGTGCACTGAGATTGGATTTGCTGACGAACTTCAGAACCTATGTTGCTAAATACTTCAAAAGTGAAAAATTAAGAACATTGATGGAGTTTCCTGTGATTTTTCTGGGTGCTTCGCCAAAAAATATTCCTGCATTGTATAGTTTGATGAACTATGGGGGTTATGCCTTAGGAACGCATTATCCGAAGGGCGGCTTTTATCAATTGGTATTGGCGATGAAAAAAGTAGCCGAGAAGCAAGGTGCTGTTTTTCATTTTAACAAAACAGTTGAAAGCATTAATACACACAACAGTAAGGTAGCCTCTTTAACCATCAATGACGAGATCTATGAATTTGATACTGTAATTGCTTCTTCGGATTATCATCATACAGAAACACTTTTAAATAAAGAATATAGAAATTATTCCGAAGCATACTGGCAAAACAGAACATTTGCACCATCAAGTTTGATCTATTATTTAGGTATCAATCAAGCTATTCCCAACCTAAAGCATCATACACTTTTCTTTGAAAATGATTTAGACGAACATATTGATTGCATCTATGGCGAGAAAAAATGGCCCGAGAAACCATTATTTTATGCCTGTTGTTCGTCAAAAACAGATGATGCCGTTGCCCCTGAAGACAAAGAAAACCTATTTTTTTTGATGCCTTTGGCTATTGGGATAAAGGATGATGAGGTCATTCGCGAGAAATATTTAATAGAAATGCTTTCAAGAATTGAAAAACATACAGGCATAACCGATTTATGGTCAAAGATAGAATACAAAAGAAGCTATTGTGCCAGCGATTTTGTTTCAGATTACAATGCCTATGGTGGCAATGCTTACGGACTAGCAAATACGCTCGGTCAAACTGCGGTTCTAAAACCTAAAATAAGAAATAAAAAGCTGAAAAACTTATTCTACACGGGTCAATTGACCGTTCCCGGCCCGGGAGTTCCTCCTTCCATCATATCGGGCAAAATTGTAGCGAACGAAATAATCAAACTTAGACAAGAAGAACGATGAAACAGCTGTTTGACGAACTTTCTTACTCGGTAAGCAAGATAACAACCCAAAAATACAGTACGAGTTTTTCCTTGGGAATTTTAGCGCTGAAACCGTCTATCCGTTCCGCTATCTATGCGATATATGGATATGTGAGACTGGCAGATGAAATCGTGGACAGTTTTCACGGGTACGATAAAGTGAAGTTATTGAATCGATTAAAAATAGAAACGGACAATGCACTGCATGAAGGGATTTCACTCAACCCTATTCTGCAATCGTTCCAAGAAACTGTAAATCGGTTCAAAATCGACAAAGACCTGATCGAACAGTTTTTACACAGTATGGAGATGGATCTGCAACAAATAGATTACAATTCAGAACGATACGAAGAATATATTTTTGGTTCAGCCGAAGTAGTCGGGCTGATGTGTCTGCAAGTTTTTACGGATGGGAATATGGAAAAATATAGAGAATTGAAACCATATGCAATGAAACTGGGGTCAGCTTTTCAAAAAGTAAACTTTTTAAGGGATTTGAAAGATGATTATCAGATTTTGGGCAGGACTTATTTCCCGAATATTGATTTGTGCATATTTGATAATAGTGTGAAAAGTCAGATTGAAAAGGAAATAGAGGAAGAATTTAAGGAGGCTTTAATCGGGATTAAGAAGCTACCCAATTCCGCAATGTTTGGGGTGTATTTAGCTTACATGTACTATTTGTCTTTGTTCCAAAAAATAAAAAGAATATCCTCCAAAGAGATATTGAATAACAGGATTCGGGTTCCTAATTCTGAAAAGGCATTTGTGGCGTTCAAAAGTTATGTAAGATATAAAACTGCGTTTTTATGATCAAAATTCCTGGCTTACTAATATCGGCCATATTCTTTCTTATGAGTTTTAATGCAACAGGTTTGGATGTAGTAAGGGCTAACTACAACAAACTGGTATCAGACAAAGCGTTGTGCGAAAAGATGATGGCAGAATTGACGGAAACAAAGAATAACTCAGCTACTCATTTGGCTTATTTGGGTGGTTTACAAACTATCTGGGCAAATCACGTCTTTAGTCCGATAAGTAAACTCAATACGTTTAAAGAAGGGAAGAAAAACATCGAGCAGGCAATCAAAAAAGAACCTGAAAATGTGGAATTAAGGTTTATCCGACTTTCGGTTCAAAAAAATGCTCCGTCTTTTTTAGGATATAAATCAAACATAAATGAGGATGCCAAATTTATTAAGGAAAATCGACACCAAATCAGGTCGGAGATTTTGCAGAAAAATATAGGAACGCTTTTAAAGGACTAGACTATGAAACATCGGTTATACAGGGAGCAACAATTGAATTGCGATATCGAAGCAGCGTGGGATTTTTTCTCTTCTCCTAAGAACCTTTCGAAGATCACACCCAAAGATATGGGTTTTACGGTGCTGTCGGATTATAACAGCGAACAGATTGCTGAAGGAATGGTGATCGATTATATCGTTTCGCCGTTGCTGAAAGTTCCGTTGAAGTGGAGAACGAGAATTACTCATGTGGAATCAAATAAAAGCTTTACTGATTTTCAGGAGAAAGGACCTTATAAATACTGGAGCCATTTTCACGAATTTATCCCAATAAAGACGGAGTGCTGATGAAAGATACGGTAGATTATGAATTGCCTTTCGGCTTTTTGGGGAAGATGGCACATCTACTTTTTGTGAAAAAGAAATTGGCGTACATCTTTGATTTCCGATACCACGTTTTAGAGAAACTTTTTAACCCAATAAAAAACTGATATGGCTTTTTTAATCGTATTGCTCACGTTTACATTGATGGAAGGGGCAACCTGGATTATCCATAAATATGTTATGCACGGTTTTCTTTGGGTTTTGCACAAAGACCATCATGACCACAGCAATGAGGGCGTTCTTGAAAAGAACGACTATTTCTTTGTCATATTTGCTATACCCACGATTGCTTTGATGTATTTCGGTTCGCTTGAAAATTTCAACTATCTGTTTTATATCGGATTGGGCATTATGCTTTACGGAATGGCTTATTTTTTTGTGCACGATATTTTTATCCACCAACGGATCAAATTTCTGTCCCAGACCCAAAGTGCCTATTTTTTGGCACTGCGCAGGGCACACAAACAACATCACAAACATATCGGAAAAGAAGACGGCGAATGTTTCGGGTTTTTATATGTGCCTTTCAAATATTTCAAAATGTATTTTAATTCCGCGAAAAAATGATGGGATATACTTACTCCTTGGTATTATTTTTTTCGGTCATTATTTGTTTCATCGCGTCTTTTGACAGGCGGATTCTTTTTAACCGCCATTTTGGTGCGTTTATAAAGTCTGCAATCCTTGTGGCAATTCCCTTCATTGCTTGGGATGTATGGTTTACGGCAAAAGGTGTTTGGTGGTTCAACACAGATTATACGCTCGGAATAGCATTGGCTGGGTTACCAATTGAAGAATGGCTTTTTTTTATCTGTATTCCGTTTTCATGTGTATTTACCTATTTCTGTTTCGATAAGTTTTTCAGTTGGGAATGGCTATCCGGCTTAAATAACCTGATCGTTTTTGTCAGCGTCATTATCTGTTCCGTGATGGCTCTGTTGCACTTTGATAAGATCTATACACTGATCACGGCCACAGCTACCATTACAACCCTGATCTATCTGCATTTTGTTGCCAAGGCGGATTGGATAGGCAAAGCATCGTCGGTGTTTACGATATTGATGTTAGGTTTCTTTCCTGTAAATGGCGTGCTGACGGGGACTGGTATCGAAACACCTATCGTAAATTACAACCCGGGAGATTTTCTGGGTATACGGATACTAACGATACCAATTGAGGATGCCGTTTATGGATATACGCAGTTCCTTTTGGTTCTTTATTTTTTTAAACGGTTTAAACATATAGATGATGAAAGCAAAAAATAAAATTTTAACAGTGGCCTTTTCCATAGCGTTAATTGCTCTTTTACATTCCTGCGCCTCGATCCCCAAAAGGGCAAAAGCAGTGAAAAACTTTGACGTCGATGAGTATTTAGGCACTTGGTACGAAATTGCCCGTTTTGATTCTCGTTTTGAAAGAGACTTGGACAATGTTTCCGCTCAATACAGTCTGAATGAAAATGGCAATGTCATCGTCTTGAACAGTGGCTATAATCATAATAAGCAAGAATGGAAAAAAGCGGACGGTTTAGCAAGGTTCAGAGGAGATAAAAATGTTGCAAAATTGAAAGTAAGTTTTTTCGGTCCTTTTTATTCTGGTTACAATGTGGTCGCATTGGACGAAAATTACCAGTATGCGCTGGTTGCGGGAAAAAACCTAAAGTATTTATGGATTTTATCGAGAACAAAGAACGTTCCCCAAGAGGTTAAAGCAAACTATTTGGGAATTGCAGAAGGGATTGGTTATGATACCTCTAAACTGATCTGGGTAAAGCACGACAGGAACGATAATCCATTTTTGAATGAAAAGTAGGGTCTCCGTTTTTTGGTTTCGCAGAGATCTGCGTTTGGAAGACAATGTGGGTTTGTATCAGGCACTTGCTTCCGAATTACCCGTGTTGCCGGTTTTTATTTTTGATGAGACCATCCTAAATAAATTAGAAGATAAAAAAGACCGAAGGGTTGACTATATCCATCAGGTACTCTCGGCAATAAATAGCGGATTGAAGACATTCAACGCAAGATTGAATACATTTTATGGAAATCCTTTGGATGTTTTTAAAATGCTTTCCGAAAAATATGCTGTTCAAGGCGTTTTCTGCAATCGGGATTATGAACCGCAAGCCATTAAACGGGATACGGAGATTTACCAGTTTTTCAACGAACAGAACATTCCTTTTAAGGCATTCAAAGACCAGGTCATTTTTGATAAAAACGATGTATTGAAAAATGACGGCACACCCTATACGGTTTATACCCCGTATTCAAAAAAATGGAAAGAGCTATTGACAGAAAAAGATTACAAGTCGTATAATCCTGATTGCACTAATTTTTTCAGACAGCGGTTTGCCGAAATTCATTCGTTGAATGAATTCGGTTTTGAAAAAACAGATATCACTTTTGATCCGCCGAAATTAGATGCAAAAATCATTGACGAATACGACAAATTCAGGGATTATCCTGCAATGCAACGGACAACAGAATTGAGCATCGCTCTTCGATTTGGCACCATTAGTATTCGTAAATGTGTAGCTTTTGCATGGAACCACAATCAAACGTGGCTGAATGAATTGATCTGGCGAGAGTTTTTTATGCAGATCTTATATCATTTCCCTAAAGTGGTTAATCAATCTTTTAAATCGAAATACGATAACATCAAATGGCGAAACAATGAATGGGAATTTGAAAAGTGGTGCGAGGGAAAAACAGGTTATCCGATTGTCGATGCAGGAATGCGACAATTGAACCAAACAGGATCTATGCACAATCGGGTACGGATGATTGCAGCGAGTTTTTTGTGCAAACATTTACTGATAGATTGGCGTTGGGGTGAAGCCTACTTTGCACAAAAGCTGAACGATTACGATTTATCGGTCAACAATGGAAACTGGCAATGGGCATCGGGTTCGGGTTGTGATGCTGCACCGTATTTCAGGGTGTTTAACCCAACTGTTCAAACCGATAAGTTTGATAAGAAGTTGGAATATATCAAAAAATGGATTCCCGGATTTGGAACAGATGCTTACCCCCAACAAATAGTAGAACACAGTTTCGCAAGAGACAGAGCGTTGAAAGTATATGGAGAAGCCGTCAAGGAAAACAATCAATAACGCTTTAATTAAAGTAAAATGGAGAGAAACAATGTAGTGTTGGTCGATGAAAACGATAATGCCATTGCTGAAATGGAAAAATTGATGGCCCACGAGCAAGGGCGTCTTCACCGGGCATTTTCGGTATTTATATTTAATGATAAGGGAGAGCTTCTTTTGCAGCAGCGGGCAAGCCACAAGTACCACGGAGCAGGGTTATGGACGAACACCTGTTGTTCGCATCCGCAATGGGGAGAAACTGTTGCTTTAAGTGCAGAGGAGCGGTTAATCTATGAAATGGGACTGAAATGTGATTTAAGATTGGTCTATTCATTTATATACAATGAGCGGGTTGAAAACAATTTGACAGAGCATGAGCTGGATTATGTTTTTGTTGGTTATTCTGACCAATGTCCTGTTTTAAACAAAGATGAAGTACAGGACTATAAGTGGATGAATGCGGATGAAATTCTATCTGATATAAAAAATAATCCATCACATTATACGGTCTGGTTCAGACAGGCCTTTCCGGAGCTGCTTTCAAAAATCAATTCATGAAAAAGATATTAATCGCCGGAGGTACAGGTTTTGTCGGAAAAGCATTGATAAAGCACCTAGTAAATTGTGGTTATATGGTCAATGTGTTAACACGGAGGAACAAAATCAGCAGCATGGAGAACATTCGGTATTTTGAATGGGATATAAAGAAAGGATTTATTGACGAAAAAGCATTTGAGGGCGTTTCGAAAATCATCAATCTAACAGGCGCAAACATTACCGAAAAGCGTTGGACGGAAAAAAGGAAAGTTGAAATAATCGAAAGCCGGACCAAGGCAATAGATTTACTTTTTACCTATGTTAAAACAAGGAATTTTAGCATAGATATCTTCATTTCATCTTCTGCCGTAGGTTATTATGGTGCGATTACTACGGATGAAATATTTACAGAGAAATCCAATAACGGCAGCGATTTTTTGGCTTCGGTTTGCCGGAAATGGGAAAAAACAGCACTGCAATTTGACAGTTTGGGTGTTGCTACCGTGATTTTAAGAAAAGGCGTTGTCCTTGGGAGAGATGGTGGTATGTATCAAAAATTAGCACCTTTGGCGAAGTTGGGCATCAATACATCTTTAGGAAATGGCAGGCAATACTTACCCTGGATTGACATCCGGGATTTAGTCCGGTTGTATGAATTCATCTTGAAGACAGATGAACTCAGCGGGGTTTTTAATGCTGTTTCTTCCGAGCACATTATGATGAATGATTTTTCTAAAGCCCTGCTAAGGTCATTCGGAAAAACGAGTTTTTTGCCCAATGTACCAGCATTTCTGGTAAGGTTATTTTTGGGGGAAATGTCCGTGATGTTGTTAAAGGGTTCTAGGGTCAGCAATTACAAAATAAAACAAACCGGCTTTAAATTTGAGTATAGCTCGATTGAGAAGACATTTTTTATGTAGTAATAAAGCTGGTTGAAGACTTTAGTATAGCTTTCTTTATTGACATTTTTTACAATTTCCGTTTTTCCGTGTTTAAGATAATTTTCGGTTTAGCGGAGCTAACTTTATTTTTATCTAGATCATACTTATAAGAGGTGTCTTTCAATTGGTTCAATCGCCTTAAATCTTCCAATAAAGAGTTCGAGTTTTGTACCAGTGGGTTCACAAATGAAGCTCAATCGTAAGATTGGGTTTTTTTGTGTCCTTTAGGACCAAACCTTGGGATGCAGAATTTCATGGCGGACATTGGAGGAAGCGACGCACATCAATAGCATTGCGTTACAAGCATATGAATGATCCTATATAATACCTCAATTTTGTTAGACCGACAGATGACGAACCTGTATTGATTGTATTAATCCTCCAATAGGCCAGACTGATTTTTTCAAAAATGGGTTTAAAACAGAATCATCGTTGTACGGCCACGCCATCAACCACGCAATCATTCTGTGTTTACTTGCATATTCATTAAGGTTACTCCTTGTGTATCAATTATTTAGTAAAAAACAAGTAATTTGGTCAGTTAATTGACTGAATTTTAAGTAATTTAGTCAATTAAATGACGATTATTATATGAATCTAATAAAAAGAAAGCTTGAAGGGCTGGTTACGAGACAATTAGGTAAAAATAAGGTTATTCTGATAATGGGAACACGTCGGGTAGGGAAGACAGTGCTGGTCGACACAATTAAGCAGCAATACGAAGGTCAGGTACTAGTGCTTAATGCTGAAGATTTCGATGTTCAGGCAATCCTAAAAAATCGTTCTGTAGCGAACTACAGGCGGATTATAGGAAAGGCAACCTTACTAATCATAGATGAAGCACAGGTACTTCCGGATATAGGGCAGATTCTAAAGTTGATGATAGATCATATTCCTGAGCTTACCATCATTGCCACTGGATCATCTTCATTCGATTTGGCAAACAAAACTGGCGATCCATTAACCGGAAGATCGCTTCAGTTTTATCTTTATCCTTTATCGTATGCCGAAATCTCAACACATGAAAATGCCCTCGAGACAATGCAGAATCTTGAAGAAAGGCTGGTATTTGGAAGCTACCCTGAATTGATACACATGACAGCTTACCAGGAAAAATCAACCTATTTACTCCAACTTGTTCAATCCTACTTATTAAAAGATATTCTTGCATATGATGGCATCAGGCAATCCGATAAGATTGTTAAGCTGCTTCGGCTTATTGCTTTTCAATGCGGAGCTGAAGTCTCCTACAACGAGCTCGCGCGCCAGTTAGGTATCAGCAAGAACACAGTCGAAAAGTATCTCGATCTTTTATCTAAGGTATTTATTTTGTACCGGATCGGATCTTATAGTACTAATTTACGGAAGGAAGTTTCAAAATCTTCTAAATGGTATTTTTATGATAATGGGATCAGAAATGCGATTATCAATGATTTTAGGTTACTGACACTTAGAAACGATACAGGATTGTTGTGGGAAAATTACCTAATTTCTGAAAGGTTAAAGAAAAATGCATATGAAAGAGAAAACGCACAGTACTATTTTTGGAGGAATTACAATCAACAGGAAGTTGACTTAATCGAGGCGAAAAACGGCTATCTCGCTGCTTTTGAGTTCAAATACGCTCCCGATAGGAAAGTGAAAGAACCGGCTGCCTTTGCGGACGCATATCCTGATATAGATTTTCAAGTCATTTCAAAAGATAACTATCTTGAATGGATTGCTCACTAATTTAACCTGTAAATAAAATCCAGGATTATTTTAAAAACCTGTATGGTTTTTTCAGGACGGGACACAGTCCTGAATTACCAAAATGTTCATGCTGTTAAGAATATATCATCCAGGACAATAGAACCAGATTTTGTTCTGTCAAACAGGAATTTAATTTGCTTTAATTCATTTATATGAAATGCGGGATTGGCCTTTGCTAAGCCGGTTAAATCAAAATAGAAATAATCAGGTATGGCCTCTGAATTGGGTGAATTATTAAAGATTCGAAACTTGCTTATGTTTTTGGAGATTCGCGGTTGCAAATAACTGCACCGGCTGAGTGGAAAGGAAATTCTTTGACCTTGGCCGTCTTCTAACTGAATTGTAAAATCAATGAGTTGTTCCCTGTCTTTGGAATTCTCTCGGCCGTTAGCCAGTGAAAAACTCAATATATGCCTAGGTGCTGGATTTGTCGATGAATTAGCAATCCTGATGGAATACCAGCTTTTCGCTTTCCCTGTGCTATCCCAGGCAAGATAGACTGCTTTGCTAAGCCCTTGCCCCCATATAAGCTCATTTTCCTGTTCTTTCCATTCCTGCAGTCCTGAGCTGGTTATATGCCCACCCGATAGGGTTGTAGTCTGCACATCCACGTCTTCTTCGAAATCTGCTAGCACTGTTTTCTCACTCGGTTCATACTGATTCATGTAAATCATTTGGGGAAGCCAGTTTCTGCCATACCTTTCATCCATAAACAGCGGCTTGTATTTTTCATTCTTGTTTAATGTGATTTCTAAAAAGGCACTGATATATACTCTGGAAATAATTCGCTGTTTGGGTCCGCTCATCAATTGGTGTAAATTAAACCTGTTGATTCCGGGGCTTATTTCGTCCTTGCGTCCCCAGGAACTGTTGAATTGGCCATGATTGGCCTTATTGATATACAAACCTGCTTTGAAACCTTTAAAATCTTTTGAAAACTCGACCCTTTTATACATAGCCAGTCCTACATAACTCTGGATATCCAGATCGAGTGCGCCCTGTATAACAAAATAATTCACATCCCGAAGTCTTATCAGTTCCCCGCTAGGTTTGTATTGACCATCTACCGGGGCGATGGCGATTACTGATTGAATGTTGAAATTAAAATCGAACAGCTCATTTGCATCATCGGGATACCGGCTGAGCTTATTAAATACCGCGGCAAGTTCGACAGCCTCACCACCTCTGGAATGCCCGATAATTGCTATCTTGTCCATGTCAACCCTATGGTAAAATAAGTGAGACGAATCCTTGTTCCAGTTGCGGAAAAGTTGCAGATGTTTCAATAAAATCCATGCCCTGGCGGCATTCTCATTGCTCAGCTGCTGACCGAAAATTTCTAAATCTGTAAATGACGAGTTTAAAAAATTTTCATCGATTGCGGCGACTAAATAACCCCTGCTGGCTAATAGCTCTCCCAGATAAGTATAGCCGGCATCAGAGGCATGTTGAGCCAGGTGATTGCCGTGTACAATCATCACCAAAGGGAGCGGTCCCATTTTGTTTTCCGGATACCATACCTGGGCGTTCAGCGGCAATGCCGTCTGATCAAAGCCAAAATACTGGCTTCTTAGTTTTCCAGAAATTCCGGTCCAGGAGGTAAGTATGCGAGAAGCATCGACTGGCTTCGTGCGAATTTTCACGCCAGCTCCAAACTCCGGACGATGTTTATCCGTGCCACTGCCGTAATACATATGGGCGGATTTGTATGTCCCCTTAGTGGCCGGATTTGGCAGGTCAAGCGGAGGGGGGAGGTTCCCGGTCATTTTGTAATTGGTAACCTCAGCGTTCCTTGCCCCGGAATTGAAAAAGAGTACGGCGGAAATAATCAAAGCTGTTGAAGCGGCTAGGGCCAAAGAAATCCATAATAAAATTTGCCGCTTCTTCGCGTGGGAATGAGCTGCTTTCCTCCACCTGTGGCATCCGTACAAAATCAAAATGGGAAATAAGATCAACCCAACCATTAATATACCACCATAGGCTTTTGGTATGCGGAGATAATAGAAAATCCATAGGAGGGCGAACAAAATGGCTACTTTTAAAACAGCCGGAAGAAAGCTGAATAATTGTAAGCTCCAAACAATGAGGAAAGAAAGGATTAGCCCGCTTAAAACATAAAATAACAAGGAAATGATAAGGTATAAGGGCGGAACATACTGATAATAATTAGCAACGTGCAGTCCGGCTAAAAACATCACAGAGAATGCCAGCGTCCAATTGTTTATCCAGGAAGGAAATCTTTGTTTTTGAATTACTTCGAAGCAATGGTTAAAAAAACCTTTGGTTTTGCTCATTATGCTCATATTGCTACGTAATCATTTATGATTTAAAGGGTGTTTTACTTAGCAATTAGTTGTAAATTAAACTGTTATAATGAGTGAGTGCCCTCGGAATCCACTTGAACCAGCCCATCGATCACATCTTTTATTCAGTTTTTTGCGTCTGTTTTGGTCAAAAGTCAATACGATCCTCTGGTTCCTATCAGCAGCAGCCATTTTAAAGACTCTTTCAGCTGTCAAATTTTTAAAGTAATAAGGCATATTACTACCTTTGGATTTGGCATCTGCTTTCCAAATATACTTAAGTATTAATGAACTAAAAAAGCAGTTTGGAGAAATACTATTGGCCAATTTGAGCGATGGGTGGCCAGACGGTTTCGGGGAAACATGGCAGGGCTTATTCTCGCTGGCCTTTTAGCAACAGAATGACCGGATTAGAGGCTAACGCATAAATTCCGGGACCGAATAATTTCTACTATTTTTAGTCGATTTGTGCTACATTTGCGCTCGCGAATCTTTAGCTCAGTTGGTTAGAGCGCTACCTTGACATGGTAGAGGTCACTGGTTCGAATCCAGTAAGGTTCACAGACAAAAGCAACTCCAAAAGGGTTGTTTTTGTAGTTTTGGACAGGTCAACGAGAATTTAGACAGGATGCTATATGGCTCCTGCCAGGCCCATTCCGCCGAAAATTAACGAATCAAGACCATCAGGTCCGAACCCGGTTCATATATTCCGGCCTTTTACAGGAAGAAGGATATTTGATTATTGAAACCATGTATCCTATGGGCCACCAGTTATTATAGTAAAGCCGGTAAATGTTTGATCAGTACATTAACCCCCGCCAAGAAGACCAATAGGGCAGTCATCCTTTTTATCACCAGCGGATTAAATTTAATCGCGGTTCTGGAACCCAACTGCCCGCCTGCCAGAACTGCCAGACAAAGCAGCAAAATCCTTTGAAGATTCAAATTCTCCGGTGGTTGACTCAATTGGCCTGCAATGCCCGAAAGGGAATTGACCAGGATAAAAACACTAGCGGTTGCCGCAATTTTTTTTGCGGTATCCCATTTCATAAGATTGAGCAATGGAGAAAGAAAGATGCCACCGCCAATGCCTACCAATCCGGATAAAAAGCCGATAGCACCACCAAGGGCGCCGTTTTTAATGAAAGAATTTTTGGTATAGGTTTCGTTTTGAGTCGGCATTTTACTGTCGGTTCGAATCCAAAGCAGGATCGCGGCAACCACCAGGCTGCAACCCAGGATGACAAAAAACAAAGCCTGACTGATGCGGACAATAGCGCCGAGATAGGCCAGGGGGATGCTCAATAATACAAAAGGAACGATCTTTTTCAGGTCGACCTGTCTGTTTTTAAAATAGATATAAACCCCTCCCGTAACGACGATAATATTGCAAAGCAAAGCGATTAACCGCAGTTCCTTGAAAGGTAGGCCATATAATGCCAGAAGCGCCAGGTAACTGGAACCTCCTCCAAATCCCACAGACGCATATACAAATGCAATACCCAAAAAGAAAAACAGCAGCTCCCAATGTTCCATAACTTACCTGAATTGAGCCGGTAAGATAAATAAACTTCAAGTTCGTTAGGATGGCTGGCCGGATTTTTTCTGAAATCGGAGGCCCGCAAGACAAAAGACGCTGTTAAACCCATTATACCGGATATTTGTAGAACCTTATACGCAGCGGCCCCAATTTGAAAAAATGTAAACGATGATCGGATCAGAAACAGATATTGCGGAAGAATGGAAAAAATACCGGCATTTATTCCAGCCGGAAACCGTCGCACCCCGAACACTGTTATTACAGGAAGGGGCTGTTTCCCGTACTGCTTTTTTTGTCGAAAAAGGTTGTTTGCGGGCCTGGTTCAATCATGATGGACGGGACGTCACTTTTCAGTTTTTTTTCGAAGGACAGGGCGTATCTTCTATTGAAAGTTTTATGACCGGCCAGCCGGGAATGTACCATATTGAAACCATCGAGACCTGCAATATCCTGCGTGTCAGTAAATCGGATTTTATGGGAATACTGGAAGCGTCCCCGATACTTAAAACAATGGTGGAGCAACAGATCCTGGAACGATTGTTTTTTTATCAGAAACTGTTTCTTTCCCGTATCAAGGATAAGCCGGAGCAGCGCTATAAGGAACTGATTGCGCAGCACCCGGAGATTCTTCAACGGGTTCCACAGCATTATATCGCGTCCTATCTGGGGATTACGGCAGTTTCGCTGAGCAGAATAAGAAACCGTCGATAGCATTATCTTTCCGTCCCGTTATATTTATCCTCTTCTCATGGATGCTCCACAGGATAGTACTGCTGCTTTTCAAATTAATTAACAAAAGTTATCGTCCATGGATAATTCGGTTCTCAATTTTGTTTTACAACAAAACGTCAGAAAATGAGAACGGTAATTGTGTTTAATCATCCCTATGAAGACAGCTTTTGCCATGCCATCCTGCAGGCAGTTAGCAGCGGGCTGACCAGAACCGATCAACCCATGGACCTGATACACCTGGATCGGGACGGCTTCAATCCGGTAATGACCAGTCGCGATCTGAAAGCATTTAAGGCGCAGAAGCCTGTGGACCCCCAGGTGATAGCTTATAAAGAACGCCTGAACAAAGCGGAGCACCTGGTTCTGATCTTTCCGGTCTGGTGGGAATTGATGCCGGCACTTACCAAAGGCTTTATTGATAGAGTCATTTTCCCGGGAGTGGCTTATGAACACAGCCCCGATGGCCGTCGCATGATCCCGCTGTTTAAAGGAATGAAGCGGATTACCCTGATTACGACGATGAACAGTCCCCGACTGATGTACCGTTTTTTATTTGGTAATGCGGTGAAAAAGGCAGTACTGACCGGCACTTTCTGGAAAATGGGTTACCGCAACCTGAAATGGATGAATCTGTCGATGGTCAAATTTGTCACTGACAAGAAGCGGCAAAAATGGCTGCGTCGACTGGAACACAAATTTTCAACCTACCGTTCTGCATAAAGGCCAATTCGGGGTGCCTTCACTGTCCTGGATTAATGAAATATAACCAGCTGCATTTTTAATTTTCGGTGACAATAGTAGTCCCCTCTGGCAGGGGCGGGCTGTCGCGTACCATTTCCAGAACCGGGATCGTTCAGAAAGGCGGGATAAGGCATCTGATCCAAAAAATTAGGTTGAACTTAAATTAAAGCGGCTTCATTCATTCGGAGCTGCTGGCTGCGTATTTTCAATCAATATTTCCATGGTACAGGTACAGGGCACCGTAAGTCCAGTTCGGTCCCTGTAGTCCCGGATAATTGAACCGATCCATCATCAGCGCCAGATAACGAAAAGGATAGCCGGTCGGTAATTCAATAATATTGGGCCAGACCCGGGTACCCGAACGACTGTCCCAGGGAGGAAGGTCCATCTGTAGCTGCCCGACTTCTTTGAGATCGGGATAGCTGTATATGAAAATTTTTCGTTCGTCGCTGCCCGAAAAACAATAGGGCACCCCTGCAATACGTTGAATGGAAGTACCGGTAGCATTATGTTGTCCGGGGCCTGCAATACGACGGTATCCCTTATTCCAGACGGAAGATTCCATCAGCACTGCCTTATAGCCATCGATATTTTCGCAGGCCAGAAGGCGCCATTTGCGGGCCTGGCTATCGTACAGAATATGCGGGTCCTCGATATCTCCTGTAATACCGAAAGGTCTTGCCCTCATGACAGAAAATCCAAATCGGGGATCCGTTTTACTTTCTATAGCCAGTAGCTCCTTCGGCATTTTCGGGCTGGCAAAACTGCTGAAGCCCGTAGTGATCCCCCGCCAGATACTGTCCCGGCGGTCGAAGAAAATATGCGAGGCAATTTCATTGCGCAACAGACCATCGCCGCGGTCAAATACAACGATGCCTTCAAAGCGGAGATCAAATATTGTCGGATGCATGCTGAATATACCCTGCAGGTGATGGGGGAGGGCCCGGCCCCTTATGGACATCGTATACCATACGCGGCCCTGATCCAATAGCGGTGTGCCGTCTTCATAGGTAAGTGCTCTGATATCCGCCAGGCCTATTCCACTACTCAATGCAATGGATGCGTTGTTCAATTTTACGGTGCCTGGACCCGACACAAATAACAGTTTTGTTTTAAAACGGGACAGGTAACTTTTCTGTCGCAGGTCGATCAGTTGGGAAAAATCAGATTGTGCCACGGGATAAGGCAGGCTTTCATTTTGGAGATAGACTGTTAGTCCGCTGCCCAGTAACTGAATAAAAATTTTTCCTTTCAGCGTTTTGTTTGCCGGCCGTGAGGTTAGAATAGAACTTGCCTGATCCGGCTGGCCAGGCCGGGTGACCTGTTGCAGGACATCAAGCAGCTGCCCCTGTTGGTAACGTAATACTATCGAAAACTGGGTGCTGGCAGCGTCATCCGTAAACAGGATACCCATGGCACCGTCACCGGTTGGCTCTTCTACATCTAGTATATAGGTGGCAAAAGGATTGAAGCCACCCAGCCAGATATCCGTCGCTGAACTATCCCTGGTATGCAGGACCAGTTGTCCTGTCTGAACCGACAGTTCAGCTTTCCTTTCTAAACGATGCGTTGCCGGATGCATGGCATCAATCCCGATAATGGACGCGGGTTGGATATTCGCCAGCGGAATAAGATGCTGTTCATCGAAGATGAAGCGACGGACTGCCTGTCTGGTAAAATGTATCTGATCCGGTCGGACCTGTCCGGAGGTCCATAGCGATAGGGTCCCCGCTATGAACAGCAACAGATACCGGGAGCGTTGCTTGTATTTGTATTTCATCTGCACATTATTACGGATGCTGCCCAAGTTAAACTTTTTATTATTGTTATGATCATCAGATTCCGTTCAACGCAATTTCAGGGGCTGCTGTAGCGGGCTGATTCTTCAGGTTATCTATATTTTAAGAGTGAAGACCATCGCCGAATCTGCTTATTCTCATAGATCGCCAGGATGGAACCATGCCCTGTATTCAGATTACCGGGAGATTTACAATTTGAAAAAATAGGATAATGATGTAATATTGCATCCGATGTCGATACCAAAAAACCGAGTGGTACAGCCAGGAATCGGGCAAAATACGATGAATCTTATTGCGAACTCATCCGGAAATTATCGCCATCTTGTCTTCCAGTCCCTGGATTTCAAATTTAAACACAGAGAGAGCTAATGCGGAACTTTGAACTGCCCGGATTACCGGAACGAAGTGAAAAGCCACGGGAAAGTGGCATTACCATGGTGATGGATAAAGGACTTAGTTTGCGACAGGCAGAGGACCTCGTGAATGTGGCATGTAGTTACACCGATGTAGTAAAATTGGGATTTGGCACTTCGCTGGTAGCCAATGGCCTTAGCGAGAAACTGGATATCTATCATCAGGCGGGTATCAAAACTTATTTTGGCGGAACACTATTTGAAGCGTTTATAGTAAGGGGGCTTTTTGACGATTACCGCCGGTTGGTCAACAAGTTTAAAATGGAGTTCGTGGAAGTGTCTGATGGTAGTCTGCAAATGCCCCATGACGAGAAATGTCAGTATATTCAGGAACTTTCAAAGGAATTCACGGTGCTTTCTGAAGTAGGTTCCAAGGAAGCCGGTATCATGATACGGCCGAACCTGTGGATTTCGATGATGAACAAGGAGCTTGAATGTGGCGCCTGGAAGGTCATTGCCGAAGCCAGGGAAAGTGGTACGGTTGGGATTTACCGTCCGAACGGCAATGCGCACTCGGCGCTGGTGGGTAAAATATTAAAAAGTGTGCCCCAGGAGAAGATACTTTGGGAAGCTCCGAATAAGTCCCAGCAGGCCTGGTTTATCGGATTGCTGGGCGCCAATGTCAATCTGGGCAATATCGCCCCGGATGATGTCATTCCTCTGGAAACATTACGAATTGGATTGCGGGGCGATACTTTCAAACAATTTATGCCCTTCTCTGAAAAATACCAGAATAGCTGAGGCTGAGATCAGAAAATACTACGCGGTTCCTGCAAATACTTATTGTTCCGGGCTCCCCTGTGAACTACCCACCCTCATCAAAGCTGATGGGCTGGGCTTCGGACTTCGCAGATAGTTGCGTATTGCTACCGTTGTGGGGCAGTTTGTACACCATCTTTGAAAAGGGAACTAGAATTGCGGGTCTTGATGTACTTACGCCTTCAAGATGTACTTACGCCTTCAAAAAGCCTGGGCATTCCAAAAAAGCCGCCCGGTAGGATGTCCTTAACCTGTCGAAGGATTTCCAGCAGCTGTAAAATTAAATGTCTTTTGTAAAAGCGCCTGTTCCTTAGTTGCCACCCATTGGATTCGTTCTGGATTATTCCAGTACTTTCATTTCTGTACGGCGGTTCTTTTGGTGCTGCGTTTCTGAACAATTTACGCCATTACTGCATTCGTTCAACAGTTTGGTTTCACCGTAACCTTTTGCTTCCAGTCGATCTGCTGTAATGCCCCGGCTTACCAGGTATTGAACTGCTGCATCGGCTCTTCGTTGGGAGAGCGTCATGTTATAGGCATCACTACCCCGGCTATCCGTATAGGAAGACAGTTCGATGCGGATACCGGGATTGTCTTTGAGGTTTTGTACCAGGTTATCCAGAACCCTTGCCGCATCCGGTCGGATATCCCATTTGTCATAATCATAATAGATATCTTTTACTATGATGGAATTGCCTTGTTTTAGTTCCACTACTTCCAGTTCCAGGTTGACATAGATGACCTCGCTGCGGTTCAGTCCGCGGGTGCTGACTTTTTCCTTATTGGAGAAATATCCCTTATGCTGGGCAAAAACATTATAGTCGGTATTATGTTCCAGTTGATAGTTGAAATGACCGACGGAATCGGAGCTTTGCTGCCGGGCCACACCCAGGTCTTCATTGGTCAGCGAGGTCTGAATGAAGGGGAGCGGACTTTGGGCGTTTTTAGTTACGGTCCTGCCTGCCAGACTAAAACGAAGGTCATTGTGGATCAATTCCTTGTGTATGGTTTTGTTTTTACCGGTAAATTCATCGATGGTAATGGATGCCGCTGTAGTTGCCACGCCGTTCTTGGTGCCTGTTATGGTATAGATGCCCCGGTCAATATCCCGGATCAGCGGAATACTTCCGCTTTCATCGGTCAGGGCTTCGGTATAATTTCGATCACCCTGACGCATGATTTTCACCGTGACGCCATCCAGGGGTTTCCCTGTAGGTTTGTCCATGACCACTACCATCAGATTTTTATAGGCGGCAGGTGGTTCGGGGTCTTTAGCCACCGAACGGGCTTTTTGGTTGCCAAACCAAAATTTGATGCCCAGGGCTGCACCCAGAAATCCCAGATTGGATTTTCCTGACTGTTGGGAGGAGAAGGAAAAAGCATCAACAGCCACTGAACTTTCTCCCGGCGGCGTGGTGTAATAAGACAGGCGTCCGCTGGCATTCTGGGCGGTTTGCATCTGTGGGGACGGCAGATAGAAATAATCCACACCGGCGCTCAGTGAAACTTTCGGACTGATAAAATATTCCAGATTTGCACCGGCCCGGGCCAGAAACTGAATGGACGATTTCTCTGTAAAACCCTGGCCGCTGCTCCGGTCTGCATCCGTCAGCGTACTGCCCAGGGCTTCCGTATAGCCGTATTGCTGATAATTAATCACCGGTGCTGTAACCGTGGCTGTTGTTTTTACGGGTTCGGGCTCTTTCGGATCCGTTGAAAGCGGTGCAGCGGGATAGGTGAAACTATTGGTGGCAGCACCGCTGCTGCTCAGCAGGTAATAGCCAAATTTTCGGCTTATGATGCCACCTTGAATAAAAACAGATCCCTGCAGTTTGTTCTTCCCAATCCAGAAACGGGGTCCGGTCAAAGCATAGATGCCGGAGAGGTTCTTGGACAGCACTATCGGATCAGCATTGCCGGCAATGATAAAATAGTCACCGTTAGTAGCGCCTGATTTCAAGGCGGTTTCAAAATAAGCAGCCGCAGCAGGGCTGCCGTTCAGGGTCTGGGTGACCGAGAGGCTGTTGTTGGCGGTTCTGGCCGGCTTTCGTTGAATGTTCAGATGCCCCAGGGCAAGGTCCCAGCCAAAAGACTGCTGGCGCCAACCGCCTGTTGCTTCGGCAAAAAAACCACTGCCCAGATAATAATAGGGATCTTTTGATAAGGATTGATTTTTCAACAAATAGCCACCTCTGAGGCCGCCCCAGAATTTGCTGAGATAAGGTTGCCCATGTGGTTCGGTTATTAGATCCTGGCCCAGGGCCGGTTGTAGCCCGAGGCATACCATCAGCGTTAGCATGGTGATAGCGTATTTATTCATATCAGTTATTTTTCTTATGGCACAGAAAGCAAATTAACGGTATTTCCGTTGATCAGCAAACACCTGTAAATGTAAAAAAGCCGGCTTCGAAAGAAACCGGCTTCGATATATACAGACCTATTGATTAAAAGGTTTCGCCATCGGTACCGTTGAGATTAATCTCATAGGAATACCGACCACTGTATCCCGGGTAAATTCCTTCCAGGACCAAAGTGCTGCTGTTGACAGTGCCCAGTGCTTTAGCGAGTTCATCAACATTCTTGATGGCCATACCATTTACCGAGGTGATGATAAAGCCTTTTTCCATCCGGGTACGTTTCAATGGCCCGTTGTCACGGATATTGGTTACTTCCACACCGCCGTTGATCCGGTACTGCTCTGCCCTTTTGCTGTCCAGGTTCTTCAGATCCACTCCCAGCTGGTCGCCAATGGCTTCAGCGGAACTAATCGTTACCATTTTGGATTGTGCAGATAAGGTGACATCGGTGGTGCTTTCCTTACCACTGCGGACATAGGTTAGTTCCACTTTATCGCCGGGTTTCGCACTGGCGATAGCGCCGCTGATTTCCAGACCTGAAATGATAGATCTGCCGTTGACCTTGGTGATGATATCACCTTTCTTGATGCCCGATTTGGCGGCACCACCGGAGGGGTCAACGCCCAATACATATACACCGTCCTGGATGCCTGCCCTTCTGAGATATTGTTCATTCTGTGAAGGCAATGAGGAATAGGTAACGCCGAGATAACCTCTTTTTACGTCCCCGTATTTGACGATATCATTGACAATTTTTTTAACAATATTCACCGGAATGGCGAAAGAGTAACCGGCATAAGTGCCGCCTGGTGCCAGAATGGCTGAGTTAATGCCGATCAGCTCACCATTGGTATTGATCAAGGCACCACCGCTGTTTCCGGAGTTAACCGCCGCATCAGTTTGTATAAAGGATTCAACGGGAGATTCACTTTGCTGGGCATTAATACCGATACTACGACCTTTGGCACTGATAATACCTGCGGTTACGGTAGCTTCCAGATTAAAAGGATAGCCTACGGCCAGTACCCACTGACCCAGTTGCACATTATCAGAATTGCCATAAATCATATAAGGCAGCTTTTCTGCTTCGATTTTCAGCACCGCCAGATCGGTACTGGGATCCCGGCCTACTACCTTGGCGGTATAAGTCTTACGACCCTCGTTCAGGGTGACTTTAATTTCAGGTGCCACATCCTTGCCGTTACGATCGGTAACAACGTGGTTATTGGTCACGATATAACCGTCCTGGCTGATAATTACGCCACTACCCGAAGCCCGCTGTTCCGGTATAATCTGGGGACCATAGCCGCCGCCAAAAAAATCACCGAAAAAATCTTCAAACGGATCATAACCACGGCTGCGGCTGTTCGGCAGGTCATTGGTCACTTTTTTCGCAGGGATTTTGGTCTTGATATGGACGACTGCAGGAATCGCTGTCTGAGACGCTTTAGTAAAATCGGTAGGCTCGGCGCCATTGCCTTTGTTTTCTAAATAACTGGCATAATTGACCGGCATTTTACCGTCCACCGGTGCACCAAAACTGGCAGACGGACTACGGAAAAACTTACCGTATATATATACGCCTGCAAAAGCAGATAGCAAACTGATTACAACGACCAGTATCAACTGTTTCACTTTCATATTCTTGTCTTTTATTTTATTGCGTTATCCTATTTCTATGTCAAATATTGTACCCGAGGACTACAAAGTAACAAATTGTCTGCCTGTTTTGTATGACCGGGAATTTAGTTTAACAAAGTTTTACTAAGACTTTCGTACTTCTCCTAATGGATTAGATGGCAATTATTTGTATTCGATGCGCTTCCCCTGTTTAAATATATGTTAATCAGCAGTAACGGCCTTTTGACTTTGTCCGGATTCACTATCCAGGAGCTCCAGCCATCGCATGGTATCCACACCATCCGCATAATCGTTGAGTTCCGGCTGCTGGGCCTTCCCGAAGGGCAGCAGATCCCGGCCTGCCATACACTGGATATCGCTCCGGTTCTTCAACTCAGCTATCAATGCCGGCCTGTCTGTATAATAAGTATAATGCAATTGACTGACTGGTGAGAAAATCGCCGGCTCTTCCACCAGGATCAGCGAAGGATTACTCATATACTGCTTATGGTTCAGGATATGCAATGCCAGGTTGTAATCGTAGTTGTTTTTGTATTTATGGTGATCTGCCAGGTAATTGTACTTATTGAAGGCGGTTAACAGGGGAATAAAATCATAGGCTTCCGGCACATAGATCTTGGTAATATTGCGGCAGCCCAATCCGAAATACTGGTAGACATCATCGGCCAGTGCCGCGAGTTCTTTTTCGGATTCCTGGCCGTCCAATACAGCCACCGAGGTCCGGTTCTTCCGGATAATATGGGGATGGTTTCTGAAATAATATTCAAAATGACCGGCACTGCTGTTGCTGCCGGTCGCGATATAAGCATCACAGTTTTTCAACAGTTCTGCGAATTGAAGCTGTTGGGAGAGTTCAGGTGCCCAGGCTGTCAGTTTGGCAACCAGATGGGGAAGCAGTACCTCGTCTTTGGAAGAGGTTTTAATCCAGGTCTGGTGTCCGCTGAGCAGCACACAGAGAAAATCATGGAAACCCACCAGTGGGATATTTCCGGCCATGACGATGCCGACCTGCTTTGCGGCAGTTTCCGGCCTGCCAATACGGGGGTATTGCTGCAGCCATTGTTCCAGTTTTTCAGGTACCAGGAAATGATCCAGTATACCGCTTACGGCCAGGTCGATAAATTCCGGTAAGAACCAGGGGTTTTTGATGCTGGCGTTTTCTTTGACGGTCTGCCATTCCGGCCCGTTGGTCCTGAGGTAGTCCCCCAACTGCAGCAGCAGTGCCTGTCTTGTCTTTAGGTCCATATCCATAATTTCTGAGTGCAAAAATTAAAGCAAAGGGGCAATCTGCCAAACATTTCTTTGGAAGAGCCTGCATCGCAGAATGCTTATATCGCCTTCAATCAGTACTTTTGCAATATTGAATCTACTAGTAAAATAAATTTTTAATCAATAGGCTATGGCGATAAAAATTACTGATGAATGTATTAACTGCGGGGCTTGTGAACCGGAATGTCCCAATAATGCCATTTATGAAGGTGGGGTAGAATGGACCATATCAGACGGCACTTCCGCCAACGGAGAATTTAAACTATTTGACGGCCAGGTGGTCGATGCCCATCATAAGAACGAACCGCTCTCAGTGGATACCTATTATATTGTACCCGATAAATGCACGGAATGCCAGGGCTTCCATGAGGAACCGCAATGCGCTTCGGTTTGTCCGGTAGACTGCTGTGTACCCGATGAAATGTACCAGGAAACCGTGGACGAATTAATGGCAAAGAAGGAGAAACTGCACCTCTAAGCACTGACCGCCGAAAATGATCCGGAATGACAATTTAATAGAAATCAGACATTGATTGTTAATATATTAAATTGATTTTACTTCAATTAAAGTTTAACTAAAATCCGGATTCTTACCGGAACCGAAGCGCAGATGAAAAAGCAAATTGCAATTGTAACCGGAGGTTATTCGGGCGAAGCCGTTATCTCATACAAAAGTGCCCGTACGATTTTCAATCATATCGACCGCGAGAAATTCCAGCCCTACCTGATCGATATCAGCAGGGATGGCTGGTTCTATGAAGACGAACAGGGCCGGCGTAGTCCGGTGGACCGTAATGATTTTTCCATCCTCCTGAACGGACAGCGACAGCATTTTGATGCGGCACTGATCGCCATGCATGGAACCCCGGGTGAAGACGGCAAACTGCAGGGTTATTTTGATATGCTGGGACTGCCCTATACCGGCTGCAGTGCCGCCTGTTCTGCCATTACTTTCAATAAAAGCTATGCGACCGGTGTGGCGGCAAAAGGCGGGGTTTCCGTAGCCCGGTCCCTGCTGCTTTTCGATCACAGTCCTTTACCCGCCGGCAAAATACTGGAGCAATTACGGCTGCCCTTATTTGTAAAGCCCAATAACGGCGGCTCAAGTATAGGTATGAGTAAGGTAATGCAAGCTGATGAACTTCAGGGTGCTATAGAAAAAGCATTTCGGGAGGATAGTCAGGTATTGGTGGAGGAAATGATCGAGGGCCGGGAATTTACCATCGGCGTCTACCGCTCCAAAGGACAAATCATTACGCTGCCCTTTACCGAAGTAAAAGCCCATGATTCAAAAGAATTTTTTGATTTTGAAGCAAAATACGAAGGAAAATCTACCGAAGTAACACCGGCTGAAGTGGCGGAACCAATCGCAGAAAAAGTGAGGGAAGCAGCCAAGAAAGTCTACGAGTTATTTAATTGCAAGGGGGTTATACGCATTGATTTTATATATGAAGAAACCAGTGCATCTCCATTTATGCTTGAGGTAAATACCATTCCTGGTCAAAGCGATGCCAGCATCATTCCCCAACAGGTGGCTGCTGCCGGCGGCAACCTGAAGGATTTTTACAGCCTGCTGGTAGCGGCCTGCTTTGAGTAGCCCGGTATCCTGAACTGCCGGCGATTCTTATATTTTTCATAAGGCCCCGCAGAAATAAAGCGGCTAAAGAAAAATTTATGTAGGTTTACCGCATCTAATATTTAATCTAGGATGTTCAAATTTATTACGCAGCGCCCGCTTTGGGTAAATATATTGGTGGGTATCTTACTGGCCGTAGGCATATTTGCGGCGATTGTCAGCAGTCTGGGCTGGTTTACCAACCATAATGATGCGAAAACGGTGCCCGCCGTTACCGGAAAATCCCTGCCGGAAGCGCAGAAAATCCTGAGTGATGCGGGTTTTTATGTGGAGTTACAGGACAGTCTATATTATGATACGCTCGCGCCCCTGCAGGTCATCCGGCAGGTGCCCGATGAGCTGGAAGTGGTCAAGTCCAGTCGGACAGTGTACCTGACCTATAACCGGGCAGTCCCCCCACTGGTGGAAATGCCCAATATCGTCGGCTATAGTTTCCGCAATGCCTTACTGGTACTGGAGAACGCCGGTCTTAAATTGGGGGATACCAGTTACCGACCGGATTTTGCCAGAAATTCGGTGCTGGAACAGCTCTATAACGGTGGCAATATTCAACCAGGCGCCAAAATCAGGATGGGAAGTAAAGTTGATTTGATTATAGGCTCTGAACTCAGCAATACCGCCTATGCCATTCCGGATTTGGTCGGTATGACAACGGCGGAAGCCCGATTGCTACTGGAGAGCAAGGGCATCATTCTGGCTTCCATTATTCCGGATGGCGATGTACGGGATACGGCTACCGCCTATATCTACCGGCAAAGCCCGCAGCGTTTTGATGACGAGGGTCATCTGATCAGCATCAGGGCCGGCCAGGTCATGGATATCTGGGTCAGCAGTCAACCCCCCGTGCAGGACAGTACCGTTCGGGTGCCAGTGAACCGGCCGCCCAACCCCGATAGCAGCCTCGGTGCAGATGAGCCTGTTATTGAATAATGCCTTAATTTTAGTTTTAAAAAAAGTAATATGGAAACGATAACTGTTCAGGAACTTAAAGCCAGACTAGACAGCGGCGAAAAAATTAACCTGATTGATTGCCGGGAACCGGCAGAATATGAAGAGTACAATATTGGCGGCACCCTGATCCCGCTGGGCAATATCCAGCAGATGGACCTGGGTGCACTGGAAGGTAAGGAAGCGGAAGAAGTGATCATTCACTGTCGCAGTGGCAAGCGCAGCGCCGCTGCCTGTCAGTTCCTGGATACTATGGGCTTCAAGAATACCATCAACCTGGAAGGCGGCGTACTGGCCTGGCAGGAAGCTTTTGATGCGGAATAGGGTTCAGGAAACAAAGATGTTGAGCCTGTGGTGTTGCCACAGGCTTTTTTTTGATGCGCAGGACAGTTCAGGATGCTTTTATAACAGGCCTGCTCTATATTGCAAACCGGTGAAAGCAGGGCGTTTCTTCCTGTTTTCCCGTCAGTTTTTCACCCATTAAACGATTGTACATGCAGCGTATTGCATTTAAAATGAAACTTCATAAAGGGCAGCAGGCCAATTACCGGAAAAGACATGATGAAATCTGGCCGGAACTCACTGATCTGCTTCACTCGAATGGCATCAGTGATTACAGCATTTTTCTGGAAGAAGCAACCGGGGAATTATTCGGCGTACTGAAACTGGCCGATGGCTATCGGATGGAGGACCTGCCGGCGGCACCGGTGATGCAGCGCTGGTGGGCGTATATGGCAGATATTATGGATACCAACGAGGACCATTCTCCCGTATCCCTGCCGCTGCAGGAGGTATTTTACATGCCCTGACCCGGTGCCAGGCCTCTTGCGCTAGTTTTTTACCACCCTTATTTTATTCTATAGATAATGAATTATATACCGAAGCAGACAAAACTAAGGATGACCAGCTTGCTACTGGGCCTGTTTTTCAGTGGCAGCCTGTTACAGGCACAGCTCTCCTGGCCTGAAATAACCCGGGACAACCGGCCCTGGACCCGTTGGTGGTGGGAAGGTTCGGCGGTTACAGAAAAAGACCTGAGCTGGAACCTGGAGCAGTACCAGAAAGCCGGTCTGGGGGGCGTGGAAATCACGCCTATTTATGGCGTGAAAGGCCAGGAAGCGCAGTTTGTGGATTTTTTGAGCCCGCGCTGGATGGAACTTTTTACCCACACCCTGAAAGAGAGTCGCCGGCTGGACCTGGGCGTGGACCTGGCCAACGCAACCGGATGGCCTTTTGGGGGACCCTGGGTCACGGATGCCGATGCCAGTAAATCAGTTTATCATAAAACCTATACGGTAGCGGGGGGTAAGGGGCTCCCCGAACCTGTCCGCTATGAAAGGGAAGGTTTTGTACGCACGGCCAATCAAAAACGGTTGCAGGTGGCCGATATCAAACAGCCCATTAATGCCAACGGGGATCTGCAGACCATGGCCCTGGACCAGGTACAGTTTCCGGGGAATCTGCCACTGATCGCCCTGATGGCTTATAGTTCAAAACCCGGTCAGCCGGCCCTGGATCTCCTGGAGAAAGTAGGCGATGCCGGCCAACTGAACTGGACCGCACCTACTGGAAGTGGAGACTGGACCCTGTATGCTATTTTTGAAGGCCTGCATGGGAAAATGGTAGAAAGGGCAGGGCCAGGCGGTGAAGGATATGCGATCGATCATTTTTCGGCCAAAGCAGCGGACCATTATTTCCGGAAATTTGATACGGCATTTAAGGGTTATGATATCAGTTATCTGCGGGGATTTTTCAATGATTCCTATGAAGTAGATGATGCCCGTGGTGAAGCCGACTGGACGCCCCTGTTCTTCCAGGAGTTTGAACAACGAAAAGGTTATGATCTCCGGCAGGAATTACCGGCTTTGTTTGGTGCTGCCGATCCCGAGCGTAACAGCCGGGTGCGGTACGACTACCGGTCGGTAATTGATGCGTTATTGCTGGATCATTTTACCCGCAAATGGAAACAATGGGGCGCCCGCCAGGGTAAGATCCTGCGCAATCAAAGCCATGGTTCACCAGCCAATACCCTGGATCTTTATAGCGTGGTCGATATTCCGGAAACCGAAGGCACCGAATTATTACGGTTTAAGTTTGCCAGTTCTGCGGCCAATGTATCGGGTAAAAAACTGGTGGCTGCCGAATCCGCCACCTGGCTGAATGAACATTTTCTTTCTTCCTGGGGGGATGTAAAAAAAGCATTGGACCTGTATTTTCTGGGCGGGGTCAACCATATTGTTTACCATGGGACGGCTTATTCCCCGCGCCAGGCCCCATGGCCGGGCTGGTTGTTTTATGCTGCGGTGCATTTTCAGTCCGAGAATCCCCAGTGGGCCCATTTTGCTGCCCTCAATCAATACGTTACCCGGATACAGTCTTTCCTGCAGAAAGGCCAGCCGGATAACGATATACTGCTGTATTATCCGATTATAGATCGTTACAGCCAGCCGGGGCAGGCGCTGCTGCAGCATTTTGATGGTATGGAAAGAAATTTCGTGGGTACCGATTTTGAAAAGTTGGCGGAAGCCATGAGTGAAAAGGGCTACAGTTTCGATTTTTTCTCCGACCGCCAACTTGAAGGGTTTCAGTTGGCAGCGGGTCGCCTGCAGGCGGGTGGTAATAAGTACCGGGCCCTGATGCTGCCGGCCAATCAGCTGATTACCGCGGCTTCCTTCGAAAAAATGATGCAACTGGTGCAACAGGGCGCCACACTGCTGGTCTATAAACAACTGCCCCGGGATGTACCTGGTCTCAGTGATCTGGACCCGGAACGTAAAAAATTAACCGCCCTCCTGGATCAGATAAAATTCACAGCAGATGCCGGCGGTGCCCGGGCAACGCTGGGAGCAGGTCATATATTTATGAGCAGTGATCTGCAGGCCCTGATGCAGGCAGCCGGCGCCCGCCGGGAAGCGCTGGCAGATTCGGTATATATCCTGCGCCGCAGCATGGATGGCGGTCATAACTATTTTATCAATAACCGCAGTCAGCGGCATTTTGAATCCTGGATTACCCTAAGCGATGCCGCTGCTGCTGTCGCAGCATTTGATCCCATGGATGGACGCAAGGGGCTGGCCCGGATGCGCAGGTCGGCGCAGGGTGGGACCGAGGTCCTGGTCCAGCTGCCGCCTTTTGCTTCTCTGATCCTGCAAAGTTTTCCTACCCCGGTCCAGGCAGCGGCTTTCCCATATCGCCGCCCAGCCGGATCTGCGGTGGCGCTGAAAGGCAACTGGCGCCTGGAATTTCTGGAAGGCGGACCCCGACTGCCCGCAGCCCAAACCCTGTCTTCCCTGCGTTCCTGGACCGAACTCCCCGATGCGGGATACCGGAATTTTTCGGGACTGGCGAAGTACAGCCTGAAGTTTCGGCTGCCGGGCAAAGCAAGGGCTTGGCTCCTGGACCTGGGCCGGGTGCATGAGACCGCTGATCTGACCCTGAACGGCCGGCCGGTAGGTACCCTGACCGGTCCAAATTTCCAGCTGGTGCTGCCTGCATCGGCATTCAAAAGCCAGAATATCCTTGAAATCAGGGTAGCAAATCTGATGGCCAACCGGATCGCTTATATGGATCGTCAGAAAATTGACTGGAAGATTTTTTACAATATTAATATGGCTGCCCGGCGCCCTGAGAACGCCAAAAATGGCCGATTTGATGCCGCGGGCTGGCAACCGCTTTCCTCGGGGTTGCTGGGTCCTGTTACCCTGACACCCCTGCAGTAAGAAGGTCCGGCGTCACGACGTTCTTTCAATGCAGATTATTGTAAACATTAAAAAAATGCAGATGCAGAAAATAAGCAGTTTATTGCTGATACTGACAATCGGATGGATCTTGCCGGCGCCGGTGATGGCACAGGAAAGTTTTCCGGACGGCACACCGATTTCCGATTGGTTCCGCCAGATCCAGCCGACCCGACTGGAACAGCTCGGAAAATCCTATACCATTACCGATTACGGAGTCGTCAATGACAGCACGAAAGTACAGACCGCCGGCATCCAGGCCGTGATTGATCAGGCAGCTGCCCAGGGTGGCGGTGTCATCGTCATTCCAGCCGGCTGTTTTCTGAGCGGGTCGCTGTTTTTCAAGCCCGGTACCCATCTGTATCTTTCGGAAGGCAGCCGCATCAAGGGCAGCGATGATATTTCTGACTATAAAGTGATGCCTACCCGGATTGAGGGACAATCCCTGAAATATTTTGCCGCCCTGATCAATGCAGATGGCGTGGATGGATTTACCATATCTGGTACGGGGTGTCTGGATGGGAACGGTTTACGGTTCTGGAAAGCCTTCTGGCTGCGGCGGCAATGGAATCCACAGTGTACCAATAAGGATGAACAAAGACCCCGCCTGTTATTTGTCTCCCATAGCCGCGACGTCCAGATCTCCGGGATAAGCCTGATAAATTCACCTTTCTGGACTTCGCACTATTATAAATGTGAACGCCTCAAACTGCTGGATTTATATATCTACGCGCCCTATGAACCCGTAAAAGCACCCAGCTCAGATGCCATTGATCTGGATGTCTGCAAAGACGTGCTGATCAAAAACTGTTATATGTCGGTTAACGATGATGCCATTGCACTGAAAGGTGGCAAGGGACCGTTCGCTGATAAGGATACCACCAATGGGGGTAATTATAATATTATAATCGAAGATTGTGAATATGGGTTCTGTCACAGCGCCCTTACCTGCGGCAGTGAATCCATTCATAACCGCAATATCATTCTCAGAAACGCAAAATTAAACGGTGCCAAAAGACTGCTGCAGCTGAAGATGCGCCCGGATACGCCGCAGCACTATGAATATATTACACTGGAAAATATAAAGGGAGATGCGGAAGTACTGCTGGACATCAATGCCTGGACCCAGTTCTTTGATCTGAAAGGTGAGAAAGAAATGCGCCGTACGGATGCGCATCATATCCGGTTTAAAAATATTATGCTGGAATGCGGCTCGGTATGGAATGTGAAAAAATCGGAACAATACAGCCTGCATGATTTTACCTTTGAGCGCATCGATATTACCGCCACCCGGGATGCTGCGATGGACAAAACGCTGATTCGAAATATCGGACTGAAACAGGTCCGGATCAATGGTCAGGAAATCCGCTGATTCCGGTCAGCGGGACGCCCGGACAAAGGAAGGTTCCGGCCCTGATCACTTATTCATTTTATTGATGAAGCAGGTAATTGCCGTTATCTTTGAAAGGATCAATACAGATATTATGAAACGATTCTTAGCGCTTTTACCCTTACTGTTATTTTTTATTTGTGCCTATGCACAGAAAACAGATCGCCCACTCGAAGCGGCCATCAGAAAGGAGATAGCGGGTTTTAAAGGTGATATCGGCGTCTATGTGCATCACCTTAAAAAGAATAAAGTGGTGGCGATTCATGCGGATACAGTATTTCCTACCGCCAGTATTGTCAAGATACCCATCCTCGTCGGTATCTTTCATAAGATCAAATCCGGGACCTTCAAACGGGCGCAGGAATTCGTCTACGATTCCAGCCGGGAATACGGCGGATCCGGCCTGATGCAGTTCTATCGGGACAGCGCCAGGACCGATTTGTCTACGATGATTTCATTAATGCTTACGTACAGTGATAATGTGGCTTCCATCTGGTTGCAGGAACTCAGTGGCGGTGGTGCGGTAATCAATCAACTTATGGAAAATCTGGGGCTCCATGACACCCGGGTGAACTCACGCACGGAAGGACGTCAGGCGATATGGGAAAAATATGGATGGGGACAGACCACGCCAAGGGAAATGGCCCGGCTGTTTACCCTGATCCGGCAGGGCAAAATTATTGATGCCCGGTATTCAGATAAAATGTACCGTTACCTGAAAAATCAGTTCTATAATGAACGATCCCTTTCCCAACTACCCGCTACAGTGAGCACCATTTGTAAAACAGGTTCGGTGGATGCGGCCCGCGGGGAAGTCGTACTGGTCAATGCGCCCGGAGGCGATATTGTGTTTTGTATACTGACCAAGAATAATCAGGACCGGAGCTGGACGGATACCAATGAAGCCGAGGTGCTGACCCGAAAAATTGCATCGCTTATCTGGAATCATTATGAAAAAAAACATCCCTTTCAAAGCTATGCACCGATAGATTAAGTACACCCTACTAAAAGGAATAAATTGAAAAGATTTCGATGGATATATTGCGCCGGATTACTGCTGACCGGCCTCTGGAATGCCCCCCTGTACGCACAGACAAGAACCGTCACCCTGCTCAAGGATGGATGGCGATTTGCCAGGGGGCCACAACCCGGTGCGGCTGCGCCTGATTTTGATGACCGCAACTGGCAGTCGGTATCCATTCCGCATGACTGGGCCATTTATGGTCCCTTCGATAAGAAGATCGATCAGCAGGTTGTCGCCATTCAACAGAACCAGGAAACCAGGGCCACCGAAAAAACGGGCCGGACCGGTGCCCTGCCCTATATCGGGGAAGGCTGGTACCGCAACCACTTCAGGACGCCCGCGCTTAAGCCCGGTATGACCGCCCTGCTGCTTTTTGAAGGTGCTATGAGCAATCCGGAAGTCTTCGTCAATGGCCGCAAGGCCGGCGGCTGGCATTATGGTTACAGTTATTTCTATTTGGATATTACGGAGCTGATCCGGAATAAGGAGAATAATTTGCTGGCGGTCCGGCTGAACAATCCCGGTGAATCCTCGCGCTGGTATCCGGGTGCGGGTCTGTATCGGAAAGTATCACTGATCCTGAAGAATCAGGAAAGTATCGATCAATGGGGTGTACAGATCAGCACACCGATCGCCACAGACAGTTTTGCCAAAATCAATGTGCGCACCAATATTACGGTGTCCAGCGGCACCCTTGTCACTGAGATATTTGATGCAGCCCATCATCGGGTGGCGGCAGACACCAGTGACCAGTTGTTTCAGCAGCAGTTCGAGCAAAACCTGGCCCTTCGGGACCCGGCGCTCTGGAGCCCGGAAACGCCCACACTATATAAGGCCGTTTCCAGTTTTTACCAGAACGGTGTTTTAAAAGACCAGGTAACGACACGTTTCGGAATCCGGTCGATCCGTTATTCCGCAGCACAGGGCTTTCAGCTCAACGGCAAAACCCGCAAATTCAAAGGGGTTTGTCTGCATCATGACCTGGGACCACTGGGCGCTGCCGTCAATAAGGCGGCCCTGCGCCGGCAGCTCCGTATTTTAAAGGATATGGGCTGTGATGCGATACGGAGTTCCCATAATATGCCTTCGCTGGAACAACTGGAGCTTTGTGATGAAATGGGTTTTATGTTTCTGGCAGAAAGCTTTGATGAATGGGCCAAACCCAAAGTGAAAAATGGCTACCATCTTTATTTTGAAAAAGACATGGTTCGGGATGTGGAATACCTGGTCCGTGCGACCCGCAATCATCCCTGCATCGTGATGTGGAGCGCCGGCAATGAGGTTCCGGATCAATGGGGCTATGACGGTGCCAAACTGGCACGGAAAATACAGGATGTTTTTCACCGGGAGGATCCCGGTCGTCCGGTAACCGTGGGAATGGATCAGGTACAGAATGCCATGAAATATGGTTTTGGCGCCGTACTGGATATACCGGGTCTGAACTACCGCCTGCCCTTGTATGAAGAGGCTTACCAGACTTTTCCACAAGGCCTGTTGCTGGGCTCAGAAACGGCGTCGACAGTGAGTTCCCGTGGGGTATATAAATTCCCGGTGGTGAAAGCCGCACAGCGACAGTACGAAGACCGGCAATGTTCTTCTTATGATCTGGAATACTGTTCCTGGTCGAACCTGCCCGATGATGATTTTATCTGGCAGGATGATAAAGACTGGGTGATCGGAGAATTTGTATGGACCGGATTTGACTACCTGGGGGAACCCACACCTTATGATGATCAATGGCCTTCGCGGAGTTCCTATTTCGGGATCAATGACCTGGCTGGCCTGCCGAAGGACCGGTTCTACCTGTATCGGAGCCGCTGGAATACCCGGGAACCAACCCTGCACCTGCTGCCGCACTGGACCTGGCCCGGCAGGGAAGGGCAGACCACACCGGTCTTTGTCTATACGAGTTATGACAGCGCCGAACTGTTCGTTAATGGCAAAAGCATGGGCATCCGGAAAAAACAGGAGGGGGGTAGTCCGCAGGAGCGCTATCGCCTGATGTGGATGGATGTCAAATATGAGCCCGGCACCCTGAGGGTCGTGGCACTGGACAAGGAAGGCCGGCCGGCTGCTGAAACGACGATGGAAACTGCCGGCAGCCCCTATGCCATCCGGCTGGAAGCCGACCGGACCCTGCTCCAGGCAGATGGTGAAGATATCAGTTTTGTAACGGTGTCTATCGTGGATAGAGCGGGCCGTGTCTGTCCACAGGCGGCAAAGCAACTGCAATTCAGCGTAAGCGGTGCCGCCCGTTACCGGGCTGCCTGTAACGGAGATGCCACATCACTGGAAGCTTTTCATTTACCCACCATGCAAACCTTCAACGGAAAACTGGTGGTACTGGTACAGGCTGCCCGAACCGCCGGCCGGGCGCAACTGAAGGTCAGTGGCCGGGGCCTGAAAACCGCAAAGATCGGCCTGGCAATTCAGGCGCCGCTTCAGCAATAACATGGGTGCTGCGAAGCTTTGGGCTGTACTGATTCAAAACCGACGGGCACTGCTACCCGTCAGCCGGGTTTATCGTTGCCAGCCGATACGGCATTTGCCAATGGCATAGAAGGGTTGGCCGCTCATTTGGGTGCGTGCCGTATACAGTACGGTAAAACTGCCGTCTGATTCCGGGATGGCACAAAGTGGCGTCCGGGTTAAATGATCGCCATCCTCGGCCCAGATCCTGCCGGGGCGCTGAATGCGGATCCGCTCTTCCTTCTCCCAGTGAATGCCGTCTTTGGAGCGGCTGTAACCGATTTGTTGATCTCCAAAGGAATCAAAAATCATCAGGTAGCTGCTATCCTGCAGTTGGTATACAATTTCATTTTCCATAAATACTTCGGCCACCTGAAGCGGGTTAAAACCCACCGGCATGCGTTTCCAGGGACCTTCCAGTTGCGGAGCATAGGCCATCCCTGTCGGCCAGCCTCCGCGGGGGGTATGGTAGTGACCGTCATACATTGCGAACCAACCCGCGCCGGCCCGGTAAGGAAAAAAAGAGGCTACGGCCTGCTGGCCTTCCCAGTCCTGGCTGAACTGATCCGGTTGCATCAGGATGCCCATGTCGGCATAGGGACCGTCGATGCCTTCTCTTCCGGGGATAACAGATTTGGCCCGCCAGATCCGGCCCGCGTAATCATTTCCGCTGATTTCCCCGCGGCTGCTGTCACCGGCCCGGTAAGCAACATAGAAAATATTCCAGGCATTTTCGGATGCATTAAAAACAACCGCATTGACCCATACTTCTGATTTGGGATTATAGGCGGTTCTTCCGGGAATGCTTTCCACGACCGTTCCTACCCGCTTCCAGTGGATGGCGTCTTGGCTCTTCCAGTGAGAAATCCTTAAATCCCGATGCGGCCTTTTGAACATTTCATTGACGAACATATGGTAGGTGTCCGCTTCTTTGATTACTTGCCCGGTTTCAAAACCGGACAGGTTCCCGGAAGCCAGTACATCGGGGTGCCGGGCGCCGATAACCGGACCCTGATGCTCACTGAGTAATACCAGCCGACCCTGGGCGGCACAGGGTGGGGTTAACTGGATTTGACAGCAGACATAGAGTAACAGGGATTTGAGAAATATTTTCATCATCATATTTTAAATTAATCGGTTTTTGAAGGAAGGGATTTGCGGGACCAGCCCTGCGGCTTTTTGGGATGGCATTTTATGAAGCGGATTCCACCGGTCAGGGGACCTTCGGTCAGCACGCGCAGGGGTGTAGCCGACAGGAATCGCACATTTTTAAACCTGATATTTCGACTGTCCAGCAAACGGATATCGGCACTGTCCGTAAGGAGCCGGGCATCGGTAAGTTGCAGGCCGTCCAGATCGCTGGCGCTGATCAGTTTTTTAGTTTCGGATACCAGTCCGGATATCATGACATTTTCCAGCGGACTCTCCGGAATCGCCACGGCTTTAAACAGTTGCTCTGATTGGGAAACCGAAATCCGATGCGCTTTGATATTACGGAACAGGGGTGTCAGGTGATTGCGGGGACGGGGCGGATACCGGGCGGCGGCCTGGCCTACATGGACGGCACTGCCCAGCATGTCCCATTCAAAAGCGTATTTGGCACCGCTGATGCGAATATTTTCATAGTAGAGGTTTTCGCCACCTCCGCCACGGGGCCGCCGGGTCTTAAAACGAATGGCCGACCGGGTATTTTCGAATACACAATTTTGCACCGAAAGATTCCGGATCATGGCAGCGGTTTCGCTGCCACAGGTTATTCCGCCATGACCTTCCAACACCAGACCATTGCGTACGACAATATTTTCTGAAGGGCGGTTGACCCTGAGTCCATCGTCTCCGCGACCCGCTTTGATGGTAAAAGCGTCATCGCCGGTACTTAAGGTACAGTATTCGATCAGCACATTGCGGCTGGAGGATATATCAATGCCGTCTCCCCTTGGAATACCTATCGAGTGGATGGTAACCCCCCGGATGATCACACTGTCACAATAGACCGGTACAATATTCCAGAAGGCCGTCTGTTCCAGTTGGATGCCTTCGATCAGTACATTGCTGCAGTTTATGGGAGAAATAAACATGGGCGGAAAAATAAATGCACCGTCCCGACCTTCATATATGCGTTCTGCCACCGGCGTCTTGAAGGAAATCACATTTTCTATAACATCCTTTGTCATGATCTGCCGGCGCACCGAACCGCCCAGTGCGGGTCCGATCAGGCGCCCTTTACCGGTAATAGCGATATGCTGCTGTCCATTGGCATAAATACAGGCGCCAAGCGACATCAGTTCGATACCTTCATTTCGGGTAAATACGGCAGGGCGGTAGTCTTCGATCTCACCACTGAAAAAGAGACTGGCTCCGGCCGCTATTTCCAGATTGACATGGGATTTAAGATGGATCCGGCCGCTCTTCCAGTCACCTTTCGGTAAAATCACTTTGCCGCCTCCATGTTGGTGTACGGCATCGATGGCGGATTGAATGGCAGCGGTTGCCCATCCTTTGGCATCCCGGTCCTTCGGGTCTACCTGAAGGGTATAATCCGGGAAAACCGGCCTTTGCAACTGTGGCATGTCAAACGGGGCGCGGATCGGTGCGATTGCTGCCGGCATTGCTGCAGCACCCACCTGCTGCCGCGAGGGGATACTGTCGCCAGGCGCCGTCAGGGAGCCGGCAGCCGCCTGCTGAAAACATAAGAGCCAGCTCAGAAAAAATCCTAGATGGTACAATCGGTTACAATTCATAATTCACATGCTGTTTTAAATAATGGATCCGGAAGATCCGGTTCATTTTTCGTTTTTATTTCCGGCAATCGACGGGCTTCTTTTCAGACTGACACTCATCAGACCAATCAGCACTTCATTACTGAGGGTGCGGAGGGTGAGCGATTTCAGATTCCGGTCACCCCGTAAAGGCAGGTCCAGCACCGTAGCGGCACCTCCGGCAATGGCCCGGTCTGTAAATCCTTTTATGCTGGTATATTGGGTAAAATTCCTGGTAAAATGCCCGGTGTGTAACAACAGACGCCAGGGGCGCGGACCCGCCTGGAATGCATAACCATCGTCCTGATAATCCTGTTCCAGTGGCCACCAGTTCTCCGGATTAATCAGGGGCAGGGAGTCCCGGCTGCCATCGGTATACTCAATATAAACGATTCCATTCATCATTTGACTCTGCTGGTGGTTGGTCGTGCCTGCCATCAGGAGATAGGCGTGGGTGGCCCTACCCCCGAGCGGTATCCGGATGCTGTCCGGAAAATTATCCCATTGGGAAGTATAGGCGATATCCAGGGTTTGGCCCAGTCGAAAGGGTATCCGGTTCAGGAAGATATTGTCCTTACCGCGGATGCCGGCATTACTGATCGCTGGTTGCACCAGGGGGTAACACCAGTTGCCGATGCCCTGCCAGGGCAATTGCAGGGTGGTGACTGCCGGACGGGGTTCAAGATAGCGCTGCTGAAAAGTAGCTGCCACCCGGGCATTCAGTACGGGACGGATGTCCAGGGATTCGTAGTGGGCAGGGTCTTCACCGCCCCAGTATGCTAAAAGGGTATCAGTACGATAACCATCCTGCCATTCCGTAATTACCCGGTTATGGCCCTGTTCCAGCATTTCCCGCTCCAGTGATATCCGTTCAGCGGCACCGGGCTGCAGTTCGACCGGCTTTTCAAACCGGTTCACCAGCAGCCGGCCTCTCTGTACCGTTTTGCTATGATTGATAAGCTGCAGGTCAAATCCCTGATCGCTGCTGTCAGCGGTAACAGCCATTCCGATGCGGGGACTTACGTTGATGGTGATCAGCTGCTGCCAGTGGGCCGGACCCTGTTGCAGGGTTACCAGGAGGGTATGGTTCCCGGGTTTTGTGGGAAAAAACTTCAGTTGCCCCGCGGTTGTTGTGTCGATCTGTATTGTCTGGTGGAGGTCCCGGACCGTCCGGACCTTTGCCGGGCCTGTCGCGATTTCCTGCCATTGCCCCTGCTGCCCGCTGATCCGGGCAGGCAAACGCCGGATGCTGTCTCCTGTCCAGTCGATCTGAATATCATAATGGGTAGCGGCACTGGCACGGATGTCCAATACGGGTCCACCGACGGCAGTCGAATCCCATTGATAGACCGCTGGCTGGTTATTGACCCGGACACTGCTGAGACCCGTTCTGAGCGCCGGTACAGAAAGATGCAGATCCAGCAGGCGGTCATAATGCTGGTCAATGGTATACTGATGCCGGTTTTCCTGCTGCTTGAACCCGAAACTGATCCGGGGCGTTTTCAGCCGCGCAAAAGCCCAGTGTGCCGGGAATCCGGGGCGCAGCAGCAACTGGCCGCTAAGGGCCTGTGGCTGGATGCCGAAGAGGCCTTCGGTCAGCGTTCTGGCCGCCACACCAATCGGATCAGCGAAATCGCGGTACAGTTCCCCTCTGGCCGCATCATAGAAGGATAATTGCTGGAACCCGCCGGGACTGGAGCTCAGGTACATTGTTTCTACCAGGGCGCTTTTCCAGAGATGGAAAGCCCGGTCAGCGGCGCCGCCCTGCCAGTAAGCCAGGGCGGTCTGCAGGTTCTCTGCCAGTGCCACATTATTGATGCTCCAGGTATAAGGTTGCCAGTTGGTGGTGGATACCAGGTAGAGACTGTCCAGATCCAGATCCCGGGCCCGCACCGGAATATGGGGTATCTGGCGGTCGATATAATCCAGCATTTGCAGGGCCTGCAGCGGACTGGCGGTACCGGCATCAATCGCATGGTAAATGGTCCAGAGTCCCGGTGCGGTATGCAGGCGCTGCAAACCCGTACGGTCCCGGTATTCACCAAAGACGCCCGCCTGTGATGACCAGAGCCGGTGGTTCATGGCCGTCAGGATTTTTCGGGCTTCGCCGGCATAGGAGCTGCCATCCGCACCAATCAAAGCGCCCAGCCGGGCGGCCAGCAGGTTGGCCCGGTAATTATAAGCGGTCGCATGCGTGACCGCTCCACCACTGTATTGCAGGGCATCACTGGCCCAGATACAGGCATAGGCATCATAGAGCCCATCATCATCAGGATCAAAATTTCTTTTTTCCCATTGCAGGTGCAGGGTTAATGCAGGCCATATTTTTCTGATATAGGCCGTATCGCCGGTATATTGTAAATGGGTCAGCAGCTGGTCAAAAAAGACCAGGTTCATATCATAGTGGTGGGGTTGGATCTTGCCATCAGGACTGCGGCAGATATAGCCGTTGCTAAACATGGCATTGCCCATGCTTTCTTTCTGGCGGGCAAAATGCCTGACCGTATCAGGTTCGACCCGGCCCGGTGGTATCCCGGTAACCTGTGATCTGAGGTAGCTGTCAAAATGCTGCCGGGCCCGGTCCTGCCAGCCCAGGGCATCTGCGGCATAGGCACCCCGCCAGGCGGGCAGCCGCATACGCCAGGCCACTGCGCCGTGTAAATAGCTGGGTGCTTCCCAGATGGCATCGGCGGCAACAGCTAATGCCCCGGCCAGTGGATTGATATAAGGGTCAGGTGTCTCCAGTTCGATCTGCGCTGCCGTGGCCTGCCGGCGGGCTTCCGCCTGCCGGAAAACTGCCGCAGCCGTCTCATACCGCCTGTTGGCATTGCTGTTCTCTACCATGAAATAATAGGTTCCGGTGCCCGCAGCGGGCGTTGCGGCAGCCAGTATGGTGGTGGCGGGGGCGGCCTTGCTGCCGAGCAGCACGGCCGGACTGGCCTGCTGTCGGGCATCCGCGAGTTGCAGTCGGGATCCTGGTGGCAGGATGCCCTGCTGATGCCGGGGTGGCCGGGCCTTGCTGCTGTCCGGTTGTTCCTTTCCCGTTTGAATGACATAACGCTGCTGTTCACTTAACGGTTCACTGAAACCGTAATGCAGGTCAAATCGATGGTCCCGGATCCGAAAAATATTGTCGCGACAATAGGCCGGCTGCAATTCAAAACTGCTGGGCGGATCGGCGCCAATATCGCCGTCACGGCTGAATTTCCTGCCGGAAGCACCTCCGTAAGCGATCACCAGCCGGGTCCCTGCAGGCAGCAACCGGGTGTCGATTTTCAGGACCATGCCTTCCCGGTCCGCCATGGCCAGCACGGTGATCCGGAGGGATCCTTTTTCCAGCAGCCGGTCGGTTATCTCGTACTGCATGCTACCCGGACGATACCGGGTACGGATCTGGTCTGCTGCCGTCAGCCATTTGCTTTCCCTGCCGCTGATAATACCGATCTTGCAGTTGCCCCCCATGCCGGGCATGTATAGGGCAAACTCCGGCAGGTCACCGGTCTCCACCCTAAAGGCTGTATGGGTGCCATACAGGGCGCGGTTAAATTTTTTGTTTCCCTCGTGTAAAATAAAATCCTGACCCGCAGGCCGGTAATGCAGTATCCTTTGCTGCCCGTGCCACAGGTTGTCCTGCGCATTTACGCTGCCGGCCGGACCGATGAGCAGGGCCAACAGGAGCAGCAGGATCATATGCAGGGGACGAAGTATCATGGGGGGAAAAATAACTTAAACGATCTTAAATATAAAGGGAGATGCCGTTTCATAGCGACCGCCCTGGGAAGTGGCAAACAGATAAACCGGTCGCCCCTCCCGGAGCAGGAGCTGCGGTCTTTCCAGCCTGCCATATTTATGCAGGTGAGCGGGAGCAGGCGGCAGGTCGACATACTGACGCAGGGGATAGAAGGCGGTCTTCGGCCGGCTCCAGTGCAAACCTTTTCGGGAGTGCATAATAATCCCCCGCTGATGATCCTTGTAGCCCATGTCCCGGGCGATCATCCGGAATTGTTTTTTTTCCTGCCAGACAAAAGCATCTTCCAGCTGGGCATTATCTCCATGACCGGAAAAATCGATAATCGGATTGCCGTTGTATTTGGTAAAAGGACCTTCCGGCTGCCCGGCAAAAGCGACGCCGTATTTACGGTTGCCCCTTACCGCACCGGTCTGTTGTTCATAATCCCGGGTATTCCAGGATTTATAATACAGCCAGTAGCGACCATCCCGGTGTTGAATGACGGAGGGGTTGGTCGTGCAATGGTCGTCCCAGCTGCCTTCGGTTCCCGGCAGCAACAGCGGTTGGTCCGTCCGGGTCCATGGACCATATAAGGAATCCGCGCTGGCCAGGCCGATTCTTTTGGTATTGGTCCTGCCATTGCTATTGCCCATATAATACAGATAGTAGCGACCTGCAAAGCAACTGATAAAAGGATTATGGCAGGTGGTGGCATCCCAGTAATCACCGCCCCGCGGTTCCAAAACCGTACCCAGGACCTGGTAGGGGCCTTCAGGTTGGTCCGCCACGGCATGTGCGATTTCTGAGCCGCGGATCCAGCCGCTCATTTTTTTCGCTGCCTTCCATCGGGAGAAAAAAACATGGACCTTCCCATCCGGTCCAAAGATGGGCGCATTGCACCACACATAATAACCTTCGAGTTCCAGGATACGCCCCACCGGACGCAGGCGCTGCAGGAAATCATCAGCGCGGTCCGATGCCGACCACCAGTTGGCGGGACTGAGTGCCAGGACGCTGACGCCCTTTAAGCTGTCTTGTATGAATTGTTTCCGGTTCACATTCAAATAACTTGTGCCGCCCCTGTTCAGGGCTCGGCAGCGATCCGCACCGCGTAGATATTTTCGCGGCCTTCAAAATTGGCGCGGAATATCACCCATTGCTGGTCCGGTGAAATATGTACATTGGGTTCCAGACGATAGGCATGGTGTTGCATATTCACCAGTTTCTCTGCGACCATCCGACCTGCCCGGGGACGCAGCAGATAGATCCATTTGCCATCCGGTGCCCGGGCGACGGAACTTCGGTCACCGCCGTCGCCGGCAAAAAACCGGTTGTCAGCGGAACTGATATAATGTACGGACCAGTTATTGCGGTCCAGTTCATATCTGGTTTCCCGACCGGTTTTCAAATCCACACCAGCAACAAAAAAACGCTGACCCCGGGGTTGTTGCAGGTCAAAAAATATGGTGCTGCCATCCTGGCTGAACCATTCGTGTCCCGCGATTTCCATGGGCATGGTTCTTTTATGAATCAGATGGATCTTACGGGTACGGATATCAATGGTCCAGATGCGATCGACTTTATGCCAGGGCCCTTCATGGCAGAACATCAGTAATTTCGGATCGGTAGGCGAAAACTGCACATGGTTCAGCCAGGCACTGTCCCGGTGTATTTTTTCCAGTGTCCCTTTGTCCACCGAAAGGGTGAACAGGGTACGGGGCAGGCGGGCTTCATAAATCAGGTTGAAATAATTGCTTTTATCGGGATGTTGCTTAAAAAGTTCTTTCTCCTGATCGGTGGCCCTGACACCTGCCAGCAGACTGCCATCGGCATTAATGGTGGTGACGGTACCCTTAAAATCTTCCGGAAAAACATAAATGAGGCGCTGCTGCCGGCTGCGGAGGTTTACGGCGAATACGGAATCCCGGATCTGGAAAAAAGCCTCCCCCCGCGGTACGGAAAGGATTTCGCCCTGCATCGGCAACTGCCGGTCGGTAAGTCGGACGGCGCGATAGGTCTTCAGATCGAGCCTGTAAAGCTGGCGGTCCCGGGCGGAGCTGTTGTAGGTTTCCTGCTTGGCAGCCGTCGGGCGTGCCGGTGCGGTACTGTAATACACCATCTGATCGCCGGCAAAAGGATTGTTGTGAAAATAAAAACTCAGGTTGGATCGGTTGTCCCTGCTCAGGCGAACCACCCGGTGCCGGGTATCTTTATCGATCCAGGTATCAGGCATGTCGGGCCCGGTAGCCAGCAGGGGCTGGGCCCGGCCGGTCCCTGCAGACAACAACAGGAACCCTGCCAGAAAAATATGCCTTGTTTTAATACCCGTCATTCTGCATATAGAGTCCGGGCGCCGCATCCATTTCAGGCTGTGGTACCGGATAGATGATAAAATTCTTATTGAATGCCTGCATTTGATGTTGTACATCTTCGGCGGTAATCCAGGCCGGGATCCGGGTCAGGATATTGCCGCTTCTGATCAGGTCCTGCCAGCGCAGGCCTTCTCCGGCAAACTCATGCCTTCTTTCATCAAACAGCTGGCTCAGGGTGACCCCGCTTACCGGACCCAGTCCTGCACGACCCCGGATCTGACTGACCGTATTGTCCGCGAAGCCGGCGCTACCTGCAGCACCCTGCAGGATACATTCCGCTTTTAACAGGAGTACATCGGTGAACCGCAAAACGATAAAGTTAATCGGCCAGTCGATCCGGTTGGAAGGGGTAAAGTTAACGTCAATATATTTCTTGATAAAAGACCTTGTTTCGGCTACGCCGTTATAAACAAAGCCGCTCTGGATGGTAAAGTTTTTTCGGGTATCGCCCGCTTCATAACTGTTCAACAGGTCCTGAGAAACCGGCCGTATGGTGAGTCCGCCCTGCACCGGTTTACCCAGTGACTGGAACCAGGTGTCGGGGGCCAGCAGCCAGGGGAAAGTAGCGCCCAGCACCGGATTAAATCCCGTGGCGTACTGAATGTCAAAAACAACTTCCTTATTGTTTTCATTGGTGTAACTGAAGATATCGGTGTAGCTGTTACTGAATGTGTATTTGCCGCTGTCGATGATTTCATCCAATAGTGGCAGTGCCTTATTCCATTCATTAGCTCCCAGTCCCGGTCCGTTGATATCATAGGCGGGTGCACTGCGGGTCATGTAGACCAGTGCCAGGATCCCTTTTGCCGCGTATCTTGTGGCCCGGCCTTTATCGCCGGCGTTGGTGTAGATTTCCGGCAGGTTTTCAGCTGCAAATTCCAGATCACTGATAATTAAATTATACAGTTCAGCAGGAGCGACCCTTGGCAGGCTGCGGGCTTCATCTGCGCTCACAGCTTTATCTACCAGCGGAACAGCCCCATAGAGTTTTACCAGATCAAAGAAATAGAAAGCCCGCAGAAAGCGCGCTTCTCCTTCAATGCGGGACCGCAATCCGGCATCGGTGATGATGCTGCCTTTTTCTTCCAGCGCACGAAGCAGGGCATTGGCGCGGTAAATGCCGTTGAAGTCGGTACTCCAGCCCTCAATTACATAAGGATTGCCCGCCAGGGTTTTGTGAAAGCTGTTGATCCCCTCCCAATCCCGGACGCCGCCGTCAGATACGGCATAGAGGTTGTCGGAGCGGGTTTCGGACAGATTCAATTGCCGGTCGGGATAACTGCGCAACGCATTGTAGACGGCATTGATGCCCTGGATAAAATCATTGGGCTGATTGTAAAAATTCTGATCCGTCAGGTCGGAGATCGGCAACTGGTTCAGGTCTTTACTGCATCCTGATAGGAACAGCAACAGGAATAAACTACTGCACCATCCCAGGAGATAGCGACCGAAGCGCCGTTTATTACCGGCAGTTCGAAGCGTCGGACGAATATCAGTAGTATGTCGGGAAGCGGTATGGCTGTATTGCATGATTATCAGATTTATGCTCCGTGAATGCGGAAGTCGGTTAAAAACTAAAATTGATACCCAGTACCAGCGAACGGGGCAGGGGCAACCCGCCGTAGTCACCGGCTTCGGGATAATTACTGTCACCACTCAGGTTGGTATTCGTGGCTTCGGGGTTCATGCCGCCATCATAATTGTCATGTCCCCAGAAATTTTCTGCCGTTACAAAAATCCTGGCAGCCCGGATCACCGCGCTCGATTTGAAATGGTTGCCCAGGTTATAGCCCAGGGTGATATTACGTACCCGGATATAGTTGGAGGAATACAACCAGTCGGTGTTTTTGATCCGGCCGAAAGTGGAATAGGCCTTGGATACCCGACCATCCCCTGGATCAGCGGCGGAACGCCACCGGTCCCGGTAGAAACCGAGGGCATTATCCGTAAAGCCCTGACCGGTCCGGCCCAGAGCCCTGCCCAGCAATGAATAGATAGATCCTCCGTTTTGGCCCTGAACCAATACCGAAAGATCCAGGTTCTTGTACCGGAAGGTATTGGTGATACCCCAGGAATAATCCGGACTGGGATGGCCGACAATGACCCGGTCATCGGCGTCGATCACCCCGTCTTCATTATAATCCCAGTATTTGGGATCCCCCACCGTTTCTGAACCATATACCGCGGCACCATTGGCGATATCCGCTTCAGAGAGGATGCCGATTTGTTTAACTACGAAAATACTGTAGAGGGGTTCACCCACTTTTAATATGGAATGTGAGATATCGAAGGAAGAAGGAATGAGCAGTTGTTGCTGATCACCGGGCAGTGATAAGAGCTTATTGCGATTATGTGAAAAATTGATATTGGTCGTCCAGTGAAAATCGGGGCCGGTAATATTGCGGGTATTGAGTTCTACCTCCCAGCCATAGTTCTGTACCTCTCCGGCATTACCCAGTACTTCCCCCGACCCGGTTACTGCCAGTACGGGGATATAGAACAGGAGGTTAGAGGTCTTTTTGGTATAGTAATCAAAAGCGAAATTGATGCGGTTGTTGACGATGGTCAGGTCCAGACCCAGGTTGATCATTTTGGATTTCTCCCAGCTCAGATCAGGGTTGGTGGCACCTGCAGGTGCAAACCCATTGGCCTGTGCCCCATTAAACGTATAGGAATAACTGCCCAGCAAAGGAATGCTGCCATAATCGGGAATATTGTAATTACCGGAAGTGCCATAACTGGCGCGGAGTTTCAGGTCATTGATAAATGTGACCGGCTGCATAAAGGCTTCTTCGCTGAGCCGCCAGCCCACGGAAAAGGAGGGAAAGACACCCCATTTGGTATTGGCACCGAACCGGGAAGAACCATCCCGTCTGATACTGGCGGATAACAGGTATTTATTGTCATAGCCGTATTGCAGCCGGGCCAGGTAGGACAGCAGGATATTTTTGGATTCGGAAGTGCTGCCTGTAACCGCGACCGCATCGTTCAGGGTGGTGATGGATCCCGATTTGAATCCGTCCCTGGAAGACAGGGAAGAGACTTCGAGTTTATCGGAACTGTACGTAAAACCACCTACAAAGGAGAGGTCATGCAGTTCATTGAATGTTTTGTTGTAGGAGAGGGTATTCTCATTAACAAAAGTTCTTTTTCTGATGGTGGAAAAGGATCCGGAGGTCAGCGCATTCAGCTGGGCCAGCCGGGTCGTCAGGCTGCTGGCCACGATATAGGGGGTATAACTTTTAGCCGTAATATCGGTATTGTCGAGATTAAGGGTCGTCCGCCAGTTGAGTCCCGGCAGGATCTCGTAATCGGCATATACTGTACCCAGGGTCCGATACCTTTTGGTCTCACCGATTTTATTTTCCAGTTTGCCCAGCGGACTATTGGGAGAGACACTCCATCGGTACTGACCATTCAGCCCTACATTCGGATAATAGCCCATACTGTCCTCCTGTACCGGTGTAAAGCTGACCAGCTGGTGGAGGATATTATCCTTGCCTTCCACACCCGGATCGTGATTGATGCTGTAAGTCGGCGCAATATTGACGCCGAATTTAAGTTTTTTGATCGCCGTAACTTCTACATTCGCCCGGGCCGAATAGCTGGTATAATCGGTAAATTTTACCATGCCTTCCTGCCGGTTATAATTGCCCGATATAAAATACCGGACTGCTTCCGTTCCTCCGGATGCGGAAAGCTGATGATTCTGGGTCAGCCCCCTGCGGAAAGTGACGTCCTGCCAGTCGATGAAATTCAGACCGGGATGACCCGGCTGAAACCAGCGGTCATCGGTCATATAGCTGGTATTGACCTGTCCTTCAGGCAGGCCCAGCAGCTGCCTTCTTTCTTCATTGCTCTGCGAAGCGCTCCGGCCGGGACCGGAAGCGACCCATTGCGCATTGATGATTTCAGCCGCCCGATCCACCCATTCCTCGGCATTCAGCATATCCAGTTTACGGCTTCTTTCCATAAAGCCGACCGTACTGTTGATGCTGATGACAGGTTTGCCCAGCCGGCCTTTTTTGGTGGTAATCAGTACCACACCGTTGCCTGCCCTGGAGCCGTATATAGCCGCTGAAGCTGCATCTTTCAGGACCTGAATGGATTCAATGTCATTCGGGTTGATATTGTCCAGGGGGTTGCCATTGCTATAATTACCGGAGCCGTTGGGTGCCGCCGGTGTAAGTGGAAACCCGTCGATCACATACAGGGGTTCATTGCCGGCGGAGATCGAACTGGTACCCCGGATCTGCACGCTGAGTCCCTTGCCCAGGGCGCCGGAAGTCTGTTTGACATGGACCCCTGCCAGCTGGCCCACCAGGGCCTGATCCACCCGCTGTACGGGACGCTCTTCAAAATCGGCATGCAGGGTCGCCACGGCACCCGTCACATCTCTTTTTTTCTGGGTACCATAACCGATGACGACCACTTCATTCAGTGAACTGTTCTGCCGTGTAAGTACGATTTGTAAATTTTTCTGGTCGCCCACTGAAATTTCCTGGGTACTAAAGCCCACGTAACTGACGACCAGTACCGCATCGGCTGCCGGTACCTGGAGCTGAAAGCTGCCATCGGCTTTGCTGGATGTCAGGGTCTGGGTGCCTTTGACCTGTATGGATACGCCTTCGAGGCCGGTGCCGGTTTCGTCCAGTACCGTTCCCGTAATCAAGACGGTTTGTTGTGCGTAGGAAAATACAGCAATGCTGCAGGAAAAAACCAATAACAGAAGGGCCTTCAGGGCATTTGATATTGCTAACATATGGCGGTGATTTAATTGGAAAGCCTAAAGTACAGGCATTGTAAGGTAAGCGCATCCTGCACCTTCCTGCGCAAACGTTTGCGAACCCGAAAATTTTTAAAATTTCCCGTTCGGCGGCAGAAAAAAGCCGACAAATACCAGGTGAACCCGTTTAAGGCATCCTGGCAAAGCCTTCCGCCTTAACTTTCCACCGGCCGTTTTTGGGTATGCCGGGCAGCACGCCGTCGGCCTGATCGTAACCGCCGCACATCATGGCGATGGCCGTTAGTAAACCGCCGTTACCCGGCAGGTAAATGGTCAGCCGGCCTTCCTGATAATTATGACCGCTGGGCAGATAGGTATTGGTCTGTATCGGCATCAACAGGGCGTCAATGGCTTTTTCGGGCGCGCCCAGCCGGGTCGCAGTCATGGCCGTCATCGGGAAATCCCAACCCCAGGTATCTTTCCAGTTCCAGTTCGCCCAGATCCAGTCAAAGCTGTTTCTCATGATGGTGGTATCCAGCAGGGGGGTAGCCGGCAGCATGCCCAGGGCGCCCAGTACCGAAGGATGATCGGTACGGTAAACCGGATTGGTATAAGAATCGGTCGCCGATTCGGTAAACAGGTATTTGCCGTCCTGAACCGGCAGCGGAGACAGCTGTTGGATGACACTGTCCCATTTCGGATCGCGGGCCAGTCCCAGGCGTTCCCTCCATTGCTGGGCAATATTCAGTCCCCAGTACCAATAGACCAGTTCATAAGTGGGGTTATAAGTTTCTTCGGCCTTAAAACGTTCCTGGGCAGCAATGACGCCTTTGCCCAGTACATATTTTTGGGTCAGACTGTCGTAGCGGGCAAAGGATGCCATAAAATCTGCGGTACCGAAGACCAGGTCCTTGTATTTCTCGAGTACAGAAGGTTCGGGATGGGCGCGGTAAAGCAGTTCGGTAAAGTAGATGAAATGCGGTTGCTGCCAGATCAGGAAGGCGCCCACAGATGAAGGGACTTCCCGACCTTTATTATCGGTCATTTTCTGCCAGCGCAATCCCTCGTAACCCTGTCTCCGGGCGATGCCCCGGGCGACCGGACTGACTTTAAAATACCAGTCTACCGTCCGTTCCAGCAACTGCGGCCGGCCCCAGAGCGCAAAGTGGACGGCATGCCACCAATGCATTTCCAGATGCGGTTTGCCGTACCAGCTGTTATAGGTAAGCCCGGTTTCCTGTGGTGGATAATGGCCGGCACACTGGATCTTGGTGAGGTACTGGGACAATACGATTCTGCGTTCCAGTTCTGCAGCTCTCGGGTCGGTACTGCCTTCGAAATCCACGGCGGCACCTGATTTCCAGAACCTGGACCACTGCTCTTCATTTTCTTTCACTGTCGTTTTAAAATCCGGGAGTTTCGCAGCATTGCTGCTATCGGGGCTGAAACCAATCGTGGCTTCAAATACGTCAGCACCCGAGGGCTGGAGGCGGTAATAATGGGCTTTGGGGCGGCTCAGCCGGGCGGTACCGGTCCAGGCACTGCTGATATAGTAACGGGTAGTATCCAGATCGTGACGGATAAGGGCCGCATGATCCGTGCTGGCGCTCACTCCGGACTGATGGCTTGCGGTATCCGTAAAATGATTGCCCCGGTCTCCCCATTCCCCGGAGAGATAGGGCAGGCGGATCCGCAGCCGGATGCGATCCTGCTCCAGCAATGCGGAACGGACCTGCACCGCAATCGCATCCTGTTGCTGGTGGGCCAGGGTGGTGACTTCCACTAAACTGCCTTCTACTTTAAAACGGGAATGAATCCGTCCCGTCCACATATTGAGTTGTTGACGGGGTTCCTGTATATCTGCCAGGGTGGCCAGGCTACCGTCTTTTTTAAGAATTTCCAAACCGATATTGGCCAGGTGAAGGCGGTGTTCATTGATCCGGTAATAATCTGCTGTCTGACGTGCCAGGAGGGGGCCACCACCGTTCTGTACGGCATAAGTTACCGGTCTGCCGTTAAGCTGATAGGTTTTTAGGGCATCCTTGAATTGATAATGATGCATATTGGGGAAAGCATGCCAGCCCCATTCACTCTGTGTTCCCAGCGGTACCCCATTTTCATAAGCATCCGGAAAGGTCTGGAGCCCTGTAATATCTACCGTAAAGGCAAACTGACCGTTGCCCACTGAAAGTGCTGCCAGGGTATCGGTATGGTTCAGTTCAACGGTATGCCGTTCCACGACGGCTTTTCTGTCAATACGACCTGCAGTAGCAGCAGGGCTGTTCTGACAGGAAGAAAAAAGGAGGGCCAGCAGGATACCTGCCGGTAAACAGAATAATAAATTTTTCATAATTGGAGCATGCTTATGCGTTCGATTGCAAAACTAGGGATGCCCGGGAAACAACAATCCCGTACAATCCTGCCCGGGGCGCAGGATACTACAGGATGCCTGTACTGTACAAATGGTTTAATATTGATCCGAAACGCAAAAAAGTTTGTCATGAAATTATTGAAGTTTTCGCTATTGCTGTTCGCCCTGCTGGGCGTGGTTACAGCCCCTGCCCAGCAACTGCCTTCGAAGAAAAAGTTGCTTAAAACGATGCGGCTCACCAACCGATATTTTATGCAAAAATGGCCGGATCCGGGTAAAACCATTATTACCAATAAGGAAAGGCCCAGTAATATCTGGACCCGTGCCGTCTATTATGAGGGGCTGATGGCATTGTATGCGATCGACCGGAAGCAGCAGTATTACGATTATGCGGTGGATTGGGGCCAGAAACACCAATGGGGCCTGAACGGCGGTGTCGGCACCCGCAATGCGGACAACCAGTGTTGCGGTCAGACCTATATTGATCTGTACCGGATTGATCCCCGGCCTGAAAGAATAAAGGCGATTACAGCCTGTATCAACACCGTTGTGGCGGGTGACAAAAATGATGACTGGCACTGGATCGATGCCCTGCAAATGGCCATGCCGGTATTTACCAAACTGGGCGTACTGAATAAGGATTCCAGGTATTTTGATAAAATGTATGAGATCTACGCTTATTCCAAAAATAAGCATGGACAAAACGGCCTGTACAACCGCCAGGACCATTTATGGTGGCGGGATAAGGATTTTGTTCCGCCCTATAAGGAACCCAACGGCGAAGATTGTTATTGGAGCCGGGGCAATGGCTGGGTACTGGCCGCCCTGGTAAGGGTACTGGATGAATTACCGGATACCGATCCCCATTTCCAGGAATACCTGCAGGATTTCAGGGATATGTCGGCGGCGATATTGAAAGTCCAGCGTCCGGACGGGTTCTGGAATGTCAGTCTGCACGACGCCGGGCATTTTGGCGGTAAGGAATTATCAGGTACCGCACTGTTTACCTATGGATTTGCCTGGGGTATCCGAAAAGGCTATCTGGACGGCGCCAGCTACAAGCCGGCCGTCAGCCGGGCCTGGAAAGCCATGGTCCGGGATGCGGTGCATAAAAACGGCTTCCTGGGATATGTGCAGGGTACCGGTAAGGAACCCAGCGACGGACAGCCGGTCACCCATACCAGCCGGCCGGATTTTGAAGATTACGGCCTGGGCTGTTTCTTACTGGCGGGTACCGAAATATACCGGCTGCGATAAATCGGAAACCTTAACCCATCAGGCCTGCGCGGCCCCGCAGCGCAGATTTTTTGTTCACCCGATAGTTTTTGGCAAAATTATTGCGGACATGTTATGTCTTTTCTCGGGGAATTCCCTTAACTTTGCAGTCCTTTTATTTTGGCCAATAAAATTTTGACTTTACAGCATATGTTCAAGTAATTGAATTTCAATGGGATGTCCTATAATGCGGGTATCCCTGTTGGCGTTGCTGTGGGTCTAAATCATTTAAAAACCGGTGTAATATATTATGTCTGCTACAAGCGTACAATCAAGAGTTAACTTCGGGAAAATCAAACACTTAGCTGAAACGCCCGATTTGCTCGAAGTTCAAATCCAGTCCTTTAAAGAATTTTTCCAGTTAGAAACAACGCCTGATAAACGTAATATTGAAGGCCTGTTCCGCGTATTCAAGGATAATTTCCCGATTACCGATACCCGGAATATTTTCGTACTGGAATTCCTGGATTATTTCATCGATCCGCCCCGTTATTCCATTGAGGAATGTATGGAGCGTGGTCTGACCTATGCCGTTCCTTTAAAAGCAAAACTGCGCCTGAGTTGTAACGACGAGGAGCATGTGGATTTCCAGACCATCGTTCAGGATGTGTTCCTGGGTAATATCCCGTATATGACCCCCCGCGGTACCTTTGTGATCAATGGTGCAGAGCGTGTGGTGGTTTCCCAGCTTCACCGTTCTCCGGGTGTATTCTTTGGCCAGTCGGTACACCCCAACGGAACCAAAATCTATTCTGCCCGGGTGATTCCGTTTAAAGGTGCCTGGATGGAGTTTGCAACAGACATTAATAATGTCATGTATGCCTATATCGATCGTAAGAAGAAATTCCCGGTGACGACCCTGTTGCGTGCCATTGGTTATGAAACCGACAAGGACATTCTGGAGCTCTTCGGTATGGCGGATGAAGTACCGGGTGACAAAAAATCCCTGGACGCCCATATTGGTAAAAGACTGGCGGCAAGGGTCCTGAGAACCTGGGTTGAAGACTTCGTGGATGAAGATACCGGTGAAGTCGTTTCCATTGAGCGGAATGAGATCGTAATGGAACGTGATACCGTACTGGATGAAGAAGCGATCGAAACCATCGTGGACATGGGGATCGATACCGTATTTATCCAGCGGGAAGATGTCGGTGGGGACTATGCCATCATATACAATACTTTAAATAAGGATACCTCCAACTCAGAGCTGGAAGCGGTACAGTTTATTTACCGGCAGCTCCGGGGTGCAGATGCGCCTGATAATGAAACCGCCCGCGGCATTATCGATAAATTATTTTTCAGCGACAAACGCTATGATCTGGGTGAAGTAGGTCGTTACAAGATCAACCGCAAACTCGGTATTGATGCGTTGCTGACCCAAAAGACCCTGACCAAGGACGATATCATTCAGATCATCAAATACCTGGTACGCCTGACCAATGGTAAGGCAGAGATCGATGACATCGATCACCTGAGCAACCGCCGGGTGCGTACAGTGGGAGAACAACTGTATGCCCAGTTTGGCGTAGGTCTGGCCCGGATGGCACGTACCATCCGCGAACGGATGAACGTTCGGGACAATGAGGTATTCACACCGGTGGATCTGATCAATGCCAGGACGCTTTCTTCAGTGATTAATTCCTTTTTCGGAACCTCACAGTTGTCGCAGTTTCTGGATCAGACCAACCCGCTGTCCGAAATTACACACAAACGGCGTATTTCAGCACTGGGGCCAGGCGGTTTAAGCCGGGAACGTGCCGGATTTGAAGTACGTGACGTACACTATTCCCACTATGGACGCCTCTGTACCATTGAGACACCGGAAGGACCGAATATCGGTCTGATCTCCACGCTTTGTGTACACGCCAAGATCAATGAGATGGGCTTTATTGAAACGCCTTATCATAAAGTGCGCGACGGAAAAGTGAACATGAAATCCCTGGATTTCCTGAGTGCGGAGGAAGAAGATTCTGCGAAAATTGCCCAGGCGAATGCGCCGCTGGATGACAACGGCAATTTTGTCAATGATAAAGTGGCCAGCCGCGAAACCGGTGATTTCCCGATACTGGATAAAACGGACGTACAATATATGGACGTGGCACCGAACCAGATTGTTGGTTTGAGTGCTTCACTGATTCCATTCCTGGAGCATGACGATGCCAACCGGGCCCTGATGGGATCCAACATGCAACGTCAGGCGGTACCGCTGCTGCGTCCCGATGCCCCTGTTGTGGGAACCGGACTGGAAGGTAAAGCAGCACGGGATGCCCGGATTCAGATCCATTCAGAAGGTAATGGTGTGGTAGAATTTGTGGATGCCAACGAAATCCATGTTCGCTATGACCGTGATGTTAATGAAAAGCTGGTAAGCTTTGAGGAAGACCTGAAAGTGTACCACCTGACCAAATTTATTAAAACCAACCAGGAGACCTGTATCAACCTGATGCCCGCCGTGAAGAAAGGGCAGAAGGTGAAAACCGGTGATTTCCTCACACAAGGATATGCCACCCAGAACGGTGAACTCGCACTGGGTAAAAACCTGAAAGTGGCCTTCATGCCCTGGAAGGGATACAACTTTGAGGATGCCATTGTGATCAGTGAACGTGTGGTGAAAGAGGATATGTTTACTTCGATCCACATTTCTGAATACGAGCTGGAAGTTCGCGATACCAAACTGGGTGAAGAAGAACTGACCGCTGATATTCCGAACGTTTCCGAGGAAGCTACCAAGGACCTGGACGAAAACGGTATCATCCGGATTGGTGCCCAGATCCGTGAAGGCGATATCCTGATCGGTAAAATCACACCAAAAGGTGAAAGTGATCCCACGCCGGAAGAGAAACTGTTGCGCGCCATCTTCGGTGACAAGGCGGGTGATGCCAAAGATGCCTCACTGAAAGCACCCAATGGTGTGGAAGGTGTCGTAATCGGCAAGAAACTCTTCCAGCGCGCCAAGAAGGACAAGAACGCCAAAGTGCGGGAGAAGGCGGCAGTCGAAAAACTGGATAAACTGCATGAAAAGAACGAGCAGGACCTGTTGGCCGTATTGCTGGAAAAACTGGGAACCCTTCTGGAAAACCAGGCATCTGCCGGTGTGATGAACAGTTTTGATGAAGTTGTTATAGGTAAGGGTGCCAAATTCAGCGCGAAGAACCTGGCAGCACTGGACTATGCCAATATCAATCCGTTGAACTGGACCAATGATGAAAAAATCAACGATCAGATCAACACCCTGCTGCACAATTACAATATCAAGTTCAACGAGGAACTGGGTCGGTATAAGAGAGAGAAATTCAATATTTCCATTGGTGATGAACTGCCTGCAGGCGTACTGAAACTGGCCAAGGTTTACCTGGCGGTGAAAAGGAAACTGAAAGTGGGTGATAAGATGGCCGGCCGTCACGGTAACAAAGGTATCGTGGCTAAGATCGTCCGTCAGGAGGACATGCCTTTCCTGGAAGACGGTACGCCGGTAGACATCGTGCTCAACCCGCTGGGGGTACCGAGCCGGATGAACCTGGGACAGATTTATGAAACCGTACTCGGCTGGGCTGGTAAAGAACTGGGTGTGCGATTTGCAACACCGATCTTCGACGGCGCAGAACCCTACGAAATCGAGCAGTATTGTGATGACGCGAAGATCCCCAAATTCGGACATACCTATCTCTTCGACGGTGAGACCGGAGAACGTTTCCACCAGAAAGCGACGGTGGGTGTGATCTACATGATCAAACTGCACCACATGGTGGATGATAAAATGCACGCACGTTCTATCGGACCATATAGTCTGATTACGCAGCAGCCCCTGGGTGGTAAAGCCCAGTTCGGTGGTCAGCGTTTCGGTGAGATGGAAGTATGGGCACTGGAAGCTTATGGTGCCTCCAATATCCTTCAGGAACTGTTAACCATCAAGTCGGATGATATCATTGGTCGTGCGAAGACTTACGAAAGTATTGTGAAAGGAGAGAACGTACCGCGTGCGGGTGTTCCTGAATCTTTCAATGTACTGGTGCATGAACTGAGAGGACTGGGGCTGGATCTGACATTCGAATAAGCCCGGGCAGCGGCTCTGGGCCGCGTGCGGATCAAAAAATTATCAACTGACTGAAGCAAAGTTTCAGTCAAAAAAAATACAAAGCATACTTTGATTTATGGCTACTAAAAAAGAAAATCGTCCCAAAGCAGCGTTTTCAAAAATAACCATTGGCCTGGCTTCACCGGATACCATTCTGGAAAGGAGCTTCGGTGAAGTATTGAAACCCGAGACCATTAACTATCGTACTTACAAACCCGAACGTGACGGTTTGTTCTGCGAAAGGATTTTTGGACCGGTAAAGGATTATGAATGTGCCTGCGGTAAATACAAACGCATCCGTTATAAAGGCATCGTTTGTGACCGTTGTGGTGTAGAAGTTACCGAGAAAAAAGTACGCCGGGAGCGTATGGGACATATCAAACTGGTGGTGCCTGTGGTACATATCTGGTACTTTAAATCCCTGCCAAATAAAATCGGGTACCTGCTGGGTATGAGCTCCAAGAAACTGGAAACCATTATTTATTACGAACGTTATGTGGTAATACAGCCGGGCGTACGTGAAGATAAGGGACAGGCTTATGGTGATTTACTTACCGAGGAGGAATACCTGGACATTCTGGATGCCCTGCCCAAGGACAACCAGTATCTGGCCGATGATGATCCCCAGAAATTTATAGCTAAAATGGGTGCGGAAGCGGTGCATGATCTGCTGCAGCGCATCGACCTGGACCAGCTTTCTTTTGATTTAAGAAACAGTGCAGCCACAGAAACATCTCAGCAACGTAAGGCAGACGCCCTGAAAAGACTGAGTGTGGTGGAAGCATTCCGTGATGCCAATACCCGGATTACCAATCGTCCCGAGTGGATGATCATGCAGTATATTCCTGTTATTCCTCCGGAACTCCGTCCGTTGGTACCGCTGGACGGCGGCCGTTTTGCGTCTTCTGATCTGAACGATCTTTACCGTCGGGTTATCATCCGTAACAACCGTTTGAAAAGACTGATGGAAATCAAAGCGCCGGAAGTAATCCTGCGTAATGAAAAACGGATGCTGCAGGAAGCCATTGATTCTCTGTTTGATAACAGCCGTAAATCCAATGCCGTCAAAGCAGAGGGTGGCCGGGCCCTGAAATCTCTTTCTGACGTTCTGAAAGGTAAGCAAGGCCGTTTCCGGCAGAACCTGCTGGGTAAACGGGTGGATTATTCCGGTCGTTCCGTAATCGTGGTAGGTCCTGAGATGAAAATGCATGAATGCGGTTTGCCCAAGGATATGGCAGCGGAGCTGTTCAAACCATTTATCATCCGTAAACTGATTGAAAGAGGTATCGTCAAGACCGTTAAATCCGCCCGTAAACTGGTGGATAAGAAAGAAGCGGTCATCTGGGATATTCTGGAAAATATACTGAAAGGTCACCCGGTCATGTTAAACCGTGCCCCAACACTGCACCGTTTATCCATCCAGGCCTTCCAGCCCAAACTGATCGAAGGTAAAGCGATCCAGTTGCATCCGCTGGTAACAGCGGCTTTCAACGCCGACTTTGATGGTGACCAGATGGCGGTACACGTGCCTTTGAGCAACGCAGCCGTACTGGAAGCCCAGTTACTGATGCTGGCCTCGCATAATATCCTGAACCCGCAGAATGGTACACCCATTACCCTGCCTTCACAGGACATGGTACTGGGACTCTATTATATTACCAAGGGTAAGAAATCCACCGATGAAGAAAAAGTACGGGGAGAAGGCAAGGCTTTCTACTCTGCTGAAGAAGTGATCATCGCCTATAACGAGAAACGTGTAGACCTGCATGCCTGGATCAAGATCAAGGCAAGGGTGAGAAGTGAAGACGGTGAGATTGAGAACAAACTGATCGAAACCACGGTAGGTCGTGTCATCTTCAACCAGTTCGTACCCCATGAAGTGGGCTTCATCAATGCCCTGATGACCAAGAAAAACCTGCGGGAAATCATCGGTGATATTATTGAAATTACCAATGTACCGAAGACCGCCAAGTTCCTGGATGATATTAAGACCCTCGGGTTCCGTAATGCCTTCCAGGGTGGCCTTTCCTTCAGCATCAATGACCTGATTATTCCTGAGATCAAAGGAGAGCTGCTGGAAAATGCGAAAGGTGAAGTAGACGAAGTGTGGGATAACTACAATATGGGTCTGATCACAAACAACGAACGGTACAACCAGATTGTGGATATCTGGAGCCGGGTAGATACCCGCCTGACAGAAACCCTGATCCGTGAACTGGCCGCAGACAAACAGGGCTTTAACTCTGTATACATGATGCTGGATTCCGGCGCAAGGGGTAGTAAACAGCAGATCAAGCAGCTGGCTGGTATCAGGGGACTGATGGCCAAGCCCAGAAAATCCGGCTCGACCGGCTCTGAAATCATTGAGAACCCCATTCTTTCCAACTTTAAAGGTGGGCTGAACGTACTGGATTACTTTATCTCTACCCACGGTGCCCGTAAAGGTCTGGCTGATACCGCCCTGAAAACTGCGGATGCCGGTTACCTGACCCGTCGTCTGGTAGACGTATCCCAGGATGTGGTAATCACGGAAGAGGATTGTGGTACATTAAGAGGTATCAGTATTTCTGCATTGAAAGATAATGAGGACATCATCGAGCATCTGGCCGACCGTATTGAAGGTCGTACCTCACTGCACGATGTCTATGATCCCCAATCGGATGCATTGATTATTGAAGCCGGTACAGAGATTTCTGCGGCGGTTGCCCGGAAGATTGAAGAATCCGGTATTGAATCCATAGAAATCCGTTCCGTACTGACCTGCGAAAGCAAACGTGGTTGTTGCGTGAAGTGTTACGGTAAAAACCTTGCTTCCGGCGTACTGGCACAGAAAGGAGACGCCGTTGGTATCATCGCCGCCCAGTCCATTGGTGAGCCGGGTACCCAGCTGACCCTGCGTACCTTCCACGTGGGTGGTGTTGCCGGTTCTGCATCGGTGGATTCCACACTGATTGCCAAATTCGACGGTACCATTCAGTTTGACGGTGTACGTTCTGTTGTTACTACCAATAACGAAGGTGACGATGTGAAAGTGGTGATCGGTCGTACCGGGGAAGTCCGGATTATCGATACCAAGAATGACCGTCTGCTGATTACCAATAATATTCCTTACGGATCCACCCTACTGGTCAAAGACGGGCAGAAAGTATCCAAAGGTGACGCGATTTGTTCATGGGATCCCTATAATAATGTGATCGTTGCGGAAACCGACGGTTTGCTGAAGTTTGAGAATGTGATCGAAGGGGTCACTTACCGTGAGGAAGCCGATGAACAAACCGGCCACCGCGAGAAAGTAGTAATCGAAACCAGGGATAAGACGAAGATTCCTTCGATCCTGGTGGAAGGTAAAACTGAAAAATCCTACAACTTACCTACTGGCTCTCATATCATGCTGGATGATGGCGATGAGGTGAAAGCGGGTAAGGTATTGGTGAAGATTCCAAGGATCCTGGGTAAACTGAAAGATATTACAGGGGGTCTGCCGCGTGTAACCGAGCTCTTTGAAGCCCGTAATCCGAGTAATCCTGCCGTAGTTTCTGAAATCGATGGTGTTGTTACCATGGGCGCCGTAAAACGCGGTAACCGTGAAATCATCATTGAAGCCAAGGATGGGGTAACCCGTAAATACCTGGTGCCGCTGACCCGTCAGATTCTGGCGCAGGATGGTGACTTCGTAAAAGCCGGTACTTCACTGAGTGATGGTCAGGTATCACCACAGGATATTCTTTCCATTCAGGGACCGTTTGCTGTACAGCAGTATGTGGTCAATGAGATTCAGGAAGTTTATCGACTGCAGGGTGTAAGGATCAACGACAAACATATCGAAGTGATCGTACGCCAGATGATGCGTAAAGTGAGCATCGTGGATCCGGGTGATACCCGCTTCCTGGAAGATGACTTGGTGGATAAATTTGAGTTTGTTGACGAGAACGACTATGTATACGAGAAGAAAGTGGTAACCGATCCGGGTGATTCTGCTAAACTCCGTGCGGGTCAGATCATCAGCCTGCGTGACCTCCGGGAAGAAAACTCCGTGCTGAGAAGAGCCGATAAGAAACCGGTAGATTTCAGGGATGCCCAACCCGCTACTTCAGCACCAACATTGCTGGGTATCACCAAGGCATCACTGGGTGTACAAAGCTGGATTTCTGCAGCTTCCTTCCAGGAAACCACCAAGGTGCTTTCTTCCGCCGCCATCCACGGTAAAGCGGACGAAATGCTGGGTCTGAAAGAGAACGTGATCACCGGCCACCATATTCCTGCCGGTACCGGTTTACGTGAGTTCGAAAACATGATCGTAGGTAGCAAGGAAGAATACGAACTGCTGCAAACGACCCGCGAAGCCATGGCTTTCGATGAGGAAGAATAAGATCTACACTTAAAGAATAATACAGGAGCTGTCTTCGGATGGCTCCTTTTTTTTGCTTGCCCTGTCAGGGGCAAGCCAACCGCAGCGTTTTCGGTCATTCGGCGCCAGCCACTTTCAAAAGGCTGCTGGAAAATACGACCCCCCTGTTGCGGATGGTGTCAGCATCTTAACGTAGCTTTGAAAGCCTAACAGATTAATTCCTTAGTATATGACCCGCCAGCCTGCCCATATCCGACTCAGACCGACAGTTGCCGGAGACCTGTCTTATTTTTTTGAATTTCAAAAGGACGAAGCAGCCGGCCGAATGGCCGCTTTTACGCCCGGGGACCGCTTCGATCAATCGGCCTGGCTGGACCGGCATTCCCGGTACTTAGCCGATCCCACCATTAACAACCAGACCATTCTGGTAAACGACCGTATTGTGGGTTCCATTGCGAAATTTATGGTGGAAGGCGATGCTGAACTTACCTACTGGCTGGACAGGTCCTGTTGGGGGCAGGGTATTGGCAGTAAGGCACTGAAGGCATTTCTCGATCTGGAATCCACAAGACCGATTTATGGCAGGGTCGCTTTTGACAATATCGCTTCGCAAAAAATATTGGAAAGGGCCGGATTTGTTAAAACCGGGTCTGATAAGGGTTTTGCCCCTGCCCGCGATACCATCATTGAAGAGTATATTTTTCTGCTGCGCTGAAAATCCTTCCCTGGCGCAGCGCGTCGCTTCGGATGCGGCGCCATTGAAAAACCCGTTGGAAAAAGACCCGGCTAATCCATTGATTCTCTGTAGCTGGCTGATGAGTTCGGTAGTTTGGTAGTCGCGAAATCTGATATATTATAAAAAAACGATACCTTTCAGTAGATAACAAATTGCGAACTTAAAATTTTATCCTATGGCCATTGTAAAAATTGTCGAAGTGATTGCGTCTTCTGAAAAGGGACTGGATGATGCCATTCAGCAGGCAGTTGCTGAAGCATCTAAAACCATCCGTAACATTGATTCTGTATATGTAAAAGATATTAAAGCCCATGTAAAAGATGGTAAGGTTGCCAGCTATGGGTGTATCTGCAAGATTTCATTCAGGGTGGACTGATGCGAGGCATCAAAGATATTTTTGGGAGCAGCTTGACTGCTCCCTTTTAGTTGGCACGTTTCAGAATGGAGGCTGAATCGCTTGGAAAGCCGGCTATAAAAGACTATCTTTAAAACAGTTCAAGAAATAAATACTGCATGTTTTTTAGTTTGATCAGAGTTTCGTCTTTTGTTTTGTTAACCATCCTCTTTGTTTCCGGTTGTATCGATCAAGATCGGGAAACCCGCCTGGCGCAACGGGAATCACTCCTGCTGGAACGGGAGCACCAGTTTGCCTTGAAGGAAGCAGATTATCAATCCCTGCTCCGCATGCGCGACAGTATTCTGGCCAGCCAGACCGATACGCTGATCCAGGAGTACTGGCCGGCCGATGTCATTGGTCTGTGGAACAGCAAGGTCGTATGTGTTGAATCCGATTGTACCAATTATGTAATAGGGGATGTGCGGTCCGATCAGTGGGAATTCGGGTATGATTCCACAAGGCTGGTTTCGAAAGTGCATAGCAACGACCATCTGGTAAGGATTTATCAAGGCAGTTATCGCGACAGTACCATCGGGTTGGTATTTGCGACCGATTCTGCGGCGGCAAAACAAGTGCTCATGCGCATTACAATTAACGAAATTGGTCCGGATAAAATGAAAGGCACCAGGACGGTAACGGTAGACAATAGCTGTACCGCGAAATTTTCGGTTGAGCTGACTAAAAACAAGAACAATCCTAAATAAGTCTTTATTATGGAATGGCTGAACATTCATGGCATGTCGCTGCCTATTGAAGATCCTGTAATGAAATTTCTGGTGGTGCTCATCATCATTTTGGGCGCGCCCCTGTTGCTCAATAAAATCAAAGTGCCTCATTTACTGGGATTGATCATTGCCGGTGCGGCCATCGGCCCCAGTGGATTTAATTTATTACCGCGCGATAGTAGTATCGTCGTGACCGGTACTACAGGACTGCTCTATATCATGTTTCTGGCCGGACTGGAAATAGATATGGGAGAGTTCAAGAAGAATAAGTGGAAAAGTCTGACTTTCGGAATTTATACTTTTCTGATTCCTTTTACGCTCGGTTATATCGGTGGCCGGTTTCTGCTGCATTATTCTTTATTTACCGCCATCCTTTTTGCCAGCCTGTTTTCTTCCCATACACTGATTGCCTATCCGCTGGTCAGTAAATTGGGAATTGTAAAAAATAAGGCGGTCAATATTATTGTCGGGGGTACCATGATTACGGACGTCCTGGCGCTGTTGGTACTGGCGGTTATCGTTGGAATGTCACAGGGAGAAGTCAACTCGGTGTTCTGGATCCGGCTATCGGTTTCGGTGATTGCATTTGGGCTGATCGTACTGCTGGTTTTTCCCTTAATCGGCCGCTGGTTTTTTAAAAAGGTAGATGACAAGATTTCCCAGTATATTTTCGTACTGGTGATGATTTATCTGGCGGCCATGCTGGCCGAGCTTGCCGGTGTAGAAGCGATTATCGGGGCCTTTCTGGCCGGTCTGGCACTGAACCGGCTGATTCCCCATACTTCTTCCTTAATGAACCGGGTAGAGTTTGTCGGGAATGCGATTTTCATTCCGTTTTTTCTGATCAGTGTGGGTATGCTGGTGGATGTACGGATGTTTTTTAACGGCTGGGAAACCATTAAAGTAGCCGGCATCATGATCGTCGCTTCCATTGGCGGAAAATACCTGGCAGCAATGGCGACCCAGAAAACATTCCGGCTGACGAAGGCGGAAGGTGGTTTGATTTTCGGATTGAGTTCCGCCTCAGCGGCGGCCACCCTGGCGACCGTCATGGTAGGTTACAATATCATTATCTCAGAGAACGAACTGGGGGAGCCGGTGCGTTTGCTGGACGATCATGTCCTGTACGGCAGCATCCTGCTTATTCTGGTTTCCTGTACGATTTCCTCTTTTGTATCGATGGCGAATGCACGTAAGATTGCCCAAAGCGATAATGAGGCCAAAGTGGCGGGTAATACCCATGAGGAAGAGCAGATACTGCTGGCTTTGAATCATGCCGATACCGTGGATCGTATGGTGAACCTGGCCATGCTGTTGAAACAGGAGTCCAATACGGACGATATATTTGCGCTCAATGTAATTAACGAAGAGAAGCGGGAGTCTTCGGTAAAGAATGCCGAGACCCTGTTGAAGGAAGCCGTGCACAATGCGGCGGCCAATGACGTAACCCTGCAGCCCCTGACCCGGTTCGATAATGATGTGATCAATGGTATCAATAATGTGGTGAAGGAAAAGCGCATTACCGACCTGGTGATCGCCGTGCAGCCCGGGAAGCATTTTTCACCCTCACTGGTATATAATATCTATAGCGGATATCTGCAAAATGAAAAAATAAACCTGTACGTTTATCATGCGGTGCAGCCGGCGTCCACCATGACCCGTTATATTGTTTTTCTGCCGCCGAAGGCAGAGGCGGAAGCGGGGTTCTTTTATGTGTTGCTCCGGATCTGGAATATCGCCAAGAACACCGGTGCGGTGATGGACTTTTATGCCTTTCAGCCCACCATCGACCTGCTACAGCGGATCATCAAAAAAGTGAGCATTGAAGCGAGCTTCCATCCGATTACCCAATGGAAAGATGTCGAAGATGCCGCAAAGGAAATCGATGATAATGAGGGATTGATCATTGTAATGGCCAAGCGCAATATGGTCTCTTATGTGCCCCAGATGCGTTTTGTACCCGAGATGCTCAACCATAGTTTTACCAAACGAAATTACCTGCTGATATTCCCACATACGGATTCTGATGACTACAATGGACTGGAGCGGCGGTCCGTGAGCAATCATGGCGATTTCGTGGAGATCAGCAATATCGTCCGCAAGCTTTTCAAGTAGTCGGGATTTCCGTTAAGCCTTTCCTAAGAAAAAGATATATATTCGTTTTTTGTTCAATTGATTGTTATATTGCGGACCTAAAAAAGTAGTGAAATATGAAGCAGGCGCTATTGATAGTCAATGCCTTACTTGTTATCGCGGTTTCCTTCTTATTGTTCCGGGAATTCTCCGGCAACCAAAATGTTTCCGCCGTGGCAGCGCCTCACGGAAAGGATTCCGCCAACGCAGGAAAAGTGCTGATCGCCTATATCAACATGGATTCCATCCAGAATAAATACCAACTGGCCAAAGAAGCGCAGGCAGAAGTGGAAAAGAAAAGAGAAGCCATGAACGCCGAGTTGAACCGGATGGAAAAAAATTACCGTACCAAACTGGACGGGTATCAGAAAAAAGCGCCTACCATGACCGAACAGGAAGCTGATGCGGCCCGCCGGGACATGGAAAATACCATGCGCCAGATGGGTGAACGCAAGCAGAGTCTCGAAGAAGAATTTGGCCACTGGTTGAGCTCCAAGAATCTGAGTGTCATGAAAGACATCCAGGAATACCTGAAAAAATTTAATGCCCGCGGCGCTTATTCATTCATATTCTCCTATGAGCCGGGATTGTTTTATTACAGCGATACGGCCTACGATATCACCTCCCAGGTGTTGAACGGGCTGAACGATTCCTATAAACAGCGCAAGAAATAATCAGGATTAAAGCGGGCTATAATTGCCATTCGAGAATGGCGTTCTCCCATGCCGCCTTATAAGGAGTACTGACCCGGATATAGTTGTCGGTATAACCTTCCATCATGCCGTTCTTATTGTGATTTTCAAACAGGACTTTACGGGTCTGTCCGGCATGCTGATTCTCGAAATACTGCATTTTCATATACGACAGATTGCGCAGGGTTTTGTTGCGTTCGTGTCGGACTGCCATCGGTACCACTGGTTTAATTTCCAGGGCCTGGGTATGGTCTCTTTCCGAATAAGTAAAAACGTGCAGGTAGGAGATATCCAGCTGGTGGAGGAAATCATAGGTTTCCTTAAAATCTTCGTCCGTCTCGCCGGGAAAGCCCACGATGACATCGACGCCAATAGCGCAATGTGGCATGAGGGTCTTGATCAATCCCACCCGCTCGCTGTACAGTTCGCGTTTGTAGCGCCGTCGCATCATGCCCAGGATCTTATTGCTGCCACTTTGTAGCGGGATATGAAAATGCGGCATGAACCGTTTACTGTTGGCGACAAATTCAACGATTTCATTGGTCAGCAGGTTGGGTTCAATAGAAGAAATACGGAACCGGTCGATGCTTTCCAACGCGTCCAGTGCCTGTATTAATTTAAAAAAATTCTCCTCCCGCTGCTGAAAGGAAAGGCTATGCCGGCCTTCGGCTCCTTTGCCGAAATCGCCCAGGTTGATGCCGGTGAGTACAATTTCACGGGCGCCGCTGTCCGCCAGTGCCCGGGCATTGCGCAGCACATTTTCTATACTGTCGCTCCGGCTCCGGCCGCGCGCCATGGGTATGGTGCAGAAGGAGCAGTTGTAATCACAACCGTCCTGTACTTTCAGGAAACTGCGTGTCCGGTCGCTGATGGAAAAAGATGCATTGAAGCCACTGACATCCTCAATTTCGCAACTGCAGATCTTCGTGGCATCACCTTTTGATAATTCCCGGATATGTCGGGTAATATTGAATTTTTCTGCCGCACCCAATACCAGGTCCACACCCGGTATGGTGGCGATTTCTTTGGGCTTTAGCTGGGCATAACAGCCGGTTATAACAACAATGCTTTCGGGCGCTTTCCGCTGGATACGTCGTACCAGTTGCCGGCATTCCTTATCGGCGTTATCGGTGACCGAACAGGTATTAATGACATAAATATCCGCCCGGTCTGTAAACGCTGTTTTTACAAAACCTTCATTTTCCATCATTCTGGAGATGGAAGAGGTTTCGGCGTAATTGAGTTTACAGCCCAAAGTATGAAATGCCACTGTTTTAGCGCCCTGCATAAGGCTGCAAAGGTAAAGTTTTGTGGATTAATAACGAAAGCAATTGATATTCAGCCTGGTAGAAGGATTGAACAGGGGTGGTCACTATCTCAGCCCTTTTCCGACGCTCAAATTCCTGACCGGGACAGCCGGATCTGGTCCCGCGTATACGTAAGAAAGGCCAACCGGGTCAATCGTTGTGGTGATACAGCAGCAGATGCCTATTTTTGACGCTCAAAATTCAATTGCCGGCAGATGCGTTTAATTCGTTTTTTATTCAGTTTGTATGCCATTTTCTGGTTTGTACTGCTGATGTTACTCATTTTTCCTTTCGTGATCCTGGCCAGTTTTTTCGGACGGATCAGGGGCGGCAATATGATCTACCGGCTCTGTGTGTTTTGGGCAGACTGTTGGTTTGCGCTTTGCGGAATCCGGATGAAGAAAATTTATGAAGCGCCTTTTGATCCGGATTGCCGTCAGATAATAATTGCCAATCATATTTCCTATCTGGATATTCCGGTCCTGGTCAAGGCATTCCGAAAACCCCTGCGTCCCCTGGGTAAGATAGAAATGACCCGGGTGCCGATTTTTGGATTCATCTACCGAAATACGATTGTTACCGTGGACCGCAGTGATGCCAGTCATCGGGCGGCCAGTCTGAAGCTATTGCGCTCGGTACTTGGCAAAGGCATTTCCATTTTCGTTTTTCCAGAAGGAACATTTAATGAAACCGGTCAGCCCCTGAAATCCTTTTATAACGGGGCATTTAAACTGGCGGTGGAAACCGGCACGCCGATACAACCCGTCCTCTTTCTGGATACCTATCGAAGGATGCATTATGGCAGTCTTTTTTCGCTGAATCCGGGCCGCTGCCGGGTGGTCTATCTGGAACAGGTACCCGTTTCAGTCGCAGGGGACACTGCTGTAGCCCAGCTCAAAGAACAGGTTTTTGAAAAGATGGAGCAGAAACTGCTGCAGTATAAAGCCGAATGGGTGCAGCCGGATCAGGTAAATGGCGAGCACAAATAGTATTTACTTTAAATTGCAGGCGATGGCAGCAATTCAAAATACACATCCCGAAAAGCCGGACCGCCCGCTATATGCTGAGGTAATCATTCCGCTGGCCCTACCGCAGAATTATACCTGGGAGGTCCCGGAAGCCATGGCAGCAGACCTTCGTGAAGGCTGCCGGGTGGAAGTGAACCTGGGTAGAAACAAACGTTATGCCGGTATCGTCAAACGCCTTCACCATGATACGCCGGAGTTTTTTGAGCCAAAACAGATTCTCAATATACTGGATGCAACGCCGGTAATTTATGAAGAGCAACTGCAGCTCTGGCAATGGCTGGCAGATTACTATATGTGTACCCAGGGTGAGGTCATGGCCGCCGCCCTGCCGGCGCATTTCAAACTCAGCAGTGAGACCATTCTGGTGTTCAACGAAGAAGCGGGGGACGATTTTACCGAACTGGATAATGAAGCCTATCTGGTTGCTGAGGCTTTGTCGATCCGAAAGGAGCTCAAGCTGGATGAAGTACAGCAGATCCTGGAACTCAGTCATGTGTATCCGGTGATCAACCGGCTGATTCAGCAACGGATCTGTTTTGTCTGGGAGGCCCTGAAAGAGACGTATATACCGAAAAACGAAACTTATATCAGCCTGCATCCGGATTACCAGTCCGAAGCGGCGCTGGAGGTCCTGCTGGATTCAGACCGACGCCTGCAACGCGCCGGAAAACAATTGGAATTATTGCTCAGTTACCTGCATTTTCAGCGCACCGAAGGTGAAATCACCAAATCCGGCCTGTTGAAAAAATCCGGTGCTACGGATGCCCAGCTCCGGGGACTGGTGGAAAAAGGGATCCTGACGACTGAGAAAAGAAGGGTGGACCGAATCCGTTACCTGCCCAAAGACATTCAGGTGCATTTTGAACTGTCCGGTGCACAGCAGTCCGCTTTTGAATCGATTAGATCCAGTCTCCTGCAGCGGGATGTCTGCCTGCTGCACGGCGTGACTTCCAGCGGTAAAACTGAAGTATATATCCGGTTGATCGAAGAACAGTTGCGCACCGGCAAACAGGTGCTCTATATGTTACCCGAGATCGCACTGACTTCACAGACCATCCGTCGGCTGCAAAAGCATTTTGGTGGCCATATTGGCGTGTATCATTCCAAATTTTCCCAGAATGAGCGTATCGAAATCTGGAATAAAGTGCGCAGCGGGGAACTTAAAATCATACTGGGCGCCCGTTCCGCTGTTTTTCTGCCTTTTAGCGAACTGGGATTGATCATCTGTGACGAGGAACATGACAGTTCCTATAAACAGATGGAACCCGCGCCACGTTACAATGGCCGGGATGCGGCGATATTTATGGCCACACTTTTTGAAGGCTGTAAAGCTGTTCTGGGAAGTGCGACACCTTCTGTGGAATCTTTTTACAATGCCAAAACCGGAAAATATGGTCTGGTGCAGCTGAAAGAACGTTTCGGCGGATCGGTATTACCCGAAATTGAACTGATAGATATCCGGCGCCATGGAGGCGCAACGCCCGAACAGGCGATACTGACTGCTCCATTGCGGGAGGCCATTTCCGCCGTGCTCCACCGTAAAAGGCAGGTCATACTGTTTCAGAACCGCAGGGGCTATACACCCTACCAGCGCTGCAATACCTGTGGGTGGATCCCGCAGTGCCGGCATTGTGATGTTTCACTGACCTTTCATAAGTTTTACAACAAACTGGTCTGTCATTACTGTGGTACCAGTTATCCACCCATGGAGACCTGTGCAGCCTGTGGCAGTCATGATTTTTCTCAGAAGAAGTTCGGAACAGAACGCATCGAAGAGTTACTGCAGGAGCTGTTCACTGAGGCCCGTATCGCCCGTATGGATATAGATACCGTGCGCGGCAAGAACGCCCATGATCAGTTGATACAGCAGTTCGAGCAGCAGCAGCTGGATATACTGGTGGGCACCCAGATGGTGGTCAAGGGACTGGATTTTGAACAGGTAGACCTGGTCGGAATACTGGATGCCGACGGGATCCTTTCCTTTGCAGATTTCAGGGTCAACGAGCGGGCTTTTCAGTTGATGGAACAGGTGAGTGGTCGGGCAGGCAGGAAGGAGACCGTTGGCAGGGTACTGATCCAGAGTTCACAAATCAATCATCCGGTACTGCTCCAGGTAGCTGCCCACGATTACGAAGCCATGTATGAAAAGGAACTGAGCGGACGTGAGCAGTTTTCCTATCCGCCCTTTACCCGCATTATTAAACTGACCTTTCGCCATAAAGTGAAAGAGGTCGTACAGGAGGCCGCCTTACATTTCAGTCAGAGTCTGAGTAACCGTTACGGTCCTTACCTCAACGGTCCGGCTGAACCGGTGGTCAACAGAATCCGCGGGCAGTACCTGATGGAATTGCTGATCAAGCTTTCCAGAAATACCGGCCTGTTAAAACAATGTAAGGCGGATATCCTCCATCAGGTGGCCGTCATGCACCAGGAGAAGCGCTATCGCGCGGTAGTCGTTATCCCCGATGTAGATGTTATTTAAAATTTTAGAAGGGACAGCATGAAGGAACTCGCACAAAATATTTCTCTGCAACCGTATAATAGCTTTGGAATAGCTGCCCGTGCGGCATATTTTATGGCATTCGACAATGTCGATACCCTGCGTGAGGGACTGGCCTGGGCCGGGCAGGAGCAATTGCCGGTACTGATTTTAGGCGGGGGCAGTAATATGCTGCTGACCCGTAACTGGCCCGGGCTGGTCCTGAAAAACCAGATCCGGGGCATCGAAAAAACAGGCGAGGATGCCGATGCCGTTTATATCCGGGTCGGCGCAGGAGAATCCTGGCATGGCTTTGTGATGTACTGTCTGGAACAGGATTATGCGGGAGTCGAAAATCTGGCGCTGATTCCGGGACTGGCGGGTACGGCCCCTATGCAGAATATAGGTGCTTATGGTGTTGAGATCCGGGACCGGTTGCATGAACTCCATGCACTGGACCGGCGTGAAGGTATCATCCGGTGTTTTTCAAATCAGGACTGCGGATTTGGCTATCGGGAGAGCGTTTTCAAAAACCAGTATAAAGATCAGTATGTGATCACCGATGTGACTTTCCGGCTTTTGAAACGACCGGAATTCCAAATTGAGTACGGGGCCATCCGGCAGGAGCTCGAAAAACAACAGGTAACCCAGCTGACGATTCGTGCCATCGCCCAGGCGGTGATCGCCATTCGGAGCGCCAAACTGCCAGACCCCGCTAAAATCGGCAATGCCGGCAGCTTTTTTAAGAACCCTTCGGTTTCGGCTTCCGTTTTTGAAGCCTTACAGGCGGAATTTCCCGGGATTGTCGGGTATGCCAACCCGGAAGGTACCGTTAAACTCGCAGCGGGCTGGCTGATCGAGCAGGCCGGTTGGAAAGGATACCGGAAGGGCGATGCCGGTGTCCACGAAAAGCAGGCCCTGGTGCTGGTTAACTATGGCGGGGCTACCGGAATAGAGATTCTGGAGCTATGTCAGCAGGTGCAGGAAGCTGTATTACAGAAATTTGGGGTTTCTCTTTCCCCTGAAGTGAATATTGTATAATAGAAATATTCTATATAACGCTATATTTGCGCAGTTAATTTAAATCTTATCGCATGAAAAAAATTCTGTTAGCCGGTACCCTGCTATTTGCTATGGGTGCTACGGCATTTGCCCAAAATGAGGTTTACGGACGTTCTGTACGCCTGGGCTTTAAGTTGGACCCGGTATTCTCCAATACCCTGAAACCTTTTGATAATGGTGTGGAAAAGGATGGCGGGAAATTCGGTTTCAATTATGGTCTGATGGCCGACATCCTTTTTAGTGATGGTCGCGGCGCATTCGCTACCGGTGTAGAAGTGGACCATACCGGCGGTTCCCTCAAGACCACTGAAGAGGGTATTGGCCGTTACGGCGCCGGTACCTATGACCTGAAATTACAGTACCTGAAAATCCCCCTGACTGTTAAACTGAAAACCAATCCCGTCAACGGTTTCCGCTGGTGGGGTCAGTTCGGTTCCTATCTGGATGCCATGATCGGCGCCCGCATGGATTATGAAGCGGCGGAAGGTTCCGGTTCCAATGAAAGGGTGATGAAAGACCTGAATAAGGTCAACATGGGACTAATGCTGGGTGCCGGTGGTGAATATAACCTCGGCTATAAAACCGATCTTTATTTTGGTATCGGATTTGAAAATGGTTTTACCGATGTAACTTCCAATAAGAAATGGAATGATGGTAAAGTCGCACTGAACCGCTGGGCCTTAAGGCTGGGGGTATTCTTCTAGTGCGGTCCCACACTACCTGATATTAATATATAAAGGCTGCCCGCGGGCAGCCTTTATATATTAGTGCTAACTGAGCCTATTGTGAACTACCCATTGGTTAAGGACCATTGGGATTTACGGTATGTTTTATAAACCGGTAACAACGCCGCAACCGATGCGTGGTCCGGCATTGCCGGAAGGCTGGGATACATAATCATCTGTCCCACCATGAACAATCAGCGCTTTTCCGATGATATTATTGCTTGCTGTATCGTCAACGCTCCAGAGATTCGTGGTTAAGGTTTTTGTCGCATGGCCATTAGCATCCAGCTGCAGGTTGCCGATATCACCAATATGGAAAGCAGCAGAACCCCATTCGCCGTGTTGCTGATTGGTTGGATTCCAGTGTCCGTGTGTATTGTCGCCTTTATTGCCGCAATCTCCATGTTCGTGGAAATGTACCGCTACATTGCTATCGGCACGGGATGTGGCATTGATTTCCAGATCGAGACGGATCTGGCCATCATCCAGGCGATAAAACTTGGCAGTCCCGATACTTTGTGTTGTATCTGAAGTGGACATCAGGTTGGCCTGACCCACCTGCGTACCTTCCGAAGTCGCTTCTATGGATGTTTCCGTAGTGACTGAGTCTTCACTGTTTGCATCGCCTTCTGCTGCATTGCCACAAGAAAACAGCATACCCGTAGAAATTATACCGGCAAATAGGAATAGATTTTTCATAATTAAATGGATTTTAAATTTAACAATTCGTTTAAAGTGCTGTACAAAAATATTCTTTTTAGTCTTTTAACTGGTTCCGGCTATTTTTACAATGCAAACTTTACTCCAATAATGAGCGAAACACAGAATCCCTGGAAAATAAAAAAAGAGAAACTTGTTTATGATAACCCCTGGATCCGATTGACAGAATACGATGTCATCAATCCTGCCGGGGGCGAAGGCATCTATGGGAAAGTGCATTTTAAAAATGCCGCAATCGCGGTTATTGCGCTGGACGAAGATAAGTATACTTATCTGGTTGGACAACATCGGTTTGTGTTGGATGCCTATAGTTGGGAGATTCCCGAAGGGGGGTGTCCGGAAGGCGAGGCTTACCTGGACGCTGCCAAAAGGGAACTACAGGAGGAAACAGGCCTGGTGGCGGGTAACTGGACCGAACTGATGCGCATGCATTTGTCGAATTCCGTCAGCGATGAATACGGCATACTTTTTCTGGCCCAAAACCTGAAGCAGGGCCCCGCCGCTCCGGAAGATACCGAAGACATCCGCATGCAAAAACTGCCTTTTGAAACGGTGGTCAAGATGGTGGAGGAGGGTCGGATTACAGATGCCTTATCAATAATTGCCATTCAGAAAATACAACTCCTGCTTTTGCAGGGAAAAATTTAAATCCCATGTTGAAGCCGCCTGAAAAAATAAAAGGACCGCCTGTTGCAGACGACCGGCTGAAAATGGTCCGCCGGATTAGTAAACTGATGGACGAAGAATTTACCATTGGCGGACTGAAATTCGGGTTGGATCCTATCCTCAACTTTATACCCTTCGGAGGCGATATCGGATCTTATCTGATTTCTATCGTGCTGATCATTACCATGGTCAAACACGGGGCTTCGGGCAGGGTTGTGGCCCGGATGGTGGCCAATGCATCACTGGATGCATTAATCGGGGCGATACCTGTCCTGGGCTGGGTATTTGATTTTGTTTACCGGGCCAATACCCGTAATGTCAATTTACTGACCCAACATTATACCGAGGGCAGACACCGGGGCAGCGCCTGGCCTGTCATTCTTACGATCCTGTTGACCATGCTGGTGGTGCTTTTTCTGATGATCTGGCTGCTGGTTTACCTGTTTCGGTGGCTGGACGGTTTACTGGTTTTGTAGCCGCGACCGGTATTTCACCCCAGGTAGTTTCTTGTGGTTTAGCTGCTTTTTAGTTTCTTTGTCTGGTGAAAAATTTCAGATCTCCCCAACGACCCAAAAAGTCATCACTGGTAGCCGGCAGGGAAGCCATTGCGACCGCCCTGGAGGCCGGTAAAGCCCTGGACCGGATTTATATCGACACAAAGCTTCCGGGCCGGGAAATAGCGGATTTAAAGCAGCTGGCAGGACGGTACGGCGTACCGGTAAATGTAGTCCCGACGCAAAAACTCAATAGTTTTAATATTCCGGAGCACGGAGGCTATATTGCCCAGATCGCCCGGGTACAATACCAGAACCTGCAGGATGTGATTTCCCTAGTGGTGGAATCCGGTGAGCCGCCCCTGCTGCTGATACTCGATGGTATTACCGATATTCGCAATATCGGAGGGATCGCCCGAACTGCCTGGTGTTCCGGGGTTCATGCGCTCATCATACCGGATAAGGGGGTGGGGGCGCTGAATGAGGATGCGCTGCTGACTTCTGCCGGAGCGCTGGATCATATTCCGGTTTGCCGGGTCAATAGTCTCATGAAAGCCGTGGATGAACTTCATCTGAACGGGATTCAGGTATTTGCCAGTGAAATGACGGGTTCCGTTCCTGTTGCTACATGTGATTTCACGGTTCCGGCAGCCATTGTGATGGGCAGTGAGGAAAAAGGTATTTATCCGGCATTGTTGAAAATCTGCGACCAGTCCATCAGCATTCCGATGAAGAATAATTTTGAGAGCCTGAATGTTTCTGTCGCCACCGGTATGATACTTTATGAAGTCATGCGGCAAAGATCGCTGGGGGTCCCGAACCGATCCTAATTAAAATTCCAACGCCATGGATTTTATGACCACCATCAATATTGAAGCACTTCCCAGGCCAATAGGTTACAGGGATAAGATATTGCTGATCGGGTCCTGCTTTACGGAACATATCGGCGCAGCCCTGGCAGACCATAAATTCAATATCCTCCAGAATCCTCATGGTATCCTTTTTGAACCCGCCAGTGTCCGCCATAGTCTGGTCGCCTGCCTGGAGGATCGCCGCTATACGGAAAAAGATCTGTTTTATCTCAATGAAGTCTGGCACAGCTGGCATCATCATTCCCGGTTTTCCGGCATGGATAAACAGGCGGTATTGGACGGTATCAATCAAAGTGTGACCGAGGCACATGCGTTTCTGAAACAGGCGGATTGGGTGATCATCACCCTGGGTTCCGCATTTTCCTATATCCTTTCTTCGGACAATCCGGAAAAGGAACGTCAGGATGTACATGTAGCGAACTGCCACCGCGCGCCCGGACAGTGGTTTTATAAGAAGCTGTTGACAACGGAAGAGATGATCGCTGCCATGGACAATACCTATCACCGGCTAAGGGCCCTGAATCCGGGCATCAATATACTGTTTACCGTCAGTCCGGTCCGACATCTTCGTGATGGCGTAGTAGAAAACAACCGAAGCAAGGCCCGCCTGATAGAAGTCGTACACCACCTGGTGGAGAAATTTCCCGGAGTTCATTATTTTCCTGCTTATGAACTGGTCATTGATGTATTGCGGGATTACCGGTTTTACGATGTGGATATGGCACATCCCAATTACCAGGCAACCAGCTTCGTAATGGAACAGTTTACCGAAAAATGTATTGACGCAACGTCCCGGCAGTTGATGAAAGAACTGCGTCAGATCACGATTGCCCGAAAGCACAGGCCGTTCCAACCCCGGTCCAATGCACATTTGCAGTTTCTGAAAACACATGCGGAGAAAACCCAGGCACTGATGCTGCAGTATCCCTTCCTGGATCTGAATGAAGAGCTGCAATATTTTTCCGGATCCGGGCAGGCTTAGACCCCATTAACAGGCGTAAAAGCGATGGCCCCGCCTGATGCCCGGGTTCACTATCGGTTGACAATTTTATAAATGGTTTTCGAATAAAATTCTTCTCCGGGTCTCAAAATCGTCTTCGGAAATCCGGCGATTCTGATGGCATTCGGATGTTTTTGGGTTTCAAAACAAAAACCTGAAAATGGATGATAGGGAGTGCCTTCCTTTCCTTCAATACTGGGGGCGCCGTAAGCATTGTATAAATGAACGAGGGGCTCAGAGGTGAACACCTGCAATTTGATGTCCTGTTCGTCGCAATAGGCTTCAGCAGCAACCCGCTCAATACCCGGCTGGTCCAGTGGATAACTGATGTCTATGCCGTCTTCGGGCTGCGCGATATTTCCGGTTTCATTATAGTCGGAAAAATCATTGCGGGTTCCTTTCACTGGTAATACATTCCCGGTCGTACAGTAGTTGGCATCCTGCTCGAGGTATTGGGAAGCCTGGATCTTTAAGTGATGCTGCAGGATATCTCCCTGACCATTGTTCAGATTAAAATAGCTGTGGTGGGTCAGGTTGACTGCGGTGGCACGGGTGGTTTCAGCCCGGTATTCGTAACTGAGTTCATTCGCATCATTGAGCCGGAAGATGATACGGGTTGTCAACGCTCCGGGAAAACCTTCTTCTCCATCCGGACTGATATACTGCAATACCAGTTCTTCTTCACCGGATGGGAGCCTTTCCCATACTTTTTTATCAAAACCTTCCACGCCGCCATGCAGCTGGAAACCGGGGTTATGGCTATTCAGTTGGTACTGCTGGCCGTCAATTTCAATGGCTGCCTTATCGATCCTGTTGCCATATCGACCGATAGCGGCACCAAAGTAAGGGTAGTTGGCCAGGTAGTCAGGGCTCCAGTATTTTTCCGGTACATCAAAGCCTAAAACAATATCATTATAAGTGTTGTCGGATTTCTTTATTTTTATCGCCATGATAATGGCGCCGTAGTTGGTGATTTTTACGATGGTTCCTGCATTGTTCGTGAGGGTATACACAAAAATATCTTTGCCGTTCGGATGTTTGCCAAACTGTTGTTCTGCTATTTCAGCCATAAATTTAATTTTGATAAAAATATATAATTGAAATGACTATCGAACATCTTCAGTCTGAATTTGAGAGAATTTATAAGCAAACCGTTGAAAATATTTATTTCTGTCCAGGCCGTGTGAACCTGATTGGCGAACATATCGACTATAATGGCGGCCTGGTGATGCCCTGTGCCATTACGATGGGAACCACCCTGCTGGTAGCGCCGAATAATGATGGTATGCTGAGATTTCATGCGGTCGATTTTCCTGAGCATATTGAAGTACCGCTTCAGGATCGTTATGTTAAAACGGGTCCGGAATGGTACAATTATCCCCTGGGCGTGATCAATGAATTTCTGAAGTCCGGCGTGAAATTGTCGGGAATGGATTTCCTTTTTTCCGGGAATCTGCCCATCGGCTCCGGACTTTCGTCCTCTGCATCCATCGAAGTCCTTACCTCCCATGCCCTTAACGAAAGATACCAGGCGGGCCTGGACCGGGTGGAACTGGCACTTTTGGGCAAAAGGGTCGAAAACGACTTTATGGGCCTGAACAGTGGCATAATGGATCAGTTCGCGGTGGCGATGGGCAAGGATGCGCATTCGGTACTGCTTAACTGTGATACCCTCGAATATGAATACCTGCCTTTTGAAATTGGAGATTATATCCTGGCAATCATCAATACCAATAAACCGAGAAAACTGGTAGAATCCAAATACAACGAACGTTTTGAGCAGTGCCGTACGGCCCTTCGGGAACTGCAGCAGGAATTAAGTATAACCCATCTCTGTGAATTGTCGACCGAGCAGTTTGATCAGCATCGGGGACTGATTACGGATGCGGTCGTCGCCAATCGGGCCCTGCATGTCGTGACCGAGGATAAACGGGTTAAGGATGCCAAACAGGCCCTGGTAGCGGGCAATATCAGAAGATTTGGCGAGCTGATGTATGCATCTCATGAATCCCTGCAGCGACTCTATGAGGTTTCCGGTGCAGAACTGGATGCCATTGTGGAGTTCAGCAAGTCTTTTGAAGATTGTATTGGTGCCCGTATGACTGGCGCCGGTTTTGGGGGCTGTGCCATTGCCCTGGTGAAAAAAGACAGTTTTGATGACTACAGTCAGCAATTGAGCGATTTTTATCAGGAGCGTATCGGTTACCAGCCGGGTGTATTTTCTTCAGTAATTGCCGAAGGTGTGCGTACCCTGGTTTAAGCATGATCGGGTCTTGGTGATTCAGACAATCGTCACTTCTACACCCATACTGGCCAGCTTTTTTACTGTATTTTCGGGTACATTACTGTCGGTAATGATTTGCTCAATGTCTTCAAAATTGCAAATTTTTCCGAAACCTCTTTTTCCAAACTTGCTGGAATCAGCCAGAATAATGGTTCGCTGAGCGGAATTGATCATTTGCTTATTGAGCTGGGCCTCCATCATATTGGAGGTGGTGAGCCCAAAGTCCAGGTCAATGCCATCCACGCCGAGAAACAATTTACTGCAGGAAAAGTCCTGCAATGATTTTTCTGCATAAATGCCGGTTACTGAAGCGGCGGTTTTACGCATCACACCCCCCAATTGGATAACTTCCACGCCCGGGTGGTTGATCAATTCAAATGCCACGTTCAAAGCAGAGGTAACGACAGTAAGACTTTCTTTTTCAAAAAGGTTGCGGGCAAAAAACTGTACCGTAGTACCGGAGGCTATCAGGATGCAGTCATTTGGTTCGATCAGTCCGGCTGCATAAGCACCTATTTTTTGTTTTTCAATCGCCTGAAGGGTCACTTTGACATCCACGTGGCGGTCCGTAATATAGGGATTTGTCAAGGTAGCACCTCCATGGGTCCGGAACAGCAGTTGTTTGTCTTCCAGGAACTGGAGGTCTTTTCTTATGGTTACCGAAGATACATTAAGGGCGCCACAAAGATCTGCTACTTTAATACTACCTTCCTTTCGGATCAGATCCAGAATATGCTGGTGACGTTCCAGTAAATTACTCATATTATCAGCTTATTGTATATTGCGTTGACTTTAAAAATTAAAAATCAGGGATTTTTCTGAATTTTAAATATACTTTACGCTTAAGATATATCAAATTTAAATGATGCGGTTATCATTTTCTGTTTTAGTACTGTTTTTATTTAGCTGTTCGGCCAGACAGTCAAATTCTTTGAGGGAAACCCAGCGGCAACTGAAGTTTATGAGCTATAATATTCACCATGCCAATCCCCCTTCCAAACCTGATTTTATTGATCTGGATGCAGTGGCGACCGTAATTAAAGCGCAGCACCCCGATATCGTGGCCTTGCAGGAAGTAGATGTTCATACTGCCAGAAGCGGAAAGATCGATGAAGCCGCGCTATTAGCGGAGAAAGCGGGATTTCCCTATTACTATTTTGCCAAGTCGATTGATCATGATGGTGGGGATTATGGCGTAGCCCTGCTTTCCCGTTTCCCATTAACAGAAAAGCGTACCCATCGGCTGCCTACCGTCGAAGGGACGGGAGGGGAGCTGCGGGTGATCGCCCTGGCGGTAATAACCCTGCCCGGTGGTAAAAAATTGGAAGTGGCCAGCACCCATTTGGATGCCCAACGGGAACGCACCAACCGGCTCAGGCAAATCGAAGAAATCGGTCATGTAGCCGAAAAAGCATTATTTCCTCTTATTATCGGCGGGGATTTTAATGCAGCGGAACAGGATGAAGTGATCAAAGTGCTGGATAAATATTTTACCCGCACCTGTAAGGATTGTGCGTTTACAATTCCCGTAGAACATCCCAAACGGACCCTGGACTATATTGGTTTTAGGCCCGGAAATAAATTTTCCGTCCTCAGCCATCAAGTCATCAATGAAACCTATGCTTCAGATCATCTGCCGGTGGTTGCCGTACTGCAGCTCTTAGACTGAAAGCGTACAGCTAATTTGGTGGCAGATCTGTATATTTAGAAAACCTAAAGTCGGATGCCATATGGATAAAAAATCATCGACGGTTGTAAAAGTGCTGATTGTTGACGATCAGCAGATCATCATAGATGGGCTAAGTGCACTGCTCAGTGATGTCCCGCAGATACAGATTGCCGGTGGCTGTAATGAACCTGTGGAATTGTCTGAAGTTGTTGGCAAACTCAAGCCGGACGTAATTTTAATGGATCTGAATATGCCGGAAAAGGACGGAATTGAATGTATTAAAGAGGTGCTGGAGCAACGTCCCCGACAGCGGATTCTGATGTTAACCGGCTATGATGATATTGCCCTGATCAGGGAAGCCTTAAAACAGGGGGCCACGGGTTATGTATTAAAGAATATCGGAAAGGAGGAACTCGTAAAAGCCATTATGGCGGTAGCTAACGGAAGCCGGTTTCTTGATGAACGGGTACAGGATAAGATCATTCAGTCTTTTACGGATACTGCTGCCGCGCAGAACGGTGATCTACAGACGGGCCATACCGCTCCGCAAATCTTATCCAAGCGGGAACAGGAAGTGCTTAAGATGATTGCCGAAGGAAAGAAAAGCGCTGAAATTGCCAAACTACTTTTTATCAGCATTAATACAGTGGATACCCACAGAAAAAACATACTGGCCAAATGTGAGGTAAAGAATACAGCCGAACTGATTTCCTTTGCAAACAAACAAGGCTTAATTTAAATTTTCCAGCGGCAGAAAGATCGAAATAAAAGTTCCGTTTTGCGGCGTTGCATCGATGGAAAGATTACCACTCAGCATTTCTACCCGGGATTCAATGCCGGTAAGCCCGATACCATTACGGGTTTCCCGGGTGTCAAAACCACTGCCGTCATCTTCTATGGATATCATTAGCTTATCGTTGTGTTTGATCAGTTGCAGCGATACTTCCTGCGCTCCGGAATGTTTGACAACATTGGTCAACAACTCCTGAATGATCCGGTAGATATTGATTTTCGCATTTTCACTGAAATGGTTGGTGCTGGTTTTCCGATAATAATTGAAATTGATCTGGGGCGCAGCGATCCGGATCTGGTTGACCAGTTCATCTATGGCCGGGTAGAGACCCAGTTTGCTTAAGGTTTTGGGCATCAGATTATGAGAGATGCCGCGGATGTCTTCATAGATGCGGTCGACCTCTTTCATCAGCGCTGTAATTTTATCGGTGGTATACTGATCTTTCTGTTCCTTGAGGACCTGGAGCTTCATTTTCAGCGCAGATAATGCTACGCCACTGCCATCATGTAGTTCCTGGGCAATCCTTTGCCTTTCCTGCTCCACGCCCGAAAGCAGTTTCTGCATATTTCTTTCCCTTTGGAAAGCCAGTTGACGGGTCATATTCATATTGACTTCATAAAGCCGCCTGAGTCTTTTGATGATCAGCCAGAAAACAATAATCACTTCCCAGAGTACAGACCAGAAAAGAAAATTAGGTGGATGAATGGTATCTAAATATACCGGCGCGATACCGCGGAACCAGCTTTCGTTGGTATTATTAAAAAGCCCGAATGGTCGCAGGCAAAGTTGCAGGATACTGATCGCATGGGGTGTAAATCCAATGATAAACCAGCCGGCGTCCCATTTCAGACTTTTGCTACGCATGGAAAGGCCGGCGGTAATAAATACACTGATTCCTGAAAGGATGAACAATATCGTGTTGACCTGCACCAGCCATTTGGGTAAATGCCGGGCCAATAGCAGGTTGCCCGCAACAATGCATTCAAATAAAAGTGCCGCGACTATGAGGCCGGTGAGCAGGCGGTCGCAGAATTGTTGTCGGTTGGCGGTGCTGAAATATTTTCGTACAAAAAGCAGTCCGAACACCTGATAAATATTGGCGATCAGCAGGATGCTGGATGCCTGGAGTCTGGGTTTTTCCGGCCAGATATTCTTGAAACCCAGCCCCAGTTCTGCATAGATATAAAGAAAACCAAAAACCACATATATAAAATAATACCAGTGAAATCTTTGCTGTGTCATCAGGATCGCAATACCTATGAATAGCAGAAAACTTAGATTGATGATAAAAAAGTAACTCAGGTATTTTGTTTCCAGTAATTGGTATTCATTTCTTTTTTCCTTGTCCCATACCAGCAATCGGAAATCTCCCGATGCGGTGCCTACTTCAATGGTGATCCGGCAATCCACAGAAGCACCAGGTGCGAGTTTTACCGGAAATTGAAAATTGGGATGGTTTTTGGGACGGCGGCTAAAGGGATACCGGGCTCCGGTCAGCAGACTATCCTGATTGCCACGGTTGTCAGTCGTATAGAAATGAACGGCACTGAGAAAAGGATTGGTCAGTTCTATAACTGATTCGGATGTAACGCTATCGGGATTGTATAAATGTAAAAGGATGGACTTCGGCTGATAGCCCAGCGACATATTAAAACCATAGGCCGCATTGTGATCGAGTGCGGATCCGGTTTGTATCGGTTCATGGATGATATAGTTGCTTTTGGGGCTGCCTTCCGGGACGATACTGCCGGTCACCATCCTATGGCCGGTAGCTGAAGCCGATGCGCCTGCACTCAGGCAGCACCATAGCAAACAAATAGGTAGCCAACGGGTCAAAAACATAGTTCCAAATTACAAACATTGACTGCAAAAACCATCGCACTGAGGAAAAATACCCAAAAATGGTGACGGTGTCAGGGCAGGATAATTGAAAATCTGTATTTCTGAAAATCACCAATTACGGGATTGACTTCAGCTCCGGGATACTGTTTCTTTGTGTTGCATTTCTAACATACCGGTAATGGTGATCTGTTTACCGGCTTGATTGTAAATACTGTAACAATTAAAACTTTCATTATGAAACTACCTTTGCCGTTTAGACAATCGATTTCGCTCGTCTTGATCATGCTGGCTTTTATGAGCTGTAAGAAATCCAGTTTGTTTCCCGATCCTTTTCACATCGATAATGCAGATGCGTTTGAAGACAGGGGATTACCGGATGACGCATTCGGGCTGAGTGCCGCCATGGCCGGCTCCGCCGGCAGTACCATTGAAGTCCGCGAAGAAAAAGGAACCATTTACTTGCCGGTACAAACCCGGCTAACCCTGAAAATTAGTGAAATTAGCAGGGCGGTAAAGAACCTGAAATGGACCCTGAACGGAAAAGTTATCGCCAGCGGAAATAATGTCGCAGTAACCTTGGCTACGATGGGTGCCGGCAACCTGAATGTTTCCTTTACGGAAGCCGGTTCAGGTGTAAAGCACAGTCGGGACCTGCAATTGTATGCCTATAAACAAATGACGATTTCGATGGTCATCCATTCCAAGGTACCGGTCTGCGGTCCAGTCGCAGTAGGAATCAGTTCCAGCAGTCCGGTTCTGAATGTGGCGCCGTTGTACCTGGAGAACTCGATACAAAATATCTGTACTACCGAGTCCAACAATACGGCAAGGATTGCCCGGGTGCCGGTCAAAGTGTATGACGCACAGACCAGTTTCAGTATTGACCTGATTGAACCCAATAAAGTGACCACCAAGAATGCCACTGGTTTTTGTATCCTTTTTATTTGTTTCGGAGGTAGTTCCAGCCATACCACCGTGAACCCAAAACAGGTATATCAGACTGATACCTTTCTGCCATCTCAGACCGCTAATTTGAGTCCGGGTACCTATACTTCAGGGGGCACCCAGCTGACACTGGAATAGCTTCTTCAGGATCCCTGCATGGGAAAGGCCGGTACCTCAGGTGCCGGCCTTATTCATTTTGTAAACTCCTGTTTCCTGGCCCGGGCTTAGGTAATCGACAGCAATTTTTCTGCGATTGGATTTAATCCTGCGAACCGGGCATAATCTGCCAGAATTTTGAGGTTGTCTTTTTGCATTTGCTGTTTGTTCTTGGAACCTTCATGTTTCCACAGGGAGCGGAGCTGTTTCGCATACGCAGTAAATTCCGCTTCCGTGGGTTTCAGAAAATAACTACATAACAGGATGTCGAGAATTTCAGACATATTCCAGTAATTCTTGTCCTTCTCGTCGGTCATCGTTGTTTTTTTCAGATCGGCCAGTTGCCGGTTGATTTCTGTAAGCGGCAGTAAACGTTGCCGTTTGGCATCCCTGACCACGGTCTGGCCCCAGGATTGTTTTTTGTATTTCTGGATCAGGGTCTCCAGTATAACCCAGTTCGAAAAACTATAGCTACTGCCGAGTTTATTATAAGCTTTATAATAGAAACCAGTCGCCTGCTCCATGGCCTTGAGTTTGGATGCAGGTGCTGTCAATACCAGCCCCTTGCGCTTGTACGCACTGGCGATCAGTGCATATCTTTCGCCGGTCTCCCAAACCAGCAGCAGATTTTTCAGATTGGCAATACCGTCTTCAATAACATCCAGGATGGCGGTTCTTTCCGGCGCTTTCATGCCCGGATGGGAAAAAAAGTAAGAGATTTCTTTTCTGATCCGGATGCGTTGGTAGCGTTCCAGCGCTTTCACATCAAAACTGGCATCTTCGGTTTTAAACAGTTCATTATAGAGTTTTTCAGCCTGTTCATAATCGTTCAATTCGGTATAAGCCATGGCTTCTTTCTGACGCAGTTCGGGATTGCGGAAACCGGCCCTGTTGATACCGTCGGAAATTTTTCTGAGTTGTTGCATCAGGTAATCATCCTCATAAAAGGCCACTTCGGTATTGCTTAACAAATTATCCAGATCGTTTTCAGCGGACTGGGGGATGTCATAGGTATAAGGGCTGTCCTGATTCGAGTGATTCAGATTCAGGGTATAATGTTGCTGGCCATAACATTGGAAAGCACCCCAGGTATTGCTGTTGGGAAATTCATTATAGACTACCCGCCGGGCTTCCTGAACGGCCGCGCCGAAATTGTAATTGCTGAGCATTTTTTCATAAAGGATTTCCGCAAAACGCAGGGCGGCACCGTCATCGACTTCCCAGCCGGCGACTACGACTGCTTTTACCCCGTTTTCGATCAACTGGGTGCCTATATTTGCAGCCAGCTCATGCCTTTTGGCTGAAAGTTGTTCTGCGTAGGGATTGATACGGCCGAGAAAGCAGCAGTTTACGAAAACAAATTCCGGTGTATTGGGCAATTGATTGATATGGTGGGGCGTTAGAAACAATGGACTGTCCCCGTCCGGTGTCTTGCCGATTACCATACCGCAATTTCCGGGATCATCTGCGTCAAAAAATCCGTGACCGGCCAGGTGCAGGATTTTATATTCCTGTTTATAGAGCGCGGTGAGCAGTTCATCGCTGGAAGCCCGGATCAGTGGATTGTCAATACTCAGTTCGTTTTTACCTTTCAGTAATTCATACACCAGCCCGGCTTCACGGGCGGCACCTGGCAGTTGCCCTGCGCCGGAATACCCATTCAGATCGGGATCGCCGATAATCAGTACATTATTGCCTTTGATCGGCGTACGCGATTTGTAATTTTCTGTGGCCAGCTGGCGGATCATACCTGCTGTGACACAGAGCGGTTTTTCTCCGTCCCCGCCGGTTTGCAGCAATTCCCAGGGAAAAGAGGCAGTAAACTTATCCAGGACCCATATGATGGGTGAATTGCGTCGTATATTTTCCTTAAATTCTGTGGGGATTAACAACTCAAAGATGGCCTTTGCCTTATCCGCAGACCAGTTCTTGCCGATCGAGATATCATTGAGCAGTGTATCAATCAATTGAAGATTATGATGCAGCTCTTTTTTTTCTTCCCGGGCATTATTGGTGCTGGAATAGTAAGACAGAACTTTTTCCCTGACCGGTTTTTTTGACAGTTGCTGTTCGGTAGCAATTATGCTGAGTCGCTGCCACCAGCTATAGGAAGCATCCGACAGCAGTCGTTTGCGACCTCCGGGTACGGTTTTGATTCTTTTCTCTTTCCAGGCAATATTCATCCCGTCACTGTTACCATTGATAAAACCGGCCAGGCTGTAAAAGCAGCTGATCGATTTATCTTCGAAGAGTTCGATGAATTCCAGTTCATCGACATAGAGATCCTCCATGCCTGTGACAGCCATTACTTTTTTATTGGCATTGACAATACCCTGCATAATTGCCCGACAGGAACTCTCCAGTGGCAGACCGCCATAATCCGTGCCTATGATCAATGAAGAGAGTCCTATTTTGTTTTTCTGAGGCTGCAGCTGCTTCCTGCAGTAACTCAGCAGGTAATCCGAGGTGGCCTGTTCGGTGGTTTTGGTGATCTGGTAGGCATTCAGATTTTCCGCCTGTCCCATCCCCAGTACCAGTACGCCTTTAAATCCGCCGTCCTTGCATTCAAAAAAATTATGCGTACCCACATCGCCCGGGTAAATGCCGAGATGATGCTTCATATAGAGGCTGTTGTTAAGGTACTTATTCGCCACTGCTTCCGCACCGTAAATACCATCATTGGCAAAATGTCCGATTAAAAGCGGATGGGCCGCATAAATCATATCCCCCTTGGTGACACTCACTTTCAGGATCGGGAGGGTGCTTGTATCTTCCGTAAAATCCTGGCCCAGTCCCAGCAGATTGGCTTCGATACTTTCTTCGGTATTTTCGAAATTATAGACTTCCCGGCTGATGGTTCTGCCGGTAGGCAGCTGCGGCAGTGGTTTACGACTGAATTCAGGTGACTGCGTGGTCCCCCGGTCCAGTAAGTCCTTAATTCCCTGAAACAGGTATTTTTTCAGGGACAGACCGCCATGTGTCGCACGGGTATAGTAAAGTGCCGTTTCCCGATTGAGTTTTTGGGGAATGCCGGTGGCCCAGGTGACACTCTGATCACCTTCGGCCGTTACCGAAAACAGCAACTGACCGTTTTCGATTTTGTAGCCGTCTACCGTTTCTTCATCCTTGCCTGCCACATAGATGATATTGGAGTGATCCAGGGTGGCGATGCCCTCATTCACCCGACTTTTAAATGCTGCAATATCTGCGAGCAGCTGCTGGTCAGGTGCTTCCCAGTCCATGCCCGAAGCCTGGATAAATTGGTCCCATACTTTTTTATTACCAAAATCCGTGTCATTGGGCATGACGGGCAACAGACCGAGCAATCCCGGAAATTTCGAGAACATATCGATCAGGGTCGTCCGGGAATGCGCAAAATCAATGGTGTCCAGTTGTTTGATTATCGAATCCTTGCCGGCCAGTACATTGGGTATGCGGAAAGAACCCATCCAGGGTGTTCCCAGCAAGACGGTTTTAAAACCGGTTTGGGCATTCAGCCATTGCCAGGTCGCTTCAAACTGCAGGGCCAGTTCCCGGATAACCAGACCGCCCATCGAATGGCCTACCAGCAGTATGGGCTGTTTCAATTGCTGCAGTTCCAGAATCCGCTGGTGGAGCAATCGCCCGGACGCGGGGATGCTTTTACGCCAATCGAAAGGAAATACCTCCACATCATAGGTGGCCGACAGATAGGCGACAAGATCCTTGTAAGCAGTTTTAATCAGTCCGGTGGCTTCAATTTTATCGGATCCGTCCAGACGGAGTCGGGTAAGGCCACCGAAAGCAAATGACAGGTAATTAATCCAAAGCGATTTTTTACCGTCTTCCAGGAAGGAGCCCATGATGCCCGGCAATAGCAGTACGATCGGTTTTTGTCCGCTGGCTTTCCGGATGGCCAGTTTACCGCCTTCGAGTCCGAAAATGCCGCGTTGAAGCGCCCCCAGATTCTCAATGTCCATCTCTTTGAAAGCAGCCACCCGGTCCTCCTTGCTGAATAAAGCCTGACCGATGGCGTCCTGGGTCGTCTTATTACTGAAATAAGAAAAGTGATTCACGCCGCTGCCATCATCCAGAAAGTACTGCACCGGCGCTTTACGCCGGGCACCCTGATACATGGAAGGCGTATCCACGACGAGGTCATTAGGACCCCATTTAAAAAAGAACTTGGTCAGCAGGACTTTTAAACCATTCAGACTGACGCTGAACTTGCTGTTCCCAGAAATTACCAGCAGCCGGTTGTTAAAACCTGCTGCGATATCATCGGCATAGGAACTGGCCGTATTTAGCGCTTTCAGGAAAACCGATTCGGGGTTCATGGCTTCCAGACCCGGCAGCACTTCTGCATCATTACGGGTTTCCAGCGCCTGGCTGATCAGGGCTTTCAGGGTTTCGACGATCGGCGCCAGTACGGGGCTGGAAACATTGATCAGGTTGATCAGTACATTAAAAAAAACATCGGTTCTTTTACCCAATAGAGAAGTACCCCGGGCCGGGCAGGCCACCCTGATCAGTTTCCCGACCTTCAGTTGTCTTGTCGACATCAACTTGCCGATTTCCTGAATTGATTTCAGATCCCCGCTTCGTTTTTCTTCTTTGAGCAAATCGAGACTGGCGGCAGGGAAGCCGGAAGGGTTTTCGCTGAAGCGTACGAGCAAATCGCCCACCAGTCCGCCCCTTGAATGGGTAATGATATCAATGGGCTGGGAGGAATCAGGTAGGAGACGCAGGAGCTCCAGGAGGTTTTCCAGGGGACTTTTAGTAAGCGTCTGATGTTCGAAAGCCAGTATGTTGCTGCCATAACGTTCCTGTATATCAGTCCAGAGGGTATTGGTTTTCAGGGAGACAAAAGAGCCGGTCGTGGAAGAAGCCGTCCCGTGAATAAAAAGCAGCAGCGGTTTGGTACTGTCCTGTTTTTTGAAAGGGGTAAGTTTGAAATCCCCGTCGATGGCATACAGGCCCTGGCGCCCTTCCAGTGATTTCTGCTCCAGCGAATTTGCCAGTTTCGTCATCGTTGATTGTACGGCGGTACGGGTGTATTTCTTGAATAGTTTGAGTACCGCCTGGCTGACCAGTCCCCGGGCACTGTCATCCGAAGCCACGCCTACTGGCAAATGTGGCACACCGCCGGCACGGGTAGCCGCTTCAATTTCCGGAAAGAAAGTATGCAGGGTGTCGCGGTCCCCAAACCAGACCGTATCATCCTGAAAAGTCAGTTCAATATAATCGTTGTCTCCGATTTCAATTTCGTGTTCTGCTTCGATGCTTCTGGAATTGTCCAGTTTATATGCGGCTGTCAGGGTAAAATGCACCCTGCTGGCATCGATGCTTCGATCGCTGGTGGGAAGCGTTTTCCCATGCAGTTTGATTTTTGTTTTGGCGGTATTTGCTTTAGCCATGACATTGGATTTTATGCCTGTGTTGGTTTAGAATTTGACCTTATCAGGAATTTTGGTAAAGTAAGAAGTACTAAAGTAGCAAAACCGAAGTGGTTTTCTGGACAAGGGCTATCCCCAAAATAGGGGATGGGGCAGGGCATGGGACGAGCCTGGATTTGAGGATATACCCGATTACCGGACGGTACGGGACAGGATGCTGCTGAAACGGCTGATGTCTGCTTCGGGCGCCAGTGGTTGCTGGTGCAGGATATGATCGGCCAGTTGCCGGGCAAACCAGGGCGCCAGTGAACATCCTTTGGTACCCATGCCGTTCAGAATACCCACCTGCTTAAAACGGGGATGAAAACCCACAAAGGGGCGACGTTCCACCGTGGCCGGCCGGATGGCGGCCTGATGATCGCGGACGGTAAAGGGAAGTTTCAGCCACTGGCGCAGATGCGATTCGGTCGCTTTTCGAAAATCAGCCGTAGGCGCTTCATCATCGAAATCCCAGATATAGTTGGATCCCGCCCAGAAACGCCCTTCTCCCAGTGGCGCCAGGGTGATTGATTTTTTGTAAATGGGTCCCTGGGGTAAATCGGGACATTCAATAATCAGGGCTTCACCCTTATTGAGGGCAAAAGGCAGCAGCGAGAAGAAGGGATTGCTGTTGCCCGAAGCGCCGTCGCAAAAAATCAACAGGTCGGCTGCTAATGATCCATACCGGACTTTTCCATCCTGAAGTTCCAGTTGTTCAAAATGAAAGGCTTCCTGGATGAGCCGGTTTTCGCGAATCAATTGCTGGCGCCAGGCGGATAGTAACAGATTGGTATGTACCTGATATGCCGGTGTGATACTGCCGGAACCAAATTCGTAGTTGAAATAAGGTGCCAGTTCCTGCTCCTGATCCGGTACGACACTCAGATAGGGCGCTTTTTCACCGATCCTTTTTAGAAAGCCTTCTTTCATAAAAGGATTGGCAAACATATTGAGTATCCGGGTGCGCACAAAACTCCGGATGTCCAGATAGGCATCTATTTCAGTATAGGTATCCTCGGCAAAAGGCAGGAGTTGCTGATCCATCCAGACGGTAACCAGCCTTCTGCCGGTAACGGGATTAATCAGCCCTGCGGCTACCCGGGAAGCGGTGGCTGTCTGCTGATCATCCACAACGGTTACTTCCGCACCGGATTTCAGGAGAAACCAGGAAAGCAGGGTCGCAGAGATTCCCTGACCTACAATCAATATCTTTAATGGACTTTTATCCACCGGCTGATCTTTTTTTAAAACGGAGGATAAGTTTCTGTAAATTAGTTAATTATAACTTAAATTCCGATAAAGTTACCAACTTTTCAACCCCCTTGCTGTTAGAGATTGCAACTTAGGCATTTAATTTGTCATCTATGAGTTGCGGTCGGGTTTTTTTGGCTGTCAGCTAATTAAAACCGATTGATTTATAGCCTGCTGTGAAGCAGGCATCGGTAATTTAAGAAAAAGGCCCCGCCGGTTTTCAGGAACAGGGCGATGGCCCGCGGTCCCGACCTTAACAGGAAAATTTAAAACAGGATATAATGAAAAGACGATTATTTATGGCCCCGGTACTGGCATTGTTCGGCGCCCTCGTATTAACAGGCTGCGTAGGTACCAAGAAGTATACGGCCTTACAGAACAGTTATAAAGATCTGAATCAAAGATATCAATCCAGCCAGGTGGCACTGGCTTCCAGCAACAGCAAAGTAAAAAGTCTGGAAGAACAACTCGCTGCAGAACGTGCGAATAATGCTTCACTTAAAAAAGCATTGGCTGCACTGCAGTCAACCCTGGATAAAAGCATCAATCAAAATACCCAGGGCAATGTCAATATTGCTAAACTCGTGGATGAGATCAACGCTTCCAACCGGTATATCCAACATCTGGTCAATGAAAAAAGCAAGAGTGATTCACTCAATATGGTGCTGACCAATAACCTTACCCGGTCGCTTACACGCGACGAACTACGTGACGTGGATATTAAGGTGCTGAAAGGGGTGGTATATATTTCTTTATCTGATAATATGCTGTACCGGACCGGTAGCTACGAGATTTCTGAACGCGCGGGTGAGACCCTGAGTAAGATTGCCAAGATTATACTGGACTATAAAGACTATGATGTATTGATTGAGGGTAATACCGATAATGTACCTATCAGTCGCGAGAATATCCGCAACAACTGGGATCTGAGTGCCCTGAGGGCCTCGTCAGTGGTACAGGCACTGCAAAACAATTACGGTGTAGATCCTAAACGACTGACCGTAGGCGGACGTGGAGAATACAACCCGGTTGCCGATAATACCTCAGATCAGGGACGGACCCGTAACCGTCGTACCGAGATTATCATCACGCCTAAACTGGATCAGTTTATGGAACTGATCGATCAGGCGCCCGAAAGTGAAACCGTGGATAGTACTACGGTAACACAATAAACAATATACCTATTCGAGAACTTAAAAGGGAAAGGAAACTTCTGTTTCTTTTCCCTTTTTTTGGTCAGGTACTTCTTTTTCCAATAGCTTATACTGAATGAGCTAAATTATACTTTCGGGTTGTCTCGGTCGTGCCCTCCCGTTCGGCTTCCTGCAGGATGCTGTACTTCTCCTCAGGTGTGAGTTGTCGTTTTGTTTTGCCATAATCCTTAAATTTACTGTGACTAAATTGATTTTCAATTTTTGTTCAGGCTTTTAATGGGCTAAGACAACGATTATTAGGCTTCATTTGACAAGTTGATTCGACTTGCCGGACTTAACTAGAATACAAATAAAACATGGGGGGAAACATATAATGTTATTTTTACTATTATAAGATAGAAGAGGTGTAGTACTTCTCCTGAATCTGGAGCATATTAATTTTATCTATAGCGTTTGCCGCGTAAGTGTTACAGTTGCGTTAATGCCCGAGTTTAACTGGAAACATGTTTCTATGTCAAAACTTTTTCTTTACAGAGAATTTAAAATTGGAAGAATTGAAAATTTGGCTTTTATATTTTGTGTTAATCTTAATTGCTCCAAAATCCTCGTTTTGCCAAGTGCCAGACGTTTACAATTTTGATTTTGATCGAGTTATTTATGCGAGTGACTGGTTTGTTGACGTTAAGAGTCCGGCAGAATATGAAAGGGATAGTATAAATTATTTTTCTGGAAAATCGGCTTTGTTTGTTAGAGGTAGAAATTCTTCTTCGGAAATTAAACTCAAACAGAAAATATTTTTACCGACCAACAATCACAATATTAAGATATCTATTTATTCAAAAGGTAAGCTTGATAATGGCTATTTTAAGGCGTATACAGGTCACAGTTGTCGTGAAATAAATTTGGATTCGACTTCTTTATTAAATGGAAAAGATTGGAATAAATATGAATTAAATTTAAAGCCATCACCATCAAGAATCTTAAACTTAGAGCTCGAAATTTCAGGAGTCTCAGCCTACTGGATTGACCATTTAGAAGTAAAAATTAATGGGAGCAATTTGGGCGATTTTAACGAGGACCACTTAAAATTTGACAAAGACCAACTGCCGTATAATAAATTTGATGATGTACAGTATACAACGATTCCTGGTATTTTTAGAAATGTTAAGTCAAATAAAGTAATAGGGATAGGGGAAAGTCTCCACACGTCAAGTGATTTTAATGTTTGGAGAAACGATATTATAAAGTATTATATTGAAAAGAGAAAATGTCGGCTCGTGTTGTTTGAAGTTTCGAATGATTTTCTTAGAAATGCAAATCAATATATCCAAGGGGGGGGAGAAGACCCGCTTGATTTAAATAAAGGTTTAATCGGACAGCCTTATTTTTATACAAAGGAGTTTAAGGATTTATTATTATGGCTTAAAGAATATAATTCTAAAGTTGAAAATAAGGTTAATATAGCCGGCATTGATATTTATAATGATTATAAAACTCCGGTTTTCGAAATGTTGGCCAAAATGAAAGATTCAGCTTCGATTAAATTGCTTAATAAAAGTTTTCATTATGACCTGCTTTTTTCTCATGTAAAGAATGAACAAAGATTAGGACACTACAATAAATATTCTGATATTCTGGTGGAAAATCTTTTAAGTTCAATTGATCTGCTTAATAAGTACACTAAGAATCTAGTTAATAATTCTTATGAATTTCGGGATTCGTTAATGTTTGAGAATGCGAGGGAACTAATTGACAATACCAATAGTGAGGAAGAAGTTATTTTATCGGCACATCTTGCGCATTTAATTAAAGGATCGAATGCCGTTAATTTTCTCAATTTGGGAAATCGACTTAAACGATATTATAAAGGACAATATTTTCTGCTGGCGGAACTTGTTGGAAATGGAAAGTATTTTAGTTGGGGCGGCAGCTACGAGTTAAAGCATCCGGTACTGAATAGTTTGGAACGTTTTTTAAATACAATCAATCGGCATGATCGTTATTTTATTAATTCTGAAGATATTGATTCTTTGTTTTCTGCTGATTTTTTAATCCGATTTTTTGGGTTTATACCAGAAGAAAGACAGTTTTATCCAATTCACAATTTGAAAGACAATATAGACGCGATACTATTTTTTAAAAATACTGTTCCAATTCATATGCTTCCGTTGCCTGGTGAAATGAGAGCTGTATTGAATTCGAAGGCCATTCCCGCTCAAAAGAAAGAATCCTCTCCCTCACCTATTTATAAGATAAGTTCTACATCTAAATTTATAAACTTAGAGAGCGGATTATACAAGGTTAATACTCACGGGATTAAATTTGAAGCTGAAGGTCTTTCTCCTTACTACATTGATAGTTCGCGATTTTTTTCATTTAAAAGAATGAAAGTATCACCATTTAAGTCAGCAAATAACAACTGGGAAATAGAGTTTTCTGTTAAATCCAATGAAATTTCTTCGTTTAAAAGTTTTTTGAGAGAGAATAATACCATTGCAGTTCTAATTGAAAACCAAATAGTTAATATTTTAGTTGCTACAAATTTTGATAGTTGGAATAAGTTCGTGATGGTGGGCAGAGATAAATCAATATTTCAATTGTTTTCCAAATATCTTTCAACTAAACGATTTTGAAATAGTATGATAGAGGGCTTTTCAGTTATAATGTCAACAAAGTACTCTTTGCATCTTTGAGACCTAATTTAAATAACATTTTTATCGTATGCGCTTCGTGTTACCTCTTCGACGTCGAAAAATCTTTAAGCTGCTGTATATATCAAATCATTTCGGAAAGCATTTTCCCTAAAGTAGGCGCCAGGGCTACGCCCATGCCGCTCAGTCGAACGGCGCAAAGCCGGCGGTCATCCAGTTGTCTGAGAATCGGGTATTTATCAGTTCCCATGGCCATGATACCTGCCCAGCGTTTTTCTATTACCGGTTCCTGGCCGGGCAACACTACGGTTTTAAGAAATTTTTCCAGCGCTTCCTGAATCGGTAAAGTGGTAAAGGCGTCCAGGGTATATTCTGTTTCGATCGAAGTATTTCTGGCACCCCCAAGTAGCACCCTGTTACCCAGGTTCCGGAAATAATAATAACCCTCATGATAATGAAACACGCCTTCAAATGGCAGCTTTGGCAGTGCTGCGGTCAGGAGTACCTGACCCCGCGCGGGAATCAGGGGTATGTCTGGCAACAGGTTTTTGGAAAATGCGTTGGTGCAGTAGATGAGCTGTTGGGTTTTGAAGATCCGTTTGTCTGTCGTTTGTAACCGTAATTCCTTTGAACGTTGATCTATTTGTTTTAATTCTGTGCCAAAGAGGAGTTGGACGTCCATGGCCATAAGTTTTTGCATCAGGGCCGTGATCAGCTTTCCCGGATGTAAGGCTCCTTCAAAACGATTTTCTATGATATGACTGATCTTGCCAAAACCAAAATTTTCCAACTGCGCGTTATTTACCACAAAGGTCTCCGTAGCCGAACTGATCGGATATAGCAACTTATTGATTGTTGCGACCTGGTCCAGGTATTTTTCATTATCGATGAGCTCATAACCCCCACAGTTCTGATAGTCAAACTGGACATCATTAAAATGCTGTCTAATCGTCTGTAACCCTTCAAAACGCCATTGCAATAATTCGAGGGTTTTTTCTTCGCCCAGTGTGTCCAGGTCGGAAAAAATTTCCGAGACGCTGCCAAAACATGCAAACCCGGCATTACGTACCGAGGCGCCATTGGGCGTTGAACCAGCTTCCATGACCGTTACTTTTTTGGCCGGATATTTTTGTTTGATATGGAAGGCGGTCCACAGACCTGTAAAGCCTGCACCGACGATAACTACGTCCTGTGGGGCATAAAAAGTATCGGCTTCCCAAATGCTAATTTGCTGCAACTCGTATTTTTTTTAATTTCACCAGTTCCCGGATCAGATGAACATATACCCTGCGGGTTATAAATTCGTTTTCAGATACGGAATCCCCGGAATAGCGGGGCTCAGGAACATGAAATTAAAGAAATAAACGTTTAAAACACAAATTCTACCATGGCATATTGGCTTATCAAATCAGAACCCTTTAAATATAGTTTTGACCAGCTTCTAAAAGACAAAAGAACGGTGTGGGATGGTATCCGTAACTATGCGGCCAGATTAAACCTGCGTGCCATGAAAAAAGGCGACCTCGCTTTTTTCTACCACAGTAACGAAGGCACGGAGATCGTTGGCATTGCGAAGATTGTTAAAGCAGCCTATCAGGATCCGACTACCGAAGATGAACGATGGGTGGCGGTGGATGTCGCTCCTGTAAAAAGACTTAAAAACTCCGTAACGCTGGCTCAAATCAAAGCGGAAAAAAAATTGCAGCAGATGGATCTGGTTCGCCTGGGTCGGTTGTCCACCCAAACTGTAAAACCGGAGGAATGGGAATGGGTGCTCAAAATGGCGGGCGAATAAGTACGAATTTCGTGCAGCGGCAGCTTCGAATCCGGCAAAAGAAAACTTACGATCGTTAGTTTTTACTATTTTTGCAGCCTGAATGCTGTATGAACATCTATAACAACCCTATTATTGATCGGCTGCCCCATCACCTGCGGCAGTATATCGTGCCGCAACATTATGCCCACTATACGCCGGTGGATCATGCTGTCTGGCGCTATGTGATGCGGCAGAATTACAATTACCTGCGACATGTAGCCTATTATCCTTATATACCCGGGCTGAAAAAGGCGGGACTCACGATCGAGCATATACCTGATTTGCGAACCATGAACGACAACCTGAAGCAGATTGGTTGGGGGGCAGTCACTGTGAACGGCTTTATTCCGTCACAGGCGTTTATGGAATTTCAGGCTTACCGGGTACTGATCATTGCTGCAGATATCCGACAGTTGGAACATATTGAGTATACCCCCGCTCCGGATATTATTCATGAATCTGCCGGTCATGCGCCCATTATCGGTGAACCGGAATATGCGGATTACCTGCAGCTGACCGGCGAAGTTGGATCTAAGGCCCTGAGTTCGAAAAAAGATCAGGAACTCTTTGAAGCCATCCGGAATCTGGCGGTACTCAAAGAGCTGGCGGGTACGCCTGAAAACCAGATCCGGGAGGCTGAAGAGCAACTCAACTATATCCAAAACCATATGGGGCCGCCTTCAGAAATGGCCTTACTGGCCCGGTTGCATTGGTGGACCGTAGAATATGGCTTGATTGGGGATCTGAAAAATTACAAAATTTATGGGGCCGGTTTACTTTCTTCGATAGGAGAGAGCGTCAGTTGTATGAAACCCGACGTGAAAAAATTGATGTATTCCCTGGATGCGGTCAACTATGCTTATGACATTACCCAACCCCAGCCACAATTATTTGTAACGCCTGATTTTCCCCACCTGATCCGGGTGCTGGATACATTTAGCCAGGACCTGTCTTATCGTCGGGGGGGACAGCAGGGGCTGGACCGGGCGATCGATTCCGGCCTGACCTGTACGGCGGTCTACAGTTCCGGTCTGCAGGTTACAGGGCAGTTCAAGGCGGCACCGGAAGCAAAATATATTCAAACGGAGGGCCCTGCTGCGCTGGCGGTCGAAGGCGAGCAGCTGGCCGGTCATGGTCGCGAACAATATCCCGGGGGATTTTTCAGTCCGGTAGGCAGACTGCGAAATTTTGAGGGTGATCCGGCTGATGCTTCAATGGAGGACCTGCATCGACTGGGAATTGAAACCGGCAAGCGGATTCTGTTAGCCTTTGAAACCGGCATCCGGGTAGAAGGCATCGTCCGGCAATGCTTGTTTCGAAAGGAAAAATTGCTGCTGATCCGATTGTCCGAGGGTACCGTGCAGGACGAAGCCACCGGTGCGGAATTGTACACATTTAATGCCGGTAGTCTGACAATGGCGGTAGGGGCTGCTATTGTTTCTGTTTTTGCCGGGGCTGCTGATAAAGATGCTTTTGAGCAAACAGCACAGCTGCCTGCAGAAATGCCGGTCTCTCAATACAGTTCAGAACAACGGGACCTTCAGAAGCAGTATCAGCAGGTCCGTTTCGTAAGGGAAGGATCTGCGCCGGAGGAGGAGATTCCCGCTATCTGGCATCAATTGCAGACCCGGCACCAGGGTGATTGGTTGCTGTCTCTGGAAATGCTGGAGCTGCTGAAAGAACGAAAATTATACGAAGCCCTTCAGCAGGAAATCTTCCATTACCTGCACCAGCTTAAATCTCAGAAACCGGAACTGGAAAAATTGATCGGGGATGGCCTGAAAACGATGAAAGATATCCCTGTATTACCAGGCAAGTCATAAATACCAGCGCTTATTGAAATTTGGATGGACCGAAGCATCGTTGCTTTCAGCCTGTTGGTGAAAATGCCATGGAGAGCCGTTCCTAGTTGTAGTAAAAATTTCCATCAAAGCCGTAAAAACCACCATGTAGAAGCCTGGGCACAGTAGTAAATTTACACAGGTTTTAAATACCGCATATTATACTGTGAAACGATTCTTGCAAATCATATTTTTAGGTATTTGTTGTGCAGGCTTTACCGGCCTCGGCGCACAGGTGTATATCGCACCTGACGGCAATGATCAGAACCCGGGTACCGAAGCCGCACCCAAGGCCAGTTTACAGGCCGCAGTCCGTCAGGTGCGGGAACTCCGCAGACTGAAGGATCCGACGATTGCTACCGGTGCTCATATTTATGTGAAAGGGGGGCAGTATACATTGACGGAACCCGTTTTTATCCGTCCGGAAGACAGTGGTACTGAATCCTCCCCGCTCATCATTGAAAACGCTTCGGATTCGATACCGGAATTCAGCGGCGGTATACGGATCAACAACTGGCAACCGCTTTCCGGTGACCCGCCCGGTCTGGCTGAAGCTGCAAAAGGTAAGTTATGGACCGCATCCCTCAAAAATTATAACGGCCAGCCACCGGTATTCCGGCAACTATGGGTCAATGATCAAAAAGCGATCCGGGCGCGTTCGGTGAACGGCGGAGAAATGAACCGGATCCTGGGCTGGGACAAACAGGAAGCTGCAGCGATTATTCCGTTGCCAAAGGTGATGGATACTGATTTGCTTGAGGGAGCGGAAATGTTCATCCATCAATGGTGGGAAATTGCCCTACTGCGGATCCGTAAAATTAAAATAAGTGGTGACAGTGCCCGACTGTATTTTCAGGAACCGGAAAGTCGCATTCAGAATGAACATCCCTGGCCCGCTCCGTGGATCTCCGGCGAGACAGGAAATTCTGCTTTCTGGTTGACCAATGCCCTGCCATTTCTGGATGAACCGGGGGAATGGTATTTTGATACCCGTCGGAACCAACTCTATTACTGGCCCCGACCGGGAGAAGACCTGAACCAGGCAGCAGTAGTGATCCCTTTCCTGGAAACCCTGCTGGAAATCAAAGGGACGGCAGAAACGCCGGTACAATATGTTGAAATGCGCGGGCTGGCTTTTCAACATGCCAACTGGAAACGACCTTCTCTATGGGGACATGTACCGCACCAGGCGGGAATGCCGATGACCGACGCTTACAAGCTTAGACCTGCCGGAACGCCGAAAAAAGCTTCCCTGGAGAATCAAGCCTGGATTACGCGTCCCCGTGCAGCGGTGACGGTTAATTTCGCCCGCCATACCAGCTTTGAAGCCTGTCAGTTCGAACACCTGGCTTCGGTCGGTCTGGATTATCATCGGGGCGTACAGGCCAACAAAATCACGGGTAACCTGTTTCGGGATATCGGCGGCACAGGCATCCAGGCCGGTGTTTTTTCTGATGAAGGAATGGAAATTCATCTGCCCTATAATCCCATTGACAAGCGGGAATACTGCGACAGCCTTACAATAGCCAATAACCTGTTGACCGATCTGGCCAACGAAGACTGGGGTGCCGTAGGCATTGGCCTGGGTTATACCCGCAACAGCAGCGTTCTACATAACGAAATCAGTAATCTGGGATATTCCGGTATCAGTATGGGCTGGGGTTGGAGCCCGGCACCGAATATCATGCATAATAACCAGATCAGGAGTAATTATATTCATCATTACGGCAAACATAATTATGACTGCGCCGGTATCTATACCCTAAGTGCGCAGCCCGGCTCACTGATCCAGGGCAACCGGGTGGACAGTATATATAAAGCGCCTTATGCCCACCTGCCCGGGCATTGGTTCTATCTGTACACGGACGAGGGATCTTCGGGTATTACCGTCAAAGAAAACTGGACACCATCCAAAAAATATTTACAGAACAATAACGGACCCGATAATCATTGGTCCGATAACGGCCCGGCGGTAGCAGACCGGATCAGGATGGCAGCAGGTCTGGAAGCTTCTTATCAGTACCTGACAGCTTTCCGGCCGCATGATTTAAGCCGACAGCCGGTAAACAGCCAGCACCTGGAGCTGATCGAGCTTGTATTCCCTAAAAAACGCCATTCGATGTTGGCTGCCCTGCAGCGATTTCTGGCAGACAACCAGCTGGATCCTTCACAGGTATATCAATGGAAACAGCATTATGTAATACTGGGTATGATGGCTGATATAACCGTATTGCGCAGCAGGTTGCAGAAGAAATTTCCGGAGGCAACGGTAAAGCCCTATTTCGACTGTTATTATCGTTTTGACCGTAGTCGATGTGCCGATCGTTCGAGCCTGGAGCTCCGGGATCATTTTGTGCTGACGGCCAATCTGGTTGCTGACCCTGAAAAACAGGAGCAGTACCTGGCGGACCATGCCAGCCAGTTTGAGAAATGGCCGGAAGTGGCCCGGGGGTTTTGTCAGGCAGGGTTTCAGGAATTGCTCTGTTTCAGAAACGGCCGCCAGCTGATGCTGGTCATTAGTGTGCCCCGGGGCAAAACGCTAGCGGAGCTGGATCCGAAAACTACCGAAAACAATCCGCGTGTGGTAGACTGGAACCGCCGGATGGCGCAGTACCAGGAAGGTATTGAGGGAACCCGAAAAGGGGAGACCTGGGTCTTTCTTGAAAAAGTAAAAGCATCCCAGTACTAGTTTTTTAAAATATATACTGATGTTACAAATCGGAATTTTAGGGTTGGGGGAAGGGCGAAGCCTGATGAGTGCAGCGTTACAGAGTGATAAGCTGGAACTGGCTGCCATCTGCGATGCCAATGAGACCCTGTGCCGCCAGCGCTGTAAGGAGTTTGACTTTCCTTCCTATACAACGCGGTATGAGGATTTACTGGAAGATGCCCGGATTGATATTATTGCGATTTATACGCCCGATCATTTGCATGCCCGGCATGTCGCTCAGGCGTTACGGGCAGGGAAGCATGTCGTGTGTACCAAACCCTTTATTGATGATCTTAAAGATGCCCGGGAATTACTGGAATTACAGGCGGCTTCCGGCAGGAAGGTCTTCGTGGGTCAGAGTTCCCGGTTTTTTGAGCCCGCCAAAAGGCAAAGGCTGGATTTTGAAGCCGGTGAAATCGGAGAACTGATTACAGTTGAAAGTCAGTACCATGCCGACCACCGCTGGTTTCTGGAAAAGAAATGGGCACTGGAAGACGCTTTTAAGTGGTTGTATGGCGGCCTGAGTCACCCGGTAGATTTTATTCGCTGGTACCTGCCCGATATCCAGGAAGTAATGGGATACGGCATGATCAGCGCCAACGGAAAGAAAGCGGGCCTGAAAAATGAAGACACCATGCATTTTATATTTAAAGCTGCGGATGGCCGTATTGCCCGGGTCAGTGGTGTCTATACTTCTCCCATACAACCGGCTTACCGCGAGAGTGGCATGAGTACGGTATTAAGAGGTACGGAAGGTGCCAGTCAGGCAGATTATCATGAACTCCGCTATGCTATTACGGATAAAAGGGGTGAGGAGAAGACGATCACCTGGTCAGACAGTACCATCAAATATTATTTCCGGTTCGAAGGCCAGAGCCATCACGCCGGTGAGTACCAGAACTATCTGGAATATTTTGCAGATGCCATCCAACAGGATTTTATTGCTTATCCTGATATGCGGGAAGGCATCGGGACAGTAGCCCTGTTGCAGGCCATGGATGAAAGCCTGAAAACCGGCCGGCCGGTGTCTCTGCCAGAACTCCTGTCCCGAAACGGGCTGGAATCGATCCTGAACCCCGAAGCTTAAATACTGATAGATATACAGACCATTGAACAATAATTGCCAGCAGCATGAACAATATAATTTCTAAACTTCAGCCCGTCGATTACCTGATTGTGGCCGCATACCTACTGGTATTACTGTATATCGGTTATCGGGCGAGTTTTGGAAAGAAACAGAAAAAGGAAGAAACCCTGTTTCTGGCGGGCAAATCACTGAACTGGTACAATGTGGGATTTAATATGTGGGGAACGAATGTCGGTCCGTCGATGCTGCTGGCCTTTGCGAGCATCGGCTACAGCACCGGCATTGTAGCGGGGAATTTTGAGTGGTATGCATTTGTCTTCCTGATGCTGCTGGCGTTGGTTTTCGCACCGCGCTATCTGGCCAGCAACGTCACGACCATGCCCGAGTTTATGGGCCAGCGTTATGGTGATAATACCCGCACCATCCTGGCCTGGTATGCCCTGGTGAAGATCCTGATTTCCTGGCTGACGCTGGGATTGTTTGCGGGTGGATTTCTGGTGCGTCAGATACTGGGTATTCCGATGTGGCAATCGGTGATCGCACTGGTGTTGTTTGCCGGCCTGTTTGCCTTTGCCGGCGGATTGAAAGCCATTGCACGGGTCAATGTATTTCAAATGATCCTGCTGATCCTGGTATCCATACTGCTTTGTATCATGGGCTTGCAGCAGGTTGGAGGTATCGGGGCGTTATTGGATAAAACAGATCCGGATTACTGGAGCCTGATCCGTCCCGCTTCAGATTCTGCTTATCCCTGGTATGCCATTCTGTTGGGATATCCCGTTTCCGCCGTTGCTTTTTTCTGTACCGATCAGGCCATGGTCCAATCGGTGCTGGGTGCACGTAACCTGCAACAGGGCCAGCTGGGGGTAAATTTTATAGGCTGGCTAAAAATACTTTCGCTGCCACTTTTTATCATACCAGGTATTTGCTGTTTTGTCTTATTTCCGAATTTAAACAACCCGGACGAAGCCTATATGACCCTGGTGACCCATCTGTTTCCACCCGGACTGAACGGTCTGGTTATTGTCGTGCTGATCGCCGTACTGGTGGGTACCATTGGCTCTTCGCTGAATGCATTGAGTACGGTCTTTACTACCGATATATATGCAAAGAAGATTCGTCCGGATGCCGATAACAAGCAGCTTATCCGGGTCGGTCGTATCACGGTAATCGCGGGTTGTTTTTTTGCGGTACTTACTGCAATTGCGATTGACAGTATCAAGGGGTTGAACCTGTTTGATATCTTTCAGGCGGTACTGGGCTTTATTGCACCTCCACTGGCAGTGGTGTTTCTGATGGCGGTATTCTGGAAACCACTGACCCGACGTGCGGTAAATTTCAGTCTTTCCTGGGGCTCCGGTATCAGTCTCGGTATCGGCGTGCTGTATCTCTGGGTATTTCCGGCAAGTAAATATTCTTTCTGGCCCCACTACTTATTTTTATCCTTCCTGATCTTTGCCCTGCTCTGGATTTTGGCGATGGTAATTTCACTCACAGATCCGCGGCCTCATCGAGCCGCGCTTCCGCAAGAGAAGCTGCCCAAAACAAGCAAAAGGGTTAAATACGCCTGGATCGCACTGTCCGTAGTTATGATTTTCTTATACATACTGTTTCACTAAATAGTTCGAATTAAACAAAATTGTTATGAAAGTAACCCCCAATAAGCGCTTCCAGTTATTATCATTTAACGCCAGGGTCCATCGCTCTGCATGCCGTCGAAATAAAAACGCATTCCAGTTTCTGCTCCTCCTTTTCGCACTATTTTGGGGCGGGCAAACCTATGCCCAAACCTGGATCTGGTATCCGGGGGATTATGAGATCTGGTTATCGAACCAGATGCAGAACCGTCGCACAGAACGTGGTGTTTTTTTTCCCGTCTTCTGGAAAATTGACAATCATTATCCCCTGATTGATTTTCATCGGGTTTTTGAGCTTAGCCAGCCCGAGACCGTCGATATCCGGGTGCAGGGGCGTTTCAATGTAAAGCTCGATGGTAAGGCTTATGAAGGTGCGCCGCAGCAGATCCTGGTGCCCGCCGGCCGGCACAAGATCAATATCAAGGTTTTTAACCAGCAGGAAGTACCGGCTATTTATGTGAAAGGACCCACCATCCAGAGCGACAGCAGCTGGCTGGTTACTTTTGAAGACAAAGAATGGATTGATGAGACCGGAAAGACTTCTGACGTCTCTACGACCAAATGGATGCAGGCAGGCAGTTGGAATTTTGATGATCCCAACGCAGTGCCTTCCGATTTTAAACTTCCGGTGAAACCACAACAGGCGGTGGCGACTGAACGAAAGGCCAACAGTACCCTGGTGGATTTCGGTCGGGAAACCTTTGGTTTTATAAAGTTACACCAGCTAAAAGGTCAGGGCCAGCTGACCATTTTCTATGGGGAAAGCCGCGAAGAAGCGCTGGATACGGCCCATACGGAAACTTTTGATCGGGTGGCAGTGGATCAGGCTTCCGGGGATTATACCCTGAACAGTTCCAAGGCTTTCCGGTACATTAATATTGTAGCTGATCCTTCGGTGCGTTTTGAGAAAGCCTCGATGTTATACGAATACGCGGATTTACAGGATAAGGGTAATTTCCGTTGCAACGACGATGAGATTAACAGGATATACGAAGTAGCCAAATATACTTTCCATTTATGCAGCCGGGAATTCTTCATCGATGGCATAAAAAGAGACCGCTGGATCTGGAGCGGGGATGCCTATCAGAGTTACCTGATGAATTATTACCTGACCAACGATAATGCTACGGTGAAAAGAACGACGCTGGCACTTCGCGGCAAGGATCCGGTCACCAGCCATATCAATACCATTATGGATTATACCCTGTACTGGTTTCTCGGCGTGTATGATTATTATCTCTATAGCGGTGATACCAGTTTTGTAAAAGATAATTATGATCGAATGGAATCCCTGATGTCCTATGTACTGGGTCGTCGTAATAAGGAGGGGCTGCTGGAAGGACTGCCCGGAGACTGGGTATTTATTGACTGGGCCGACGGCCTGAGTAAACAGGGTGCAGTGAGCTTTGAACAAATACTCTTTGCCCGCAGCCTCGAAACAATGGCCCTGGTGGCCGATCTGGTAGGTAAGGAGCAGGACAAAGAAAAGTACCGGTCATTAGCAGGTGAAGTCAAAAAGCTATTGTTTGACCGGTACTGGAATGCGTCGAAGAAGGCTTTTGTACACAGTTTGGTCAATGGGCATCCTACATCCAATATTACCCGTTATACCAATATGTTTGCGATCTTTTTTGATTACCTGAATGCGGAGCAGCGCAATGGAATCAAAGACGCAGTATTATTGAATGACCAGGTACCGCCCATAACAACGCCTTATATGCGCTTTTATGAATTAGAAGCGCTCTGTGCCCTGGGGCAGCAGGATTACGTGACCCGGGAGATGAAAGCTTATTGGGGCGGAATGCTGCGATTGGGTGCCACCTCGTTCTGGGAAGAATATAACCCGAAAAAGTCAGGCGCAGAACATTATGCCATGTATGGTCGACGGTACGGTAAAAGCCTCTGTCATGCGTGGGGTGCCAGCCCGATTTATTTGTTGGGTAAATATTATCTTGGCGTAAAGCCTGTCACAGCAGGCTATGAAACCTATACCATAGAACCGGCCCTGGGCGGCTTGAAATGGATGGAAGGAAAAGTGCCTACGCCGGAGGGGAATATTGAAATTTATTGCAGTACCCGGGAGATGAAAGTATTATCGCCCGTAGGTACCGGTACCCTGATACTGAAAAGCAGGAAAGCGCCAAAGTCTGCCCAGGGGAAATTTATAGATAAGGGTGAAGGCCGGTGGGAGTTGAAAATCGAGGCGGGCCGCACCTATCAGATCAGCTACCAGGCTACCTGATAAAGAATCAATTACTGTAGATAAATAAAAATGAATATGAAGACCAGGTATTTACTTTTATGCTTGTTATTGAGCCTTCAATTGCCCCTGCTGGGACAGGGAGGTTTGATCAATACTTCTCAAAGCCGTTTTGCCAGGCTTTCCGATCTGGGGCTCGGTGATGTCCAATGGACCCGTGGATTTTGGGCCGATCGTTTCGAGGTTTGCAAAGATGCTATGCTACCGGATCTGTGGTATACCTATACCAGCGATACCATTTGTTATGCATTTCAGAATTTTAAAGTCGCTGCAGGACTGCAACCGGGACGTTTCAGAGGTCCCTCTTTTCATGATGGTGATTTTTATAAAACACTGGAAGCGGTCGCTTCGATGTATGCGGCTACAAGGGATCCCCAACTGGATGGGTGGCTGGACCAGGCAATTGCAGTGATTGCGAATGCACAGCGTGAAGACGGATATATCTACACGAAAAATATTATTGAACAGCATAAGACAGGTACCGAGAAAATGTTTGATGATAAATTGAGTTTTGAAGCGTATAATTTTGGCCATTTGATGACCGCTGCCTGTGTACATTACCGGGCTACCTCCAAGAAAAGCCTGCTCGGTGTTGCCATGAAGGCAGCTGATTTCCTGATTGGTTTTTACGATAAGGCCAGTCCTGAACAGGCGCGCAACGCCATCTGTCCTTCCCATTATATGGGACTCGCAGAACTCTACCGGACGACCGGTCAACAGCGATACCTGAACTTACTTAAAAAACTGATCGATATCCGGGGCACGGTGGAAGGAACGGACGATAACAGTGACCGGGCGCCTTTTCGGGATATGAAACGGATTGTCGGTCATGCAGTACGGGCCAATTACCTGATGGCCGGTGTTGCCGATCTTTATGCGGAAGCTGGAGACCAGCGTCTGCGCGAAACACTGGATACCCTCTGGCGGAATATCGTTCAGACGAAGATGTATGTTACCGGCGCCTGTGGTGCCTTGTATGACGGGGTCTCTGTTGACGGGACTTCCTACCAGCCCGATACCGTACAGAAGGTTCATCAGGCTTACGGCCGGGATTACCAGCTGCCCAATATGACGGCACATAATGAGACCTGTGCCAATATCGGCAACGTGCTCTGGAATTACCGGATGTTTCTGCTCAGCGGTGCGGAAAAGTATTTTAATATTGTGGAACTGGCACTGTATAATAGCGTATTGAGTGGCGTCAGCCTCGACGGACATAACTATTTTTACACCAATCCGCTGGCGCATCGCCGCGATTATCCTTATCACCTGCGCTGGGAAGGCGGCCGGGTTCCTTATATCAGCAAATCCAATTGTTGTCCCCCCAATCTGGTGCGGACCATCGCCCAGGTTAACAATTATATGTACAGTATCGGTGCAGACGGATTATACCTCAATATGTATGGTGGCAATACACTCCGTACCCGTTTAAAAGATGGCAGTACACTGGCCCTGGAACAGGTCAGCAATTATCCCTGGGAAGGAGCCGTCAGTATCCGGTTGCAACAGGCGCCGGCAGGCAAATTTCCGCTACACCTGCGAATCCCCGGCTGGTGTCAACAGGCTTCCGTTACCCTCAATGGCCGGCAGATTGCGGCCTCCCTGCAAGGTGGACAATACTTTAAACTGGATCGGCAATGGAAGGCCGGCGATCGCATTGAACTGAATTTGGATATGCCGGTTAGCCTGATCGCCGCCAATCCCATGGTAGAAGCTGCCCGCAATCAGGTAGCGGTTAAACGAGGACCTGTGGTATATTGTCTGGAGTCTCCTGATCTGAAAGGAGCAGACGTTTTTGATATTGCGATCCCCGCGGATATCCAACTACGTCCTGAGGCAGACCAAATCGATAATGGCAAGTTTATGGCACTGGTCGGAGCGGCCCGCGGACTGAACAGCGGTAGCTGGTCGCACACTTTGTACAGGGCCATCAGTAATGAACCGGTACCGGTTCCGATCAAACTGATTCCTTATTACGCCTGGGCCAACCGGGGTGCTTCAGATATGACGGTCTGGATGCCTTTAATGCGATGAACCGGGGTTCACAGCATCAATTATGAACAATAATTAAAATGGATGATGGAAACCAACAATAGTTTTACTGATGAAAGCGGGAATACCAGGCTGCCGGCCGAGCGGGTCATTGCAGATTATCTGATAGAAACGCCCGGTGATCCGGAAAAAGCCGCCGCGGTGCTGGCCGGTGAACAATCCAGTGGCACTTTTATTGCGGTACCAGGTGAAACCGCATCCCTGAAAGAGCGATTTGCTGCCAGGGTCGAAGCTGTCGATTATATAGAGACGGTGGATCAGCCGGCCATCCCGGGGGCCCTCAGCAAGGATGGGAAGTATCAACGTGCCCGTGTGCGGGTTTCCTGGAACCTGGAGAACTTCGGCTTCAACCTGCCGGTTATGGTGTCTACCTTACAGGGCAACCTCTATGAAATCCGGCAGTTTACCGGCTTGAAACTGATGGATATCCAATTGCCGGAGAGTTTCGGATCCTTCTTTCGGGGACCCGCTTTCGGTATCGAAGGTTGCCGCGCGCTCACCGGTGTTGGGGAGACCCCCCTGATCGGTACCATTATAAAACCATCGGTGGGTCTGACGGTGGCGGCGACAGCCTCCATGGTGGAGGAACTGGTCGGCGCAGGTATTGATTTTATCAAAGATGATGAACTGCTCAGCAGTTCGGCGAATTCAAAATTTGAGGATCGGGTAGCAGCAGTGATGGAGGTGATCAACCGTCATGCGGACCGAACAGGCAAAAAAGTGATGTATGCCTTTAACCTGAGCGGTACGATTGATGAAATGCTGCAGCGCTACGAAACGATTGTCCGTCACGGCGGAACAGCAGCCATGATTAGTATCAACAGTGTGGGGCTGAGTGCTGTCCAGCACATCTGTGGGAAAGGCCAACTGGCGATACATGCCCATCGCAATGGCTGGGGAATGCTTTCCCGGCATCCGCTGCTGGGCATAGATTTCCGGGCCTATCAGAAAATATGGCGCCTGGCGGGTGTAGACCAGTTGCATGTCAATGGGATTCAGAATAAATTCTGGGAATCTGATGACAGCGTGGTGGCCTCGATCGAAGCTTGTCTCGCTCCTTTCTTTGATCATAGGAAAATATTACCGGTAGTATCTTCAGGACAATGGGGCGGACAGGCATTTGAGACCTGGCGGCGTTGCCATACCCAGGATCTGTTATACATGGCAGGAGGTGGCATAATGGCCCATCCAATGGGTCCGGCTGCTGGTGTGGTGGCACTCCGACAGGCCTGGGAAGGGGCCGTATCAGGGCTAAGCCTGGAGCAGGCGGCTGAAAAATATTTGGAGTTTTCAAAAAGTGTAGCCGTTTTTTCCGCTCGATAGCTCTGTCATTTCAGTAGTAAAATTTTACATTATATCAGTCGTTAATGGCATTGAGCAAGGTTTGATGCTTGATTATTTTTACGCTATTAAACGATTGATATGAAAGTTCAAACCTTTTTTCCCTTTCTTTTTGTTTTTCTTTTTTTATATCTGGTTCCCACCCGGACTGATGCGTCAAACCATGCCTATTTCCAGCTCGAAACGGTAAAAGGTACCGTGACCGACGCCCTTGGTTCGCCGCTTCCCGGCGTAACCGTGACAGTGCAGGGGACGGCCGTTTCGGTTCAGACGGATGCCGCGGGGCGCTTCAGCATTTCCGTTCCGCAGGGAACTGAGACCCTGCTATTCAGCCATGTCGGATACAAAACGGAAGAAAGGTCCGTAGCGGGAATTTCAGAGATTACCGTTGCCTTACAACCGGATGCCGAAACCCTGACTGATGTCGTTGTGGTCGGGTATGGTACCCAGAAAAAAATCAATTTGACAGGGTCTGTTGCCTCGGTATCAGGAGCCACCCTTACGAAACGACCTGCGCCCAACGCCGGTAATCTGTTACAGGGTCGGATTACGGGTCTCCAGGTAACCCAGCCTTCCGGAGAACCCGGACGTGATAACCCGGTATTTCTGATTCGGGGACGAGGCAGTTTTGGCGGTAGCAGTGCGCCCCTGGTACTCATTGACGGAGTGGCAGGCTCGATCAATAATTTATCTCCTGATGATATTGAGAATGTGAGCGTTCTGAAGGACGCAGCCTCGGCTTCAATTTATGGATCAAGAGCCGCTAATGGTGTCGTGCTGGTTACCACAAAAAAAGGCAAGGGCAAGACCACCGTCAATTACAGAATGAATATAGGAGTATACCAGCCGACAGCCTTACCGGATTTTATTACGAACTCGGCGGAGTATATGGAGATGTATAATATGGCCGCGGAGCGATCCGGCGTCGCCTTTCGGTATCCGACGGCTGATATTGAAGCTTACCGGAATGCTACCGATCGAAATCTCTATCCCAATTTTGATTTTTCAGATTATTATTTTAAAAATTCGGTTGTTAATAATCATAATCTTTCTGTATCCGGCGGATCGGAGAAAAGCAGTTTTAACTTGTCCACAAGTTTTCTGGATCAGCCGGCCATGTTGCCTGGATATGATTTCAAACGATATAACGGGTTACTTAACTATACCAATAAATTAACCCAATGGTTGAAAGTGGGGACCGTAATGAACCTGACCTATAAGGATCGCCAGGAACCGCCATTTACCAGTCAAAACTTTGCGTTGATGGTATATGCGGCCGGGCCGCTCTATGGACCTTTTTTACCTGACGGATCCGGGCGTATCGTTTCCAGGGCTTATCAGGCCGAAGGAAGGAATCGTAGTCCGCAGGAAGCTTTGGAAATGGGTTGGCAGAATACAAAGGAGTACAACTTTAATGGCCAGGTCTATGCCGATGTCAATATTTTCAAAGGACTGGTATGGACTTCGAAAGTAGCATTGAATTATGTAGATGAATACTATAAGATGTATCAGCATCCGTATGAAGCTTATCTGCTTCGACAAATGGATCCGGCTACCGGGGATTATCAAACGGGATCCACGGCGTTCTTTGGGCCGGATTATCTGGGGGTAACGGATCAATATTCAAAACAACTTAATCCGACAATTTATTCTGTTTTAAATTATGAAACCCAGCTGGGAGGCAAGCATAATATTACTGGCTTACTGGGCTATGAACAGATATACTATAGAATGCAGGGATTACGGGGACGTCGGCTTAACGGTGTTTCTTCAGCAATTACAGAACTGGCCGGCTATAATAATACCGGCGAAGCGATCAATGCAACGCACCCCCGTTTGCCTTCGCTGCCCCAGCCGACCGCATGGGGACTGAGGTCTTATTTTGCCCGGGCCGGTTACAATTATATGGGAAAGTACCTCTTGGAAACCAATATGCGTTATGATGGTACTTCGAAAGTCTCTCCCGGTTATCGTTGGGGCTTTTTCCCTTCGGTCTCTGCCGGCTGGCTGATTTCCTCTGAGGATTTCTTCAGGAACCAGTTGAGTGATATCAGTGTTTTGAAACTGCGTGCCTCTTATGGTACACTGGGTAATCAGGATATTGGCAATTACGCTTATCAGAATGTAATTACCGTCAGCGGCAGTTATCCTTTTGGGAATACGACGCCTGCACAGGCTGCAGTTTTGAACTCTTACAGGGATCAGAGTATTCAATGGGAGTCCTCCACCACACTGGATTTTGGACTGGATCTGGAATTTAAAAGAGGATTGTTCGGACTCACTTTCGATTGGTTCAATAAAAATACATATGATATCCTGGCTACGCAACCGGTGCCTGCCAGTCTGGGACTTACGGCGCCCGTCTTTAACAATGGTCAGATGCGGGTAAAAGGGATTGAACTGGAACTGCGTCATCAAAATCAGATTGGTGAACTTCACTATGGTGTAAACGCGCAGTTGTCCACTGCAAGGAATAAGGTCGTGCAGATCCGTGTTCCTGGCTACGGTACCACCATTAATGAAGTAGGGTTGCCCTACGGTTCGCACTACCTCTATATTTGGGACGGTATTTTTCAGGAAGAAGATATTGATAATCCCAATGTACCTGAGCATGCTTTGAATCCCAATCCCAAACCTGGCGATCTTAAAATGAAAGACATCGATCAGGACGGTGATGTTGATGCCGATGACCGGCAGGTGGTGAGTGGCGCCTATCCGGATCTGATGTATTCTTTTGGGTTAAATCTGGAGTTCAAAGGTTTTGCACTGACGGGATTCTTCCAGGGAGTAGAAGGCCTCAAATACAGGGAGAATAACTGGGGGATAGACCCTTTTATGCAGGGCACAGCGCCTACCACCAAGTGGAGAGATGCCTGGACCCCTGAAAACAGATCTAATACCCTGCCTGCGCTGTATATTGCCGGATACACCGGTGTATCGGCTTATGGGGGTTCAACTTACTACCTGAAAGATGCATCCTACCTCCGGCTCAAGAACCTGATGTTGTCATATAATCTCCCCCAAACATTAATCAGCCGGATTAAAAGTCAGGCCATCCAGGTCTATGTTTCAGCAGACAATCTGATTACGTTTACTAAATACGAAGGATCGGATCCGGAGCGTGAGGGCGTGACCGGAAATTATGTTCGTTATCCTCAGGCAAGAATTTTCAATTTTGGACTCAACCTTAAATTCTAAACGATGAAATTTAGCCGCCATCCTTTTGGACCCGATTTTAATAAATTAAATACTATTCGTATGAAATCTAACTATAAATTATTGCTGCTGTTCGTCGTGCTGAGTGTCGGTTGGTCTTCCTGCGGCAAGAACCTTCTGGAGAAGAATCCTGAGGATGCTGTTGCGGCCTCTATTTTCTGGGCCAGTGAAAATGATGTTTTAAGTGCACTGGCTGGTGTCTATTCCCGTCTTCAGCAGAATTTTTTGGGCTACGAACGGGTATATCTGGACGGCCTCTCTGATAATGCTTTTTTATGGGACAATACCAATCAGCCTAATTTTGTATTGATGACGACCGGTGGCATTACACCTGAGCTGTCCGGCGCCATGGCCAATATGTACAGTTCACCCTACCGGGCCATTATTTCCTGTAATTATTTTCTCGACAATGTGGATAAAGCCCCCGTGCCGACCGACAGACTGGAAGTCTATAAGGCGGAAGTCCGTTTTGTCCGGGCATTAAGTTATTTTGATCTGGCACAGACTTTTGGAGGGGTGCCGCTGTACCGGAATTTCCCCAGTACCATTAATGAATCCAAAATCGCGAAAAGTACCCAGGACGAAGTGTATGACTTTATCGAAGAAGATCTGGATTTTGCCATGGCGCATTTGCCGGATGTGAAATACAATGGACATGCGGTCAGGGGATCGGCAATGGGTATCAAAGCCCGGGTATTGCTTACCCGACAGAAATGGCAGGAAGCGGTAACCCTCTTGGAACAATTGATGTCGGGCAGTTCCGGTAAATTTGCCCTTTCCAATAATTATGGGGCACTTTTCACCACAGATGGCCAGGCCGATCCGGCGGTGAATACAGAGATCATGTTTTCCACGCAGTATCTGGCAGTGAGTAATCCCCAGCGTACCAGTCCCGGTGCCGCAGGAATGGATATTGAGCTGGGCTGGTATTCGCTGATGCAACCCTATCAGGATCTGATTGATGACTATGAAATGAAGAATGGTGTGCCTATTGCCGATGCAGCTGGTTATGATCCCGCACATCCATTTGTCAACCGGGATCCCCGGCTGGATCTTACGGTGAAACTGACGGACGAAGTCTGGAAAAACCCTGAAACAGGGGAGGTATGGGGTGGTAGTTATAATTCGTTTACAGGCTATCTGGTGCAAAAGTATGTGGACCTCAGCCGGGCGCCTTTTACAGCAGCTACGGCAACGCAAACCGATCAGGACTTTATACATTTACGATATGCGGATGTATTGCTGATGTTTGCAGAGGCCAAAAATGAACTTAGCGGTCCGGATATTTCCGTTTACAACGCTATCGATGCCGTGCGTGGCAGGGCAGGCATTAATATGCCGCCGGTGAACCGGACTCTGTATGGTTCGCAATCCAGTCTTCGAAATTATATCCAGCATGAGCGACGCGTGGAGTTTGCATTTGAAGGGCAGCGGTACAATGATCTTAAACGCTGGAAGATAGCGCATGTAAAATTACCGACACTGGAAACGCCCTCCGGCACACCCCTGGTTTTTGAGATGAAGAATTATCTGCTACCTTTCCAGCAGAGTGAATTGGATAATAACCCGAGCCTGGAACAGAACGCTGATTATAAAAAGTAAATATAAAACAGACGCTATTTCTGATCAGAATCAAATATTACTGGCATTTTACGGTGATGATTTTACCGGTTCTACGGATGCATTGGAATTCATCAGCCGCTCGGGGGCTCGTGCGGTATTGTTTACAGGTATACCTGATGCGGACCTGCTCGGTTCCTTTCAGGGAATGAATGTCTACGGTATCGCAGGTACCACCAGGGCCCTGCTGCCGGAACAGATGGAGCAGGCTTTACTGCCGGCCCTGAAGCAGATGCAAAGCTCCGGCGCCCGTCATATCCATTACAAAGTATGTTCGACTTTTGATTCCTCACTGGAGCGTGGCAGTATCGGGAAAGTTATTGACCTCATGGCGGACAACTGCAGTACGGGGGTGATACCCATACTGGGCGGCACACCTTCCCTGGGGCGCTACTGTGTATTCGGCAATCTTTTCGCCCGTATGGGGATCGGAACGGCAGGCGCCATCTACCGGCTCGACCGCCATCCATCTATGCGGCAACACCCGGTTACGCCCGCAGACGAAAGCGATTTGAGAATTCATCTGGGCCGGCAAACTGAAAGGCCGATTGGCCTGATTGATTTTCTGCAGCAGGAACAGGAAATGGAACACTGGCTGGACGGAATAGAATCCCAGGCGGTCCTGCTCGATGCGCTCGATGAAGCGCAGTTACTGAAAATTGGGCATTGGCTGAATCTTCTCCAACAGGAAGTTGGTGGCAGTGTTTTTTCCATCGGTGCTTCGGCAGTTGAGAAAGCACTGGGTACTTGCTGGAACCTTTCAGGAGAGCTGCAGCCGCGTAGCGACTGGCCCCCACCCGGTCCTGCCCAACCGCTCCTGGTGGTATCGGGTAGTTGTTCTCCGGTAACCGCATCACAGATTAGCTGGGCCCTGGCCCATGGATTTCAAGAGTTGGTATTGGATCCGGAACAACTCAGAACGGGTCTTGAAGACCAGGCGATCCATGCGCAGGTGGCCGAACGGCTGCAAACCGGTCAGCACCTGATAGTACATACAGGTGACCGTCAGCAGCAAGCTTTACCGGCCGATCAACTGGGCAGGTTGTTGGGCAGCATAGCGCTTCGGGCTGTTCAGGAGTCGGGCCTTAAACGTCTGGTCATTGCCGGTGGTGATACCAGTAGCTATACTGCACTGGCGATGGGTATTGAAGCGCTGGAAATGCATGCGCCACTGATAACCGGTGCCCCCTTATGCGTGGCATTTAGCCGGGACCCTGCGGTTAACGGGTTGGAGGTAAATTTTAAGGGCGGTCAGCTGGGTCCTGAAAATTATTTTGAAATACTGAGCAGGGGCAGTTTGTGATGCGCCATCCTGCTCCATCAAAAACGATAAATTATGGCAAAAAAAACATTGGGACTGGTACATACTTCAGCGACATTGGTTCCCGTATTTGAAGCCCTGTGCAAACAGTACCTGCCGGGGATACAGATTTTCAATATTGTAGATGATAGTCTGATTAAAAATACCATTGCCTGTGGCAGTCTGACACCACAGACTGCTAAAAGGGTAGTGGGCTATGCTGCAGCAGCCCGGGATGCAGGGGCCGATTATATTTTATTTACCTGTTCCTCGATTGGTCGTGCTGTCGAAACGGCAGCGGGGTTGAGCGAGGTTCCGGTGCTTCGGGTAGATCAGCCAATGGCAGACCAGGCAGTGCGCCTGGGGCAGAAAATCGGTGTGATCGCAACTTTATCAACGACCCTGGAACCTACTGCAGATCTGGTACAAAGACGAGCGGCAGCAGCCGGTAAGGAGATCAGTTTGACCAGCAAACTATGTGAAGGTGCTTTTGAAGCCCTGATGAGTGGCGATGCGGCAACCCACGACCGGCTGGTGGCAGCCGCGCTGCAGTCGTTGTCGCATGATGTTGACGTGATTGTACTGGCACAGGCTTCGATGGCCCGGGTAGTGGAAAGCGGTGCGGCAGGAGAACTTGCCATACCCGTACTGGCAAGTCCGCCCCTGGCCATGGAATATCTGTCAACCGTACTGACTTAAATAATAGCGTATGCTGAAATTATACAAATGGGCTTTTTGGCTACTGCCGGTAGCCGCATGTGTATTACTGATAATGGTTTTTGCGGGCTTTCATGCGGGCAGTAAAATAATGGCGGTACTGACGGCCATATTTTTAGCGCTGGGCCTCGGCAGTCGCCCGGGCCTCAAGGGGTATCAATATACCGCCTGGATCATCGTCGCCGTGGTAGCGGGTATGGTTTATCCGGAAGCATTTATGCAATGGGGGCCGGTCAATCTTCGGGATAAGGTATTAATTCTGGTGATTGTGCAGCTGGTTATGTTCGGGATGGGTACCCATATGAGCCTGAAGGATTTTAAAGGACTGGCCAGTACCGGAAAAGGTGTCGCAGTGGGTTTGTTCTGTCATTTTTCCATTATGCCACTGATGGGATTGTTGCTGACCCGTATATTTGAATTTGAACCGGAGATTGCAGCCGGCATCATTTTGATCGGTAGCTGCAGCAGCGGGCTGGCTTCCAATGTCATGGTGTACCTGGCCCGGGCGAACCTGGTCTTATCTGTAATCGTTACTGCCATGGCTACCCTGGCGGCTCCTTTTTTAACGCCGCTGCTGATGAAGACTTTTGCCGGCGCCCTGATTGAAGTCAGGTTCACCGATATGATGATTGAAATCATAAAAATTGTGTTGGTGCCCATAGGCGCTGCACTCTTGCACGATTATTTGAAAACAGCCGGCAAGGCAGTGAGCCGGCGTATCGGATGGGCTGCTTTGGCCGCTGCGATATATGCATCGATAGTAGCATTCTGGGCCTATGGAGCTGCCGTAAAGGCGGAGCTGTCAACGGCCTCGCTGCAGTCGCTGGAACTTTCCGGATTTTTGGCCGCCGCACTGGTAGCTGGTCTTTTGTATCATCGCTTATGGAAAGCATTACCACGACTGGACCGATGGATGCCGCTGATATCGATGTTCGGCATTATTTATTTTACTACTGTTACGACGGCTGCGGGCAGGGATCACCTGATGCAAATCGGATTTCTGTTATTTCTTGCTTCCGTGATCCATAATGCAGCCGGCTATTTTTTTGGTTACTGGTTAAGCCGGATACTGGGTATGAATAAAACGGACAGTCGTACCATCGCTTTTGAAGTAGGGTTGCAAAACGGGGGTATGGCCAGCGGTCTGGCTGGTGCCATGGGAAAGTTGGGCACCGTTGGACTGGCTCCGGCGGTATTCAGCCCCTGGATGAACATCAGTGGCAGTATCCTGGCGAATTACTGGCGCCGGCATCCGGTGCGCGAATCGGTAACTGAGGTATCGGCCGCATCTTTCCAGGAATCGAAACCCACCGGGGATCATAGCCCGGTAGATGCAGCGCGGCATTGAAACAGCTATTTAAAGCAATGGAGGTGAAACGAATGAAAAGGATCGTATGGATACTGATGGTTATGTTGATGGTGCTGAGGGCCAATGCCCAGCTGGTGGATAAAACACCGGCACCCATTCCCGAAATTCCTTCGGTGTATGACAGGGAACCTTACGAAGATCCCCTGGTCAGTGGCATCAACCGGGACCTCTCGCGGGCTACCGCCTATTCTTATGCTTCCGTGGCTGATGCCCTGAATAAGCAGCGGGAACAGAGCGGTCGTTTTCTTTCACTAAATGGAAACTGGGATTTTCGGTTTGCCTCCAGACCGGCGGACGCGCCGGTGGATTTTTATAAGACCCGGGTTAGTGGCTGGGAAAAAATTCCGGTGCCCTCGAATTGGGAAATGCAGGGCTACGATCGCCCGATTTATAAAAGCGCCGTTTATCCGTTTCGGCCCGTCAGTCCGCCTAATGTGCCCAAGGATTACAATGGAGTGGGTTGTTATCAACGAAGTTTTGTTATACCCGATACCTGGAAGGATATGAATATTACCCTGCATTTTGGCGGGGTGAGTTCTGCATTCAAGGTCTGGATTAATGGTAAATTCCTGGGTTATAGTGAAGATGCTTTTATGTCTTCGGAGTTTAATGTCACGCCCTATCTCGAAGCGGGTGAGAATATCATATCTGTTTGGGTCATACGCTGGAGTGATGGCAGCTTTCTTGAAGATCAGGACCAGTGGCGGCTTAGCGGCATCCACCGTGAAGTATACCTGATGGCAGAGCCCCGTTTGCGGATTGCTGATTTTTTCTATCAGACCCGCCTGGACAAAAATTATCAGGATGCGACCTTAAGTATCCGGCCAAGGCTGGAAAACCTATCCGGCCAGGCGAAGAAGGGCTATCAGTTAATCGCCCAATTATTTGATGCCGGAGGGCAACCGGTATTGGAGCAGCCCCTGGCCATCGCAGCGGATGCTGTAATTAATGAAATACATCCAAGGCTGGACCGTGTTAAATTCGGATTGCTGGAAACGACCATTGCCAATCCGAAAAAATGGAGTCCTGAGTCGCCTTATCTCTATACCCTGGTACTGAGTCTGGAAGACAGTATGGGTGCGGTATTGGAAGCTAAAAGTTGCCGTTTGGGCTTTCGCAGTATTGCATTCCGGGACAGCGATGCCAAACTGCTGATCAACGGCCGGGAGACCTATTTATATGGTGTCAACCGTCCCGATCATCATCCCACTAAAGGAAAAGCCCTGAGTCGCGAAGATATTTTGCAGGATGTCAAAACCATCAAGCAATTCAATTTTAACTGCATCCGGCTGAGTCATTATCCCAGTGACCCTTATTTACTAGATCTCTGTGATGCTTTCGGAATCCTGGTTATAGATGAAGCCAATCTCGAAACCCATGGACTGGGCGGTAAACTAAGTCATGACAGCCGTTTGACCGGCGCTTATCTGGAAAGGATCAGTCGGATGGCACTGCGGGATAAAAACCACCCTTCCATCATTATGTGGAGCCTGGGCAATGAAGCCGGCAGTGGTCCCAATCATGCTGCCATGGCGGGTTGGATCAAGGATTTTGACATCACAAGACCCCTGCACTACGAGCCGGCGATGGGTAGTCCAAAAGATTCCGGCTATATTGACCCTTCGGATCCCCGCTATTTGAAATCCAATGATCATTCACACCGGATACAGAATCCCCGTGATCAGTATTATGTTGACGTGATCAGTCGGATGTATCCTGCCCTGTATACCGCGCCACTCCTGGTCAACCAGCAAAATGGCGACCACCGGCCGATCTTTTTTTGTGAGTATGCCCATACGATGGGTAACAGTGGTGGCAACCTAAAGGATTTCTGGGATCAGTGGCGCAGCCTGCCACGGGTAATTGGCGGTTGTATCTGGGAGTTCAAGGACCAGGGACTACTGAAACTGGATTCGGCTACCGGTAAATCTTACTATGCCTACGGAGGGGATTTTGGGGAGCGCTACTTCGATAATTTTACCATCAAGGGCATTGTAAATGCTGATGGTACGCCCAAGGGAGTCATGTATGAATGCAAAAGAATTTTTCAACCCATACAGGTCAGTTGGGCAGACAGCAGTAAGGGGCGAATCAGGATCAATAACCGCTCGCAGGTAATAAATAGCGACGTATATAAAGCGGAATTAACGATCCGGGAGGATGGCCGGCCGGTCTTCAGCCGGGCTTTGGCAGGTATCGAGATTGCACCTGCAGACAGTATGGAGCTGGATATTGCCCGGTATTTTCCAGGATTCAAAAAACAGAAACTGTATACGGCAACCATATCCTTTAGTTTAAAGGAAGACCGTTCTTGGGCAGAAAAAGGTTTTGTTGTGGCATCCAATCAGTTGGTACTGGCCGATCAGCATCAGACACCCGTGTTTTCCGGCATGCCGTTTATCGAATCAATGGATGCGTTTACAGCCGCGGGTAAGGCTTTCAGTATCCGGATCGATAAAAAAACCGGGGCTTTGTCTTCTTATCTGTTTCAGGGCAGGCAACTGGTAAAAGCGCCCCTGTTGCCCCATTTCACCCGACCACTCACTGATAATGATAAACGGGGCTGGAAGCCGCAGCGACTATTGAAACAATGGTATGATCATCAGCCGCAGCTGCAGTCAGTTCAGCCTGCTTCGCGCGATGGAAAATCCGGCCTGCTGTCCAGCTATACGATGCTCGGTGACAGCGTAGCGGTCGATGTCTTTTATGCGGCAGACCGAAACGGAATCCTTTTCGTGGATTATCAGCTCAAGGCCGATACCAGTTTACCCCATATTCCAAAAATTGGTATGCAAATGGGAATCGATGCGGATTGCCATCAGGTCAGCTGGCTGGGGCTGGGACCCATGGAAAATTATATCGACAAAAGATACGGTGCCGATCTGGGGCACTATCAAATGGACCTGCAGGAGTTTATGGAACATTATGTAGTACCACAGGAGAATGGAAACCGCACGGATATCCGTTGGATGCAACTCAGTGACGCCTATGGCGGGGGGCTGCGGATAGTGGCAGATTCCTTACTTAGTATGAGTGCCTGGCCTTATACGGAAGCCAATATTCAGGAGGCCCGTCATACAATAGACCTGCAGCCTGCCGGTCGGATTACTTTGAATATTGACCTGCTGCAAATGGGCGTGGGTGGTAATGACAGCTGGAGCCCGGTAGCGGCGCCCCTGGAGCAATACCAGATTCCTGCAGGCAATTATCACTATGGATTTTACATGGTCCCCGTTAGCGGCAAAGTGCGGAATTCCCGCCGATAAGGCTGATGATCAGTAACTTCATGACCACGAACAGAAATTTTAGGCTATACATGCGTTTTTCAGTTACATATCCCTTGGTAGTTTTGGGCCTGTTGCTTTTGCAGTTGGCAACCATGGCACAATCCCGTAATACGAATCTAAACCCGGAAGTGGTATTTGCTAACCCGCCGGATGCAGCAAAACCCTGGGTACTCTGGTATTGGATGCATGGGGCGGTTTCCCGGGAAGGAATTACGGCGGATCTCGAAGGACTACATAAAAATGGTATCGGCGGTGTTTACCTGGCCTGTATTTATGATACCGTCGCAAGTATTCCTTTCGCAAATCCTGCGCGGCAGCTGAGCAGTCAATGGTGGGCGATGATTCATCATGCCATGAAGGAATGCCGCAGGCTGGATATGAAAATGTCATTGCATATGAGTGATGGTTTTGCACTGGCGGGCGGACCCTGGATCCGCCCTGAGCAATCCATGCAAAAGCTGGTTTGGACAAGGACCCTTGTTGCTGCCGGTGGTACCTTACCGATTCATTTGGCGCAGCCAGAAACCAATGAAGGCTATTATAAGGACGTAGCCGTCTTTGCCTTTCCTGCGGGTAGCGGAGAGGAGTTCGGCGCGCCAATCCCCCGTCCCGTAGTTACAGCCAGTAATGGTTCCGCAGCCGGTTTCCTGGCAGCACCTGGGGAAGACAAGGAGACATTCCGGGCAGACAGCAGTTGCTGGATTCAATATCAATACCCGCAACCATTTACCCTCCGCTCCTTAAAAATTCACAGTGGAAATTATCAATCCAGGCGGCTGATACTTTTAGCCGGCAATGATGGGAACCGATTCGATACGGTGATGCGGTTGGTACCGCCCCGTCATGGTTGGCAGGATACCGATGAGGATTATAGTTTTTCCGTACCGGAAACCAGGGCCCGATTTTTCAGACTGGTATACGAGAAAGCCGGCACGGAAGCGGGCTCGGAAGACCTGGATGCGGCCAAGTGGAAACCTTCACTGAAAGTAAAAGGTATCTGGCTGAGCGAAAGGCCGGTCATTAATCAGATCGAAGCCAAGAATGGCAGCGTCTGGCGGGTAGCTGCCTGGACCAGTGAGCACATGGTACCCGACAGTCTGGCGGTACCCCTTAGCGCTATTATCAATCTGAGTGATCGAATGAATGACCAGGGAGAATTGAACTGGAATGCACCTGCAGGAGACTGGGTCGTGGTTCGCATTGGGCACACTTCCACCGGTCATACCAATGCTACCGGTGGTGCGGCGAAAGGCCTGGAATGTGACAAGTTCGACGCTGCTGCCATCCAATTGCATTTTGACAACTGGTTCGGTAAGGTATTCGAAAATACGGATTCAGCGCTTGTCCATGAAGTGTTGAAGACTTTTTATATCGACAGCTGGGAAGCAGGCAGTCAGAACTGGAACCGGAACTTTGCTGCCGAGTTTAAAAAAAGAAGGGGCTATGACCTGATGCCCTATTTGCTGGTGATGACCGGCACCCCAATTGATAACGTCGGTAAGTCGGAACAGATACTACATGATGTAAGGACGACGATCGCTGAACTGGTGAATGATGTTTTTTATGTTACACTCAGAAAACTATCCGCAGCCAAAGGCTGTGATTTTATGGCCGAGAATGTGGCACCTACAATGGTCAGCGACGGCTTGTTGCATTTTAAAACAGTAGATTATCCCACAGGGGAATTCTGGTTGAACAGTCCGACGCATGACAAGCCCAACGATATATTTGATGCGGTCAGTGGGGGGCATATTTATGGTAAGAACCGTATTCAGGCAGAAGCGTATACCAATTTGCGGATGGCCTGGACGGAAAATCCCGGGAATATCAAAATAGTGGGTGACCGGAACTTTGCGGCAGGCATCAATAAGATGATTCTTCATGTGACGACCCATAATCCATGGCTGGACCGGAAGCCCGGCATGACCCTGGGCAGTATCGGTCTGTTTTATCAACGGGATCAGACCTGGTTCAGTCAGAGCAAGGGTTGGATAGATTATATGGCCCGGAGCTCGGCCATGTTACAACTGGGCCGGCCGGTTACCGATATTGCTGTATTTACCGGTGAAGAAATTCCCCGTCGTTCGATACTGCCGGACAGGCTGGTCAGCAGCCTCCCGGGCCTATTCGGTAAAGAACGTTTACTGCAGGAAACGAAGCGGCTGGCGAATGCCGGCCAGCCTCAGCGCACGGTTCCTGTGGGCGTGACCCATTCGGCCAATATGGCCGACCCTGAAGATTGGACCAACGGCCTCCGGGGCTATAAATACGATTGCTTCAATCCCGATGTGCTGAAAGATGCCCGGGTCGTCAATGGGCGTGTCGTTTTTGCCTCCGGTGCCAGTTATGCGTTACTGGTCTTTCCCGGACAGTTGCTGATGCAGCCGGAAAATACCCGGATGTCATTGCCGGTCGCCCGGAAGGTGCTGGAACTGGCCCGGGCCGGTGCCCATATACTTATTGATACGACCGAAAAGCAACCCATCGGATTCCACCAGTCCGAAGCAGCTTTACGGGATATCTGGAAACAGCTGCTAAGCGGAGGCCATAAAAGTCTGGTACCGCTACCTTATTGGTCTGGCGATTTTAGCGCTATGGGCCTGGAAAGGGATCTGGATGCAGGCAGTTCAGGGAATGCGATTGCCTGGACCCATCGCAGCACAGCAGCAGCAGATATCTACTTTATATCCAATCAGCGTGCGTTGCCGCAACACTTTGAACTTTCTTTCCGGGTTTCAGGACGTATGCCGGAAATCTGGGATCCTGTGACGGGCAGACAGATCGATGCCCGTAACTGGCAGCAGCGCGGGGGACGGACTTTTATGTCTTTGAAGCTGGATGGCGCCGCTGCTGTTTTTGTAGTTTTTCGCAGGAAAGCGCGGACCCGATCTGTTCATCAGCCTCCTTTAAAGGAAAAACAGTTGCTGGCCATCAATACCAACTGGAAAGTGCAGTTTGACACCGCTATGGGTGGTCCCCGGACCACGCAGTCGTTTTCTACCTTGAATCTATGGAACAAACATCATTTGGATGCCATCCGGTATTACTCGGGAACGGCTGTTTATCGAAACAATTTCACGCTGCCCGTTGTAAACCGGAAACGTACTTATTACCTGGATATAGACCATATTTACGATATCGCTTCCGTACGTATAAATGGCCGGGACTGTGGTACACTCTGGACCAGACCCTATCGGCTCGATATTAGTGCCGCGCTGAAAACAGGTAAAAATACCATTGAAATCCGGGTGACCAATACCTGGGCCAATCGGTTGATCGGCGATCTGCAGCTGCCAGAGCGCCAAAGGATTAGCTGGACCACGGCACCGCTGAATTTTCTGGAAGGCCAGCCGCTGGCTCCTGCGGGCCTACAGGGCCCCATTCGCCTGATCATGCAACGATAGGACAGGTGCGCCATTTTAAAATTGATCAGATTTGTAGACTTTTTCCGCAATTGTCCAGGCTTATTGACGTCTAAGCAGTAGGACGTTCCGAATGCAGGTCAATCCGGTGGATGTTTTCAGCTCCGGAAATCACAGCATCATAGACAGTATTTAATCAGGCTTCAGCCCCCTAATTATCAGTAAAAAGGGGCGAATAATGGAAGAAATTATGAGCACAGAATGGAAGAAATGGCAACTATTGGCGATTTTAGTGATGCTCACCGCCTGGGCGGAAGCACAGGTTTCGGTGAATGGAAAAGTAGTGGATGAAAAGGAGGGCAGGCCCCTGGAACACGCCGTGGTGGAAATACGCAGTCAAACCAGTAAAGACCTGCTGTCCACAGTTAATACGGGTGCTTCCGGTGTTTTCAGTACCCATGTATCCGAGTCTGATATAATGGTCCGCATTAGTTTTATAGGTCACACCACAAAAAATATAAACGGTAAAGCAGGTGCAGACGGGCAAATTGATCTCGGTACCGTTTTACTGTCGAAAGCTGATATTACCCTGGAGGAAGTAGTGGTGCGGGCTGAAAAATCCAGTACAGAATTCAAACTTGATAAAAGGGTATTTAATGTCGGACAGGACCTGAGTTCCACCGGTATGAGTGCCCTGGAAGTGCTGAATAATGTACCATCTGTGATGGTTAATATCGATGGCCAGATCAGCCTGCGGGGCAGTAGCGGCGTCCAGATACTGATCAATGGTAAACCTTCCGTGCTTGCGGATGAAAGCAGTAATGCACTGGGAACCATTACCGCTGATATGATTGAGAGCATTGAAGTGATCACCAATCCTTCGGCCAAGTATCAGGCAGAAGGTACTGCCGGAATTTTGAATATCATTTTAAAAAAGGAGCAATCAAAGGATTTTAACGGTTCCATATCGCTGAACACCGGTATTCCAGACAACCACAGTGTCGGCGTCAGCATGAGCCGCCGGGCCAATAAGTTTAATTTGTTTACCCAGTTGGGTCTGGGCCGGCGCTCCTTACCCCGTCATGATCAAACTTATCGGCGAAACCTGATTGCGGGAACGGAACTCTATAGCTCCGGAACGAATTACCGGAACGAAAAGTTTTATAATATTACCCTGGGTACGGACTACCATATCAATGCTTTGAATGTGCTTACCCTATCAGGTAGTTTTGCCTATGAAATCGAGGACCAGCCTGCTACAACGCAATATCGTTCCTATGAGGCGGATGCGCTGGTTTCGGAATGGAAAAGAAAGGAAACAACGGAAGCAACCAATCCTAAATGGCAGTATGAACTCAACTATGAAAAACAGTTTAGTGATGATAAAAAGCATAATCTGATTGCAAGTGCTATCGGAAGTTTCTTTGGAAAGGACCAGTCCTCTGTATTTACCAATCTGGCTGGTACCGGTGCTATCGATGAAACCGATCAGCAGGCAGTCACAGATTTTAAGGAAGCTAATTATACATTTAAGCTCGATTATACCCAACCTTTTGGGGACCAGGTTACGTTGGAAACCGGCGCCCAATACCTGATCAGTGAGGTCGGTAATGACTACACCGTCAAAGACCTGCAGGAAGACCAGTGGGTGGTCAATGAAAACCTGACCAATGATTTTCGATTTGATCAGAATGTACTCGGCGTCTACGCTACAGGTAGTTATGAATTGAATCAATGGGGTGTGAAAGCCGGATTGCGGGTGGAAAATACCGACCTGTCTACCTTACTGATCAATACCGGTGTAGACAATCAAAGGAATTACACCGATTTTTTTCCAACTTTACATACCTCCTATAAGTTCAGTAATGCGGCATCACTGCAATTGGGTTACTCACGCCGGATCTATCGACCCAGGCTCTGGGAGCTGAATCCTTATCTGAATATGCGGGACAATTATAATATCCGCACCGGTAACCCAGAACTCGATCCTGAATACAGTGACGCTTATGAACTGACCGGCATATTCAAAGTGCCCAAAACCAGTTTCAGCGCCAGTCTTTTTCACCGTTTTACCCGCGATGTTATCGAGGACGTATCTACTTTTGAAGACAATATTACGACGAACCGCCCCTATAATATCGGCACCCGGGCATCTACCGGGCTGGAGCTGAACGGGAAGTACGATCCCCTGAAATGGCTTTCTTTTAACGGAGATTTTAATTACAGCTATTTCAACCGCAAGGGACAGTTTGAGTCCCGGGTTTTTGATTTTGACGGCAACCGCTGGTCCGCCCGCCTGGTTGCCAAACTGGATTTGCCGGCAGAGTTTGATCTGGAAATAGGCGGACATTACCGTTCTGCTTATGAAACCGTAAATGACTACAATAAGGACTACTCCTATATGGACCTGGGATTACGCAAAAAACTCTGGAAAGGCCGGCTGGTAGCCAGCCTGGCAGTAAATGATGTTTTTGGTTCCCGGATTTCGGAAAGTGAGATTGATCGTGAGGATTTTTACCAGTATCGGAGAGGATTCAGGGGGCGCTTTATGAGCCTTGGCCTGAGCTTTGGATTTGGTAAAGGAGAAGCCATGACATATTCCGGTGGTCGCAGGAGATAAACAGGCTTCAAAAGGGTATTTGAAAATATTCCCATAATAGAAACAGAAATCGATTCTCGACTTAATGCATGCTATCTGGTGAATGGTTTTTTTGCAAAACACAACAAAAAAGGAATGGTCAGATGGCCATTCCTTTTTTATATAATTTTACACCGCTGGATAACTATTCGGTAATGGTTGCCAGTACCTTATCGGTTACGCCGGTAAAGCTGAAACCGCCATCATGAAACAGGTTCTGCATGGTGACATAGCGGGTAAGATCACTAAACATTACTGAGATATACGCCGCACAGGCTTCGGCCGTTGCGTTGCCCAGGGGACTCATTTTTTCTGCGTAACTGATGAAGCTGTTAAAGCCTTTTACACCACTGCCTGCCGTAGTGGGGGTAGGAGACTGGGAAATTGTATTTACCCGCACTTTCTTTTTTTCACCGTAATAATAGCCAAACATACGGGCGATACTTTCCAGCAGGGATTTGGCATCCGCCATTTCGCTGTAATCTGAAAATACCCTTTGTGCGGCAATATAAGTGAGGGCTACGACGCTGGCATGTTCGTTAAGTGCATCCAGGTCCCAGCAGGTTTTCAGTATTTTATGGAGACTGACAGAAGAAATATCAAAGGTTTTCTGTTCCCAGTCGTAATTGAGATCGGTATATGGTTTGCCTTTTCTTACGTTAAGCCCCATACCCACAGAGTGGAGTATAAAATCCAGTTTACCACCGAAATGTTCGGTTGATTTTTCAATCAGGTTTTTCAGGTCCTCCAAATTGGTGACATCGGCACCAATGACCGGTGCATTGCCACATTCAGCCGCCAGCTGGTTGATGGTCCCCATTCTGAGCGCAACCGGCGCATTGGTTAATACGATTTCAGCTCCTTCCGCATAACATTTCTGTGCGGTCTTCCAGGCAATGGATTTCTCGTCCAATGCACCGAATATTATTCCTTTTTTCCCTTTTAAAAGATTATAAGACATACGTTTTTCTTTAATGGGGTAAAAGTAAGGATGATTTTTTGATTTTGGGGGTTATTCCAGCGCAACAAAGGAATTCTGTACCAGGCGGGCTCAGGGATAGCGGATGTCTATCGGCGGAATCTGTTAGAAAGTTCGCCTCAATCGATGGCGCTTTTTACTGCTGGCATAGACAGCCCTGGTAACAAAATGACCCAACGCAGCGCCCAACAGTACATCGCTGGACCAGTGTTTATTTTGATAAATCCTGGATCCGGCAATCAGGGTAGCAATGCTATAAGCGACCGGCGCCACCCATTTCTTCTCAGGAAATTCCTCTGCAAGACTGGTGGCCAGGGTAAAGGCAATCACCGCATGTCCCGAAGGCGTGGAGGTGAATCCATTCTTACTGAATGGCAGGGCATAGTCATAGGCATTGTCGGTCGCAAGGGGGCGGTTCCGTCGAATCAGGTTTTTTGCGGTCAGGGTAATCAGGGAAGAAATAGCCACCGCTTTGCTACCGTTCAGCCCCAGCGACCTGAGGCGTTCATTGTGGGAGAAATGTCCGGCAACATAGATCGCGGGAAACAGGGCCATCCCATAATAGTCCCCCAGTGGCTTTATAATATCTGCCCCCGTATTGAGCCAGCGGCTTTGGTGATCGTCGCTAAATGTTTTAATTGAGGGGTCTAGTAGCATCAAGGTTCCGATGCCGGCGGAAATAGCTGAAAACTTGAACCAGTCTTTTTTCTGCCAATGGACTGGCCGGGTGAGGGTATATTCAAAATCCTGAATTCCGTTGATGAAATAATCTTTATTCAATCGGGCAGGCGCCAGACTGTCTGTTTTTGCCGCCGGAACGGTATCTGAGGCAACGGATAACAATGGCAGGGCATGAGTTACAGGCAGCGAAATTTTCGCCTGGCTCTGAAGGGGCAGGTTCAGAACCAATACAAACAGCATTATGCTGCAGCGAAATCTGAAGCTGGAAATATCCTGAATTTTCAAGTTTTTCGAAAAAGGTGAGCCCGCAATATAAACATAGAACCCTGCTGCAACAAAAAAATCACCAAAATGAAGCTAAGCATTGTCTACAATCTGTTACGTGCCTGCCGTTGAAGAGACGACCGTTAAATGAAATCGAAACTGTCCGGTCTGCGCTGGCTCATCCGGTTATCATCTCTCTGGCGTTCTGTATTGCGGCTGCCGTGGGTTGTTCACCGCTCAGCATTTTGGCAATCGCCGTCACCCGCTGTTCCTCGTCCAGTTGTCGGATCAGGGTAGCTACCTGATCGGCCTTTAACTCTTTGTATACGAAGAAATGTGCATCCGCCTTTCCGGCTATTTGTGGTTGGTGTGTGATACAGATGATCTGTCGGTTGGCAGTAAGGTCCTTCATGATCAGACCCACCTGCCTTGCGGCTTCTCCGGAGATGCCGGTGTCAATCTCATCAAAAATGAGTGTGGGCAGATCCATTTTCCGGGCAACCAGACTTTTGATGCAAAGCATCAGCCGGCTGAGTTCGCCGCCGCTCGCCACTTTTCCTACCGGTTTAAACTGCCCGCTTTTATTGGCATCAAAGAGGAAGGAGATTTCATCGATACCCGTCGGACCCGCAGCGGCAATTTGTAAATCTACTTTAAGGCGGGCATTGGGCATGCCGACCTGGTGTAACAACTGATTGACCTTTTTCTCGAGTGAAGGAATTTGTTTTTTACGGGCCTCTGAAATTGCCTGGGCTTGCTTCAGTACCAGATTTTGCTGTTCGGCTGTCGCCTTTTCAAGACCTTCGATCTGATCACCGATCTGCAGCACCGCCTGCAGTTTTTCTTCCAGGCTCAGCTGCAGGTCCAATAATTCCCGGGTAGAGCTTACCCCGTGTTTTTTCTGCAGTTTGTAACCCGCAGATAACCTTTCGTTGAACTGGTCTAACTTTTCCGGATCCCAATCAATTTTATTGTTGAGGCGGCTAAGTTCACCGGCGATATCGTCCAGTTCGATCTGGGCGCTTTCCAGGCGTCCGATGACTTCTGCCAGATCGGTATGATAATCACGATATCCGTTCAATAAATGAAGCAGACTCCTGAGTTGTTGCGTGATCGGCTGTTCTGATTCTGAGAGCGCTGCATAGCTGCGATCCAGCGCAGATTTTATCCCCTCGGCATTCGACAGTAATTTTAATTCGGCTTCCAGTTCCTCGAGCTCATTGTCCTTTAACTGAAGTGCAGCCAGTTCCTCATATTGAAACCTGTTATAATCGGCTTCTTTTTCGAATTGCTCCTGTTGGGATTTCAGGTTGGCAAGGTTCCTGACCTGCTCCTGCCACTGTTGATAGCCTGTTTTATAACTGCGCAACTGCTGCTGGTTATTGGCCAGCGCATCCAGTACATTGATTTGAAAATCACGGTCACTAAGCGAAAGGGTATCGAATTGTTGATGCAGGTCCACCAACATCTGGCTCAATGCATGTAGCTGGGAGAGATTAACCGGGGTGTCGTTGATAAAGGCCCGGCTTTTGCCATTGCTGGTGATTTCCCTTCTAACCAGTAATTGCTGCTGTTCATCCAGATCATTCTCCTGCAGAAACCGGCTGATTTTTTCATTGTTTTCGGAACTGAAAAGCCCTTCGATCACGCATTTTCGGGACTTGTCGACCAGGGCGGAACTGTCGGCTCTTTCTCCGAGGATCAGGTTCAGGGCGCCGATGATGATGGATTTACCCGCACCGGTTTCACCCGTAATGATATTCATTCCCGGAGAGAAAGTGATCTCCAGTTCGCTGATAATCGCGTAATTGACGATGGACAAATGTTGCAACACGCGACAAATTTAATGATATGGATTTAGTCGGGAAACTGTATTATTGCTATGTGGAAAAGCTAATTCAGATGGAGGATGTTTTAATCCGGGTCCGGTTTAGGAAAGGGATCCTTCAGCTGAAGGCGGACCATGCCCTCCGGGAACTGGTTCGAAAGGACTGGGCGGCTGTGGAACAGCTTTCTGCAAAGCTTTTGGTTATCTACCAGGCCCTGTATGAAGAAGCACTGCAAATCAATCAAAACTCACTGATTATTGAAATTCTCGGCCATGTATATACTTACCGGCTTTGTCTGGTGCTCAGAAAATATTTTCCACGGGGCCTATTCCGACTGATTGCCTATCGTTCCTGCATTATCGAATGTGGGGAATCCCCTAAAGACCGAAACCGCTGGATCTGGGATCTACTGGGTTTTTATAAACCGATGGCCTTTCTTATGCGGAACCGAAGATGATTTTTTTAGCCATTAGCACATTTATGGTTTAATTATCTTAAAATAACTTAAATAATATATTTTTATTTATTAATTATTCTTTATATTCGTGCTGTATTAGTTTTAAGATTGGAACGATTATGCCAAGCTATACGACAATCTCTCGTCTATAGCGTTCGTAACTGGATTTAATAATTTGATATTATTATATTAAATATCTGTTTAAATAGGTTTTATTTATTTGCAAACTTAATTAAGTAGCTGGGTTCATATAGAAACTGCTTAAAACGCTTTGTAGGGCAGTTAAAAACTCTCTGTTATGAATATAAGTGTCAAAATTTCACGGAAATATCGAGTCAGTCTGTTCTTGCTGGTAATATGTTTCGGATCTGCTTTATCGGTTTTTTGTCAGAACGAAAGATTGCTCAAGGGCAGGGTAGGTGATGAAAATGGCCAACCAATAGAAGGCATTAATGTAGTTCCTCAAGGAGAAACGACTGGAGTGGCTACTGCTGCAGACGGTAGTTTTGAGTTATTCACAAAGCAAGGTTCCCCCAGTTTGCTTTTTTCGGGAGTAGGTTATATTACTCAGGAATATGTTGTACGCGATACAAGTTTTATTGATATAATTTTAAAGCCGGATGCTAGTAGTTTGGGCGAAGTCGTTGTGGTTGGGTATGGTACCCAGAAAAAAGTGAACCTTACGGGTTCAGTTGCAGTAATAGAAACCAAAGACCTCGCATCTCGACCGTTTGCTAATACATCAAGTGCCCTTCAGGGAGTAGCTTCCGGTGTAACAGTAACCCGTTCATCAGGCGCGCCAGGTAGCCGGGGAGCAATACGTATTCGAGGCATCGGTACCCTGAATGATGCTAATCCCTTAGTGTTGATTGATGGTGTAGAGGGGGATATGAACGCTATTGATCCCAATCTGATTGCTTCAATTAGTATTCTTAAAGATGCTGCGTCGGCAGCCATTTACGGTTCCCGCGCCGCCAACGGTGTTATTATCGTTACAACCAAAAGAGCCGCCGGAGAATTAAAAGTGAACTATAACGCCTATGTCGGAGTGCAGCGTCCAACTGATTTGCCCCAAAAAGTGAATGCCATAGATCATATGAATATGATAAACCTGGCGCTCGAAAACTCCGGGGCAGATCCTTTGTATACTGAGAATTATATCACTGAGTATGCTGCCAATATGATCTCGGATCCCGATAAATATCCCAATACAGACTGGCAGAAAGAGGTACTTCGGGGATCAGGACTTATGCATAATAATAATATATCAGTAAGCTCGGGCACCGGTAAAGTCAGATTCCTGACTGCTGCGGGTTATCTCAATCAAAAAGGAATTATTGAAACTTCAGGCTATAAAAGGTATTCGTTCAGAAATAACACAGATATAAATTTCAATCGCAAACTCAGCATGCAGGTGGATGTTCAATATATTAAAGAACACACCACTGAACCTGGGCCAGGATTGAGCTCAGTATTTTTACAAATGAACCGGATTCCCGCCATACAGCCTGGCAAGTATTCCAACGGGCTTTTCGGTGAAGGCTGGAATGGAGAGAATCCTATCGCATTTTCAGGGCCCGATGGTGGTTCTCAGGTGGAAGAGATTACAAAATTGATCGGTCGCTTTGTTTTAAATTATAAACCCTTTGAATGGTTGAGTGCGCAATTACTTGCCCAGCCCAGATATGAGGAACTGTATAATGACAATTTTGATAAAGCGATTCAAACTTATCAATTGGATGGTAGCCCTCTGTTCATAAGGCCGGAAAGAAGTACACTGGCCAACCGCAGTATCCGTAATCTTTATAATAATTTCTATGGATATCTAACAGCAGATCATAAGTTTAACAGGCATGGAGTGAAATTTTTGCTCGGTTCCTCGCTGGAAACCTTTGTTACAAAAAACTTCAGAGCTTCAAGGGATGGATTTACGTTTCCAGATTACCGGGTGCTGGATGCTGGAGAACTTGAAAATCAACAAGCCAGTGGATCTGCATCGGAATGGGCCCTGCAGTCAATTTTTGCCCGACTGAATTACAATTACGATTCCAGATACCTGTTAGAAGCCAACGTGCGAAGAGATGGTTCCTCCCGTTTTTCAAAAGGACATAAATATGGTATATTCCCTTCTGTATCGCTGGGCTGGCGATTATCATCCGAAACTTTTATGGAGGCTATTCCCGGATTAACCAATCTGATGTTGAGGGCTTCGTGGGGAAGACTGGGGAATCAGAATATTGGGACCTATCCTTTTGCATCAACATTAAGTCTCGGGTCTTATTCTCTTGGTGGAGAAATTGTTCAAGTTGCCGCTCTGAATGATATGAGCAATGAACTGATATCGTGGGAAACTTCGGAGATGCTTGATCTGGGACTGGACATGACGATAAAGGAAAGGTTAACCTTGAAGTTTGATTGGTACGATAAGATTACTTACGACATTCTACTGAAATTGGATATTCCTCAAAGTATAGGTTTGAATGCACCTTACCAGAACGCCGGCAAGGTAAGAAATCGAGGTTGGGAGGCGAGTATTGGCTATAGAGGAGAGACTGGAGCATTCAATTATGGTGTTGATTTTAACATCTCGGATGTGAAGAACGAAGTATTGGATCTCAGGGGAGTTAGCCAATCAGGTTTACTGGTTAGCAGGGAGGGCTTCCCAATAAATTCAATCTATGCGCTCAAAGCGGACGGATATTTTCAATCGACAGAGGAGATCGAGGCTCATGCAGAACAGATCGGTGTATTGGCGCCAGGTGATATTAAATACGTGAACCAAAACTCGCAAGAAGATAATTTAATTAATGCAGATGATTATTCCATTATCGGTAGCACGATACCCAGATTTACTTATGGCCTGAATTTGAATGCGGGCTTTAAGGGATTTACCTTTAACGCATTTTTTCAGGGAGTGGGTAAAGCCGACGGATATCTATATGGAAGGGCCATTCAACCTTTTTACAGCGGTGCTTCAGCATATGAACAACATAAGGATTACTGGACACCGGAGCACCGACAAACCACTTTTCCCAGGTTAACATGGGGAGATGCAGGTAACAATTATCAGCATTCTAGTTTTTGGATGAAAGACGCCTCCTATATTAGGCTGAAGAATATTCAATTGGGGTATAATATTCCCCGGAAATTGCTGGACAGGGTGAAAGTCGAACAGGCACGTATTTACGTGAATGGACAAAATCTCTTAACTATAGATCGCTTCTGGGACGGCTTTGATGTTGAGACTCCGGTAGGTACCGGAACGAATTATCCTATGACAAAGGTATATAGTGTAGGTGTTGATTTAAAGTTTTAACTAACGATTAATAACAGAGAACCATGCAAAGAGTATTTTATTTTATTATAGTTACGGTCTTGTTACTGGGACCCGGGTGTAAGAAATTATTGGATAAGCTTCCACTGGATAGTCCTTCTTCGGCCTCGTTTTTTAATGATCAAACTGAAGTAGAAATGGGGATTCTGGGTTGCTATCAGAGAATCGTGAGCCGGATCGGACTTAAAGGTGCCATGCCTTGGATTGTATCGCTTGATTGTACTACGGATATCAACTGGAATCGCGATGCTTCGCCGATCGGTGCTTTAGGCAATGGAACCGCTGCCAGTGATAATGCCAGTGCCAGAAATGCCTGGGGGGATTTCTATGCGGTGATTGCCCGGACCAACTTTCTACTTGATAATATAGAAAACGCGCGGGGAGTGGTTGACGATAGTTATATAGATCAAGTCGTGGCCGAGGCGCGTTTTATCCGGGCTTATAGTTATTTCTATTTGACCGGCTTCTTTGGCGATGTACCCCTGATTACCAAAAGTATTTCTCTTGAGGAAGCCAAAATGCCCCGCACACCCAAGTCCGAAATTGTGGACTGGATTCTGAGTGAGATGGACGCAGCGGCGCCGAATCTTCCCTTGTATTATGAAGGGCATTCGGGACGGGCGACTAGCGTTGCGGCGTATTTTCTGAAAGCTTACACGGCATTATGCGCCAGCCGATGGAATGTTGCCGCCCAGGCAGCAAAGCAGGCTATTGATCTGGGTCACTATAAATTACATCCAGATTACGCAGAGTTGTTTACTTATGCTGGCGAAAATTCCCTCGAGCGGATATTTACAATGCAATATACGCGCGGCGTAAATACCCACATCATTTTCCGTCAGTTCGGTTCCAGATTGGCCGCAGGGGTTTCGAATGAGGTTCCCACCCAGGCTATGGTTGACTCATATGAATGCCTGGATGGAAAGCCAATTGATCAATCTGATATGTATGATCCCACCCACCCATATGAGCACCGAGATCCCCGTCTTCAGATGACGATCGCGGTTCCGGGTACTGTCTACATGGGGTTTCAGTTTGAAACCCACCCGGATAGTTTAAAAATCTGGAACTTTAATGCAAGTCCTCCTGCTCGTATTAATAATACCGATGCCACAAATACATATGCAACATTTACCAGTTATCTGTGGCGTAAATGGATGGACATCAATGATCTTAATTATACTCAGGAGTGCGAAGGTGACATTATACTTATGCGATATGCCGATCTCCTTTTAATTTATGCGGAGGCTAAAATAGAAGCCAATGAAATCGATAATTCTGTCTATGATGCTTTAGATGCGGTTAGGGGTCGGGTGAATATGCCGGCAGTTCCCAAGGGAAGTTCACAGGCTTTTCTGCGCTCAGTATTGCGCCGGGAACGAAAAGTTGAACTGGCAATGGAGGGAAGACGCTTATTTGACATTCGACGCTGGCGGATTGCCGGAAAGGTGATGAATGGAGCACGTTATGGAAACAGCAAGACCACTTTTTTGAATGCGCCGCCAAAATTAGATGAGAATACTTCACCGGATTATTCAACCATCTCTAATAAAAATATTCTTCGAGTAATAGAAACTATGGTTTTTGATACAGCAAAACATTATTTATGGCCCATTCATCCTGTGGAGCTGCAGACCAACACGGCGCTGATTCAGAACGACAAGTGGTAAAAATGCCGTGACTGAGAACAGAAGGATTTTTTAATAGTACCGAGGTCGGAAAGGAATGTGTTCAAAAAGATCTGAACTGATAACTTTGGGACCATTAACAGATGTAACAATGATGCGACTGAAGCCTGAAAAAAGACGTTGGCTAATTGTAGGAATCATATTTCTGGCCATAGTTTTTAATTATGTAGACCGGCAGATTGTTTCCATTCTAAAACCGATGCTCAAAGATGAGTTTCAAATCGGTGATGACGGCTATGCCTTTATATTGAATGTTTTTACGATCTGTTATGCCCTGATGTATCCGATTTCGGGATGGCTGGTGGATCGTTTTGGACCCCGCAAAGTCATGCTTTACGGGATATTGACCTGGACAGTGGCCTGTCTCGGCGGCGGGATTTCAAGAACGCTGGGACAGTTTACGTTTTTTAGAGGGATGTTGGGCGTAGCGGAACCTTCTAATTTTCCGGCACAGATACGGGTGGTAACGGTTTGGTTTTCGGACCGGATGCGGGCTACTGCCAACAGTCTCTGTGTTGCGGGCAGCTCAGTAGGTGCCATTATCGCCCCACCTTTTATAGCCTGGCTGGCCCTTTCACACAGCTGGCATATGGCATTTATAGTATCTGGTGCCGTGGGGCTTTTGATTGTTTTACTCTGGGCACTGATTTACCGGGATCCGCCCGCTGGTTTTGTGCAGCCTGCTCAAGCCACAGCCGCGGTGGCTACCGGAACTTTTAAATGGGCCAGCCTTTGGAAAACCCGCAGCCTTTGGGGAATTCTGCTGATACGTTTTATCAGTGATCCTGTCTGGTATTTTTGTTTGTTCTGGCTGCCGGGATACCTGCAGGAGAATTCCGGATTGAGCCTGGCTCAGGTAGGCATGTTTGGCTGGATTCCTTTTTTGTTTGCGGATCTCGGTGCAGTGGGAACTTCTGCCTGGTCAGACAGGCTGGTAAGAAAGGGTATCGGTTCTCTGAAAGCCAGGAAAATCATGCTCACCACTGTTTCGATTGCCGCTCCTTTATGTCTCATCATCCCCTATGTTTCAAATAATGCTGCACTCACGATCCTGTTGTTCAGCGTGGTTGCTTTGATGTGTCTGACCTGGGTATTCAATACACCCGTGGTCATGAGTGAAGTATTCCCCGTAAAAAATGTAGCGAGCGTACTGGGTATTTCCGGGGGATTTGGAGCAGCAGGAGCTGTCCTGTTCAATTATTTTGTGGGACAGTTTATTGGTACGCTGGGTGCGGAAAAGATATTTCTGATGATGGCTTTTCTACATCCGGTTGCGGTACTTTTATTATGGACCATGGTGAAAAAAGAAAATCCCCATAAAATAAATGATTTAAAAAATGAAATCGCAAAAGACTATTAAAGAACCTGCCCGGGAGATTCCGGTAAGACAGGATGTCGATGTGCTGGTTATAGGCGGAGGTCCGTCCGGTATCATGGCAGCTATTGCTGCAGCACAGGAAGGTCATAAAGTGTTATTGGTAGAAAGCAGGAGCTTTGTAGGTGGTAATATGACCATCGGACTTCCGATACTCGGCTTTCTAGGTCAGAAAGGGAATCAGATCATCAAAGGGTTACCTCAAAAGTTTATTGATCGGCTGAAAGTCGTACAGGCTGCCAGCGAACACCGCCCCTGTCCCTTACATATGAGTCTGACCCTTGTCGAACCGGAAGCGGTGAAGACGGTAGCCCTGGAAATGCTGCTGGAAGCGGGTGTTGAAGTGCTGTTTTATACTTTTTGTGCAGATGTAATCATGGATGGCGATGCACTTAAGGGGATCATCATCGAAAGCAAGGCGGGCAGGGAAGCGTTACTGGCCCGGTTGGTGATTGATTGTTCGGGGGATGCCGATGTCGCTTTCCGTGCCGGCGTTCCTTGTGCATACGGGAATGAACAGGGTGGGGTACAACCTCCGACGCTGATGTTTTGTATGGGCGGCGTCGACACCGAAAAATTAAGGCTTAGCATCGCTGAGGAACCCCGGACTTATCTGACAGATTTTATACCGGCGGAATATTTCGGCCAAAACAATCAGTTTGTACTGGTCGGTATGCGGAATCTGATTCAACAGGCACAGCAGGAAGGATTAACACTGCCGACCGAGCGGACGATTTTAATTACCGGTCTGCGAAAAGGCGAAGTCTGGGTGAACATGACCCGCGTTAACGGCGTAAATGGTACGGATCCCGCCAGTCTGACGGATGGGGAAATACAGGGGCGTCAACAGATCGAAAATGTCCAGGCTTACCTGATTAAATATGTACCCGGATTTCAGCAGGCTTATTTTCTCAAGACGGCTCCTTTTCTGGGTATCCGTGAAACCAGAAGAATTCATGGGCAATATACAATGAACCGGGAGGATATTATGAGCTGTCGCCATTTTGATGACGCGATAGCCGTTGCCAGCTATCCCCTGGATATCCATCACCCGATAGGTGGTGGCTGTACCCTGGAATGGTGCGGCGATTGTTATGATATTCCTTACCGCAGTTTGATTCCACAGCAGGTTAAAAATCTGATAGTGGCAGGCAGGGCCATTTCCACTACCCATGAAGCGATGTCAGCGATCCGGGTGATGGCACCCTGCATGGCTATGGGCGAAGCTGCGGGTCGGGCAGCAAAAATGGCACTTAAGTATGAACAACAGCCATCTGATATTGATGTGCAATTGTTACAGAAAGAATTAATGGATACGGGCGCTTACCTGCGCAATTGAGCGTAGCGCTTAACTGATCTCGTTTACCACTTAAATGGGCATTATGCGATTGAAATTAATTTGCGGTTTTATATGGCTGGGTCTGATGAGCTTTCATCATTGCCGGAGCCAGGCATCAAACCAGACTTTTAAAGTAATAAATTATAATACGCTCCATGGGTTTGCGTCAGACAGTGCGACCCGGTTAAAATTTACAAAATGGGTAAAGGGTCAGGATCCTGACCTCGTCGTCTTCGAAGAGATGATTGGATTTTCTGTAAACGAGCTCCGGGAATTTGCTGCCGGGTTTGGTCATCATTTTTCGGCTATTATGAGTCCCGAAACCGGACATGATGTAACGCATCCGCTGGCTATCAGTTCTCGTTACCCCATCCAGGAATTGGAAATGGCAAATGAGAATATGTGGCATGGCTACCTGCTCGCCAAAGTGGCGGGTATCTATTGTCTGGTGACGCATTTGGCGCCTTTTACCCTCAAAGACCGGCAACAAGATATCACAAGGATCTTGGCACGTATCGACAGCCTTCCCCGAGAAGCCCCGCTGATGATTGCTGGAGACTTCAACGCCTTTGCCCGGTTTGACAGCAGCCATTACGGTGCGGACCTGCGAAAGTCCATGGCACGTTTAGAAGGAAGGTTGGAGCCAAAAAGCGGAACTGCCATTGTAAAGTACAAGACTATTTATCGCAATAACCTGAATAAGGGTGCAATAGATTTTTCTGTAACCGACCAGATGTTGGCCGCAGGATTCCAGGACGCATATTACCTGCTGCACAAAAGCTTTAAAAACAGTGTGCCGGTAAAAAGTCGTATGAAAAAGAATTCTTTTTTAAGGCGTGTAGATTATATATGGGTAAATGAGAATCTGGCCCCCCGTTTGATAAAAGCCGATATCCTCCAGGATACGGTTACCGACCGACTATCAGATCATTATCCGGTACTTGCTGTATTTAAGCGCTAGTGTGCCTTGAACTTGAATGTAAAATTATTTCCAAACCTGCCGCCAGCCACCGGCAGCAGGATCCAGAGCAAACAAAAACTAAAAAAATAAAAGCATCATTACCATGAAGAAAATTATTCTGTTGATCGCTGTATTTGGGGGGCTGACCGGCCCCATTAAGGCGCAGGAAGCATATCAGTCACCCCAACTCGAGAAGGCGCAATCCTGGACGCTGATCATGGTCCCGGATATACAGAACTATGTGAAATGGAAAAGAAACCAGGGCATTATGGATATTATGATGTCCTGGATTGAGACCCATATTGATTCCTTAAATATCAAAATGGTGGTCTGCACCGGAGATCTGGTGGAAAACAATGAAAAGATCACTAATGATTATGACGGAGATCAGACTACAGACCAGCAGTGGGCCTTTGCGGCGAACAGTTTCGCACGCCTGAATGGGAAAGTTCCTTATATCGCTGCTGCAGGTAATCATGATTACAGTACAGATGCCAAAGGCAACCGTAGTTCCCGGTACAGTGAGTTCTTTAAACCTGAAACCAATTATCTCAATCAGCAATACCTGGTACAGAATACCCGCAATGAACAGGGCAAGCCTACCATTGAGAATGCTGCCTACGAACTCAAAAATCTCAACGGAAAAGATTATCTGTTCATGACGGTGGAATACGGTGCCAGGGATACGGTGCTAAACTGGGCGGAGAAAGTAGCAGGTTTAGCGCAATACAAGGACCACCGGACCATTCTGCTGACCCATAATTATATCAGTAATAAGGATGAACACACAACTTCGGCCATCAAATGGTTGTATTGGGAACCCTATAATATTGACAACCAGATTCAAAAAGGTCCCAGGGTCACGATTCCCCATGCCAATAACGGCGCTCAGATCTGGCAAAAGCTGGTCCAACCTTCTTCAAATATAGAAATGGTTTTATGCGGCCATATTTCCGGTGAGGGCTATCGCAAGGACAAGAATCAGGCGGGTAAAACCGTACATCAGATCCTTTTCGATGCTCAATCCGAAGGCGGAGGACACCGCTATGGCAATGGGGGAGATGGCTGGATCAGGATTCTGGAATTTTTTCCGGATAACAAAACCGTAAAAGTCAGCACTTTTTCACCGCTGTTTGGTATCTCTCCATCCACCCGGCATCTGGCCTGGAGAAAAGATGCCCGTAATGAATATACCCTGAGTTTTGATTAACCGGGTACGGTGGTAGTACGCATTATAGCAAATGGCCGCCTGTGAAAGCAGCCATTTGCTATAGTATTTTTCAGACTCAACCTTGATTATCCGATAACGATTCTGATGCCTTTATCCTCATATTGTTTCGCGATACGATCAGAAATTTTATCATCTGTTACAATATAATCTACCTGTTCTATCGAGCAGATTTTACCCACGCCGCGTCGGTTGAACTTACTGCTGTCCGCCAGCAGAACCAGGCTCCGGGATACCTCGATCATTCTGCGGTTCAGGGTTGCTTCAGTCAGATTGGATATGGTGGCGCCATGATCGGGTTCGATGCCGTCGACACCCAGGAACAGTAGTTCACAGGAAATATCCTCCAGTACCTGGAAAGCGTAACCTCCTGCAACTGATGAGGAATTCGGGCGGATGACACCTCCCAGCTGCAGTACTTCCACGTTCGTCCGGTTACTGAGTTCCAGGCCCACTTTCAGGGCCGGCGTAATTACCGTAATCTTGGTCGGTGGGTGCAGGGCTGTGGCCAGGGCAAAGGCGGTGGTGCCGGACCCTATCATAATGGAATCTACATTTTTAATCAATCCAAGCGCAGCTTTGGCGATCTTTTTCTTCTCATCGATGTTGATGAATTCTTTCTCATTGATCGGTTTATCAGTGGCATAAGGATTATTGGCCGAGGCCCCTCCCTTGGTTCTGAACAGGAGGTTTTTCTCTTCAAGCATTTTTAAGTCCTTACGGATGGTGACCCCCGATACTTTCATCTCTTTTACAAGGTCATCGATCGTGAGTTTGCCTTCCTTATTGATTTTACTCAATAGATACTCATGCCTTTCCGTAATCGTCATAAACTTGGTTTTAGGTTAAAGATGTGGTTTTTAAGCTGAAAAATAAATAATTTAATTTATTTAATTATATTTATTTTCCTTTAATTTTGTTTCAAACAACTTTTATATGAACCAAGCTTCGTCCAATGAAAAATTTTTTCAAAAGATCGGATTGCCATCTAATTTAGCCTGGGGTTACCTGGGCGTTTTGATTTTTATGATGGGTGATGGTGTTGAGCAGGGCTGGCTCAGCCCTTATTTAATACATGATAGAGGCCTTACCATCGAGCAGTCCGCCACGCTTTTCAGCGTTTACGGTCTCACAGTAGCGCTATCTTCTTTTTTGTCAGGTATTCTGGCCGATGGCCTGGGCATCCGAAAAGCGATGTGGGCCGGTTTCTTTCTTTTTATTGCGGGAACTTTCGGATTTGTGGGCCTTGGCCTGCAGGACCTGAATTTCGGTGTGATGTTACTGACTTATGCCATTCGGGGGTTTGGTTACCCTTTATTTGCCTACACTTTTCTGGTCTGGATAACCTACCGGACACCGCAAAACCGGCTCGGGACTGCCGTGGGCTGGTTCTGGTTCGTGTTTACCGGCGGGCTGAATGTATTCGGCGCCTACTATTCCAGTTGGGCGATTGAACGACTGGGGCATATCAATACCCTATGGACCTCCCTTTTCTGGGTATCCCTTGGTGCCGTTTTTACCCTGATTATTAACAGGGATAAAGTGATCAAATCCAATAGTGTGAATAAACTGAAGGAGCTGACCGAAAGTATTAAGATTGCCGTGAATGAACCCAAAGTATTTCTGGGGGGGATTGTCCGTACCATCAATACGACTGCGCAGTTTGCCTTTCCGGTTTTCATGCCCCTGTATTTTGAAAATTTCGGTTTCAGCACCAGTGACTGGCTGAAGATCTGGGGTGCCATTTTTACCGCCAATATTGCCTTTAATCTGATCTTCGGCTATGTGGGCGACTGGTTTGGCTGGCGCAATACCATTTCCATTTTTGGCGGCGTAGGATGTGCCCTGACTACTTTACTGTTTTTTTATGCACCGCAATGGTTCGATGGCAGTTTTACCATCGTGATGATTTGTGGGGTGCTTTGGGGTGCCTTCCTGGCGGGCTATGTGCCGCTGTCGGCATTGGTCCCTTCCCTGGTCCCTAAAGGAAAGGGAGCGGCGATGGCCTTCCTGAACCTGGGGGCCGGCCTCTCGGTATTCGCAGGACCGCTTATCGTCCGGGCTTTTATCGGTCCGATGGGCAATGCCGGTGTAATCTGGATTCTGGCAGGATTGTACCTGCTGAGTGCCATACTAACCCGTATGATTACCCTGCCCAGAGAGCAGCCAGAGGAAGCAGAACTGGTCTTGAATACCTGATGCGCTCAGAAAGGAACAGGGAACGCTACAACATGAAATAAAGAAAAACAAAAGCAATATATGACGATCTTAGTAACGGCGCCTTATCATGAGGCGGGAAGAAAGCAATTGGAAGCAGATTTCGGTAAGGTGATTTATAAAGTATGGAAAGACCATGGCAGGGCGTATCAGGCGGCTGAACTGTCCGCGCTTCTGGACGAAACGGGAGCGGATGCCCTGATCACGGAACATGACGAAGTAAGTGAGTCAGTTATTCGCAGTCATCCGGGGCTTCGTTTTATCGGCGTTTGTCGGGGAACGCCTTCGAATGTGGCAGTAGAAGTAGCCGGAGAGCTGGGTATTCCTGTATTCAACACGCCTGCCAGAAATGCGCAGGCAGTAGCAGAAATGTTTATCGCTAATGTAATCAGTTTTCTGAGAAAGACGATACCTTCGGTACAGTGGCTGAAAGAGCGCAACTGGCAGCAGGGCGCACATCTTTCCTATCTGCAGTTCAAAGGCAATGAGCTGGCGGGAAAAACCATTGGTATGGTGGGATTTGGTGCCGTTGGGCGCAGGATCGCCAGACTGGTGAAATCCTTTCCCTGTAAGATCATTTTCTACGATCCTTTTGTGGAGGATCAGTTTGAAGAATATCAAAAATTGTCGCTCGAGCAGGTATTTGAACAGGCGGATATCGTTTCCATCCATTTACCTGTCAATGATTCGACGATTGGCATGGTGGGAACATCGCTGATCAGTCGCATGAAATCCGATGCCATCTTTGTCAATACCGCCCGGGCCAGTGTTGTGAAAAGAGAAGCTTTGTTGCAGGCGATTGAGCAGAATAAGATCCGGGGCGCCATCCTGGATGTGTTTGATCATGAGCCACCCGATGAAATCGATTATCGGTTGATCGACCACCCTCATGTGCTCGCTACGCCACACACGGCCGGTGCAACAGATGAGGTCGAAGACCATCATGTGGACATTCTGCATGAGCAATTAATGAACTGGGCTAATAAAAAGGCCATTGAAAAATTAATGTAACCCTTTCGCAATGATGGAAAAACAGGCACATATTGTCGTAGATTTTGGTACCGGTAACCTGCGCGTAGCAGTACTATCTACCGCGGGTGAATTATTGGGCGTGTCCAGAGAGGACATACCTTATCAGCGGGATACCCGTTATGAGGATTCGATTTATTTTGAACCCTCACAATTATGGGACCGTATTCTGTCGCTCACCCGGACCGCTTTGCAAATAGCAGGGGCTGTCCGGATAGCAGGGATTACTGCCACCAGTCAGCGGGAAGGCATTGTGCTTTTGGACAAAGAAGGTGGCTCGCTGGTGGGTATGCCCAATATTGATCACCGCGGTCGGGACTTTGAATCATTGATTGTCGATCCATCTAGGATCTATCACCTGACGGGTCGTTATCCTACCTCTTTGTTCTCTGCCATGAAAATGGTAGGGCTCCGGGAGCTTCAGACCGAGTGGTGGAAAAAAGCCGATTGCATGATGAGTATCAGTGACTGGGTCGAATACATGTTCAGCGGCGTAAGGCACTATGAACATTCACAGGCCTCAGAGACCCTGGTCTATGATATTGAAAAGAAATCCTGGTCGCAGGAGTTATTGGATAGCTTCGGCCTAGATCGGTCCATGCTGCCGCCCCTGGCAGATTCGGGAACGGTTCTGGGTAATATACAACCGGAACTGGCTGCCGGGCTCGGCATCCCTCCGGATGCAAAAGTTATCGTGGGCGGCGCCGATACCCAACTCGCAGTTTACAGTACCCGCGCAGGCGCCGGAGAAATGGTGATTGTTTCGGGAACCACTACGCCTATTATTAAATTGTCTTCGACTTATGACCTCGACGGGCAACAGCGTACCTGGACGGGGCGTTATATCGATGAAAACAGTTATATGGTAGAAACCAATGCCGGGGTGACCGGCCTGAACTACCAAAGACTAAAAAAGATATTCTATCCCAACGAAGGTTATGAGGTGATTGAGGCCGAGTTGGCCGGGTTGCAGGATTTTCAGTGCGTGGCAGCACTGGGTTCCCTGGTGGCCGATGAAAGAAAGCCATTGATCAAAGGAGGGTTTATATTTCAAACGCCGGTCAACCATGAATTGACGCGGGCCAGTCTGGTCTGGGCGACACTTTGGGATATCGCCTGTAGTATTTATGAGAATTATAAAACCCTGGAAGCCGTTTCTGCCAATGACCAGCCATTTATCTGGACCTGTGGTGGTGGCCTGCAGAGCCGGCTGTTGCAGCAATGTATTGCTGATCTGACCGGTTGTCCGGTCCGATTCCGAAAAAGTTACCCGCATGCTTCAGTCATGGGCGGTATGATGATTTGTAACCAGGCCCTGGGAATGTCCTCTGGCGAAGAGGATCCCTATGATCAGGTCCTGCCGGATCCGGGAGCCAACCATCAGCAACATTATCAACGCTGGAAAGAAACCAGGGCCTTATTAAAAGATATTTTTTAGATGGATTCAGCACTTTTTATCGGTATTGATCTGGGAACACAGGGACTTCGGGTCATCGTTCTGGATGCAGCCGGTGCCATTGTGACCTCCAGTGAGCAGGGTTTTCCGCTCTCCGCCAAGATGCGGGAGGAGCAGGATCCTGAAGATTGGTGGCGGCATTGTCTGGATTGTCTGGAAGAAATAGCTACCCGGTTGACGCCGGCACAGCGGCAACAAATAACGGCCATTACCGTGGATTCCACTTCGGGGACCGTACTGCCTGTCGATCAGGCGGGTCAACCGCTTCATGCGGCGATCATGTACAGTGATCAACGCAGTGCCCGGCAGGCAAAAAAATGTACTGAGGTCGCCCGAAACCATGTAAAGAAAGGATTTACGGGTTTTAGTACTTCTACCGGTCTGGCAAAGATGGTGTGGTATATGGAGCAATTTCCAGAAGCTGCGGATAAGATTTACAAATGGATTCATGCGGCCGATTTTATCACCGGAAAGTTATCCGGGCAGTGGGGTGTGACCGATTATACCAATGCCCTGAAATCCGGTTATGATTTAACTGCACTGCGCTGGCCGGAATATTTGTCAAAGGATCTGGATATTCAACCTGAATGGCTGCCCGAAGTGCAGCCTTCCGGTGTGGTGATCGGACAATTATTGCCCGGGTTGGCCCAACGTCTCGGATTGTCTGAAAAAGTCCGGATTACGACCGGGATTACCGATGGTTGCGCCTCTCAGGTTGCGTCAGGGGCGATGCAACCGGGACAATGGAATACAACCATCGGGACAACCCTGGTGATCAAGGGGGTTACCCGGGAGGAACTGATCGATCCGCAGGAACGTCTGTACAGTCATCGACATCCGGCCGGCTACTGGATGCCTGGGGGAGCCGGCAATATTGGTGCCGATTGGGTGAGCCGGGATTTTAATGAGGATAAGGAAAGCTTGAATGCTGCTGCGGCAGCGCTGACGCCAACCGGTTTGGTGGCATATCCGCTGCTGCAAAAAGGGGAGCGATTTCCATTTTCTGCACCTGATGCCTTAGGTTTTGGGCCGGCGGCTGTTTCCAGGGAACAGTTGTATACGGCGAATATGGAAGGAGTCGCCTGTGCAGAACGATATGCTTACGAAATGATTGAAACATTGTCGGAAGAACCGGTTACGGTCATCTATACTGCAGGTGGAGCCAGCAACAGTGAGAGCTGGTTACAGATCCGCAGTGATCTGATGCAGCGGCCGATCTGTAAAATGCGACACACTTTAGGCGCAGTGGGCGCTGCCATCGTCGCGGCATCAGGTACCCTTTTCCCCGATATAACTGCGGCGACGAAGGCGTTGACCCAGGCACAGAAATGGACTTATCCACGGGCTTTTCTGCGGCAACAGTACGAAGACCAGTATGGTGCTTTTATCGAGGCCATGCGGACACATCAATTTATCCAATAAAAAAAATTATGCTGAAAGTAATTTTACTCCGCCATGGAGAGACCGCCTATAATGCCGATGGGAACCGCTACTGCGGACACACCGATATCGAATTGACACCCAAAGGACTGTCTCAGGCGGAACGGGTCGCTGAACTTTTAAAAGACCTGCAGCCAGATGCCGTATATGCCTCCCCTTTGAAACGGGCGCGCACCACTGCATCTATCGCCTCGGGCGGCAGGGATGTGATCACGGATGAGCGGCTGATTGAACTTGATTTTGGTGCCTGGGAGGGGCTTACCAAGGAAGAATTTATTACACAGAATCCGGTGCTCTGGGAACAATGGATGCAGGATCCTGCGACAGCCCGTGCAGGTGGCAGCGGTGATAATGGCCAGGAGGTTGTAGACCGGGTCAGTGATTTTTTTCAACAGATGCAGCAGCGGCACAGGGGACAGACTATTATGGTTGTCGCCCATAATGGGGTCAACCGCCTGTTTATGGCAGCCATGCTGGGGATGCCCCTGAGTAATTATCGTTCGCTGGTGCAGGAAAATTCCGCGATTACATTGCTGGAATTTGAAAACGATGGGACAATGATCTTAAAGAAACTCAACGCCGCTTCCCTCTGATTCGTGCCTGACTTACGGCACGACACTGAAGTGGATTCGGCATTTAAAAACGAATCATGATGCTGAAGCAAGCTCTTCTGTTGACCGGTCTTTTTTTGAATCTAATCGCAGCGGCGCAGGGCCCGCCGAATATTATTGTTTTTCTGGTAGATGATATGGGCTGGATGGACAGTTCCGTACCTTTTGGGAAAGAGAAAGAGGGCTTGAACCTGCGATTCCAAACGCCGAATATGGAACGTTTGGCCCGTCAGGGAATGAAATTCACCAATGCTTACGCCGCTCCTGTATGTACCCCTTCGCGGGTCAGCCTGATGTCAGGTATGAATGCAGCCCACCATGGTGTAACCAACTGGACATCGGTACTCAAGAATATTCCTTCGGATTATGAGAATAAAAACAGTACACTGCTCCGGCCTGACTGGAATATCAACGGGATGAGTCCGGTTGCGGGTGTCGAACATACGGTCCACGCAACGCCAGTCAGTCAGTTGCTGAAGGATGCCGGATATTTTACCATACATGTGGGTAAGGCACACTGGGCGGCGGCCGGTACACCCGGTGCCAGTCCTTATAATATGGGTTTTCTGGTCAATATTGCCGGTAATGTGGCCGGCATGCCCCAAAGCTATTGGGGAACGGAGCACTATGGGAACCAGCCGGGTAAGTCTAACTATTATGCGGTGCAGAATATGACCGAATATTATGGTACTGATACTTTCCTTACGGAAGCATTGACCCTGGAAGCGCTCAAGGCCCTGGACTATCCCATCCGCCACCGACAACCCTTTTTTCTGTACCTGGCACATTATGCCGTCCACCTGCCCGTCTATGCCGATCAGCGTTTTTTCAACAAATATCTGGCAGCCGGTTTGGATTCCGGCCAGGCCAAATATGCCAGTATGATCGAGGGCATGGATAAAAGCCTGGGTGATATCATGGACTACCTGAAAGAAATGAAGGTCGACACTAATACCGTAATCTTATTTATGTCGGATAATGGCAGCAATAGCATTTCGCCTGCCAAAGGAGATCAGCCACATACCGCAAATGCACCCTTGAGAGAGGGCAAAGCCTCGGTGTACGAAGGAGGCATCCGGGAACCCATGCTGGTAAAATGGCCCGGAGTAATAAAAGCGGGCACAGTAAACGATCAGCCGGTAATAATTGAAGATTTTTTCCCCAGCCTGCTGGAAATCGCCGGTGTGAAAGATGCCAAACCGGTACAAGAGGTAGATGGCAGGAGCTTTGTTCCGATTCTGAAAGGACAGCCGGATGTCTATCCACACAGACAATTCATCTGGCATTATCCCAATAAATGGAAGAAAAAAGACCTGAGCGATATCGATTATCTTGCTGCTATTCGGCAGGACAAGTGGAAACTGGTCTACAGAATGCTTACCGGCGAACTGGAATTATACGAGCTCAGTACGGATATCAGCGAAAAAAATAACCTGGCCGGTCGGTATCCCGAAAAAGTAAAAGCACTGGCAGGGGCGCTCGGCCAACAACTCAGACAATGGCAGGCGCCTATGCCGATCCGAAGGAATACTGGAAAATCAGTAGCCCTGCCCGATGCCTTATGATGAAGCCTTTTTTAAGAATATTGTCCCGTTCTTAAAATGGGGTGGTGAACGGATCAATGGATTAAACTCCAGCGTGTTCAAAATTCCTATATTGGGACAGAACCTTCTGGAAACTTGTACATGGAAACGATAATTTCAGTTTGAATATTAAATGTAAAGGATGAAGCATATTTCTTTAGCGGTTTTACTTATGATTTTTACGATACTGGCTTGCCGGAGCCAGACTGCATCCGGGAACTGGCCGGATTCTATATTTACCGGTAAACAAGGGTCTTTTCATGTGCAGGGAGTTGCGGTGGACCAGGCGCATGGGTTTGTGTATTTTTCTTTTACTGACAAACTAATCAAGATGGATCTGGAAGGCAGGCTGATAGGCAGTGTAACCGGATTTATCGGGCATCTGGGTGATCTGGATTTTAATGAAGCAGATGGCCGAATCTATGGCTCGCTGGAATACAAGAACGATGCAATCGGAAAAGGGATTCTGAAAACCCTGGGGAAGAAGCAGAATACGGAAAACGGGTTCTATATAGCCATTTTTGACGGATCCCGCATCAACCGCCCGGATATGGATGCCGAAAAGGATGACCTGCTGCGTACCGTCTATCTGCCGGAAGTAGCTAAAGATTATGAGGATGAATACCAGGCAGCCGGAAGGACGATCCCGCACCGGTATGGTTGTTCAGGTATCGATGGCCTGACCTTTGGTCCAGCCATAGGTCACAGGAGTAAGGAACAGCAGTATTTGTATGTAGCTTATGGGGTCTATGGGGATACCGATCGGACCGATAATGATCATCAGGTCATCCTGCAGTATGATTTCCGTGACTGGAAAAATTTGGAGAAGCCGCTGTCACAGGAGCATCTGCATCATTCAGGACCTGCCCGGCCCCGCAATAAATATTTTGTATTTACCGGCAGCACCAATTACGGTATTCAGAGCCTGGCTTATGATAAGAGCTCAGGGAATTTTTTTGCGGCTGTCTATAAAGGAAAGAAGACTAACTACCCCAATTATGATCTTTTCGTGATTGATGGGCTGGGCGCGCCCTACCGAACCCGGATCAGTAACGGGGAGAAAAAGGTTAAGGTACAGGCATTGTCACTACTCCAGGCCGGTCTACGGGATCCGGCGACCGGAATTCGGGGCTGGCGGTTCCCCTGGGGCGCTACAGGCCTCTGTCCGCTGGGGGAGGGCCTTTTTTATATTTCACATAATGAAAAAACACCGGATAAGCAGCAACAGTCTACCCTATATACCTATAAGTGGATCGGAAAAGACAAACAATCTTTTGTGCGTCCCAAACCTTAATTGCCTGCTCCATCGCATCCCGCCAGAGCCAGTGGCACTTTCTTGTCATCGGATGTCGATGGATTTTTATAGGTGTTGAAAAATTCTTCGTACAATTGACCTATATTAGCCTGAATATAGGAATCGGAAGGTTCGGTCTTGGGGCGAATCCCCCCTGACGAACTTACTTCCCAAAAATCAAAAAGGATGACCATTGCAATAATAAACGGCCCTAATCTCAATTTGCTCGGACAACGGGAACCTGGCATTTACGGCTCGGAAAGTTTTGAAGCTTATTTTCAGCGCCTGAAAACCGACTATCCTGATATCGACTTTCACTATTTTCAAAGTAATATTGAAGGCGAGCTGGTGGACGCGCTGCAGCGATATGGGAGCGAAGCCGACGGCATCATTTTGAATCCTGCTGCTTATACCCATACTTCGGTGGCCATCGGGGATTGTGTGGCAGCGATCAAGGCGCCCGTTGTGGAAGTGCATATCAGTAATATTCATTCCCGGGAAGAATTCAGAAAATTATCCCATGTCAGTGCCAAAGCCGATGGTACCATATGTGGACTGGGTCTGGACGGTTACCGTCTGGCGCTGGAGCATCTGATTCGTTCATGAACCAGGACCGGGTGCACCCCTTACAATGATCATACCCTCAAAGCAATATAACTTCGATATATGCAGGATACTCAAAAAGCGACTTCTGTATTCACGCTGACCGTAGTGGTCGCCGCCCTCGGTTATTTTGTAGATATTTATGATTTACTATTATTCGGTATCATTCGCATACCGAGTCTCAAAGAGATGGGGCTTACGGCAGAAGAGCTGACCATTGATGGTGAGGCCATTTTGTCCTGGCAGATGACCGGCCTCATGCTGGGCGGCATTCTCTGGGGCGTGCTGGGAGACAGGAAAGGGCGTTCCAGTGTTTTATTTGGCTCAATTCTGCTCTACTCCCTGGCTAATATCGCAAATGGGTTCGTGCAGAACGTGGAACAATATAAATGGATCCGTTTTTTGGCTGGTATCGGGCTGGCTGGAGAACTGGGTGCGGGCATTACGCTGGTGGCAGAACAATTGCCCAGGCATAAAAGGGGTATCGGTACTTCCATTGTGGCTGGCTTCGGTATTTTAGGGGCGGTCGTCGCTTTTTTCATCAAGGAACATTTTGCCTGGCGTACCTGCTATTTTATCGGTGGTGGCCTGGGCCTGTTGCTGTTGCTTTTAAGGGTTTCGGTACTGGAGTCGGGCATGTTCCGGCACATGAAAACCAAGAAGGTTTCGCGGGGAAATATCTGGATGCTGATCAGCAATACGGATCGATTGAAGCGCTATATCCAAAGTATACTAATCGGCGTACCTACCTGGCTGGTCATTGGTATTCTGGTGATGTTCAGCCGCGAATTTGGGGAAGCTTTTGGCATAGCGGAACCGATAGATCCGGGCAAAGCCATTATGTTTGCCTATCTCGGCCTGGCTGTGGGGGACGTGTCGATCGGACTCGTCAGCCAATGGTTAAAAAGCCGGAAAAAAGCATTGTATATATTTTATGGGCTCACCGCTTTGTTTATGTTGCTGTATTTTACCCTCCTCTGGAACAGTACGGCGATGATGATGTATGTGTTGTGCACGGCGCTGGGACTGGCCTCAGGATTCTGGGCGATCTTTGTTACCATCGGCGCCGAGCAGTTTGGTACCAATTTGAGAGCGACAGCGGCTACCACCATTCCCAATATGGTCCGGGGAACAGTTCCACTGGTGCTGCTACTGTTTAATTTTCTGCGCGAACAGCCTGGTATCGGCTATGTAAACGGTGCGATGTATACCTGCATCATCGTGATGGTTATTTCTACGGTTGCGGTCATCGGTTCCCGGGAAACCTTTCACAAAGACCTGGACTTCGAAGAGTCCTGATTGCAGAGAAACGGAATACAGGTTCCCGGTCAACGCTGTTTATCTGTCGGGCCTGATCAGCGGGTCTTCACAAAAATCGACAATTTCCTTCTCGTTAATTTCATACATGCATTTGAAGTGACCCAGCGGACATTTGGCCAGTCCGTATTTAGAGCAGGGGCGGCAGGGTAGTGGTACTCCCGCGACCAGGGCCTGGTCGACCTTATAAGGCTGCACGCCCAGTAATTCAGGCACTGTACTGCCCCATATAGAAGCGATCGGCAGGTTAAATGCTTCGGCGATATGGGTCAACCCCGTATCGAATCCGATAAGCGTCCGGGCCCGGGATACCAGAAATACGGATTCATCCAGACTTGTCCGGCCACAGGCATTATATACCTGTGTTCCACAGGCTTCGGCCACAATTTGACCATTCTCCTGCACATCCTTACCGCCCAGCAAAACAACCGGCTGATCGAGTTGACGGCAGAGCGAAATTATTTTTTCGTTGGGCATGCGTTTGGTAAAATGAGCGGCACCGATCACAAAGCCTATATAAGAGGGGTGATGGCTGGCAGGCAGCAGGTCTTCGATCTGATAATTTTCCTTAATAAAGTAATCGATCGGTTTTTGATCACTGACGACGCCCAGTGGCGCCACCGCTTTCAGGTACCGGTCTACCAGGTGTATGGGTGGCAGTAGTTGCTTCTTTAGTTTAAGACTCAGCCATTTCCTCAGGGTTTGTTTCTGATAGGTGAAAGAACGGATGCCAGTACGGAGTTTAATGATTCGGGTTCGCAGATTGCTGTGTAAATCAATCAGGCAGTCATAGTTTTCTTTCTTGATCTGCGCAACGGTGGCCCCGAGGCTTTCCTGTAATAAAAGTAATTTATCGAGGTAGGGGTTGCCTTCGTAAATATATTTGAACTGTGGCTTGGTAATAAAATGAATTTCGACATCGGGTAATTGTTGTTTGAGACAACGTACCACCGGTGTCGTATAAATGATATCGCCCATGGAGCTGAAACGGATCACCAATATTTTCTTAGGCCGGAACAATGTTAATAGATAGGATGCATCTCCAGGCTTGGCAAATCATAGCCAGTCAGGGGATTACTGATTTTTAATTTTCTGAATAATATTCGTTGTCGAGAGGCCGGCCGTGAAAGGCGTAATTCTGACTTCGCCACCGGCAGCGATCACTTCACTGGCGCCCGCAATATCTGCTACTTTATAATCTGCAGATTTCACCAATACATCCGGCAACAGACTGCTGATAAGTTCCAGCGGGGTGTCCTGGTCAAAAAGAACGACGGCGTCAACACATTCGAGAGCTGCCAGTAACAAGGCACGGTCCTGCTGTCCGATGATTGGCCGGCTTTCCCCTTTGAGTCTTCTGACCGAAGCATCTGTATTCAACCCAATCATCAGCGCCGCTCCGAAGCTTCTGGCGGTTATCAGCGACTGAAGATGACCGGCATGAAGGATATCGAAAACACCGTTGGTAAAGACCAGTTTCCGACCTTGCTGCCGTAAGCTGTTTCGCCATTGCAGGGCCTCAGTCTGGGACATGATTTTACTATGAATATCCACCGTATTCAGGATGTATGGGTTTCAATGAGTGATAGTATTTCCTCCAGTGTAACGGCAACCCCGCCTACCTTACTCACGGCAATCGCCGCGGCATAATTGGCCAGTTCACAGGCTGTTGCAATTTCCACACCGCAGGCCAAAAAGAATCCCAGGCAGGCAAAAACGGTATCTCCCGCGCCGGTAACATCAAAGACTTCCCTGGCTTTTACGGGGAAATATTGCACTTTCTTTGCGGATACCAGTGCCAGCCCTTCTTCGGAAAGGGTGACAATCAGGTGCGTGGATTTCGTCTGATCCAGTAATTTTCTGGCTGCCAGTGTCACTTGTTTTCTGGACTGTATTTTTTCGGTAACTGTTGCTTCGGCCAGTTCCCTTCGATTGGGCTTGATCAGCCAGGCGCCTTTGTATTTGCGATAATTCAGGCCCTTGGGATCGATCAGCACTTTTTTATCCAGACGATGACAAATTTTGATCAGCTTTTGTGTGAAATCCGCTGTCAGCAATCCTTTATTATAATCAGAAAGCATCACGATATCCGCTTTACGGATGCGGGGTTCCAGCTTTTTCAGTAATCTGGCACTGGCGTTGGCTGAAAGCTCAGCTGTACTTTCTCGATCGACCCGCAGCAGTTGATGATTACCCGACATAACCCGGGTTTTGATCGTCGTAGGCCGCTCATGGTCTTCCAGTACGGCAGTTGTATCTATTTGTTCCTTTCGAAGTAATTCTGTAAGCTGTTCGCCCATCAGGTCAGCGCCTGTAATACCGGCAATGGCCACTTTCGCATTGAGGCGGCTGAGGTTCCGTGCGACATTCGCACTACCCCCCAGCGACAGCGTCTCTTCCCGGGCCATAAGTACGGGTACCGGTGCTTCCGGAGAAATCCGGCTGGCGGTTCCCCATACGTACCGGTCCGCCATCATATCGCCTACGACCAGTATATTCGGTCGTTTCCGGGAGGCTGCTATTTTCTGTATCAGTTCTTTATGCATCATCAGCTATGAAAAACACCGCTAAAATAGCTTTTTTGCTTTAAGTCTAAAATTCTTAAATTAAAATTAAAAATGGGTATCCCGATTTAAAACACTGTAATTTTATGGACTTTATCGTCTTTTCATGAAAGTAATTGTAATCGTAGTGTTGTTGGTCGCCAGTTTGATTGCCTGTAAAAAGGATTTTTCCGGCCCCGATCAGGAAGCAGAAACTGAAACCGTACCGACCACCGGAACAGATGCGGAGGAATTGCAATTGCTGGCCGATTCGGTTTTTTTATTTTCCAAAGAAATTTATTACTGGCTGGAAGATATCGAAGGCGTAAGTTATGCCAGTTTTAATCCCCGTAAATATGTGAAGAGCGATGCCTTGGCGACCGCCAGGGCAGTTATGGATCAGATAAGAACCTACAATTACTGGGACAACGAAAAGCAGTACAGTTATGCAGAAGATTATTCTTCGGGTTCCGCCAGTAGCAGCGCTGCGACCAGTGAAAAGGGATACGGTTTTGACGTCAAGGAGGCCTGGAAAGATCGTTCCGTTAATCCTGATTACCAGCCTTCCAGTTTTGCAGGCTGGTTTGTCAGTTATGTTTATCCCGATTCCGATGCGGGTAAAAAAGGCGTGAAGCGGGGTATGCGGCTGGCGAAAGTCAACAATACGAATATGGGTTATACTGATGCAGCGATTGATGTGTTGAATGATATGTTTTACTATCAGACCCTGAATTCTGTAGAGGCCCTGCTGATCCAGCAAAATGGAGACACACTCAAAGTGACAATTTCTAATACTTCCTTTTTCCCAACTTCAATTCTTCATTCGGAAATTTTGGAAAGTGCAGGAGGTAATAAGGCAGGTTACCTGGCCTATAATTATTTTGACAAGCTGGCAGATTCCCAAGCAGATCTGGCAGCGGCCCTGGGAACTTTCCGGTCAGCAGGTATAAAGAATATAATACTCGATTTGCGTTATAATGGGGGTGGCTATACAGCCACACAGGATTATCTGACCAATCACCTGGCACCCAGTGGTACCAGCGGCACCATGTATACGTATTATTATAACAAGAACCTGCAGACAAATAAGTACACACTGATGAAGACCCGGGGGAATTATAATTTTGCCCCTTCGGGTGGAAATGTGGTAAAATTCAATCTTCCTTCGGATGCGTTGAAACCGGAGAAACTGATCGTCATTATAAGTAATTATACGGCCTCTTCCAGTGAGCTGCTGATTAATAACCTGACGCAGGCTTACGAAAGTGCTAATATGGTACTGATTGGAGATGACAATACTTTTGGTAAACCCGTAGGCTTTTTCCCCGTCGATTTGTTTGAGAAAGTGACTTTCTGGACCGTTTCCTTTATGACCCGCAACGCCCGGAATGATTCGGTCTCTTATGAGGGTTTTCAACCCCGGTATAAAATTTATGACGGGGTGGATAAGTCCTGGGGTGATACCAAAGAGGAGTGCCTGGCGGCTGCATTGAATTATCTCGACGGAAAGAAGATTTCAGCGACTATTGGAACAACAACTCCGAGAGCAGTCGTCTCTAAAAAACTTATACTGAAGCGCCGTCAACGGCTAATGGACAATATGTTATTTACCAGGGATTAATCCGTTGTAGAGGTCTTAACTTTCTTTTTCCTGCAGAACAAGCTGCATTTTTTTTGCTTTTTTTCCTTCACTACTTTCTGGCCCGAGGTACTGTCTTGGGCCGAATTGATCGTTTTGGCTCCGGGTTTTACAGTATTAGGCGGTTGCGATCGCTGCTCTTCCCGCTCGAGTATGTATTCCCGGGCGGACTTTTCCGCAGGCTCTTTTGTTTGTGCTGCCACAGGAGCGTGTATTAGCAGCCACCATCCTAAAAAAAGTAAAAGTTGTTTCATTACCGGCTGTTTAACTTATCGGAAAGATGCAAAAAAAGCACTAAGGGTTGGCCGGTCCGTTCGCGGTCATGCCCAGCCAGGCCATGATGCCCATACCGGTTTCAATAGCCGCTTCATTGATATCGAAAATGGGGGTATGTACATTACGGATATGCGCCGGGTCGCCCATAACCCCGAGTCGGTAGAAACAACCCGGAATCTGTTGGGTATAGTATCCAAAGTCTTCTGCGCCCATACGTATTTCAGTTTGTTCCACCGAATCCGCACCCAGGTATTCCGTTGCCAAAGTATGGGCTGCTTCCGTGAGCGGTTCATTATTATATACACTGGGATAACCGATGTCGATATGAAGGTCTAGTTCCCCGCCCATGCCCGACACAAGATTTTGAGAAAGGTCCCGAATCAGCTCATGGGCTTTGAAACGCCAGCTTTCATCCATGGCCCGGAATGTTCCCTTTAGCTTGACTTCCTCAGGGATGACATTGGTCGTCGTGCCGCCGTTGAATGCTGTAATGGAAAGTACCGAAGGGTTTAAGGGCTCCCGATTCCGGCTGATAATCTGCTGTAGGGCTACCACCAGCTGGGAGCCAATTAATATCGGATCTGTTGTCAAATGAGGAGAAGCAGCATGGCCGCCTTTGCTTTTAATGGTAAAATAAAGTTCATCTGCACTGGCCATGACCTTGCCGCTACGGAAGCTGAGTTTGCCGGTAGCCAGTCCCGGGTGTACATGAAGTCCGAAAATGGCAGAAGGAGCGGGGTTTTGTAAAACACCCTCCTTTATCAGCAGACTGGCGCCCCCGGGGTTTTTTTCCTCACCCGGTTGAAAAATAAATTTTATGGTTCCTTCCCACTCATTCTTTAAAGCACTAAGGATTTTTGCGGCACCGAGCAGACAGGTGGTATGAACGTCGTGACCACAGGCATGCATCACACCGGGATGGGTGGATTTATAGGGGACTTCATTGGCTTCAGTAATCGGCAGGGCATCCATATCTGCTCTCAGGGCGATCACCCTGCTTTTCGGGTTGAGGCCCTGCAACAATCCAATGACACCGGTTTCAGCTTTTACCTCAAAGGGAATGCCGAATTCCTGCAGTTGCTGCTGCACGTATTGGGAGGTCTTGAATTCCTGGTAACTAAGTTCGGGATGGGCGTGCAAGTGTCTGCGAACCGCAATGAATTCAGGTAGTTGAGCCTTTGCCAGCGCCTTAATCTTTTCAATCATCAGGCGAATTTACATCTTTTTCTTACCTGTTGTAAGGAATGCCGCAGCTATTCTGCATCGTCGTTATCCGTTGGCTTAATTTCCACCGTGTCATTCATAATAAAGATATTTCCGGGGAAAATAGAGGCCATTCTCCTGCGGTAAGCTTCCGCCTCGTCCCGGGAGGTGAAATTTCCGGCTTTTACCCGATAATAGGGAGACCGGTATTCCATATAAGGCTTTAAATCGGGAAAATTCGTGTAGATCTTGTTACGGGCTGCCAGCGCTTCATTGCGATTATTGGAACTTAGTACCAATAACCGATAACCTTTTGCCGTCCGGCGTTTGGTGGCATTTCTGGTGGAAAGATTGTTGGCTTCCGATTGCTTGTTTAGCAACTGATCAATCCGAGGATCCTTATAGACGTTCACACTATTTTGGGCGATCAGAAAACCGCCGTAAAAAAATGCGATTATAAAAAAGAATGCTTTTAAGGAACAGTTCCCCTGCTGTCTCAAATGCTGGTTTGTATTCATTGTTTCCATGTGTTCATTTTATCGTGGGAAACCAAAAGATTGGTGTTATCCCGCTGCCCATCCAAAAAGCGCTGTGGCCACTATCCCCTGGAATAGATGCTTCTGCCTGCCTATTGGTTGTGTAAAAGTAAATTATTATCTATATATGTGGTTTTAGTACAATATAATTGGATATTTACAGTACAAATCTCGAATAATGGATACCCGAATTGAAATCTTTGGATATATCGCCATGAGCCTGCTCGTACTGTCTTTTATACCCACCCGTGTGGGACTCATTAGAACTATCAATTTTTGTGCCTGTATCTTTTTTGTGATTTATGGCGTACTCCTGGGACTGAAATGGCCGATTATCATTAGCAACGGCCTCATTGCCATAATTCAATTGTATCATTTACTGGTAAAAAAGAAATCCGTAGCCTGATTAACAAGGATAAATAAGGCCTGACCGCTCTTGTGGATATCTTAACAGTTAAAGCAGACAAGTTCCTTATTTTTGTTCCCTTACTATATGCAGCAACCCCTTGTAGCCATAGTTATCTTAAACTGGAACGGAAAATCTTTTTTAGAGGAGTTTTTGCCTTATCTGGTGCGCACCCGGTATGCGAATTTCCAGATCGTTGTTGCCGATAATGCTTCTACTGATGATTCCATAGCTTTTCTAGAATCGCAATATCCTGATATTCGCATCATCCGGTTTATCGAAAACCATGGATTTGCACGCGGGTACAACCTGGCTTTGCAACAAGTAGCGGCTCCTTACTATTTGTTATTGAATTCCGATGTAAAAGTTTCGGAAGACTGGCTCCAGCCCCTGGTTGACCTGCTGGAATCCAATAAGGAGATCGCCGCCTGCCAACCCAAACTATTATCTTATAAACAGCCCCGGCAGTTTGAGTATGCGGGTGCCGCCGGTGGTTGGCTGGATGCCTACGGCTATCCTTTTGCCCGCGGTCGTATTTTTGACATAACTGAAGAGGACCGGGGCCAATTTGACCGGGCGGAACCCATTTTCTGGGCCAGTGGCGCCGCCCTTTTTATCCGATCGGAAGTATTTCAACATTCGGGAGGTTTTGACGACTATTTTTTTGCCCATCAGGAGGAGATTGATCTTTGCTGGAGGGTCCAGTTAATGGGATACCAGATTTATTGCTGTCCCTCGTCGGTCGTCTACCATGTGGGGGGAGGAACCCTTCCTAAGGGGAATTCTTTGAAAACCTTTTTAAACTTCCGCAATAACAATATCATGATATTTAAGAATATGCGGGGCTGGAGACGCTGGTATGTGTTGTTACTGCGGGGTGGATTGGATATTGCTTCGGCTTTTAAGAGTCTGTTGCGCGGAGACGGGGGATATTTTAGGGCGGTTTTTAATGCCCATTGGTCTTTTTTGAACTGGATACTAAGATGGCAAAGTCGTAGCGTCTTTCCAAAAAATCGGCAGGGGGAATTACGGGGATATTATAAAGGAAATGTGGCCTGGCAACATTTCGTAAAGGGTAGAAAGACTTTTTCGGAAATTGTGCGGGAGGATTAAGGAATTTATCTATCGAAGCCTTACTTTTGCAAATATCAATATTAGTTATGGAACCATTTGATGTAGATAAACTTAAACAGCAGGAATACGAGGAGAGTCTCGAGCAGTACGAGAAAAAAGATATCACCAAGAGCTGGGTTACTGCTTCTGCCTATATCTTTTATCTGAGCATCGCCTGCTTTGTTCTGATGACCTGGGGTGGCTGTTACCGCCTTTATACCCAACGGTTTGAGAAGCCGAAAGTGACCGTCCAGCCGAGCACTTTATATACGCCTAAATACAAATAAATTTTTGCGGGGAAAATTTTTTTTCAAAAAAAGAATCCCTTATTTTTGCATCCCCTTACGGGGAAGGTATAAAAAAGTTCTTTTAAGCGGAAGTAGCTCATTTGGTAGAGCACGACCTTGCCAAGGTCGGGGTGGCCGGTTCGAGCCCGGTCTTCCGCTCTGAAAAATCTCTCTGTTCAGAGAGGTTTTTTTTTGATCATTCCATAAGCCCTGGTGGTGGAATTGGTAGACACGCAGGACTTAAAATCCTGTGGGCAGCAATGTCCGTGCGGGTTCAAGTCCCGCCTGGGGCACCAAAAGGCCTTGTAATCAATTGATTTACAAGGCCTTTTTTTTATTGTGTGCCGTGCATGTCGGGTTACTAGGAGGTGAAAGTCCTCTGTGGGGGTTTGTAATCGCCAACCACTAGCTAAGAGCAAGGGTGTCCATCGTGAGGTGGAATCTGAAGGAAGCTTAC